>NZ_CP134228.1:4155000-4755000 GCF_031656215.1 Mesorhizobium koreense | reverse complement strand
GAGCCGTTTCCGTACCCGCCATTGACCTCACTGCCGCTTCCCGCTACCGATCCGCCGCCCATGTTCGAGCTTTTTGTCGCCGCGGTCCTCATCCTTTTAAACGGTGTCTTCGCCCTCTCGGAGCTTGCGATCGTTTCCGCGCGCAAGGCGCGGCTAGGTCCGATGGCCGCGCGCGGCGTGCGCGGCGCCGCTGCCGCGATGAGGTTGAGCGACAATCCGGGCCGTTTCCTCTCGACCGTCCAGATCGGCATCACGCTGGTGGGCATTCTGGCTGGTGCGTTTTCCGGCGCCGCGCTTGGCGAAAGGCTGAGCGGCTTCCTCATTTTGCAGGGGCTTTCCGAGCGGGCGGCGGAACTCGCCGGCTATCTGATTGTCATCGGCCTCATCACCTTCCTGTCGGTCATCATCGGCGAACTCGTGCCCAAGCATCTGGCGTTGAAGAATCCGGAGCGGATCGCTTGCATGATGGCGCCGACGATGCTGTTCCTGTCGCGCGCGGCCGCGCCCATTGTCTGGCTGCTGGATATGTCGACGCGCCTCTTGCTGACGGTTTTCGGTGTCTCCAGCGAGCCGCAAAGCGCCGTCACCGAGGAGGAACTCAAGACGGTGGTCGCCGAGGCCGAGAGCGCCGGCGTCATCGAAAGCGCCGAGCAATTCATGATCTCAGGCGTCATGCGGCTTTCCGACCGCACGGTGCGTGCGATCATGACGCCGCGCACGGATGTCGAACTTCTCGACGCGAGACTGGATGACGTCGAACTGCGCAAGGCGCTGCTCGATTCCCGGCACTCGCACCTGCCGGTTTACGAAGGTACGCCCGACGACGTGATCGGCGTGGTGATCGTCCGCGACCTGATCAAGCCGCTCACTTCGAAACGCAAATTCGACCTGAAGCGCCATGTTCGGACTGCGCCCGTCGTGCCGGACACGCTGGAGGGGCTGGATGCCGTGCGCCTCCTGCGCGACGCCGAAGTGCCGGTGGCGCTTGTGCTCGATGAGTACGGTCATTTCGAGGGGCTTCTGACGCCGGCCGACATCCTCGACGCAATCGCCGGCGCCTTCCGGTCGGATACCGAGAAAGACGAACCGGAAGCCGTCCGGCGCGAGGACGGATCGTGGCTCCTCGCCGGCTGGATGCCGGTCGACGAGATGGCGGAACTTCTCTATCTCAGCCTGCCGGCCAAGCGGAACTACGATACCGTAGCAGGCTTCCTCATCAACGAATTTCAGCGCATTCCCGAAACCGGCGACCGCATCGACATTGGCGCCTGGCGGTTTGAGGTGGTTGATCTCGACGGTCGCCGCATCGACAAGGTCCTGGCCACGCGCCTGCCATGATGGACGAGTTTTCTCTGTAGTAACAACCGGTTGCCGCAGGCAACGGAATCTCTTGCGGAACTTCCGCTTGGGCGAATATGAAAAAGGCGGCTCGGTCGCCGCCTTCCTCTCTTCGATCAGCATCGGCTTAACGGCGTGCCGCGTCCTTCACGTTTTCCTTGGCGTCGCCATAGGCCTTCTGCATCTTCCCGGCAGCCTTCTCGACCTTGCCTTTGACCTCGGTCTTCTTCGAGCCCGTCACCTTGCCGGCCGCTTCCTTAACGGCACCGGATACCTGTTTCGTCGCACCCTTCACCTGATCCTTGTTCACCATCTGCGTGCTTCCTTGCATGGTTGGAGTTAGTGTCGCGGCCATGACGACGGGAGAACGCGCTATAGCGTGACCGGTTCCTCAAAAGGTGGTTTGATAGTGCGTTGCTTTGAGGATGGTTTCTGCATTGAACGGCACCGCTCGCGGACCGGCTGAT
This sequence comes from Mesorhizobium koreense, assembly GCF_031656215.1. Taxonomy (NCBI): domain Bacteria; kingdom Pseudomonadati; phylum Pseudomonadota; class Alphaproteobacteria; order Hyphomicrobiales; family Phyllobacteriaceae; genus Mesorhizobium; species Mesorhizobium koreense. The sequence continues at coordinate 4,753,195 of NZ_CP134228.1, read as the reverse complement.
GCCGGCGTCGACCCCGCCAGCTTCATCAAGATGAACATGCGGCTTCAGCCCGTGCCGTCGATCCCCGAGATCAGCCTCTATATGGCGCATCCAGCCAGCAACCTTTGGCGCCTGACGGGAAAAGGCGGGGAGGGGCGGCCGCCTTACTGGGCCTATGTCTGGGCTGGCGGTGCTGCGCTTGCCCGTCATTTCCTCGACCGGCCGGAGAGCGTCCGCGGCCGAAAGGTTCTGGATCTCGGCGCGGGCGGCGGCATCGTCGGCATCGCGGCCTTGAAGGCTGGAGCGGTTTCAGTGACGGCGGCCGAGATCGACGGCAACGGCATTGCAGCGATCGGCCTGAATGCAGGTGCCAATGGCGTGACGGTGGAGATCGTCGGCCGTGATCTGACCCGGACCGATGCGCCATCTGCCCTCGACCTGGTCGCGGTCGGCGATCTGTTCTACGCCGCCGGTCTTGCGAGGCGCGTCACGTGCTTTCTCGACAATTGTCTCGCCGCGGGGGCCGAGGTGCTGATCGGTGATCCGGGAAGGGCTTTCCTGCCGCGTGCCCGGCTGGAGCCGATCGCGGAATATGCGGTACCGGATTTCGGCGATGGTGGGGCAGCGCTGAAGCCGAGCACGGTCTTTGCCTACCGGCAATGAAAAAGGGCGGCCTTGCGACCGCCCTTTCCCGATAGATGCTGGGAGAGTGGACTTAGAAGTCCATCCCGCCACTCAAGCCCGCTTGCGGGCTTGAGCATTGTCAGTTGATGGGCGTGCTTATGGACTTTCTTAGAAGTCCATGCCGCCCATGCCGCCCATGCCGCCGCCGGGCATCGCCGGAGCCGGCGAGTCCTTCTTCGGTGCCTCGGCGATCATGGCCTCGGTCGTGACCAGCAGACCGGCGACCGACGCCGCATCCTGCAGCGCGTGGCGCACGACCTTGACCGGATCGACGATCCCCATCGTGATCATGTCGCCATATTCGCCGGACTGGGCGTTGTAGCCGAAGGTGTTACCTTTGTTTTCCAGGATCTTGCCGGCCACGATCGAAGCTTCAGCACCGGCGTTGGTCGCGATCTGGCGGGCGGGAGCCTGCAGAGCGCGGCGCACGATGTTGATGCCTGCCGTCTGGTCGGCATTGGCGCCGACCGACTTGATCGCCTGCGTGGCGCGCAGGAGAGCGACGCCGCCGCCAGCCACGATGCCTTCTTCGACGGCCGCGCGGGTCGCGTTGAGAGCGTCGTCGACGCGGTCCTTCTTCTCCTTGACCTCGATCTCGGTCGAGCCGCCGACGCGGATCACCGCGACGCCGCCCGCCAGCTTGGCCAGACGCTCCTGCAGCTTCTCGCGGTCGTAGTCCGAGGTGGTCTCCTCGATCTGCGCCTTGATCTGGCCGACGCGGCCCTGGATCTCGGCCTTCTTGCCCGCGCCGTCGACGATGGTGGTGTTCTCCTTCTCGATGCGGACGCGCTTGGCGCGGCCCAGCATGTTGAGGCCGACATTCTCGAGCTTGATGCCGAGATCCTCGGAAATCACCTGACCGCCAGTCAGGATGGCGATGTCTTCCAGCATGGCCTTGCGGCGATCACCGAAGCCCGGCGCCTTGACGGCCGCAACCTTGAGGCCGCCGCGCAGCTTGTTGACGACGAGCGTGGCAAGAGCCTCGCCCTCGACATCCTCGGCGATGATGACAAGCGGCTTGGACGACTGCACGACCGCCTCGAGCACCGGCAGCATGGCCTGCAGGTTGGAGAGCTTCTTCTCGTGGAGCAGGATGTAGGCGTCCTCGAGTTCGGCGACCATCTTGTCCGGGTTGGTGATGAAATAGGGCGAGAGGTAGCCGCGATCGAACTGCATGCCTTCGACGACCTCGAGCTCGGTATCGGCGGTCTTGGCTTCCTCGACCGTGATGACGCCCTCATTGCCGACCTTCTGCATGGCCTGGGCAATCATCTTGCCGACCGACTCGTCGCCGTTCGCCGAGATGGTGCCGACCTGCGCGACTTCCTCGGACGTCTTGATCTTCTTGGCGCCCTTCACGAGGCTGGCCACCACATCGGCAACGGCAAGGTCGATGCCGCGCTTCAGGTCCATCGGGTTCATGCCCGCGGCAACGGCCTTATGGCCTTCCTGGACGATCGACTGAGCGAGGACGGTCGCGGTGGTGGTGCCGTCACCGGCCATGTCATTGGTCTTGGCGGCGACTTCGCGCACCATCTGAGCGCCCATGTTCTCGAACTTGTCCTCAAGCTCGATCTCCTTGGCGACGGTGACGCCGTCCTTGGTGATGCGCGGCGCGCCGAACGACTTGTCGAGCACGACGTTGCGGCCCTTCGGCCCCAGCGTGACCTTCACCGCGTCGGCGAGGATGTTGACACCGCGCAGCATGCGCTCGCGTGCGTCACGAGAGAATTTTACTTCCTTGGCAGCCATATTTTTCAGCTCCTGGGCATTGCGCCCGAAATGTCAGGTTGAAGATGCGGGGTGGGTGAGGCGTCTCAGCCGATCACGCCCATGATGTCGGATTCCTTCATGATCAGGAAATCCTCGCCATTGAGCTTGACTTCCGTACCCGACCACTTGCCGAACAGGATACGGTCCCCGGCCTTCACGTCGAGTGGAACAAGCTTGCCCGCCTCGTCGCGTGCGCCCGAACCGACGGCGATGATTTCGCCTTCCTGCGGCTTCTCCTTGGCGGTATCCGGGATGATGATCCCGCCGGCCGACTTCTCCTCAGATTCGACCCGGCGTACGACCACGCGGTCATGAAGCGGGCGGAATTTCGTCTTTGCCATGTTATTGAACCCTCGGAATGGGATGTTGACAACTCTTCCGTCCGGATACCCGGAACGGCTGCTAGCACTCATATTGCACGAGTGCTAACGTGGCGGTGAGATAGTTTCGCTCGCTCGTGGAGTCAAGGCGTTCGCCAGCGGAATCATGCTGTTCGCATCAGGCGCGAAAGTCGGGAGGGGACCGTTCGTCAGCCCACGATCCTGAGATTCGACAGTTCGTTGGCGATTTCCTTGAAGTCTTCCGACAGCGTCGCGCCGGTGGCGTTCCAGAACAGTTTGGCCGGCTTGCTCGGATCGCTTGGGTCGGTGCGGAAGCGTGAATCCGATGAGCAGGAGCGCAGGGCCGCGATCTGCGTCTGATCCGCGGTCTTCGTTTCGTCGAGGTCGAGCGCCACCGTCATCACCATCATGCCGGCCTTTTTGGCGTTCGCGCACAGCGCCGCCATGTGCTCGTTCATCGCCACGGTGTAGTTGCCGTTGGAATAGTCGAACTGGCCGACATTGCTGTCCGTGCCGAGGAACAGCCGCGGCGTCGACGTCCCGTTGTAGCCCGGGTTGACGTAGCCGTAGGCGGAATAGATGGACTTGTTGTCGGCCGGATCGCTGTAACCGAGCGATCCCGGCGTATAATAGGTGTTCGCCCCGTCGGTCAGCACGATGACGACCTTGTCGTTGCCCTTTTGGCCGTCCGGGCGTCCCTCTGTGAACGGGGCGCCACTTGAGATCGCGCGCCAGCCCCATGCGAGGCCTGAAGGCACGCTGGTGCCGCCGTTCGGCTGCATGGCATCGATGGCGTTCTTCACGGTCGTCAGCCCGTCCGCCACCGTGACATCGGTAAGCGGTGTGATCGGGCCTGTCGTGCAGGAGTAGTTGGGCCCCGTTCCCTTGGACGAACCGACGCCATAGGGCCGGACGGCATAGTATTTCGCCATGCCCTGCTCGCGCGCGAGACCGGTCGTCGCGTCCGCGTTGTCGTTCCAGTAATTGTTGGCAGCGCCGTAGCCGGAGGGGTTCGGCTTGGTGTCGGTCGCCCAACGGTCGCCCGGTTCGTCCGGCGCGAACATCGGTACAAACAGCGTCGCGGGGTCCGTCGGGTCGGGCGGCGCGTCACTGTCGCCGTAAGGGTAGGGTCGCTCCTCCACACAGCCCTGCCAACTCGAATACTGGCCGATCGTGTTGTCGTAATAGCCCGTATCCTGCCAGTGGCCGTCGGTGCAGATGCCGCTGTATTTGTTGGTTTTGGTGCAGACATATTCTTGCCCGGTGGAGACCCACTCGCGCGAACTTACATATTTCATGTCCTGGTAGAGCGAGAAGCGGGTGAGCAGGTCGCCCTCCTCGTCGCCCCAGTCCGATCCGGCCTTGACCCATTTGCCGTCGACCTTTTCCGCCCGGCGATTACCGGTGGACATGGAAGCCCAGTTGAAATTCTCGTGATGGATGGGCGAAATCCCCTCGGTGTCCATCCATTCGGCGCTTGCATATTGCGGGCCGACATTGACCGATGCGGCAAACGGCACGACCGCGAACTGGACCGGCTTGTCCACCTGTTTGATGAGAAGCGCCTGCGCGGCCAGCGTATCGACGAGTTGCTTGGCGGCATCCTTCAAAAGGTCGATGCGGTCTTCGCCGGAGCCCGTGCCGGGATCGCTCATCGAGCCGGAATTGTCGAGCACAAGCGCGACTTCCAGCGTGTTCTTCAGCCTGACCTCCGTCCTGGTAGCCAGGTGGATGTCGTTGCTGGTTGCGCCGTTCAGCATCTGCTTGAAGACCGGCAGGAAGTAAGGCTTGTAGTCGAGCACGGCGTCGAGCTTGAGCGTGCCGCCGCCATTGGCCGTGGTCGGCAGCGTCACTGTAAGAGTCGTGTCCGCGGGGTCGACGCCGCCGAGATTGGCGTGAAAGAAATCGGTCGCGTAGGCGATGAGTTGGGTGTCGGTGGCGCCGTCGACGACATGCCGGGCCGTGGCGATCGCCGCGGCGTCCAGCGCGTGCTCGACAAGCTGTCTCTCGCGGGTCATCTCGGCATAGTCGACGGCAATCGCCACGCCGCCCATGATCGGCAGCATGGCGACCGCCGTGATCATCGCAAAATTCCCGCGGAGATCCCTCCGGAACCGGCGGATCATGAAGCCCCTCGCTCAAGGCGGCGTATTGCGCCCGCCTTCTTGTGACACGAATGCTCTAACCGGGCGTTTGCAAATCCCTTCGAATGAGCGTTCGTCGATTGGCCGGCTGTTAACCAATGGATTGCGCAGCCGCGTCTAAGAAAGACGGGCCGCATGCGTTCCGTTTCTGTAATGGGACCGTGGTCAGCCGATGATGCGCAGATTGGAGAGTTCGTTGGCGATGGCCTTGAAGTCGTCCGACAGGCTTGCTCCCGTGGCGTTCCAGTAAAGCTTCGCGGGCTTGCCTGTCGCCGGGTCGATGCGGAAGCGCGATTCGGAAGAGCAGGCCTTGAGCGCGTCCATTTGCGTCTTCTCGGTCTTATCGTTCTGATTGAGGTCGAGCGACACGGTCATGAGTATTATTTTCGAGGCTTTGGCGTTTTCGCACAGCGTGCTCATTTTCTCGTTCAGCGCCTCGGTGTAGTTGTCGTTGGAAAACGTGTCTTTCTCCACATTGTCGTCGGTGCCCATATAGAGCCGCGTCGTGGAGCCGCCATTGTAGTTCTTGCCGGTATAGCCATAGTCGGAATAGATCGATTCATTGTCGGCGGGATCGCTGTAGCCGAGCGACTGGGGCGTGTAATAAGTATTGGCGCCGTCGGTGAGCACGATGACGACCTTGTCGTTGCCGCGTTCCGACTCGGGGCGGCCTTCGGTGAAGGGGGCGCCGCTCGAGACCACACGCCAGCCCCACGCCAGTCCGGACGGTACGCTGGTGCCGCCGCTCGGCTGCATGGCGTCGATGGCGTCGGTGATCGTCTTCATCCCCGCATCGGTCGTCACGTCTGTCAATGGCGTGATCGGCTGGGTGGTGCAGCTTGCGTTGGGGCCGGCATTCATGCCCGCGGGCGATGTACCGTAGGGAGCGACATAGCCGGTAGTTGGAATGTCAAAGTATTTCGGCATATAGGACTGCCGCGTCTTGGCGCTATTGGAAGTGGAAACGTCGTTCCAGTAGTAGTCCGTGTAATTCTTTCGGAAAAGATACCAGTTGTTCTGGGCTCCGCTCGTCTCGTCGGGCGCGAACATCGGCACGAAAAGCGTCGCCGGATTCGACTTGTCGGGAGCTGCATCCGTCACGTCAAACGGGCTCGGACGCTGCTCCACGCAACCTTGCCAACTCGTATAGTTGGCCTTCTTCGTCTGGCCGCTATTGGTATAGTACTTCATCTCATTGTAGAGAGTGAAACGCGTGACTTTCTGGTTCTCCTGCAAGCCCCAGTCCTTGCCGACTTTGTAGTAGATGCCGTTGATCTGCTTCACTTGTCGATTGGGATTGGTGAATGAGCTCCAGTCGAAATTCTCGTGATGGATCGGCGAGATGCCGTCCGTGTCCATCCAGCCCGCACTGGCGTTTTGCGGCCCCACATTCACCGAAGCAGCGAACGGCACGAGGCCGAACTGGACGGGCTTGTCCACCTGTTTCACCTGCGCGGCGCTGTTCACCAGCGTGGTGACGAGTTCCTTGGAGGCCGACTTCAAGAGATCGATGCGCTTCTGGCCCGATCCGGAGCCTCGATTCGACATCGAGCCGGAATTATCGAGCACGAGCGCGACCTCCAGCGTGTCCTTGAGGCGCACCTCGGTGCTGACGTTGAAGTTCAGCTTCGAATCCAAGGAAGACGAATCCTTGCCGAGCAGGGCGAGGAAAACCGGATAGAAATAGGGACGATAGCGCAGCGTGGCGGTCATGCCGAGCGTTCCGCCGCCGCTATCGGAGGCGGGCAATGTGACCGTCAGCGTCGTATTCGCCGGCTTGACGGGCCCGAGATTGGCGTCGAAGAAGGAATTGGCGTAGCTGGTCAGCACCGTGTTGTCCGCGCCTTGCAGATAGCGATAGGCCGTCGCCACGCCGGCCGCGTCGAGCGCGTGCTGTGTGTATTGGTATTGCCGGTTCATTTCAGTGTAGTCGACACCGACCGCGACGGCGCCCATCAGGGGAATCATCGTGATCACCGTGATCAATGCGTAATTGCCGCGCTGATCGGCCAGAAACCTGCGCAACATCGCCCGTTCACCCCATTGCGTGGAATATCGCCGGGCGAGGATGTCAAAAATAATCTAATTTCCCGTGTAGGAGGTACTAACAAAAAAATAATGATGGTTCACCGCCCGTTCACCATCTCGGAAATGGCCGGCAGGGAGATCGGTATTCGGTCGATGGATGGCGCCTGCAGGAACGCTCAGGCGCGGAACGTTACATGCTTGTGGCCGAGATAATTGACCAGCGCCCCGGCGGCGATACCGAGGGCATGCGCCGCTCCTTCGAGGGCGGTTGCCGGCAGGGGCAGGAAGGATATGGCCTCTTTCGCGCCGATCGCGACGACGACGGTAACCACCGCGCCGCCGGCATTGACGAACAGGAAGTCGCGGATCTCGAGAAGAAGCGGTCGTGTTCCTTTCGACCCGAAGACCCAGAAGCGGTAGATGACGAAACCGTAAGCCATGCCAATGGCAAGTGCCGCGAGCACGGCCGGGGTGAAAGGCATCACTTGGCTGAGCGGAAAGCGGACGAGCCAGTTGAGAAGCGCTGCGCTTCCTCCCCCCAGAAGGAAGCGCATCCGTGGATCGGAAAAAAGGCCGACGGGGATCATGTCTATCCGATCCATGCCGCCGCGAAGCACAGCGTCAATACGCCCGCTAGCGCGAGGCTCGGTCTGTCCCTTACCGCGAAGGCAACCGGGTCGTCATCCATCTGCCCGCGCTGGCACATCAGCCAGACCCGGCTGATGAACAGGAACAGCGCCGCCGGGAAGCCCCATAGCCACGCCGCGTTTCCATAGAAGCTCTGCCGGAACGCATCGTCGATGATGTACAGCACGAGGATCAATACGGCGCACATGCCTGTCGCGACGCCGATTGCCAGGATGAGCGGCAGGTCGACGGTGCGGTAGCCTCGGCCGCGCACGTCCGTGCCGCCGCGCTCGAGTACCGTGGCCACCTCTGTGTGGCGCTTGGCGAAGCTGAGCGAGGCGAACAGGAACATGGAGAACACCAGAAGCCAGGGTGATGGGGCCGCTCCGGAGGCGAGGATACCCACGCCCAGCCTGACGGTGAACAGCCATGCGAGCATGAACCCGTCGAGGATAGGCAGCCGCTTGATCCCCAGCGAGTAGGCGAGCGTGCAGGCGACGTAAAGAAGGAGGCCCGCGGCCACGGCCACGCCCGACAAGGCAGCCAGCCCGAAACCTGCCGCGAGCCCGACGGGTATCATCACAAGCCCGGCCAGTAGCGGCAGGCGTCCGCTTGCCAGCGGCCGCTCTCTTTTCGACCAGTGCCGGCGATCGTCCGCGAGATCGACGAGATCGTTGATGAGATAGGTCGCGGATGCGACAATATTCATCGCCATGAAGGCGATGCCGGTCGCGGCTAGTGCGGCCGGGTCGGAAAGCTTTCCCGAAAGAACGAGCGGCACGAAGACCAACGCGTTCTTGGCCCACTGATGGGGGCGAAGGCTGCGGATCAGGCTCTTCCACAGCGGTTGGCGCGGAAAGACCCGCGTCACATCGGCGACCCTGCGGGCCTTGGTGGCGACAGCAGAGGAAGCCTCTACGACCACTGCCGAACGGGCGGCCTTCCAGACCGAGAGGTCCGCCCGCGCGTCGCCGGCATAGTCGAAGCCGGCGGGGAACCGTTCCCGGAGCGCCCGCGCCTTGGCAGTGCCCTTGAGGTTGATGCGGCCATCGCTGGCGATCACGCCGGAGACGAATGGAATGCGCTGTGCCACCTTGCCGGCGATGGCCCGGTCGGCTGCCGTCGCGATGAATATCTGCCGGCCTTTTCCGGCCTGTTCGGCGGCATAGGCGATCAGGTCGTGATTGAGGGGCAGCGCCTCGACGTCCACTTCGGCCCGCATGGCCAATTGCTGCTTGAGCGCGGCGCGGCCGCGGAAGAGCCACAAAAGCAGCATGAATATCCGCAGCGGATGTTTCCTGACGAAGGCAAGCGCGGTCTCCACTAGAAGGTTGCCGCGCACCACCGTGCCGTCGAGGTCGAGCACCAGCGGTATCGCGGGTGCGGTCTCTGTATGAGGCGTCCGTTTTCGGTTCGTCTGGCTGGCGGCGGCGGTGTTGAACATGGTCTATTTTTCTCCGCCGCGATGGAAGAAGTCCCAGCAATCGTTCAGGGGCAGCCGGGCGAATTCCGTCTTCAGTACCGTTTCAAACGCATCCCCGTTCGGCTCGTCCCCCATGTTGCAACGCTCGACGAACACGCCGTCGGCGGAGGCGAGATAGGAACGGGCTTGCTGGTCGGTGAAGACCGGGATCGTACGTCCGACGTCCATGACTAGCGCCGTGCCCTTGGCGGGCGTCAGGTGCAGCATCCGGTCGAACGGGTCCGCGAAAGCCAGCGTGACGTAGCGCTTGGCAAAGCGGCCATAGCCGCGTTCGGTGAAGATGTGGGCGGCATCGACGGCGCTTGTCGCCCATGCGAGTTGCACGGCCGGCGCGTTGGTCGTGGGGTCGGGCGTAAGGAAGTAGCCGTTCCTCTGGACCTCGCGGGCAAGCGGCAGCCACTCGGCGGCGATGCGGGAGAAGAGCCTGGCGCCCTCGAAGGTGGAAAGCGGCACGCGCGTGCCTGGAAGCAGTTCGGAAAGAAGCTGGTTGGGGGCCGGCGCGCCTTCGCGGGTGATCGCGGTGAAGGGGCGCCTGACGGCGATGTCGAGCACGGGAAAGAGGATGGCGGCGAGAAGGCAGGCCGTCAGGACGGAACGCGCCTTCCATGCGGCGGGATGGAAGAAGAGCGCCGAGGCTGCAATCAATCCAAGGCCGCCCGTATTCTGGCTCTCGGCGAATAGTGCGGCCGCAACGAGCAGCACCGCGTCGACGGCGAAAGCCTCCTTTGCCAGCAACGTCCGTATCGTTGCGACAGGTCTTGTCCCGGCTTCCGTGGCTGCCGCCAGAAGGGCCGCCAGCGCAAGACAGGCAGCAAGCGCCAGTGCAAGCCAGTTGCGGAAGCCGGCGAAGAAGAATGCGTAGACCGCGCCGCCACCGTTCAGCCCGCTCATATGCTTCACATCGGCGAGGTAGGCCGGGACCAGTCCCGTGGCCGGCTGCGCGGCGAGCAGGATGGCAAGGAAACCGGCGATGGCTCCTGTGAGGGTTCGCGCGCTGCTGCGCCGCAGGACGATCGCCGCGACGATGATGCCGAGCGCCACCGCCCAGACTGTGATCTTCAGGAAGAACAGGAGGGCGAGGACATAGGCCAGAAGCAGCCAGTCATGGCGCGACTTGGGCAGTACGTACCAGAGCCCGACGAGGAAAAGCAGGCCGGTTGCGAAGCGGTTGTAGCTGGCGAAATAGCTGATTTCCGACAGATGCGTGCTGTCGAGGGTCATGGGCAGCAGCACGATCAGCGCAAGCAGGCCGAAGCCGGCCGCGAAGCGGAGAGTGCTCTGAAAGCGCGGCGCAAGCGCAGCAAGCGCCGGCAGAAGCAAGAGCCACATCAGCGCGTGCATGCCGACGAAGGGGTTGCCGGCTGGAAACAGCCTTTCGGCCGCCAGCGCCAGATAGAGGGTCAGCGGCCCGATCGGGGAGGAGAAGTCGACATGCGGGACCTGTCCGAGCGAGATGCGGTAGGCGCCGTCGAGCACGAACACGAAATCCCATATGGCGCGCCCGAAAGGGATGGTTGCGAGGAAGCGCGCGGCCGCGATAGCCGCAAGCCCGGAGATTACGACGATGCCCAGTCTCGCCGTGTACGCCGACACATGCAGCCCGTTCCGGCTTTCTGATAGGTAGGTAGACGCCAATTCAAACTCCGCCCGCAGCGGAGGCAAAATATTATGACAAGAAGGAAGGTCAAATAGAGTATTGTTACATTGTTAATATGATATAGTTTACTATTAACACAAAGAATTTTATTAAAATTATTGTATAAATAGGGTGTAGAGGATGGGACGCTTTCGGAAATTCTTGATGCGCCCTTATCCCGATTGCGCTTGCGGATTGCCGCCGTCGGCCCGGCACTGGAAGGGCTTCCGCGTCAAAGCGGGTGACATGGCGTAACGGTTCGGCTAATTCCGGTGCTTCCGAAGCGGCCCCCTGCGCCGCGATCCACTGTCCTTTCCGATTGGAGACGCCTTGCCGACCCCGCTTGCCATGATCGATACGCTGGATGCGCTCGCCGGCGAATACAAAGCCATCCTGAGCGATGTCTGGGGCGTCGTGCACAATGGCGTCCGCTCCTCGCCCGAGGCGTGCGCGGCGCTTGCCCGCGCCCGCTCGAAAGGGCTGGCGGTGGTGCTGATAACCAATGCGCCGCGGCTCAGGCGGGAGGTTGAGGCCCAGCTCCGCTCGCTGGGAGTGCCCCCCGAAACCTATGACGAGCTTGTCACCTCGGGCGATGTGACCCGCGATCTCATCGCCGCCGGCCCGCGCCGCGTCTTCCATCTTGGCCCTGACCGCGACATGACCATCTATGAAGGGCTCGACGTGGAACCGACGGACGAGTTCGAGGCGGACGCGGTCGTCTGCACGGGGCTCTTCGACGACGAGACGGAGACGCCCGACGATTATGTCGAGATATTGAGACGGCTTCGCTCACGCGACCTGCCCTTCATCTGCGCCAATCCCGACATCGTCGTGGAACGCGGTGACAGGCTCGTCTGGTGCGCCGGCGCGCTCGCTCGCGACTACGGGCAGCTTGGCGGGCGCACGCTGATCGCCGGCAAGCCGCATCGCCCGATCTATGAAGCCGCGCTGAAGGCGGCGGGCCGCATCCTGGGACGGGACGTGGAACGCACGGAAGTCCTGGCGATCGGCGACGGCGTCATGACCGATGTGAAGGGAGCCGAGCAGGCCGGCCTGGACGTTCTCTATGTTTCGGCAGGCATCCACGCGCGCGAATATGGGGAGACGCATGAGCCCGACCTCGGTCGGCTGACCGCCTTTCTGGACAAGCACGGCCAGCATCCGGTAGCCGTTATCCCGAGACTTCGCTGAACCCGACAGCCCGCATGAGCAAGGCCGACAAGATCCTTCGCGTCACCGACCCGCAGCGGCTGCCGGCCGGACTGCGCGGAGGAGTGGTGGCGATCGGCAATTTCGACGGCGTGCACAGGGGTCACCAAGCCGTTCTAGGCCGCGCGCTGGCGGAAGCGAAGGCAACGGAGCGCGCCGCTGTCGCCCTGACCTTCGAGCCACACCCGCGCAGCGTCATCCGTCCGGACATTCCGCTTTTTAGGCTGACGCCCGCGCCGATGAAGGCCTCTATCCTCGACAGGCTCGGCTTCGATGCCGTTGTCGAGATGCCGTTTACGCGTGCCTTCGCGGAGCAGTCGGCGGAAGAATTCGTCACGCGCATCCTGGATGGCGGGCTCGGCGTCAGTCATGTCGTCACCGGCGTCGATTTCCATTTCGGCAAGGACCGTCAGGGCGGCCCGGCCTATCTGATGGAAGCGGGCGAGCGGCACGGCTTCGGCGTCACGCTGGTCGACGCCTTCCGTGACGAGGGTGCGGAGATCGTCTCCTCGAGCCGTATACGGGCGTTGCTTACAGACGGCGATGTTGCCGAGGCGGCCGGCCTGCTCGGCTACCGCTTCACTGTCGAGGCAACAGTCTCCAAAGGCAGGCAGCTTGGCCGCACGCTCGGCTATCCGACCGCCAACATGGCGCTGCCCGCCGACACGGATCTGGCGCACGGCATCTATGCGGTAAAATTCCGCCGTGCCGACGGCACGCTCCATGATGGCGTCGCCAGCTTCGGCCGCCGCCCGACCGTGGAAGAAGATGGGGCGGCGCTACTGGAAACCTTCCTTTTCGACTTCACCGGCGACCTCTACGGCGAGACCTGCCGTGTAAGCTTCTTTTCCTTCCTGCGCGGCGAGGAGAAGTTCGATGGCCTCGACCCGCTGGTCGCCCAGATGCACCGCGACGAAGAGGAAGCGCGCGCCGTACTCGGCAAGGCCGTGCCGCTTTCGCCGCTCGATCGGGCGGTCGCCTTCCCTCCCGATTGATTCTCTTCCATGCCTCCGGCTTAAATCCCTGCTTAAATCATTGTTTACTTGCCGGGTGGAGAAAGCTTCCATATCGACGGGTTGATACCGGCAATCGAAGTCGCCTGAATGGAAAGGCAAGAATGAAGACGGGACGTGTATTCACCGCCGCCGCCGTTCTGTTGTTCGGTATTCCTGCAATCGCCAATGCAGCCGACATGGCCGATAAATCCCGCTTCGGCTGGTTTACCGGCGACTGGTCGCTCACGGTCGGCGTATCGACCTATGCCGAGCCGGAGTTCGAAGGCGCGTCGAGCTATCATATCAGCGCCGTGCCGTTGGTCTCCTTCTCGCGGCAGGGCACGGCAACGCGCTTTTCCTCGCGTAACGACAACATTTCGATCGGCTTTGTCGACACTGGCGATTTCCGGGCCGGCTTGACGGGCAAGTTCATCTTCCCGCGCGATTCCAGCGACTATCGTGATCTGAGGGGCCTGCACGATGTCGATTTCGGCGGCGAGCTTGGTCTTTTCGCCGAGTTCTATCCTTTCGACTGGATGCGTGTGCGCGGCGAGGTGCGCAAGGGTATCGTGACGCACGATGCGATCGTCGGCGATCTCGCGGTCGATGCCTTCACCAACCTTACACCGGCGCTGCAGATATCCGGCGGACCGCGCCTCTCCGCCGCCACGGCGGACTATTTCAAGACCTATTATGGGGTGAACGCGGCCGAATCCACGTTGTCGGGCCTCAGTCCTTATTCACCGGGCGGCGGCCTGAAGTCGGCGGGCTTCGGCGGCGCGCTGACATGGAAGACGACCGACAAGGTGACGACAAGCCTGTTCGGCGAGTACGAGCATCTGCTCGGTCCGGCGGCCGATTCCAGCATCGTGAAGGAACGCGGTTCGCCCAACCAGTTCCTCCTTGGTGTGTCGGCCACCTACCGTTTCGATTTTTCTCTGCATTGATCCCCCTTTATTCCGTGGCGGTGCTCGGTTACATACGCGCCATGAATTCCGCCGAGCGCTGCCGCTCCATACGAATTACCGGCCCGGCCTTCCGGGCGGCCTGAGGCCGCCGGCGGGTCCGGGAGATTTTTGCTTTCCGCGCATATTCCGCTTTGAGATGACATGGGCGCGCGGCCTTTGGCCGTCCGCCGCATAATGGCCAGAACGATGAACGATACGTCCGAAAAGATCGACTATTCCAAGACGCTCTACCTGCCGAAGACCGATTTCCCGATGCGCGCCGGGCTGCCGGAGAAGGAACCGCTTCTCGTCGAGCGCTGGGAGAAGATGGACCTCTACCGGCGGCTGCGCGAGGATGCGGCCGGCCGCCCGAAATACGTGCTCCATGACGGGCCGCCCTACGCCAACGGCAATATCCATATCGGGCACGCGCTGAACAAGGTCTTGAAGGACGTGATCACCCGCTCCTTCCAGATGCGCGGCTACGATTCCAATTACGTGCCCGGCTGGGACTGCCACGGCCTGCCGATCGAATGGAAGATCGAGGAGCAGTATCGCGCCAAGGGCAAGGAGAAGCCGGACTTTTCCGACGGCAAGGCCATCAACGCCTTCCGCGACGAGTGCCGCGCCTTCGCCCGGCACTGGATCGAGGTGCAGACGGGCGAGTTCAAGCGCCTCGGCGTCGTCGGCGATTTCGACGATCCGTACCTGACGATGAATTTCCACGCCGAGGCGCGCATCGCCGGCGAACTGATGAAGTTCGCCATGTCCGACCAGCTCTACCGCGGCTCCAAGCCGGTGATGTGGAGCGTGGTCGAGCGAACGGCGCTGGCGGAGGCGGAGGTCGAATATCAGGACTACGAGAGCGACACGATCTGGGTGAAGTTCCCGGTGGCTTCCGGTTCAGCCGATCTTGCCGGGACCAATGTCGTCATCTGGACGACGACTCCATGGACGATCCCGGGCAACCGCGCCGTCAACTTCTCCCCACGCATCGAATATGGCCTCTACGAGATCACCGCTGCCGAGAACGATTTCGGTCCGCAGCCAGGTGAGAAGCTGATCTTCGCCGACAAGCTGGCGGAGGAATCCGCGGCAAAGGCGAAAGTGACAATGAATCGGCTTCGCGGCATCTCGGCGGAAGAGCTTGGAAGCCTTATACTTTTTCACCCTCTCAATGGCCTCTCCGGTGGCTACGAATTTCCTGTCCCCATGCTCCCCGGCGACCACGTCACCGACGACGCCGGCACCGGTTTCGTGCACACGGCGCCCGGTCATGGCCGCGAGGACTTCGACGCCTGGATGGACCACGCGCGCGAACTGGAGGCGAGGGGGATCGATGTCCGTATCCCGTTCACTGTCGACGATGCCGGCTTCCTGACCAAGGACGCGCCGGGCTTCGGCCCGGACCGCGAGGGCGGCGCTGTGCGCGTCATCGACGACAATGGCAAGAAGGGCGACGCCAACAAGGCCGTCATCGACGCGCTGATCGCGCGTAACATGCTTTTCGCGCGGGGCCGGCTGAAGCACTCCTATCCACATTCCTGGCGCTCGAAGAAGCCCGTCATCTTCCGCAATACGCCGCAATGGTTCGTCCACATGGACAAGGAACTCGGCGGGTACGGGCTCTCGGCCAAGGGCAAAGCGACCGACCGGTCGCCGGGCGACGTTTCGCCCGCCCCCGCGGAGGCGTCCGCGCAGCGGACTGCCGTGAGCGCAGGAAATGACACCCTCCGCTCCCGCGCGCTTGCCGCGATCGACGCGACGCGCTTCGTGCCCGCGGCGGGCCAGACGCGGCTGCGCTCCATGATCGAGGAACGGCCCGATTGGGTGCTGTCGCGCCAGCGCGCCTGGGGTGTGCCGATCGCCGTCTTCGCTGACGCGGACGGCAAGGTGCTGAAGGACGAGGCGGTCAACGCCCGTATCCTCGAAGCCTTCGAGAAGGAAGGCGCGGATGCCTGGTTCGCCGATGATGCGCGTGAACGTTTCCTCGGCGCCAAAGCCAACGAGCCCTGGCACCGCGTCCGCGACATCCTCGATGTCTGGTTCGATTCAGGCTCGACCCATGCCTTCACGCTGGAGGACCGACCCGACCTGAAATGGCCCGCCGACGTCTATCTCGAAGGCTCGGACCAGCATCGCGGCTGGTTCCACTCCTCGCTTCTGGAAAGCTGCGGAACGCGTGGCCGTGCGCCTTACGACGCCGTCATCACGCACGGCTTCACCATGGACGAGAATGGCCGCAAGATGTCGAAATCGCTCGGCAACACGGTCGTGCCGCAGGATGTGATGAAGCAGTCCGGCGCCGATATACTGCGTTTGTGGGTGATGACCACCGATTATTGGGAGGACCAGCGGCTCGGCAGGAATATCCTGCAGACCAATATCGACGCCTATCGCAAGCTCCGCAATACGATCCGCTGGATGCTCGGTACGCTCACCCATGACGAGGGCGAGAGCGTGCCGCTGGCCCAGATGCCGGAACTGGAGCGGCTGATGCTGCACCGGCTGGCCGAACTCGACCAGGTGGTGCGCAAGGGCTACGACGCCTTCGACTTCAAGCGTATCACCCGCGCGCTGCTGGATTTCATGGTGGTCGAGCTTTCCGCCTTCTATTTCGACATCCGCAAGGACGTGCTTTACTGCGACGCGCCGTCGAGCGTCCGGCGCAAGGCCTCCGTCGAGGTGGTGCGCCGCCTCTTCGATTGCCTGGTGAAGTGGCTGGCGCCGATGCTGCCCTTCACCATGGAGGAAGCATGGCTCGACCGCTATCCGGACGCGGCTTCCGTCCATCTTGAGCAGTTTCCCGAGACGCCGGCGAATTGGCAGGATGAGGCCCTTGCCGCCAAGTGGCGTAGACTGCGCGATGTTCGCCGCGTCGTCACCGGGGCGCTGGAGATCGAGCGGGCCGCCAAATCGATCGGCTCCTCGCTGGAAGCCGCCCCCGTCCTGCATATCGCCGATGCCGGATTGCGCGCGCTGGTCGAGGGCGCCGACATGGCCGAGATCTGCATCACAAGCGCCATCGAGGTGACGGGCGCGCCGGCCCCGGCAAGTGCCTTCGCCCTCGAAGACGTGCCGGGAGTGGCGGTCGAGTTTCGGCGCGCGGAGGAACTGGGTCTCACCAGATGCGCGCGCTCCTGGCGCTATACGGACGACGTCGGCTCCGATGCGACGTTCCCGGATGTTTCGGCGCGTGACGCGGCGGCGCTGCGGGAATTGCAGGCGCTTGGCCGGTTGTGACATTTGCGCATCGTCCCTGTCATGAACGGCCGCCTGACCGGAGCGAATTTGTGGGCGGCCGCCGCTGGCCGTTGCCCGCATGGGTCCGTTGCGTTACAAGCCGCCGAGGGGCGTCCTGAGGGGACGCCATGTTGTCGCCGGATTCACCGGTCAAATCGCGGGCGTCGTCGGATCGGGTTCGGCGACGGGTGAGAGGCTGAAAAGCTTGGAACATATTGTCAGGTCCCGCCGGATCGCTTCTCGGCCTTTGCTGATCGCCGCTGCAGGCACGGCTTGCCTGTTCGCGGCCGGCTGCACGGGTGCGCCGACCTACGGCACGGGAACGCCTGCCGACAAACAGCTTCTCGACGACGTGACGGGGATAATCACGCTCGGACCGAAGGAAAAGCCGCGCGCGGATCATCGTCCGCGACCCGAACTGGTTCGGCCGGGGAAGAGCGAGGTCGCGGTGCTGCCGCCGCCGCAGAGCGACGTAGCCACCTCCGCCAACCCGCAATGGCCTGAATCGCCGGAGGCCAGGCGCCAGAGACTGCGCATGGAAGCCACGGCCAACCAGGGCGACCCAAACTATGAACCTCAGATCGCGGGACCGACTTCTTCCGCACCGCAGGTTGGTGTTGTCCGTACAAAGGGGGAACCCGTCTATCTTACGGGTGGCGGCCCGGGTTACAATCGCGACCAGAGCGCGGAATTCAAGCGCCGCATGGCGATCAACAAGCAGGGCAGCGAGACCGAACGCCGTTACCTGAGCGAGCCGCCGCTTACCTACCGGCAGCCTTCCGCTACCGCCCCTTCGGATCAACTCGGCGAGGACGAGTGGAAGAAGCAACGGGATCGCAAGAAGGAAGCGCTGAAAGGCAAGAAATCCAGCTTCCAGCTCAGCGACCTCTGGCCCTTCTGAATCGGCTAAGCCTGTCGGGTGTGCCCGTCACAGGCGCTTCTCCCGGAAGAATTCCTTCAGCAAACCGGCGGCTTCCTGCTCGCGGAATCCGGAATAGATTTCCGGCGCGTGATGACAGGTCGGTTGGCCGAAGAATCTCGGCCCGTTGACGACCGCGCCGCCCTTCTCGTCCGGCGCGCCGAAATAGAGACGCCGGATGCGCGCGAAGGAAATGGCGCCCGCGCACATGGCGCAGGGCTCCAGAGTGACGAAGAGATCGGCCTCGGCGAGGCGCTCGACAGCAAGCGTGGCGCAGGCTTCGCGGATCGCCAGCATCTCCGCGTGCGCGGTGGGGTCGGCGAGTTCCCTTGTCCGGTTGCCGGCCCGTGCGACGATCCCGCCGTCTTGCACGAGGACGGCGCCGATGGGCACTTCGCCCCGTGCCCCGGCCGCCTTGGCCTCTTCCAGCGCGATTTCCATGTAGCCTGTCTGTCGCACGCGTCCGCCTCGAATTCCTCTCGCAAGGGTTCTGCCCACCTGATAACTACGCGACCGGAAAGGCGAATGCCACATGGACGACAAAGAGAAGAAATCGAGGCAGGTGCCCCCCGAAGGCGAACGCATCGCCAAGCGGCTTGCCCGCGCGGGCATCTCCTCGCGCCGCGAGGCGGAGGCGCTCATCGCGGCCGGACGTGTCCGCGTCAATGGGACGGCGCTTTCCTCGCCCGCCTTCAATGTCGGGCCGCAGGATCGCATCGAAGTCGATGGAACGCCGATCCCCGCCGTCGAGCGCACGCGGCTCTTCCTGTTTCACAAGCCGGCGGGCGTGGTGACGACCAACCGCGATCCCGAGGGCCGTCGGACTGTGTTCGATTGCCTGCCCGGTGCGCTGCCGAGGCTGATGACGGTCGGCCGGCTCGACATCAATACGGAAGGCCTGCTGCTTCTCACCAACGATGGCGGGTTGGCGCGCGTGCTGGAGCTTCCCACGACCGGCTGGCTGAGGCGCTACCGCGTTCGCGTGCATGGCAAGGTCGAGGCGGAGGCGCTCGCTTCGCTGCGTGACGGCATCGCGGTGGGCGGTGTCTTCTACGGCGCCGTGGAGGCCACGCTGGACCGCGAGCAAGGTTCCAATGCCTGGCTGACGATCGGGCTCAGGGAAGGCAAGAACCGCGAGGTGAAGAACATTCTGGGTGCGCTCGGCCTCGAAGTCACGCGTCTGATCCGTGTTTCCTATGGACCCTTCCAGCTTGGTGAACTGGGCGAGGGCGAGGTGCTGGAACTGAAGGGCCGCCTGCTGCGCGACCAGTTGGGCGAGCGGCTGATCGAAGAGGCCGGCGCCGATTTCGAGGCGGCGGTGGTCAAGCCCTTTTCCAACAAGCCGGTGCGCGCGGGCCGAGAAGAGGTTGAGAGGCGCCCGTCGCGCTCCCCGCAGCCCCGTGTCGAGGAAGGTGGCCTCATCCGCAATCGTAAGCGGACGCGCGAACGGCAGCGCGAGGAAGCGCTGGACCGCCTGCAAACCGAGCGACCGCCGCGCTTCGACAAAAAGCGCCCCGACGACAAAGAACGTAGCCACGACAAAGGGCGCTCCCAGGACAAAGGGCGCTCCGAAGACAAGAAGCGGGACACGCCCCTCCGGGCACGGTCGTCGAATGTCTGGATGGCTCCGGGCGCGCGCCCCGTCGGCAAGAAGAAGGCCGAGGAAGCGCCCACGTCACGTCCTTCCGGCGATCGATCTGCTCGCCCCTCCTCTTCGCGCCCCTCCACTGACCGGCCCAATCGTCGTCCGGCGCCTGACAGGAAGCCGGATGAGCGGCGTGACCGCCCGCGTCCGCCGAGAGAAGAAGGCCGGGCGACCAGGCCCGGCGACAAGCCGGAACGCCATCGGTCAGCAGGAAAGCCCAGCGCCGGCAGGCCAGAAGGAAAACCCTGGGTCAGCGGCAGGCCGGCAGGGAAATCCGGCGCGGGCAGGCCGGCCGGCAAGCCCGGGGGAAGCAGGCCAGAGGGGAGCAGGCCAGGGGGAAGCAGACCGGGCGCGCCCCGCAGGGAAGGCGGCAGACCTGGCGGTGCCAAGCCCGGGCCCGGTGGTTTCGCCGGTGGTCCCAAGGGTGGCTCCGGTGGTCGCCCAGCGCCACGCGGCGGTCCACGCCGGCCGCCGAAGAAAAGCTGATGCGGATCGTCGGTGGCGAGTTCCGCGGGCGGCCGCTGGCAACACCCCGCTCGAGCGCCATCCGGCCGACCACCGACCGCACGCGCGAGGCTGTCTTCAACGTGCTCGCGCACCGCTTTGACGGCCGGCTAGAAGGCGCGCGCGTGCTCGATCTTTTCGCCGGCACCGGCGCGCTTGGGCTGGAGGCGCTTTCGCGCGGCGCGTCCTTCTGTCTCTTCGTGGAGGAATCCGCCGAAGGGCGCGGCCTGATCCGCGAGAATGTCGAAGTGTTCGGCCTTCAGGGCCGTACCAAGATATTCCGCCGGGACGCGACAAGGCTGGGCGAAGTGGGCACGATGCAGCCTTTCACGCTGCTTCTCGCCGATCCTCCTTACGGCAAGGATTTCGCCAGCGGGGCACTTGAGGCAGCAAACGCCGGTGGCTGGCTCCAGCAGGGCGCGCTCTGCGTGGTCGAGGAGGCAGCCGGCGCTCCCTTCGAGGCGGGGCCGGGCTTCACCCTTCTCGACAGCCGCGAATATGGCGACACGATCATCCGATTTCTGGAGCATGTCTCCCGAAAGTGGGCGCCGGTTTCGGGATAAAGACATGCGAAAAGTAAAAAAGCTAAAGCGCACGGAGCGAATCTGAAAGATCGCGATGCGCTTCAAGCCGCCTGATTGGCGCCCCGATCTTCCTTATGACGGATAATTCACTTTCTGTACGCACCTCCGCCCGATAGGTTGCCGGCACGAATTTCAGGGAAATGCTTGATGACCGACGATATGGCTCTCATGCGACGGCTCAGCCGCGCCATTGTCTTTCTGGCGCTGACCGTCGCGTTCGCGGCGCCATCGCTGCCTGCCTTCGCGAAGGCGCCCGAGGAATCCGCGCGCATCTCGGATTTCACTTTGGCGAACGGGTTGGAGGTCGTGGTCATCCCCGACCATCGCGCGCCGGTCGTCACCCATATGATCTGGTACAAGGCCGGAAGCGCTGACGAAGCGGCCGGCAAGTCCGGCATCGCCCATTTCTTCGAGCATCTGATGTTCAAGGGCACGAAGAACCATCCGCCCGGCGAGTTCTCGCGCAAGGTGGCGGAGATCGGCGGCCAGGAAAACGCCTTCACCTCCTACGACTACACCGCCTTTTACCAGCAGGTGGCGCCGTCCGCTCTCGAGACGATGATGCGTTACGAGGCCGACCGCATGCGCAACCTGACCTTGACGGACGCGGTCATCGGCCCCGAGCGCAACGTCATCCTCGAGGAACGCCGCATGCGCATCGACAACAATCCGGGCGCAGTGCTCGACGAGGAGGTCAATGCCACGCTCTACCAGAACAGCCCTTACCGCTATCCGGTGATCGGCTGGAAGCAGGAGATCGAGAAGCTCAATCGGGCGGATGCGGTTGCCTTCTACGATCATTTCTACGAGCCCAACAACGCGGTCGTCGTGGTGGCGGGCGATGTCGATGCCGCGACAGTGCGCGAATATGCCGAGGAGACCTACGGCAAGGTTCCGCGCGGCGCCGACCTGCCACCGCGCAATCGGCCGCAGGAGCCCGAACAGAACACCAGGCGCACGGTCACCCTCAACGATCCTCGCGTCACCGTGCCGAGCTTCAGCAAGAAATGGGTGGTGCCGTCCTATGAGAGCGCAGAGCCGGGCGTCGCCGAATCGCTCGACCTCCTTGCCGAGATCCTCGGCGGCGGCGTGCGCAGCCGGCTCTACCAGGACCTGATCGTGAACAAGGGCATCGCCGCTTCGGCCGGCGCCTACTATCAGGGCACCGCGATCGACCCGTCGAGCTTCGGCGTTTACGCCTCGCCGCTCGGCGGCGCCAAGCTCGCCGATGTCGAGAAGGCGGCGGATGCGGAGATCGCGCGCATCGTCAAGGACGGCGTTTCCGCAGACGAACTCGCCAAGGCCAAGAAGCGCTTCGTGCGCGGCATGATCTTCGCCCGCGACAACCAGGCAGGGATGGCGCGTCTCTATGGCGCGGCGCTGGCAACCGGCAGCACGGTCGAGGATGTCGAGAAATGGCCGGATCGCATCGAGGCCGTGACCGCCGAACAGGTCAAGGAGGCGGCAAAATATCTCGATCCGTCGCGTTCGGTGACCGGATATCTCCTGCCTCCCGAGCAGGAGGTGAACTGAAATGAGGACGCCGTCTGGAATGAACCTGCCATCGATCCGTGCGGCCGTCAGCGCCCGTCTCCTCGCGCTTGCGCTCGTCTTGTGCTGGCTGGCGGCTCTTGCCTTGCCGGCGAGTGCCGAGGTCTCGATCCAGGACGTCACGTCCCCGAAGGGCATCCATGCCTGGCTCGTCGAGGACTATTCGGTGCCGATCGTCACCATCCGCTTCGCCTTCGGCGGCGGCACGTCGCAGGATCCGGACGGAAAGGAAGGCCTCGCCAATCTGATGACCGGCCTTTTCGACGAAGGCGCGGGCGATCTCGACAGCGATGCCTTCCAGGAGAAACTGGACGATGCCGGCGCGGAAATGCGCTTCGAAGCCAGCCGCGATCGCGTTTACGGCTCCATGCGCATGCTCGCTTCGCAAGAGGACGCGGCCTTCCATCTTCTGAAGCTTGCTGTAGAAAAGCCCCGCTTCGACCAGAAGCCGATCGACCGCATCCGCGCCCAGGTGATCTCGGGCATACGTGGCTCCGAGAACGATCCGAACACGCAGGCCGGCATCGCCATGGCGAAGGCGCTCTACGGTGATCACCCCTATTCGAAACGGTCCGACGGCACGCCTGAAACCCTCGCCACGATCACTTCGGATGATTTGAAGGCCTTCCACCACCGTCAGTTCGCGCGCGACAATCTGACGGTCGCGGTGGTCGGGGCGATCGACGCCGCGACACTGAAGAAGGTGCTGGACGAAGTCTTTGGCGATTTGCCGGAGAAGGCTGACCTGACGCCCGTTCCCGATATCAAGCCGAAGCTCGACCAGCGGGTGCAGATCACCTACGACCTGCCGCAGACCTCGCTCCATCTCTTCTATCCTGGCGTCAGGCGCAACGCGCCCGATTTCTTTGCGGCGTATCTGATGAACCAGATTCTCGGCGGCGGCACCTTCTCCTCCAGATTGTTCGAGGAGGTGCGCGAAAAGCGCGGCCTCGCCTACGGGGCGGGCTCCGGCCTCATAGATAGGGAGCATGCGACGGGTCTGACGATCCAAACCGCGACGCGCTCGGACAAGGCGCAGGAGACGCTGAAGATCGTGCGTGACGTGGTGAAAAAGATGGTGGAGGAAGGACCGACCGCCGAAGAACTCGCCGAAGTGAAGAAATACGTCATCGGCGCTTTCGCCATCAGCAATCTCGATTCCTCCGCGGCCATCGCCCGGACGCTGGTCGATCTCCAGATCGACGATCTCGGCATCGACTATATCCAGACGCGCGATGCCAAGATCAACGCCGTCACGCTCGACGAGGTGAAGGCCGAGGCAAAGAAGCTCCTCTCCGTCGAGCCGGCGATCCTGATCGTCGGGCCGAAATTCGACGATGCGGAGAAGGGATAGACGGCGGCCGCACCGCCGTCAGCTTGCGTCCGCTGTCATCTCGTCTTCGTCGCCTGTTTGCGGCTCGTTTTCGTTGGCGTTGTCGAGGCGTTTGGATTCGCGCGTCGGCTTGACCAGCGGCTCCGGCGTGACGGGCGTGCGCCGCATCTTGTCGAGGCCGCCGGTAATGCCCTCGACCGCCTGGATCGCCAGCCGTTCCTCATCGCGTTTGCGGACATCCAGAGAGATTTCGTAGGCCTGATCCTCGTCGGCGCCGAGAGCTTCAAGCGACCTGCGTCCGAACATCAGGGCCGACTCGAATGTCTCCCTGATTTCGTATTCGACCCCGCGGGCGCGAAGCTCCAGCGTATGGGCCCGGTCGTAGGAACGTACGAACAGGCGCACGTCCGGAAACTCGGCCTGGATCAGTTCGACGATCCGGTCCGTTGTTTCGCGGTGGTTGGTGCAGACGGCCACGATTTTCGCCCGCCTTATGCCGGCCGCCTCCAGAACGTCCTTGCGCTGGCCGTCGCCGAAATAGATGCGGAAGCCGAATTTCTGTACCGAGCGGACCCGGTTCGCCGAATGGTCGATGATGGTCACGCTTGTGCCGCCGGAAAGAAGCATCTGCGAGGCGATCTGGCCGAAACGCGAGAAACCGATCATCAACACGTCGGCGCCGCCGTCGAGGCCGGAAAAATCCTCGTCGATCTCCTCGCTGCGCTCGGGCCGCAGGAAGCGCTTGCCGATCAGCACCGAGACCGGGGTGAGCGCCATCGAGACGGTGACGACTGCGATGAGAAGTGAGGCCGTCGCATCCGAAAAGATCGACGCGGAGGCCGCCGCCGAAAAGAGCACGAAGCCGAACTCGCCGCCCTGCGGCAGCAGGAACGCGGTGCGCACGGCATTGTCGTGCTCACTGCCGAACAGGCGGGTCAGCGCATAGATGAGAGTGGCCTTGACCGCCATCAGCACCGGAACCGCTATGGCGATGACGATCCAGTTGTCGAAGATGACATTCAGGTTCAGCGAAAGCCCGACCGCCATGAAAAAGAGGCCGAGCAGGATGCCGCGGAACGGCTCGATATCGGCTTCGAGTTCATGGCGATAGGAGGATTCGGCGAGCAGCACGCCGGCGATGAAGGCACCCATCGCCATGGAGAGCCCGGCGAACTGCATGATGTCGGCCGAGCCAAGGACGACGAGCAGCGCCGCCGCGATCATCACCTCCTTTGCGCCCGTATTGGCGATGACGCGGAAGAGTGGGCTAAGCAGATAACGTCCGACGATCACCAGCGCGGCGACCGCGGCAATCGAAATGCCGAATTGCGGCAATGTCATGCGGGTCGCCCCCTCGCTGCCCGGCGAAAGCAGCGGGATCAGCGCCAACAGCGGCACGATCGCGAGATCCTGGAAAAGCAGCATCGCGAACGAAGTCTGTCCGTAACGACGGTTCGTCGCGCCCTCGTCTTCCAGGATCTGGAGCGCGAAGGCCGTCGAGGAGAGCGACAGGCCGTAGCCGGCGATGATCGCGGCGGGGAAGGAGAGGCCGGCGAATGCCACGCCAAGCCCCGCCAGTACCGCGCCCGTCACCAACACTTGCACGAGCCCGAGCCCGAATATGTCGCGACGCAATGCCCAAAGCCGCGTCGGCTTCAGTTCCAGACCGATGATGAAGAGCAGGAAAACGATGCCGAGTTCGGCTACGCTCAATATCTCCTCGCCGCCGGCAATGAAGCGCAGGACCGGGCCGATCACCACGCCGGCGGCCAGATAGCCGAGCACGGTGCCGAGCCCGATGCGTTTGAAGAGTGGAGCGGCGACCACCGCGCCCCCAAGCAGGAGCAGCGTTTCGGTGTCGATCGGCGGGCCTGCGTCAACCACGGGTATCCCCTCTTCGTCGGGTTTCGGGCCGAACACGATTTCGAGCGAAACCGCGTGCCTACGCCGGCCCCATTGCACATGCAAGCCCGGCACAATAGATGGGGTGCAATGGCGTTCGTGCCACCTGCCTGGGCTGCCGGCTCGAAATTTCCCGACAAGTATCCCCACGAGGACGACCAAACCATGACCGATTCTCCCGACGCCGCGAAGCTTGCCGATCAGGTGGCAGCGCTCGTCGAAGCCGCGAGGAAGTCCGGAGCCGACGCCGCCGACGCGGTCGCGGTGCGCTCGCGGGCGCGCGGCGTGTCCGTAAGGCTCGGCAAGGTCGAGGGCACGGAGGCTTCGGAAAGTGACGACGTTTCGTTGCGTGTCTTCGTCGGCAAGCGTGTCGCCAGCGTTTCGGCGACCGCCACATCCGATCCGAAAATACTCGCCGAGCGGGCCGTCGCCATGGCGAAAGTATCGCCCGAAGATATCTATCAGGGCCTCGCCGATCCCGCGCTTCTGGCTGGCGAGCCGACGGACCTCGATCTCTTCGATGCAGCGGAAATCGTGACCGACCGGCTGAAGGACGACGCGCTCGCGATGGAAGAAGCCGCGCTTGCCGTCGAGGGCGTCACCAATTCGGGCGGCGCTGGCGCGAGCGCCGGGTTGGGCGGCCTCGTTCTCGCCACCTCTGCCGGCTTCCTCGGCCAATATGCGGTGACGCGCTTCTCGCGCTCCGTCAGCGTGGTGGCGGGCGAGGGGACGTCGATGGAGCGCGACTATGATTTTTCCTCTCGCCTTCATTTCGCGGACCTTGACCGGCCAGCCGACATCGGCGCCCGCGCCGGCGAGCGGACGGTGCGTCGGCTCGGCTCGCGCAAGGCGAAGACCGGTCCGGTAACCGTGATCTACGATCCGCGTGTCGCACGCGGCATCGCCGGTCACCTGGCTGGCGCCATCAACGGCGCTTCGGTTGCCCGCAAGACGTCCTTCCTGAAGGACCGGATGGGGCAACAGGTGGCGGCGGCCGGGATCACCGCTACCGACCATCCGTTGAAGCGCCGGGGACCAGGATCGCGCCCTTTCGACGGCGAAGGCGTTGCGGGTGAGGCTCTCACGATGGTCGAGGACGGCGTGCTTTGCCACTGGTTCCTGTCGACCTCGGCGGCGCATGAACTCGGTCTCGCCACCAACGGTCGCGGCGCGCGTTCGGGCACGTCCGTTTCGCCGTCTTCGACCAATTTCGCCATTGAGCCGGGCGACCGATCGCCCGAGGAGTTGATCGCTTCCGTGAAGAGCGGTTTCTACGTCACCGAAGTCTTCGGCCACGGTGTGGACATGCTGACGGGCGAGTACAGCCGCGGCGCATCGGGCTTCTGGATCGAGAACGGCGAACTTGCCTATCCTGTGTCGGAAGTGACGATCGCCTCCAACCTGAAGGACATGTTCATGCGCATGGTTCCGGCGGACGATATCGATCGCAATTTCGGCACCGCCGCGCCGACGCTTCTGATCGAGGGCATGACGCTTGCCGGTGACTGACCTGACCCGCACGAGGCCCGACGCCGATCTGGAAATGATCCGCGCCGCCGCACGCGAGGCGGGCGAGCTTGCGATGCGCTATTTCCGCCGCGATCCGCAGGTATGGATGAAGGCCGGCAATTCGCCGGTGACGGAAGGCGATCTCGCCGTCGACAAACTGTTGCGCGACCGGCTTTCCGCCGCGCGCCCGGACTATGGCTGGCTGTCGGAGGAGACGGCGGATTCCCCGGAGCGGCTTTCCGCCGCACGTACCTTCGTCGTCGATCCGATCGACGGCACAAGAGGCTTCATCGCAGGCTCTGACGAATGGTGCGTCAGCGTCGCCATCGTCGAGGCCGGCCGTCCCGTCGCCGGCGTGCTCGACTGCCCGGCGAAGGCGGAAGTCTATGCGGCCCGCGCTGGCGGCGGTGCAGTCTGCAACGGCAAGGCGATTGCCGTGCGCGAAGCCGAGGGTGAGTTGCGGGTCGGCGGGCCGAAAGCATTGATCGAGGCCATGCCGGAGCGGCAGCGCAGCCGTTTTGTCGGCGTTCCCTATATCCCGTCGCTCGCCTACCGCCTCGCCATGGTGGCGTCGGGACGGATCGACGCCACCTTCATCAAGGCCAATTCGCACGATTGGGACCTTGCGGCGGCGGATCTCATTCTGGCCGAGGCCGGCGGCATGGTGCTTGACCGGCAGGGTGAAACACCCTTCTATGCGCGCCGCGAGACACGTCACGGCACGCTCGTCGCCGGCAGCGGATCGCTTCTCGGTGAGATGGCGCGATCGATCCGCGACATGGAAAACTGACAGCGATGCGAATATATCATCGCGGCGGTTTTTCCGCTAAGCACCGATTCTCCGGAAACGCGACAAGAACAGAAGAATGACCGGCCCGGCTGAAAAAAAGCAGCTTCTCCACCTGGTCTTCGGCGGCGAGCTGAAATCGCTCGGTTCGACCGAATTCCGTGACCTGGACGCGCTCGATATCGTCGGTATCTATCCCGACTACGCCTCAGCGCATGCGGCCTGGAGGGCGAAGGCCCAATCGACAGTCGACAACGCCGACATGCGTTATTTCATCGTCCATCTGCACCGGCTCCTCGACCCGGAAGCGACCCTGCCGGGTAAAGATTGATCATGCGCGACGGACAGATCACCGGCACAGCCGCCAGGCCTGCCCGAAAGCGCAGGCAGGAGGGTCCTGCGCGTCGGCTGTGGCGGCGCATCCGCAAGCCGCTCGCCGCCTCGCGCTTTACCATGCCCTTCGTGGCGTGGTTCGTGGCGCGGGCCTTCCGCTTCGTCTACTGGACCAACCCGCTCATCGAAGGCAGCGACAAGACCGCCGAGAAGCTGACCCAATACATGCCGCCGATCGTCGCGCTCTGGCACGGCCAGCATATCCTGTCGGCATTCGATCGGCCGCGCCATATCTCCGTCTCGGCGATGCTTTCCCGAAGCGCCGACGCCGAACTCAACGCGCTGGTGCTGGAGCGCAACGGCTTCCGCACCATTCGCGGCTCGGGCGGCCGCGCCGGTTCGACGGCGGCCGACAAGGGCGGGGCGCGGGCTTTGATCGCTCTCAAGAAAACCCTCGATGCGGGTAATGTCGTCGCCATGATCGCCGACATTCCGCACGGCACCCCGCGTCAGGCCGGCATGGGCATCATCACGCTCGCCCGCATTTCCGGCCGTCCGATCCTGCCGGTCGCCTATGCCACGAGCCGCCGCAAGGTGCTCGACAGGACCTGGGACAAGACCACCATCAATCTTCCCTTCGGCCGGCGCGCGGTTGTGTTCGGCGAGCCGGTCTATGTCGGACGCGACGCCGGCGAGGCGGAACTGGAAGAAAAGCGGCTTGCCGTGACCGCAGGCCTGAACGCGGCGACCGCGAAGGCCTATGCATTGGTCGACGGGCGGCGATGAGCGAGGGCTGGGCACGCGCCGTTCTGGGCGCCTATCGGTGGACCGGGGCGGCGGCTTACCCGCTGATCGGCGGTTATGTCGCCTGGCGTGCCTCCAAGGGCAAGGAAGATCCCGTCCGGCGTCGTGAGCGCTACGGCTTTGCAGCCTATCCACGACCCGCCGGACCGCTGATCTGGATGCATGCGGCGAGCGTCGGCGAGACCAATGCCGTCATACCTCTGATCGAACACATCCTTTCGCTCGGCATCAATATCGTCCTTACTACCGGGACGGTCACCTCGGCCGGCGTTGCATCCGAGCGGCTCGGCGATCGCGTGCTGCATCAGTACGTCCCGCTCGACCTGAAGCCGGCGGTCCGACGCTTCCTCAACCATTGGGCGCCCGACCTCGCCATCATCGCCGAATCCGAGATCTGGCCGATGACGATCCTTGAGCTCGGGGCGCGGCGCGTGCCGCAGGTGCTTGTGAATGGCCGCCTCTCCGACCGCTCCTTCCGGTCCTGGACGAAGCGTGCCTCCATCGCCGAGGCTCTTTTCGAGAATCTGGCGCATGTGGTCGCGCAATCGGACCTCGACGCGGAACGTTTCCATGCGCTCGGTGCAAGGCCGGTCACCGTTTCGGGCAATCTGAAGGTGGATGCCGGGCCTCCTGCCTTCGCCGGAGAAGTCCTGGCGGATTTTCGCAGTCACGTCGGCAACCGCCATGTCTGGGCGGCGATTTCCACGCATGAGGGAGAAGAAGCGGTTGCCGCCGATGCGCATAAATTGCTGCGCTCCCGCCATCCTGACCTCCTGACCATCATCGTTCCGCGCCATCCCGAACGTGCCGATACGCTTGCGGCGCGGTTCGCCGCGGACGGACTGAAAGTGGCGCGGCGCAGCCTGAACCAGCCTGTCGGTGAGGACATCGACATCTTCCTGGGAGACACGATCGGTGAGATGGGTCTTTATCTGAGGCTGACCGAGATCGCCTTCGTCGGCCGCTCGCTGGTGGGCGAGGGCGGCCAGAACCCGCTCGAGCCGGCGATGCTGGAAACGGCCGTCCTTGCCGGGCGCAACGTGCAGAATTTCCGCGAAACCTACCAGCGGCTGATCGATCGTGGCGGCGCCCGGCTTGTCCGCGACCGCGACATGCTCGCCGGCGCCGTCAATTTCCTTTTGAACAACGATCGTGCGCGGCATGACATGATGGCCGCCGGGCTCGCGGCGGTGGACGAGATGAAGGGCGCGCTGGAGCGCACGATGCGGGCGCTCGACCCCTATATCCAACCGCTTGTGGTCAAGGCGCGCCTGGAAGACGGCAACGGCCGCAGGAGGTAGGCGGCCATGGCGACAGGCCCATCGTGGTAAGCGAGGCCCCTCCTTTCTGGTGGAAGAAGGCGGACTGGCGCGCCGTGCTTCTGTCGCCCTTCTCGGCCGCCTATGCCGCGCTTGGGCGCCGCAACCTTTTGAACGCTCCCCGCGAGAAAATCGCCGCGCCCGTTCTATGCGTCGGCAATCTCACCGTCGGCGGCGCCGGCAAGACGCCCGTGGCGATCGCGCTCGCCGTCGAGGCGCGGGAGATGGGGCTGAAACCGGGCTTCCTCTCGCGCGGCCACGGTGGCAGCCATTCAACGCCGCATCTGGTCGATCCGGCGCATGACCGCGCAAAGCATGTCGGCGACGAACCGCTGCTGCTTGCCCGCCACGCGCCGGTCGCCGTGACCCGAAACCGTGTCGCCGGCGCTCGCCTGCTTCTGGAGAAGGGCTGCGATTTCCTGATCCTGGACGACGGCTTCCAGAGCGCGCGCATCCATTTCGACTACGCGCTGATCGTCGTCGACGCCCGCCGTGGCATCGGCAACGGGCACACAATTCCCGGCGGACCGTTGCGCGCCAGACTGGTCGACCAGATGCCCTATGCCGACGCGGTATTGACGGTGGGCGAAGGGAGCGGCGCCGATCATGTCGTGCGCATGACGGCGCGGGCGGGAAAACCGGTATTTTCCGCGCGCCAGCGGCCGCTCGCCGGCTCCGGCATCGCGGGCCGGCGCGTGCTCGCTTTCGCCGGGATCGGCGACCCGGTCAAGTTCTTCCACACCGTGGAGGATGCGGGCGGCGAAATCGCCTTGAAACGGGCCTACGCCGACCATCATTTCTACGCTTCCGACGAGCTTGCCGACCTGGCCGCGACGGCTGAAAGACGCGGGCTGGAACTGGCAACGACAGCCAAGGACGCCGCTCGCATTTTCGACGGCTCTGCGGCGACGAAGGCGTTTCTGGAAAAGGTGCATGTGGTCGAGATCGACATGGTCTTCGATCCCGATACGATACCCCGTCAGATCATCGAAGCCACGCTCGACGGATGGCGGGAGCGGCGGCTGGCAGGCTGAACCCTTATATTCTGACTGCGACTGTTGCAGTGCGTCCTTCGAGGCTCGCTTCGCTCGCACCTCAGGATGAGGACCGTTGGCGACAGATTCCCTCACCCTGAGGTGCTCCGCGAAGCGGAGCCTCGAAGGACGCACCCAAAGCGAAGCCGAATACTAGCGCTTGCGCAATTCCGGGTGCGCTTCCAGTTCCCGCTCCAGAGACACCGCGCAATCGGCATAGGCTTCCTGCCGGGCGACGCTCCAGTATTTCAACTCGTCGATCGGGATGGCCTCGCCGGTCACCGCGCAGCGCACGAACGAGCCCGGCGCGACGATCTGGAAATCGCCGTCGAGATAGCGGATGCGCGCTTCGCGCGCGCCGGGTCCTTCGAAACGGTTCATCATCTGCCTTCGTCCTGCTGTTTCCGCCACAAATCGCGGCGGAAATCAAGCTGCGCGGCTTTCGATCCGCGGCCCTACCGCCTTCCGAAGAGCCTTTCGATGTCGGCGAGCTTCAATTCGATATAGGTCGGCCGGCCGTGGTTGCAGGTGCCGGAGCCGGGCGTCGCTTCCATTTGCCTCAGAAGCGCGTTCATTTCCTCGGGTTTGAGCCGCCGTCCCGAGCGCACCGAGCCATGGCAGGCCATCGTCGCGGCGATGCGGTCGATGCGCTCCCTCAGCGTGTCGGCGGTGTCGTTTTCGGCAATCTCGTCGGCGATGTCGAGGAGAAGTTGCCGCGCATCCGTCTCGCCGAGCATGGCCGGCGTTTCGCGCACCGCGATCGCGCCGGGGCCGAAGCGCTCGATGCCGAGGCCGAAGCGTGAGAGTGTCTCCGCATGCGCCGCGAGCCGTTCGACCCCCTCCTCCGGCAAATCGACGATTTCGGGGATGAGCAGCATCTGCGCCTTCATCGGGCGAGAGTGCAGCGCCTCCTTCAGCGCCTCGTAGACGAGGCGCTCATGCGCCGCGTGCTGGTCTATGATGACGAGCGAATCCCCAGTCTGGGCGATGATGTAGTTCTCGTGCACCTGCGCGCGGGCGGCTCCGAGCGGTGTCGCCAGAAGTTCCGGTGCCGGTTCGTCGGTCGCGGCGCGCGCGTCGGCGCTGGCGGGCACCTCCAGTACCGCCTGTTCCGCCTCGCCGAAGCCAAGCGGCCGATAGGGCGAACCGGCGAAGTCGAAGCCGGTGGCGAGCGCCGGCCGCCATGTTTGCCATGAGCGCGGGCTGGCCGCATGTGCGGCATGGCCGAAAGGCGCGCTGCCCGGCCGGAAGGCGGCATTCATGGCCGCCGCGCCTTCGGTGTTCGAGCGGATGCCGGATGCCGCCAGCGCCTGTCTTACCCCTCCGACAATCAGCCCGCGCACAAGGCCCGGGTCGCGGAAGCGGACATCGGCCTTGGCCGGATGCACGTTGACGTCCACCAGCGCCGGATCGAGCGTCAGGAAAAGCACGGTGACGGCGTGCCGGTCGCGCGGCAGGACATCGGCGAAGGCACCGCGTATGGCGCCGGCGACAAGCTTGTCGCGCACCGGCCGGCCGTTGACATAGGCGTATTGCGAGAGCGCGTTGGCGCGGCTGAAGGAGGGGATGGAGACGCGGCCGGAAAGCCGCACCCCCTCGCGCTCGGCGTCGATGGCAATTGAGTTTTCCGGAAAATCCCTGCCGATCACCTGCGCGATACGGCGGAGCATCCCTTCCTCGCCTTCTTCGGCCGCCGCGAATTCGGTTGCCGATCGGTCGGGCGACGAATAGGCGAAGCGCACCCGTGGGAAGGCGATGGCGATGCGCTTCACCACGTCCGCTATCGCGCTTGTTTCGGCGCGTTCGCCCTTCATGAATTTCAACCGCGCCGGCGTGGCGAAGAAAAGGTCGCGCACTTCGACCATCGTGCCCTGGTTGGCGGGCGCCGGGCGCACGGCGGAGACAGCACCGCCGCTGACATGGATTTCCGCGCCGGAACCGGCATCCGCCGTCCGCGAGCGGATCATCAGCTTGCCGACCGAGCCGATAGAGGGCAGCGCCTCGCCGCGGAAACCGAGGGAGCGGATGTCGTGGAGATCGCCTGCAAGTTTCGAGGTGCAGTGCCGTGCGACCGCAAGCGGCAATTCGGCCTCGGGAATGCCGCCGCCGTCGTCCGAAACCCGGATAAGGCCGAGGCCGCCGCCGGAGACGACGACCTCCACGCGGGCCGCGCCGGCGTCGAGCGCGTTCTCGACCAGTTCCTTGACCACGCTCGCCGGCCGCTCGATCACCTCGCCTGCGGCGATCTGGTTGATCATCGTGTCGGAAAGCTGTCGAATTGCCATGATGGAATTATAGAAGGATTCGGCCGGGGCCGCGAGGGCGACGCGCCGCTTGGCAATCAAACGGGAGTGATGATGAAATCCCTATTCGGTCCGGCCGCCTGTCTCGGCCTTCTCCTCTCCGGCCCGGCGTCCGCCGGCGCGCCGGCGGACGCCGTCCGCTATTTTTACAGCAATATCGGCTCCGAAACCGAGCCCGACAATCGCGACCGCTTCACCGGCCTCGCCCGCGCCGCCCTCGATGCCAACCAGCAGGCCGCCAATAGCGGTGGAGCATCGTGCATCGACTTCATCCTGGCGCTCGACAGCCAGGACCTCGACCAGAACGAGATCGATTCTTCGCTTGCGCTGAACGAGACTATGAACGGACCGGCCGCCGAGGTGACTGCCAATTTCACGCTCTTCCGCCAGCCACATGAAGTGGAATGGTCGCTTCAGGAGGTGGACGGCGTGTGGAAGGTGTCGGACATTGCGTCGCGCACGGGCAATTGGCGGCTGAGCGGGTTGAAGTGCGGGTAGCGGTGGAACATGACGATTTGGTATTCGGAACAGAGTGCTTTCGACCTTCATTTCGGCCGTTCCAACATCACGGACGGCTTGCCGAAAGCCGTCGTTCCCTGCTCCGCTCGACTATCGGCGGGAGCGGGCCGATGCTTCGCTCATAGCTGCGTCTGTGCGGTGATTCTCGGATCACCAGACGCGAGCATGTCGCGCGTCGCTCCTGAAAGTGAAGGCACGATATGATGCCGCCAAAATGAAAGCGACTAACACACTCCTTGAACTACGCTTTCAATCGCTGATACTGGTTTCTACGGTAGCGCTTTGAGCTTGGTTACATGGGTTAGATCTACGCGACCCCTGGGGGAGGTTCACTTGGCTCGACCGAAGATCGAAAAATTCGATAGCCTGTGGGATATCCTGAAAGAAATTGAGGCATGGGGGAGTGTTGATGAAAAGAATACAATTTATAGAGGTCACATAAGTTATCAGCATAAGCTTCGCCCTGGGATCTTCCGATCTCAGAATGAACGAATAAAAAACAACGAGAGGATAGTTCTTCGTGAGTTGATAACTCGCCACCCTAGGGATTCTTCTGATGATATAGGTGTTTTTGAAAAATTGGTTAGAATGCAGCATTATGGGCTGCCTACGAGGTTGCTTGATGTAACGTATAATCCTCTGGTTGCGGTCTATTTTGCATGCGAGCATCAATCAAAATTTGATGCTGAGGTGATCGCAATGCGAGTTGATACAAATCATTTTAAGTACTTTGATTCAGATACAGTAAGATGTATATCAAATTTATCGAATCTTTCACAATCAGAGATTAGAGTTATAAAAGAATGCAAATCGTCGTCAGATCTAAATAAATCTCAAGCCGGGCTTCGATTGACCGATTTTGTGATGCAAGAGCGTCCGAATTTCCACCCTCGGATAAACATAGATCACCTGAAAGATTTCTATCTTGTCGGACCGCGGTTGAACAACCCAAGAATTCAAGCGCAAAATGGCGCCTTCCTCATATTTGGCGTGGAGGAAGAAATTAGCTCAAAATCATCTGGATTTGAGATAAAGAGAATAAGAATAGATAAAGAAAAGGTTGCAGTTATTCGCAGAAGCGTCGAGCTCCTCGGATTTACGGAGTCAACAATATACCCCGAACTTAGCAAGACATCGGACGTCCTACGAAGAAAATACGGGATAGCAGGCACCTGATTGGTGCTTCTGTCTATTCTCTCGTGTCGCATCCGATCATCTCCGATCCGGCAGATGACTGGATAGAAAGCTAGGTGCCCGAATTACGTAACAGATGCCTCAATCTCGCGTCACCCAGGCGCGGTTTTGGTGTAGAAGCACGTCACCAAACGGGTTCGTGCCATGAAAGAGCAGCCTCTTTACCATCACTACTTGCCAGCGTTCTATCAATCGCGGTGGGCGGGCGAGAATGGGAAGCTGCGTCGTTTCAGCAAACACCACGGCGACAAACTGGTAGCCAAATGGGTTTCGCCGAAGGTCTCCGGTGGCGAAGAGTTTCTTTACAGCGATCCGGCCGCTCCTCCAGAATCAGTGCAAGCGGTGGAAACTAGGTTCCTCCAGCCGCTGGACACTTTGGCAGCGGAAGCTCTGAAGGCCCTCGAAACAGATAACCCGGTCATGAAGCGCGACTCTCGCCTTCGGAGTGCTTGGTCGCGGTTCTTGATGTCTCTAATGATGCGCATGCCGGACCATCTGGAAACGTTGGAGTCAGGTCTTATCGAGGAGTGGGCTCAGAGCATGCCGGAGCTCGAAGCCGCGTATGCAGAAAAGCGGGGCGCCAACGATCCTGCGACGTTCGCTATGTATATGGCAACCCGACCAGAGGGAGAGTTTAGGAGCTGGATGCTGTCGGTCCTGAAACGGCTGATGGATCACGCCAACATCGGCGAGTTGCTGAACAATATGAGGTGGTTCATCCGCCGAATACCAGGCGAAGGTGAGTTCCTTACCGGCGATCGGCCGATTATTACATGGTACGAGTTCGCGGCACGGGATTCCTATATCATCCTGCCAATTGGGCCAAAGGCTGCCTTTGTTGCGGTCAACAACGTAGAGACGCAGCAGCGGATTGAGGCCTGCGAGCCCAATTCGTGGGTGATGGGCCTCAACAAGTCCATTGTGGGTGCCGCCCAGAAATTTGTCTTCGCTCGTGACGACAGTATGAAGGACGTAATCGCTGAGAACTTTGGGGCGAAGCCGCGGACGACGCTGTTTGAGTACCTGATTCGGTTCCGGCGCAGGAGAAACGAGGAGGCGAGACCGGGCTAGCGGGTGTTGAAGGGGCAATTTCGACGACAGCAGTAGCCACGAAGGGAACGGCCTGTACGCGGCGAAGCCACCAAAACCTGCCATTCCGCTTCCCACCCCAAAGCAGCCTGCTATCATCGCAGTCAAATCGCAGGACTTACCCCCTCCCCCGGTAGGGCGGCACGCCTGTCTCCGGGAGCCATGCGCCTTCGGGCGGCGTGCCGGTCTGCCAGAAGACGTCGATCGGTATGCCGCCGCGCGGATACCAGTAGCCGGCGATGCGCAGCCAGAGCGGCTTTGCCGCCTCCACCATCCTGCGCCCGATCATGATCGTGCATTCCTCGTGGAAGGCGCCGTGATTGCGGAAGGAGGTGAGGAAAAGCTTGAAGGATTTCGATTCGACCAGAAGCCGGTCCGGCGCGTAATCGACGACGATATGGGCGAAATCCGGCTGGCCGGTGACCGGGCAAAGCGAGGTGAATTCCGGGCAGGTGAGGCGGACGATGGCCGGCGCCCCGTCCCTTCGTGCGAAGGGGACGGTCTCCAGCACGGCCTCGTCGGGGGAGGCGGGTTGCGCGACTTTCGCGCCGAGCTGTGTCAGCGATTTCGTGTCGGTCATGGCGGCGTCTCCATGCGCGACGGCTTCCCGGCCGTCGAATGTCCGCGCAATAGGCCCGTCGGAAGTTAGACGCAATGCGAAAGGCGGTTTCTAAGCCCTTTTGCCCTCGTGGACGGTCAGCCTCGGCTTTCGCCGCGTACGCATCTCCAGCCATCGTCCGGCCTGTTCGCCGGGCATCGGGAAGGCGATCGAATAGCCCTGCACATGCTCGCAGCCGAGCGCCAGCAGCGAGTTCAGTTCTTCCTCCGTCTCCGCCCCCTCGGCAATGATCGAGATACCGAGCCCCCGCGCCAGTTCGGTGATGGCGCGCACGATCTTGGAGTTGTCGTCGTTGCGGTCGATGTTCTGCACGAAGCGCCGGTCGATCTTCAGCCGGTCGATCTCGTTCGGATTGACATGGCTGAGCGAGGCGTAGCCGGTGCCGAAATCGTCGAGTTCCAGATGGATGCCGGCCTTGCGGATGGCGCGCAGCGTTGCCGCGATGCCGGTCTGCTCGTCGTCGAGGATGACCGATTCGACGATTTCCAGCGAAAGCTTCCTTGCCGGCAGGCCGTGCTCTTCGAGCGCGCGGAAGAGGAACGCGGAGAAGTCGGGCTCGCGCAGTTCCGTGCCCGAAACATTGACCGCGAGCCGGCCGAATTCGGTTCCCGTCTTGTGCCAGCCGGCCGCCTGCGCGATCGCCTTCTCGATGACGATGCGGCCGATACCGACCATCAGCATCGCCTTCTCGGCGACGGGGATGAATTCCCCGGGCGAGACCATGCCGCGCGTCGGGTGCTCCCACCTTGCCAAAGCCTCGACGCCGGCCACGCTCGAGTTGCTGATCGATACCTGCGGCTGGAAATGGACGGAGAAGGCGCGCTCGGCGATCGCCTCCCTGATGTCGTGTTCGAGCTGCTTGCGGTGATCGAGTTCCTTGCGCAGTTCGTCGGAGAAGAAGGAGAAATGCCCGCCGCCGAGCCGCTTGGCCGAGTAGAGTGCGAGGTCGGCATGGACAAGCAAATCTTCCGGATTGGACGCGTCGACGGGATAGACGGCAATGCCGCCGCTGGCGCCCGGATGGATGGTGGCGCCGCCGAAATCCATCGGCTCGTTGATCTTGTCGAGGATGCGCTCGGCCAGCGTGTTGATGTCCTCGGTCGTACCGGCTGCGTTCAGGATCATCACGAATTCGTCGCCGCCGAGCCTGACGCACAAATCCGAGGCGCGGCAGGAGGCGCGCATGCGCTCGGCCGTCTTGACCAGCACGAAATCGCCGGCGGCGTGGCCGAGCGTGTCATTGATCTGCTTGAAGCGGTCGAGGTCGAGTTGCAGCACGGCCAGCCGTTCGCGCCGCCGGGCGGCGACCTTCAGGAGACTGTCGAAATGGTCGGTCAGGAAGGCCCGGTTATAGAGCCCCGTCAGCCCGTCATGCACGGCGATGAAGGCCATGGAATTGTGCGCGTCGATCAGGTCCGTCGTCCGACGACGGATCATCTCGCTCATGGGGCGGAAGATGAAGAGCGCGACGAGGATGATGATGCCCATCGTGGCGTAGAATAGATAAAGGTGCAGCGAAAGCATCCGGTCGAGCCGGGCATTGGTGAAGTCGGTGATGCGCCCTTCCAGTGCCGTATAGCCGGCGAGCGTAGACCGTGCCGCCGCCTCGTCCAGATGCGAGGGTTTCGGCGTTCCGGTGCTTGTCCCGGCCACCCGTGCTTCCAGCACCTTGGCCAGCCTGTGCCCGTTGGCGGCAAGCGTGGTGGAATAATAGTCGAGCCGGTAGGGCGCGGCATAGAGCACGCGCCCGATCGCCTTGGCCTCCTCCCTGCCGTCGTCTTTCGTGACGGCGGCCAGCCTGGCCTTCAGTTCCGCGTAGTTCGATCCGAATTCGGCGTTCGCCGCCTCCAGTGCCCTGACCAGCCTGAATTGCTCGGCGGAAGGCGCCTGATCGATTGCGTTGGCGAGGAAGACGACGCGCTGCGACTGCGCCTTCTGCTCGGAGACGAGCGACAGAAGCCGCATGTCCGCCTGATGGTCGGTCATCATCTGCTGCAGAAGGATATAGGAGGCGGTCGCCATCAGCGCGATGATCGCAAGCGCGATCCAGTACGCGCTCTTGATGATCACGATCAACCTGCCGGTTGCGCTTCCGGGTTTCTGCTCCGCCATGACCCCTCGCCTCGCATCCCCTTGGCCGGAGACTGAAGGGGGACTGCGTGAGAAATTCGTTAATTCGACTTCGGCAAGCACATCCTGAGCGCCAAGCGCGAGCGGATTCGAGAAGGGTGGTTAGCGCATCCTTTCAGCTCGATGGCTGATTTTGCCGAACGGGCGGAAAAAGCCGTTGCCGGCCGCACATTTAGGCTTAGACTTGCGCAGACGGACAATCTTCAATGGAAACGAGATGAACATCCAGCAAAAGCCGGCGCATGCCGTATCCACGCCCGCCTCCTTCAACTGGGAGGATCCCTTCCTCCTCGACGACCAGCTTACGGACGAGGAGCGGATGATCCGCGATGCCGCCGCGGCATTCGCTGCCGACAAGCTCGCCCCCCGCGTCGAGAAGGCCTATCTGGAGGAGAAGACCGATCCATCGATCTTCGCGGAGATGGGTGAGGCCGGCCTGCTCGGTGTGACGATCCCCGAGGAATATGGCGGCGTTGGCGCTGGCTATGTCTCCTACGGGCTGGTGGCGCGCGAGGTCGAGCGCATCGATTCAGGCTACCGCTCGATGATGAGCGTGCAGTCCTCTTTGGTGATGTACCCGATCCATGCCTACGGATCGGAGGAGCAGAGGAAAAAATACCTGCCGAAGCTCGCCTCAGGCGAATGGATCGGCTGCTTCGGCCTGACCGAGCCGGATGCCGGCTCCGATCCGGGGGGCATGAAGACGCGCGCTGAAAAGACCGCCGGCGGCTACCGGCTGTCCGGCTCCAAGATGTGGATTTCCAATGCGCCGATCGCCGACGTCTTCGTCGTATGGGCCAAGTTGAAGGGCGCTGACGGCAAGGATGCCATTCGCGGCTTCGTGCTGGAGAAGGGCATGAAGGGCCTGTCGGCGCCGAAGATCGAAGGCAAGCTCTCGCTGCGTGCCTCGATCACCGGTGAGATTGTACTCGACGGCGTGGAAGTGGGCGAGGATGCGCTCTTGCCCAACGTCTCAGGCCTCAAGGGACCGTTCGGCTGCCTGAACCGCGCTCGCTACGGCATTGCCTGGGGCGCCATGGGCGCAGCGGAGGATTGCTGGTTCCGTGCCCGCCAGTACGGGCTCGATCGCAAGCAGTTTAACAAGCCGCTCGCCGGTACCCAGCTTTTCCAGAAGAAACTCGCCGACATGCAGACCGAGATTTCGTTGGGTCTGCAGGGCGCGCTCCGCGTCGGCCGCCTTTTTGATGAAGGCAAGATGGCACCGGAGATGATCTCCATCATCAAACGCAACAATTGCGGCAAGGCGCTCGACATCGCGCGCATGGCCCGCGACATGCATGGTGGCAACGGCATCCAGATCGGCTACCACGTGATGCGTCATGCGCAGAACCTGGAGACGGTCAACACCTACGAGGGCACGCACGACGTGCACGCGCTCATCCTCGGCCGTGCACAGACGGGGCTGCAGGCGTTTTTCTAAGTCCGACGATCGTATGTGAAGTTCGACCCACTCCGATCAGCGGAGCCTGTCCTCGGGCCGGCCATAGGCCGGACCCGGGGGCTGACCATCTCTCCCCCGATCGACGGGGGAGAGGAAACGCCCACCGCAAGGCTCGGCTCCCTTCCTCTACCCCACGAATGGGGGGAGAGGTGGCGCGCGGAGCGTGACGGAGTGGGGGACGAACTTCGTATCCGATAGCTTGTCCCGCAGGAATAAATCCTACGGAAACCGACCAGCCCGACACCGCGAAACAGAAATGTTTCCATTCCGGCGAAACTCGCTTTAGGATCGCCGCAAGCCTTCGGGCCAAGAACAAGAACAACGGGATTTTCAACATAATGGGAGTGCAGATCATGAAATCTTTCGGCCTATCCATCCTGGCCGCTTCTCTTGCCTTTGCGCTGGCGATGCCTGCGCATGCGGGCGAGACGCTGGACCGGGTGATGAAGACCAAGACGCTGACCATGTCGTCGGACCCGGAATATCCGCCGCAATCCTTCCTGAACGACAAGAACGAGATGGACGGCTTCGACATCGATGTCGGCAAGGAGATCGCCAAGCGTCTCGGCGTGGAGTTCAAGACCGTCACGCCCGCCTGGGAAGTCATCACCGCGGGCGGCTGGGCCGGTCGGTGGGACCTCTCCGTTGGCTCCATGACGCCGACCAAGAAGCGCGCCGAAGTGCTCGATTTCCCGGCGATCTATTACTACACGCCGGCTTCCTTCGCGGTGCACAAGGATTCCAAGATCACCAAGATCTCCGAGCTCAACGGGAAGATCATCGGTTCTTGCGGCGGCTGTACTTATGATGCCTACCTGAAGAAGGATCTCGTCATCGACGCGCAGGGCGTGCCGCCCTTCGAGTATCAGGTGACTCCGAAGGAGATCAAACCCTACGACACCGACACCAACGCCTTCGACGACCTGAAGCTCGGCGACGGCGTGCGTCTCGATGCGGTCTTCTCCGCGCTGCCGACGATTAACGCGGCGATCAAGAAGGGTTATCCGATGCGGGTCGTCGGCGATCCGGCCTTCTACGAGCCGCTGGCGGTCGCAACCGACAAGGGCGATCCCGAATTCGATGCCAAGATCAAGGAGATCATCGGGGCGATGCACAAGGACGGCACGCTGACCAAGCTCGCCGTGAAGTGGTACGGAACCGACCTTTCGACGCCGGCGAAGACGACCAACTGACGTGTCGAGCGCCGACGACACGCTCAGGCCGGACGCTGAAAGGGCGCCCGGCTCTTGGCTCTACGATCTGAAACCGACGCGGGCTGATTTCATCCTGGTCGCCTGCCTCGCGGTCGTTCTCACCTGGATGGGGCTCGGCGGCACGCGTGTCGGCGGTCTGCTGGCGCCGCTCCTGGGCGGTGCGACCGGCCCCGACACGGAACCGGGCCTGGCACTGAATATCGTGACCGGCATCCTCATTGCGGTCGCGGTATGGGTGAACGTCGCCATCGTGCGGCTCCTGCCCTTCGGCGCCCAGATCGTGGTCGTCTGGATCGAGCTTCTGCTTTTGTTTGTCGCCTTTGTCGGCAGTTTCAACCGCGACCTCGGCGTCTGGTTCGAGGAGAGCGAGACCGGCCAAACCAATATCGCCTTCCTCATCACGACGGGGGCGGTGACCACGCTCTATGTATCGCTGGTTTCGATTGCCATCGCCTGCTGCTTGGCGATGGCGGCCGCACTTGCGCGCCTGTCGAAATCCGGCCCGGCCTACGCCGTCTCGACCTTCTACACGTCGTTTTTCCGGGGCACGCCGCTGCTTCTCCAAGTCTATCTGATCTATCTCGGCCTGCCGACGCTTGGCCGCCAGTTCGCGCTCGACGCGGTGCCGTCTGGCATCATCGCGCTGTCGCTCTGTTACGGCGCCTACATGGCCGAGATCTTCCGCGCCGGCATTCTTGGCGTGCCGCACGGCCAGCGCGACGCCGCCATGGCGCTCGGCCTGCCGCCGGGGCTCACCTTCCGCAAGATCATCTTCCCGCAGGCGATGCGGCTGATCGTGCCGCCGACCGGCAACCAGTTCATCGCCATGCTGAAGGATTCCTCGCTGGTCTCCGTGATGGGCGTCTGGGAACTGACCAAGACCGCTCAGATCATCGGCAAGCGCGATTTCCGCGTCTTCGAAATGCTGATCGCGGCCGCCATCATCTATTGGGTAATGTCGATCTGCTTCGAACTGATCCAATCCCGCATCGAGCGCCATTACGGCAAGGGCTACGTGCGCTGAGGCCGGATCCTGTAGTAACCGTGGCGGACGAAAGGTGGATAGCTTCTTTCCGTCCCGTTTGCTCCTTTACGCATCTGGGTGCGTGTCCGGCCCCGGATCGCCACCAGTGGCTGCGATCGCCAGCCTGCCGAGATAATGGTTCCAGCCTTTCTCGTGGCTCGCCCGCTCCTCTTCGTTCGGCAATCCGCTGTGGGTGAAGCGCACCAGCGTTCCGCCGTCCTTTTCGACCAGGTCGATTTCGATCATGCTCGATCCTGGCGGGACTTCCTCGCGCCCTTCCCAACCGAAGCTGTAGGCTAGGCGATGCACGGGAATGACTTCCGTGAACTCGCCGCGTGCCGCGTATTTGCCGGCGACGCTGAGGAGATAGATGCCGCCCGGCCGTGCGTCGATCTTCGCGTTCGTGCCGATCCAGCGCAACATCTTATCCGGATCGGTGAGGAAGGCGAACACCGTTGCCTGCGGAGCCGCGATCTCAATTTCTCTATGAAGCGTCTCGGTCATGGACTGCGGCTTCCTTCGGTCGGAGGTGCGATTTCGGTGCCGGTGTCAGCAATGTAGCCCGATTGGCATTGCACGCAAGAAAGCAGCCGCCAGCCTCATGACAGGCAACCGACACCGTTGCATGATCCGCCGCATGAGATTGTCCTCTACTCTGTCCTTCCTGGTCGACGATGCTGTCGGCGTGCCCGACACCGCCGCTTTCCTGTCGGCACTTGGCGCAAGGCTCGTCGCGGACGGCCTGCCGATCACGGCCGGTGCGCTTACGCAGGCGGCGGCACACCCGATCATTGCGCGGCGCACATGGTTATGGCGGTCCGACACCGGGAGGGTTATCGAAGCATTGGGCTTCGAAGCCGCTGGCCCGGCAAATCCGGGGAGCCGGACCGTTGGTCGCGACTGGCTGGCTGGGCTGGGCGCCGCCACCGTACGGGAACATGTCATCGGCGATATTCACGACGGCGCGGTGATCAGCTGGGCGGCGAACAGGTCATTAAGCGGCTCCGAGTTGGAAGAGCTGCGTGAGGTGGCGCGTTTCGCGGCCTCGCCGCTTGCCGTCTTCGCCGCGCGCTCCACCCTAGCTGCGTTGCTGGAGGCCTATCTCGGTCGGCGCAGTGCGGCCCAGGTACTGGCTGGCCGCCTGCGTCGCGAGCTGGGAGAGATTGT
Source organism: Mesorhizobium koreense (assembly GCF_031656215.1). Lineage (NCBI taxonomy): Bacteria > Pseudomonadati > Pseudomonadota > Alphaproteobacteria > Hyphomicrobiales > Phyllobacteriaceae > Mesorhizobium > Mesorhizobium koreense. The sequence continues at coordinate 4,709,161 of NZ_CP134228.1, read as the reverse complement.
CCGGGCGGCCTTGCTCTACGCCGATCTTCGGGGCTTCACGGAACTGTCGGAAATGACCGATCCCAAGGATGTAGTCACCGCGCTCGACGCCTGGTTCGACCGGATAGCCGGCGCGGTGCACGCTTTCGGCGGCGAAGTGTTGAAATTCATAGGCGACGGCGTGCTCGCGATCTTCCCTGTCGGAGAGCGGAACGCCTCCGCTGCATGCGACGCTGCGCTCCGATCTGTTGCTGCCGCACGTGCCGGCATGGACCACCTCGATCGCGCTCGCGCCGCACAAGGCTTGCCGCCGCTGCCGTTCGGCATGGCGTTGCATGTCGGAGAGATGCTGTGGGGTAATATAGGGACAGCCGATCGGTTGGATTTCACGGCGATCGGTCCCTCCGTTAACGTGGTAAGCCGGCTCGAAGGCCTTTGCCGGACGCTTGGCCGGCCCGTATTGCTTTCCGGCGCGTTCGCGGCGGAAACGACGCAGCCATTGCTCGCGCTCGGCGAGCACACGCTGCGCGGCATCGCGGCACCCTGCGCGGTGTTCACGCTGAACGAATAATTCGAACGGTTTCGACCAGCTTCCTGACGCAGCAATGGAGAAGAAATGGCGGCCGCCATATTCCTGTCCGATCAGTCGCTCTTCTCTGAGCGACATGGCGCATTTCCGATGGACTCGGCTCTCCTTCCGCGCCACATTCCGCCGCAGCCGAGGAGACGCCATGACCCAGGCATTTCTTTCCCACATCGAATCCGAACTCGCCGGCCTCAAGGGAGCCGGCCTCTACAAGAGCGAGCGGGTGATCACCTCGCCGCAATCGGCCCATATCCGCTCGGCCGGGCAGGACGTCCTCAATTTCTGCGCCAACAACTATCTCGGCCTTGCCGACAGCGCGGCGCTGGTCGAGGCCGCGAAGGATGCGCTGGAGCGCTACGGCTACGGCATGGCCTCGGTGCGCTTCATCTGCGGTACGCAGGAGGAGCACAAGCTGCTCGAAGCAAGGATTTCCGCCTTCCTCGGCATGGAGGACACGATCCTCTATTCCTCTTGTTTCGACGCCAATGGCGGTCTGTTCGAGACATTGCTCGGCGAGGAAGACGCTGTGATCTCGGACGCGCTCAATCACGCCTCGATCATCGACGGAGTGCGGCTTTCGAAGGCGAGGCGCTACCGCTACGCGAACAACGACATGGCTGATCTGGAGGCGCGGCTGAAGGAGGCCGCCGACTGCCGCTTCAGGCTGATCGCCACCGACGGCGTCTTTTCCATGGACGGCATCATCGCGAATCTGAAGGGCATCTGCGACCTTGCCGAGAAATACGATGCGATGGTGATGGTGGACGACAGCCATGCCGTCGGCTTCGTCGGTGAACACGGGCGCGGCACGCCGGAAGCCTGTGGCGTGGAAGGGCGTGTCGATATCGTCACCGGGACGCTCGGCAAGGCGCTGGGCGGTGCGTCGGGCGGCTATACGTCGGGCAGGGCAGCGGTGGTCGACTGGCTGCGCCAGCGCTCGCGGCCCTATCTATTCTCCAACACGCTAGCGCCGGTGATCGCGGCGGCCTCGCTGAAGGTCTTCGATATGGTCGCCGCCGGCGGCGATCTGAGAAAAAAGCTCTACGCCAATGCCGCGCGCTTCCGCGAAGGCATGACGAAACTCGGTTTCACGCTCGCCGGCGCCGGCCACCCGATCATCCCTGTGATGCTGGGCGACGCCAAGGTAGCGCAGGAAATGGCGGCGCGGTTGCTCGACCACGGCATTTATGTGATCGGCTTTTCCTTCCCCGTCGTGCCGAAAGGCCAGGCTCGCATCCGCACTCAGATGTCTGCCGCGCACTCGGCCGCCGACATCGATCGTGCGGTGGAGGCGTTCGGAACGATAGGGCACGAGATGGGGGTCATCTGATCCGGCAATCCGGCCAGCTTGAAACGGCACCTTGGTGATCCAAAATGGTGACGGGCGGCGGGACAGGAGCAGATAAGATGAAGATTGCGATAATTGGTGCTGGGAATGTGGGGAGTGCGTTGGGCGGCGGATGGCGAACGGCCGGTCACGAGGTCGTCTATGCGTTGCGCGACCGAACGAGCGACAGTGCACGGTCGATGGCCGACGAAGGCTTCCAGGTAGTTCCGCTCGATACGGCTTCCGATGCGGATGTGACGGTCCTGTCCCTACCTTGGGCTGCGGTCGAGGCGGCGTTGAAGGAAGTCGGCCCGCTATCGGGCTCCATCCTGGTCGATACCACCAATCCGCTGACGCCGTCGCTCGACCTGGCGATCGGCTTTGACCGATCCGCTGGCGAGCAGATAGCGAGTCTGGCCAAGGGCGCGCGTGTGGTGAAGGCGTTCAACACAACGGGTGCCGACAATATGGCTGCCGCGCGCGATTTCCCGTCGAGGCCGATGATGCCAGTGGCGGGCGATGACGCCGAAGCCAAGAGAGTGGTGTCGCGCCTGGCCGAGGAACTGGGTTTCGAGGCGATTGACGCCGGTCCGCTTGCCGCTTCACGATTGCTCGAGCCGCTTGCGATGTTCTGGATCAAGCAGGCGAATATCCAGAAGATGGGCCGCGACTTCGCCTTCTCGGTGGTTCGGCGTTGAAAATGGTTTCCGCCTCGGCCGACATGAAAGGATCCGCATGTCCAACATGATGAAGGCGCTGGTGAAGGCCAGGGCGGAGCCCGGCATCTGGATGGAGGAGGTGCCGGTTCCCGAGATCGGTCCGAACGACGTGCTGATCAAGGTCCGGAAGACCGCGATCTGCGGCACCGACGTCCATATCTACAATTGGGACAAATGGGCGGCGAAGACGGTGCCGGTGCCCATGGTGACGGGTCACGAATTCGTCGGCGAAGTGGCGGATGTCGGCTCGGCGGTGACGGAATACAAGCGCGGCCAGCGCGTCTCGGGCGAGGGGCACATCGTCTGCGGCCATTGCCGCAACTGCCGCGCGGGCAGGGGGCATCTGTGCCGCAATACCAAGGGTGTCGGCGTCAACCGCCCCGGCGCCTTCGCTGAATATGTGGCCGTCCCGCAGCACAATGTCGTGCCGATTCCCGACGATATTCCAGACGAGATCGCGGCGATCTTCGATCCGCTCGGCAATGCGGTGCACACCGCGCTCTCTTTCGATCTCGTCGGCGAAGACGTGTTGGTGACAGGCGCCGGGCCGATCGGCATCATGGGCGCGCTGGTGGCGCAATGCGTCGGTGCCCGCAAGGTGGTCATTACCGACATCAATCCCGTACGACTCGACCTGGCTCGCAAGCTCGGCATCCAGCATGTCGTCGATGCGTCGAAGGAGAGCCTGCGCGACGTGATGCGCGCCGAGGGTATGACCGAGGGGTTTGACGTCGGGCTTGAGATGTCGGGCGCCGCACCCGCCTTCCGCGACATGATCGACACCATGAACAATGGCGGCAAAATCGCCATTCTCGGCATCGCGCCGACCGGCTTCGAGATCGACTGGAACAAGGTCATCTTCAAGATGCTGACCCTGAAGGGCATCTACGGGCGCGAGATGTTCGAGACCTGGTACAAGATGATCGCGCTGGTGCAGGGCCCGCTCGACGTCTCCGGCCTCATCACGCACAGGATCGGCATCGATGACTTCCAGACTGGCTTCGACGCCATGCGGTCGGGCAATTCCGGCAAGGTGGTGATGGACTGGTGAGGGTCAGGGGTTGATGTTCAGGACCAGGTCGACCTGTTCCTTCAATGCTGCTCTGGCCATTGCCTTGTCGAGAGTGGCTAGCGGCAGTGCCAGCCGCCGCGCCAATTCGACGTAGCTCGCATCATAGACAGTCAGGCCATTGCGCCGGGCAATTTCCATCAGGCCGCGTTCGTCGGGTTCGCGGTCGAAAACGATCGGGAGCGAGGCGAGGCTATCCTGAATGAAGTGCGTCTGGTCCTCTGACAGGTGCTTTCGCCTCTCTGCAACAAGCAGGGTGTTCCGGACCTCGAACCACCAGACTGCCGGAACGGCCGCATGATGCCGGACCAGAAGGTCCTGGACATATTCGGCGAGAAGGCTCTCCTCGTCAGGCAACAGCCATGCTGCGGTAACGGACGCATCGAGTACAAAAGCCATCAGTAGCGATGGCCCTCATGGCGCCATTTGAGAACGTCTTCCAGCGAGATACCCGTCTTGGGCAGGGATGCACGAAGATTGCGCAATCCTTCTATCGCCCCTCGAACCTGTTCGCGGTCATGACGATGCACGGGAACAATTCGCGCAATCATCTTACCGTGGCGTGTCACGCCAATCGTTTCCCCGCGCTCCACATCGCCGAGAATTTCTGACAGTTTCGCCTTCAACTCGGTGGTAGCAACATGCTTGGTCATTTTGACTGGTCCTTCTGACCACATTTTAAGGCCGGTGCGGGCAAGAGGTCAAGACGCTTCGATTGCGCATCGAAGCACTGCAAGTCCGTCGAGAACCCGTTGGGCGTCTCTCCCTTCAATGCGACTTAGTAGTTTCGCTTCGAAATCCCGCGCCACCGGCACCATGGCGCGATAGGCCGCGCGTCCGGCCTTGGTCAGCGTCAGCCGTTCGACCCGGCGGTCGGCGGGGTTGGTCTCGCGCTCCAGCCATTTGCGCTTCTCAAGCGCCGCGACGGCCCGTGACACCTTGGTCTTGTGCATGGCCGAATGCGCGCCGATGGCCGTCGCCGTCATCGTGCCATACTGTCCGAGCGTGGCGAAGACCCGCCATTCGGGCCGCGTCAGCCCGTAACGATCATGATAGGCTTTGGCGAATTCGCGGCTCACCGCCTCCGAAAGACGCATGAGGCGGTAGGGCAGGAAATTTTCGAGGATGAGGTTATCGTCGGGCATGGAGCATGGTCCATATCGGCAGTGAAAACATCGCCTCGAGGCGCCCGCGAAGCGGACTTCGAAGGGTTGATGGTTACATTCCTGATGGTTACAAATGCAACAAACTGGCCATGCGGTCAAATCGAAGGAGGCGATCATGACGCTTCATTACATGCCGGGCTTCGGCAATGATTTCGAAACCGAGACGCTGGAGGGTTCGCTGCCGCAGGGCATGAACTCGCCGCAGCGCCCCGCCTACGGGCTTTATGCCGAGCAGCTTTCAGGCTCGCCCTTCACCGCGCCGCGCGGCACCAACGAGCGCTCCTGGCTCTACCGCATCCGCCCGAGCGTGAAGCATACGGGCCGCTTCAAGGCGATTTCCTTCGAGAACTGGAAGACCGCGCCCAACCTCGACGATCACGAACTGGCGCTCGGCCAGCTTCGCTGGAACCCGACGCCGATGCCGAATGTCGAGACGGATTTCCTTTCCGGCATCCGTACCATGACAACCGCCGGTGACGTACTTGGGCAGTCGGGGATGGCAGCGCATGTCTATGTCGCCAACACCTCCATGGTGGACGACCATTTCTTCAACGCCGATGGCGAACTCCTGATCGTGCCGCAGGAAGGCGGCATCCGCGTTGTCACCGAGATGGGTGTCATGGAGATCCGTCCGACCGAGATCTGCGTCGTCCCGCGCGGCATGGTCTTCAAGGTCGAACTCATGGATGGACCGGTGCGCGGCTATATCTGCGAGAATTACGGCGCCAAGTTCACCATGCCGGACCGCGGACCGATCGGCGCCAACTGCCTCGCCAATCCGCGCGATTTCAAGACGCCGGTCGCCTGGTACGAGGAGAAGGAAAAGCCCTGCCGGCTTTTCGTTAAATGGTGCGGCAGGTTCCATGTGACCGAACTCGACCATTCGCCGCTCGACGTGGTCGCATGGCATGGCAACTATGCGCCCTACAAATATGATCTTAAAACATATTCTCCGGTCGGCGCCATCCTGTTCGACCACCCCGATCCGTCGATCTTTACGGTGCTGACGGCGCCATCGGGCGAGGAAGGCACGGCGAACGTCGATTTTGTCATCTTTCCGCCGCGCTGGCTGGTTGCGGAGAACACCTTTCGTCCGCCATGGTATCACCGCAACATCATGAGCGAGTTCATGGGGCTGATCGAGGGGAAATACGACGCCAAGGAGGAGGGTTTCGTGCCGGGCGGCATGAGCCTGCACAACATGATGCTGGCGCACGGGCCCGACGCCGACGGCTATCGCAAAGCATCGCTTGCCGAACTGAAGCCGCAGAAGCTCGAGAACACCATGGCGTTCATGTTCGAGACCCGCTTTCCGCAGATGCTGACCCGACATGCCGCCGAGATCGAGACCCGGCAGGATAATTACATCGACTGTTGGTCGGGCCTGAAGAAGCGCTTCAACGGCACGCCGGAGGGTGATTGGTCGTGACCGAAAGGCTGGTCCTTCTCGGCACCAAAGGTGGCCCGGCGATCCGGCCGGGCGGCCCGATGCCGACCTCTTCGCTTCTGGAGATCGGCGGCCGCCGCATCGTGGTGGACTGCGGGCTCGGCGTGACGAAGGGCTTGGTCGATGCCGGCATGGCGCTGAAGACGCTCGATCTCATCTTCATCACGCATCTGCATTCGGATCATGTGCTGGAACTCGGCGCGCTGCTTCATACGGCATGGACGGCCGGCCTCTCGACGCCGGTCAAGGTCTTCGGCCCCGCGGGCACGGAAGCCTACTGGCTTAGTTTCTGCCAAGCGCTCGATTTCGATATCGAGATACGCATCGAGGACGAGGGGCGGCCCGACATCCGTGAACTGGTCACGTTCGATGAATTCACCGAAGGCCCGATCATGGAAGAGGATGAACTTGCAGTCTCGACGCTGCGCGTCGACCACCCGCCGGTGACGGAGTGCTACGCGCTCCGCTTCGATCATAGCGGCCGCAAGATCGTTTTCTCATCCGACACCGCTTATTTCCCGCCGCTGGCCGATTTTGCAAAGGGCGCCGACATCCTCGTTCACGAGGCCATGCTGGAAGCGGGGGTCGACCGGTTGGTGGAGCGCACCGGCAACGGCGAGAGACTGAAGGCTCATTTGATGGCGAGCCACACGCTCGCCGCCGACGCCGGCCGCATTGCAACCGACGCCGGGGTCAAACATCTCGTCCTTCATCATCTGATCCCGGCCGATGATCCCGAATTCGGCGAAGAACATTGGCGCGAAGCGCTGCGGACAAGCTGGAGCGGCCCCTTGACCATCGGGCGCGATCGCCTGACGCTTACGATCGAACAGAAGGCGGACGCCCGGAGGATATCAACGCATGAAATTGGCCACGCTTAAGAATGGTACGCGCGACGGTTCCCTGGCCGTCGTCTCGCGAGACCTGACCCGCTTCGCGGACGCCTCTTTCCTGGCGCCGACGCTGCAGGCGGCGCTCGACGACTGGACGAGGGTTTCCCCGCATCTGGCCGCCCTTGCCGAGTCGCTGGAACTCGGCTCTGTGCCGTCCGAGCGCTTCCATGAGCATGAGGCGATGTCGCCCCTGCCGCGCGCTTATCAATGGGTGGACGGTTCGGCCTATGTGAACCATGTCGAACTGGTGCGGAAGGCGCGTGGGGCCGAGATGCCGGCAAGCTTCTGGACCGATCCCCTGATGTATCAGGGCGGTTCCGACACGTTCGTTGGGCCGCGCGATCCGATCGTGCTGGCCGACGAGGCCTACGGCATCGACATGGAGGCGGAAGTCGCAGTCATCGCGGACGACGTGCCGATGGGGGCAAGCGCGGATGAGGCAGGCATTGCCATTCGCCTCGTCATGCTGGTCAACGACGTTTCGCTGCGCAACCTGATCCCGGCCGAACTCGCCAAAGGTTTTGGTTTCTTCCAGGGCAAACCGTCCTCCGCCTTCTCGCCGGTCGCGGTGACGCCGGACGAGCTTGGCGATGCCTGGAACGGAGGCAAGGTGAACCTGCCCTTGATGGTCGATCTGAACAGCAAGCCCTTTGGACGCGCCAATGCCGGTATCGACATGACCTTCGACTTCCCGACGCTGATCGTGCATGCGGCGAAGACAAGGGCGCTTGCGGCCGGCACCATCGTCGGCTCCGGCACCGTCTCCAACAAGCTCGACGGCGGGCCAGGCAAGCCGGTAGCCGAGGGCGGCGCCGGCTATTCCTGCATCGCCGAGATTCGCACCATCGAGGCCATCGAGAAAGGATCGCCCACGACGCCCTTCATGCGCTTCGGCGACCACGTGCGGATCGAGATGAAGGACAAGGCAGGCCGCTCGATCTTCGGCGCCATCGAGCAGAAGGTGGAAAAATACGAGAGGTGAGGAGGAATGTTTGGTGCGTCCTTCGAGGCTCGCTCCGCTCGCACCTCAGGATGAGGGAGGTCGGAGCGCAGCTTCTCTCAACTTGAGGCTCCCAGCACAGCCATTGAGCATTACGCTTATCTATGGAAGGCACCAACCTCCCTCATCCTGAGGTGCGAGCGGAGCGAGCCTCGAAGGACGCACGACCTATGAACTGCAACCGGAGCATCTGACCTTGCCCAAGAAATTCGCTTCCACCGGCGACCTCGCCGAGAAGAAAATCTCCTTCACCGAGATCGGCCGCGACCTCTGGGCTTTCACCGCCGAGGGCGATCCGAACACCGGCGTCATCATCGGCGAGGATTCGGTCATGATCGTCGACGCGCAGGCAACGCCGAGGCTCGCCGGCAAGGTGATCGAGAAGATCAGGACCGTCACCGACAAGCCGATCAAATATGTCGTGCTCAGCCACTATCACGCGGTCCGTGTGCTCGGCGCCTCGGCTTACGACGCGTCGGAGATCATCATGTCGGATGTCGCCCGCGCGCAGGTGGCGGAACGCGGCAAGGAGGATTGGGATTCGGAGTTCGGCCGCTTCCCGCGCCTGTTCGAAGGGCATGAGTCCATTCCGGGCCTGACCTGGCCTTCACTGACATTCAGCGATCGCATGACCGTCTACATGGGCAAGCGCCGCGTCGACCTCATGTTCCTTGGCCGCGCCCACACGGCCGGCGATATCGTCGCCTATGTGCCGGACGAGAACGTCATGTTCACCGGCGATATCGTCGAATACAAATCGGCCTGCTATTGCGGCGACGGGCACTTTTCCGACTGGCCGACGACGCTGGAGGCCGTCCGTGCCTTTGGGCCCGACGCCATAGCGCCCGGCCGTGGCGACGCGCTGGTGGGCGAAGAAAGGGTCAACGAGGCGCTCGACCTGACCAAGGATTTCGTGCTCTCGACCTATCGTCCGGTGGCGCGGGTGGCGCAGGGCGGCGGCTCGCTGAAGGAGGCCTGGGACGCAGCCCGCGCCGCCTGCGACTCGAAATTCTCGACCTACGCCATCTACGAGCATTGCCTGCCCTTCAACGTCGCGCGCGCCTATGACGAGGCGCTCGGCATCGATAATCCGCGCATCTGGACCGCCGAGCGCGACAAGGCGATGTGGGAGGAATTGCAGGGATAGGTGTCTCGGTGGAGCATCGGGAGGAAAAACTTTGAGCGCGCTGACCGGCCATTTCGCCGCCATGGCACGCAACAACCGTTGGGCAAATCATGTGCTCCTGCGTGCCTGTGCGCGGCTCGACACGGAGGCTTTCACCGCGAGGCGCACGTCGTTCTTTCCTTCGATCGCCGAGACGTTGTCGCATATCTATTTCGTCGATACTTTGTACGTCGACGCGCTGGAGGAGGGCGGATTGGGCCTCGCGGTTTTCCGCGATGAGCGCGTCTTCAGTCATGCCTCTGATCTGATACCGCTTCAGGCAAAGGTCGACTGGCGTCTCATTCGCTTCTGTGATGGTCTCGCTGAAGCTGATCTGCCGCGGAAGGTAACCACCGATCGCGGTGAAAAGGGCCAGTTGCAGGAGCGGATAGACAACACTCTGGCGCATCTCTTTCAGCATCAGATTCATCATCGAGGGCAGGTGCATGCCATGCTCGCTGGGACAGAAGTGAAGCCGCCGCAACTCGATGAGTTCTTCCTTGATTTCGAGAGAGCCGACGACATTGACGCCGCGCTGGCGGAAGGACGGTGATGGCTCTGCCGATTATCCCGCAATCCGTTCCGTAAGCGTGAACCTGGATGCCCCGCTATTCCTACAAGCCGTTCCCCTATGCGACGCCGCCTGAATTACGGGGCGTGAAGCCCGGCCGCTATCCGGTCACGATCGTCGGCGCGGGGCCGGTGGGACTGTCGATGGCGATCGACCTTGCGCTGCACGGCATCCCCTCGGTCGTTCTCGACGACAACGATGTCGTTTCGCTCGGCAGCCGCGCCATCTGCTGGTCGAAGCGCACGCTGGAAATCTTCGACCGGCTCGGCGTCGGCGAACGCATGGTGGAGAAGGGTGTCACCTGGAAGGTCGGCCGGCTGTTCCATCGCGACCGCGAGGTGTGGAATTTCGATCTGCTGCCGGAGCCCGGCCACAAGATGCCGGCCTTCATCAACCTCCAGCAATATTATGTCGAACAATATCTGGTCGAGCGCGCGGCCGATTTTCCCGACCTGATCGACCTCAGATGGAAGAATCGCCTCGTCTCTCTGGAAAAGCTGGCCGACGGCGCGCGCGTGACGGTCGAGACGCCCGACGGTATATATACGCTTGAGACGGATTGGCTGATCGCCTGCGACGGCGTCCGCTCTTCCACGCGTTCCATGCTGGGCCTCGATTTCGAGGGCCATGCCTTCGAGGAACGGTTCCTGATAGCCGATGTCGAGATGAAGGCGGATTTTCCGTCCGAGCGCTGGTTCTGGTTCGAGCCGCCTTTCCATTCCGGCCAGTCGGCGCTTCTGCATAAGCAGCCGGACGATATCTACCGCGTCGACCTCCAGCTTGGGCCGAATGCCGACCCGGAGGAAGAGAGGAAGCCCGAGCATGTCATCCCGCGCATCGAGAAGGTGCTCGGTCATTCCGATTTCACGCTCGACTGGGTTTCGGTCTACACTTTCCAGTGCCGGCGGCTGCAAAACTTCGTCCATGACCGCATCGTCTTCGCCGGCGACAGCGCCCATATCGTTTCGCCCTTCGGCGCGCGCGGCGGCAATGGCGGCATCCAGGACGTCGACAATCTTGCCTGGAAGCTGGCGCTGGTGCTTAAACGCGAGGCGCCGGAAAGCCTGATCGCCACCTATGACGAGGAGCGCGTCTTCGGCGCCGACGAGAACATCTTGAACTCGGCCCGCGCCACCTCCTTCATGACGCCGAAATCGAAGATGGAGAGGCTGTTCCGTGACTCGGTGCTTCATCTCGCCGGCGAGCACGATTTCGCTCGCCGGCTTGTCAATTCCGGCCGTCTGTCCAAGCCCTGCTCGCTGGCGGGATTTTCCTTGCAATCGGGCGCGGAAGGCGAGGGCGGTGTCATGCCGGGTTCGGCGATGCCGGATGCTCCGGTCAAGAACGGCAGGGGCGGCTGGCTGCTCAACCATGTCGGCGGCCGCTTCGCTCTGATGGCGGTGGAGGCGAAATTGCCGCAAGAAACGCCGCCGTGCGTAGAGCGCATTGTGGTCACCCACGACCAGGGGCAAGGCGGCGACAACGCCGACACGATCCTCCTGGATACGGAAGGCCTCGTAACCGCTCGCTACGGCGCGGGCATGGTCTACCTCATCCGGCCGGACCAGCACATCGCCGCGCGCTTCGGCGACGCCACGCCGGCGAAGATAGGAACTGCAATGGCGCGAGCAACGGGGAAGTCGGCTGGATGAGCGACAAGCAGGAGATCGGGCGCGACCGCCTCGGCCCTCGCGGCGACGAATTCTATGCCGCGCTCATGGCCGCGCATGAGGGGCTCTCCTTCGAGGAAAGCGCGGCGCTTAATGCGCGATTGGTTCTAGTGCTGGCCAATCTTGTCGGTGACCCCAGGAGCTTGGAACAGGCTCTGGCGGCGGTGCAAAAAAGGGCTTCCTGACATGTCGGGAAAGAGGCGCATTCCGGTCAAGCCTGAAAGGATGCTGGCCGAACTCGATCGACTGCGCCGCATCGGCGGCGCCGGCAAGGGTGTCCGCCGCCCGGCTTTCAGCGATGCTGACATGGAAGCGCGGGTCTGGCTCGCCGCGCGGATGAAGGAGGTAGGGCTGGAGACTATAGTCGATCCGTGGGGCAATCTCTTCGGCCTGCCGCCGGGGGACGGGCCCTGCCTTCTGGTCGGCTCGCATAGCGATACCCAGCCGCTCGGCGGCTGGCTCGATGGCATCTACGGCGTGGCTTGCGGGCTGGAACTTGCACGCGCCGCGCGTGAAACCGGTGGACCGCGCATCGCCTGTGTCTCCTTCCAGGATGAGGAGGGCCGCTTCGGCGGCCTGACCGGAAGCGCCGTCTGGGCGGGCACGATGGCCGAAGATGCGGCCGACCGGCTGACCGACGCGCAAGGGATCACACTTGCGGAGGCACGCCGGCGAGCCCATGAGATCGCCGAAGTCCGGGAAGTGCCACCCAAGCTGTTTTCAGCCTATGTCGAAGCACATATCGAACAGGGTCCCGTACTCGACAGGACGAGTGAAATGCTCGGTGTGGTGGAGGCCATCGTCGGTGTGCGGTCGACCACGCTCGTCTTTTCAGGCGAGGCAAACCATGCCGGCACCACGCCGATGCCAATGCGCCGCGATGCCGTTCGCGGCTTCTATCGCTTCGCGAACGAACTCGACGCAGCCTTCGCTCCGCTGGTCACCGAGCGCACCGTCTGGACGCTCGGCCGGATTGTCGTGGAACCAAACGCACCGTCGATCGTGCCGGGCTCGGCGACGATTTCAGTGCAGATGCGCGATCCCGATGCGACCCGCCTCGACCGCCTGCTCGCTGAAGCTCTCGCCGTCGCCAGGCGAGTTGCAGAAGCTCAAAAGCTCGATCTTTCTGTCAGCATCGGCTTCACAGCCGATCCGGTTCCGATGGATGCCGGAATAATCGAGGCGCTGGCAGATGCAGCGGCCCGTGTCGCGCCCGGCCGTTGGCGCCGCATGCCGTCCGGCGCGCTGCATGATGCGACGAACGTATCGCGCGTCCTGCCTTCGGCGATGCTGTTCGTGCCGTCTATAGATGGCGTCAGCCACAATCCGGACGAGAACACGAAGCGATCTGACCTGGAGGCCGGGCTGCTGGCGCTGGCGGAAGCGATCCCGCAATTGTAGTTGAACGACCGGCCTGTAGGTTGCCCCGACAGGCCGGTCGTTTTACGCCGGCTCGTGGGCCGGCGCTTCCTCCCTCTGGAAACTTATTCCGCGGCTTCGACCTTGATGACGCCGCGCCGGATCTGATCCTCTTCGATGGATTCGAACAGCGCGCGGAAATTGCCTTCGCCGAAGCCCTCGTCGCCCTTCCTCTGGATGAACTCGAAGAAGATCGGGCCGATCACGGTCCTGGAAAATATCTGCAGCAGGATCTTGGTCATGCCGCCGTCGACCACGCCCTCGCCGTCGATCAGGATGCCGTATTTCTTCATCCGCTCGATCGGTTCGTCATGGCCGTTCACCCGGGCTTGCGACATCTCGTAATAGGTATCCGGCGGCCCGGGCATGAACTTCAGCCCTCGGTCAGCCAGCCTGTCAGTCGCGTCGTAGATATTGTCCGTTCCGACGGCGATATGCTGGATGCCTTCGCCGTTATATTTCTTCAGGTACTCGGCGATCTGGCTGGTCTCGTCCTTGGATTCGTTGAGCGGAATGCGGATCTTGCCGCAGGGCGAGGTGATCGCGCGGGAGACGAGACCGGTGATGCGCCCGTCGATGTCGAAGAAATGGATTTGTTTGAAGCCGAACAGGTCACGGTAGAAATCCCACCACTTGTCCATGTTGCCGCGATAGACGTTGTGGGTCAGGTGGTCGAGATAGTAGAAGCCGACGCCCTTGGGCTTCGGGTCGCTTGCGCCGAGCCAGTCGAACTCGGCATCATACGCGGAACCCTTCTTGCCATAGGTCTCGACGAAATAGATGAGGGAGCCGCCGATGCCGACGATCGCCGGCACGTCGAGCGTCTTGTCCTTCCCCGTGTAGGGCGTAGCGCCCTTGGCGACGGCATGGTCGAAGGCGTGCTTCGCATCGACCACCCGCCACGCCATGGCCGGCGCGCAGGGACCGTGCTCTTCCACGAAGCGCATCGCGTGGCTGCCGGGCTCGGCGTTGACCACGTAGTTGATGTCGCCCTGCCGCCAGACTGTGATGTCTTTGGTCTTGTGCTTTGCCACCGCGACATAGCCCATCCGCTCGAACAGTTCGGCGAGCTTCTGTGGCTCGGGATGCGCGAACTCGACAAACTCGAACCCGTCGGTGCCGGCGGGATTCTCCTTGCCGATCGTGGCGGGCGGTGCGTCGTGCGGAAAAGGTCCCATGGCATTGCTCCTCGTTTCTTGTGCGTCCTTCGAGGCTTGCTTCGCTCGCACCTCAGGATGAGGGAGGCCGTGCAAGGCCCCCAGGTTGAGGCCCGCGCGAAACTGCGGAGGGGGTGTGCAAGACACCTCGGAGAGGGCGGCCGCGCTGGGCTCTTCGAAAGAGTGAGGTTGCGCCGGCACCTCCGGTAGTTTCACGCTGACATCCCGGCTGGCGAAAGGCACCAACCTCCCTCATCCTGAGGTGCGAGCGAAGCGAGCCTCGAAGGACGCACTTCTACTGGACGCGATAGTAAACCCGATCCTCCGCACGGTGCTTGCATTCAAACGCTTGAAATGAGCCTCGCATGCGTAATTCATGCATGCTAAGATGGGTTTATGAGTGAATCAGAAACGATTGACGCTTTCGACCGCAAGATACTCGCGCTTCTACAGGCAGACGCGCGGCTCACCAACAACGACCTTTCCGAGCGCGTGAATCTGTCGCCGTCGCAATGCTCGCGCCGCCGGCAGCGCCTGGAGGAAGAGGGGCTGATCCGCGGTTATCGCGCGGTGCTCGATCGCGACCGCCTCGGCTTTCCGCTCGTCAACATCATCTCGGTCACGCTCGCCACGCATAACCGCGACAATGCGCGCCGCTTCGCCGAGCTTCTGGCGCGGCTGCCGGAAGTGCTGGAGGCGCACGCGTTGACCGGCGAGATGGACTATTTCGTCAAGGTGGTGACCCCGGATCTCAAGTCGCTCGCCGAATTCGTCAACGACGTGCTCCTGCCCCACGAATCGGTGCAGCACGTGAAGACTTCGATCGTGCTGCAAACGCTCAAGGAGACGACCGCACTGCCCCTGTGATGGGTGGGCGGCTGCGCCCGAAACGTTACGATTGCAGCCCAAAGTCGGTCTTTTTCGTTACAGGTCGGCATGCGACATTGCGCTTTCCCGAAAATGCTGGAAAGTGGCATTCGGGATGGAACAAAAAAATGGGAGGACGACAATGAGACGGGATTTCCTGAAAGGAATGGCGGCCGTCGGCGCCGTGGCCGCTACCGGCGGATTGCGCGGCGTCCGCAAGGCATTCGCCGCGCCCGAAGTGACGCTGAAGTTGCATCAGTTTTTGCCGGCGCAGGCCAACGTGCCGAAATACGTGCTCGATGTCTGGGCCGACAATGTCCAGAAGTCCTCGGGCGGCCGCATCGAGGTCCAGCGCTACCCGTCCATGCAACTCGGCGGCAAGCCACCGGAACTGATGGACCAGGCGATCGACGGCGCCGTCGATATCGTCTGGACGGTGGTTGGCTACACGCCGGGCCGCTTCCCGCGCCCCGAGGTCTTCGAACTGCCCTTCATGATGACGAACGCCGAGGCCACCTCGCGCGCCTATTGGGACCTGTTCCAGAGCGACATGGAAGGGCAGGATTTCAAGAACGTCCACATCCTCGGGACCTGGGTGCATGGGCCAGGCGTCATCCATACGCACGACCCTGTCAACAAGCTCGAGGACATGAAGGGCAAGAAGCTGCGCGCGCCGACCCGTGTCATCACCGGCATGCTGGAGCAGCTTGGCTCTACTGCCGTCGGCATGCCCGTCCCGGCGATCACAGAGGCGTTGTCCAAGGGCGTTATCGACGGTTGCGTCATCCCCTGGGAAGTCACCGACGCCCTGAAGGTGCCGGAACTCGTCCACAACCACACGGAGTTCCACGGCGACCGCGCGCTCTATACGACCGCCTTCGTGCTCGCCATGAACAAGCCGAAATACGAGAGTCTGTCCCCGGATCTGAAGAAATTCATCGACGACAATTCCGGCGCCGACTTCTCCGCCTTCGCCGGTAAGACGCAGGCCTATTGGGACGGCCCGTCGCGCGAGAAGGCGGTCAAGCTCGGCAACAACATCATCGAACTCGACCAGACCGAAGTGGACCGCTGGAAGAAAGCGGCCGAGCCGGTCTACGCCAAATGGATCGAGGAGATGAAGGGCAAGGGAGTCGACGGCCAGGCGCTGATCGACAAGGCTCGCTCGCTCATCGAGAAATACACCAAGGCATAGAGAAAATACGCTGGCGGCGATCCCCTTTTCGATATGGAAAGGTGATCCGTCGCTGGCATCTCTGCATTTTCCGGATCAGCCGCAGGAGAGGGACGGATGAACCTGACGCGCACTGTCGCCTGGCTCGCCCGGTCGCTTGCGATACTGGGCGGCGCCGTGCTGGTCGCCATAACGGCGCTCACCATGGCCAGCATCCTCGGCCGCGCCGTCGTCACGGTCGCCTATTCGCACACGCCGGACTATCTCGCCTTCCTCGATCTTCCGCTCGGCTGGCTGCGCAGCGGCGCAAGGGTGCTGGCGAGCCATGGCATCGGGCCGGTGCCGGGTGACTACGAGATGGTGCAGGACGGCGCCGGCTTCGCCATCTTCGCCTTCCTGCCCTGGTGCCAGTTGAGCCGCGGCCATGCGACGGTCGATGTCTTCACGTCCTTCCTGCCGGATCGGGTGAACCGCTGGATCGACCTTGTGAGCGAACTTCTGATGACGGCCGTCATCTTGCTCATCGCCTGGCGACTCGGCGTCGGTGCGATAGATAAGATGCGTTACGGCGAGACGACTTTCATCCTGCAATATCCGGTCTGGTGGGGTTACGCCTTCGCCATGGTCGGCGCCGCCGTCGCGGTTATCGTTTCCTTCTACATGCTGGCGGTCCGCGTCGGCGAGGTCGTCACCGGAAGGCCGGCTTTTCCACCCACGCAGGGAGGCATGCATTGACCAGCCTCGAAATCGGGCTGGCCTCGTTTCCGGTCCTGCTGTTCCTGATCTTCGCCCGTATCCCGATCGGGCTCGCGATGCTGCTTTGCGGGCTGGTCGGCTCCTGGATCGTGACCGGCACGACGCTGCCGATCCTCTCCAAGCTCAAATCCGAAACCTACACGACCTTTTCCGACTACTCGCTTTCCATCGTGCCGCTCTTCCTCCTGATGGGGCAGTTCGCCTCGCTCGGCGGCATGTCGCGCTCGCTCTTCAAGTCGGCGGAGAAATGGCTCGGCCACCGGCGCGGTGGGGTTGCGATGTCGGCGGTCGGCGCTTGCGCCGGCTTCGGCGCGATCTGCGGCTCGTCGCTGGCGACCGCCGCCACCATGGCGCAGGTGGCGCTGCCGGAACTGCGCCGCTACGGCTATTCGGAAGCGCTGGCGACCGGCACGCTCGCCGCCGGCGGGACGCTCGGCATCCTCATCCCGCCCTCGGTGGTGCTGGTCATCTACGCCATCCTCGCCGAGCAGAACATCGCCAAGCTCTTCCTCGCCGCTGTCGTGCCCGGCGTGCTCGCTGCGATCGGCTATATGATTGCGATCTCGATCTATGTCCGGCTTCACCCGAATGAGGCCGGCACGCGCGAGCCGGCGCCTTACGCCGAGCGCTTCCGCGCGCTGATCGACGTATGGCCGGTGCTCCTGGTATTCTTCGCCGTCGTCGGCGGCATCTATCTCGGCTGGTTCACGCCGACGGAAGGCGCGGCCGTGGGCGCCGCCGGCACCGGCATCATCGCCTGGGCGAATGGTGGTCTGACCCGGCGGTCGATGGCCGAGGCCATCCTCGGCACGGCGAGCGCCAGCGCCATGATCTTCTTCATCGTGCTCGGCGCCAGTTTCTACAATTCTTTCCTGGCGCTCTCGCAACTGCCGCAGGTGACGGCCGCCTATATCGCCGGTTCCGGCTACAGCCCATGGCTGGTGCTGACCGCGATCCTGCTGCTCTATCTGGCGCTCGGCTGCGTCATGGATTCGCTTTCCATGATCCTGCTTACCATCCCGATCTTCTATCCGATCATCATCGAGCTCGATTTCGGCCTGCCGAAGGAAGAATTGGCGATCTGGTTCGGCATATTGGCGCTGATCGTGGTCGAGGTCGGACTGATCACGCCGCCGGTCGGCATGAACCTCTTCGTCATCAATTCGATGGCGAAATCGCCCATCTCCGCGACCTATCGCGGCGTCATCCCCTTCGTCATCAGCGATATCGTGCGCACGGCGATCCTGACCATCTTCCCGGCGATCTCGCTGTTCTTGATCCGCTGGATGTATTGAGAGGGATGGAGAGAGGTGCGTCCTTCGAGGCTCGCTACGCTCGCGCCTCAGGATGAGGACCGCTTGCGCTTGCCTTTCCCCTTTACTGGAGGTTTTCTACTCGACTTTTGAAGCCCGTCCGCCGCATTGATACCTCAGGATAAGAGGCCTCGCGCAGACCTCCCTCATCCTGAGGTGCGAGCGCAGCGAGCCTCGAAGGACGCACGCAACCCACCGCGAAGCCTTCGGCCAGCACTCCTCACCCCTTCATCTGTTGCACCAGCCCGAACAGGTTCGTGCAGCGCGTGCCCGAACGGCAATAGGCGAGCACGGGCGTTTCCGCCTCGTCGAGAGCCGCCGCCATGTCGCGGACATTGTCGGTCGTCATGGCGCCGGAAACGACGGGGAGATAGACGAATTTCAGCCCGGCCGCTTCGGCCGCCTTCTCTATGTCGCCGTGCGGCACGGCACCGTCCTCGCTGTCGGGGCGGTTGGAGATGATGGTCTTGTAGCCGGCCTCGGCGATCGTCTTCACGTCGCGGGCGGTGATCTGTCCGGTGACGGCGAAGCCGTCGGCGATCGGGCGAATATCCATGACTTTCAATTCCTGTTGATGGTGGGGCGGCTTAGGCTGGATTGCTTGCCGTTCAAAGGCCGTTAAGCGGAACTTTGAGCATAGGCTTGCCGCTGCCATCGGTCGGCACATGCCCGGCGCGCATGTTCACCTGCAGCGAGGGGATGATGAGCTTCGGCATGGAAAGCGTCTTGTCGCGCGCCTCGCGCACCTTGACGAACTCGTCTTCGCTCACACCGTCATGGACATGGATATTGTGCGCCCGCTCGTCGGCGACGGTCGTCTCCCATTTGATGTCGCGGCCATTCGGTCCGTAATCGTGGCACATGAAAAGGCGCATTTGAGACGGTAGTTCCAGCACGCGCTTGATAGAGCGGAAAAGAGTGCGCGCGTCGCCGCCGGGGAAGTCAGCACGAGCCGAGCCGCCGTCCGGCATGAAGAGCGTGTCGCCGACGAAGGCGGCATCGCCAATCACATGCGTCATGCAGGCCGGCGTATGCCCCGGCGTCTCCATGACGTAGGCCGTCATCGAGCCGATCGTGTAGCTGTCGCCATCGGTGAAGAGGCGGTCGAACTGCGAGCCGTCGCGCTGGAACTCGGTGCCCTCGTTGAAGATCTTGCCGAACGTGTCCTGCACGATCTTGATGTTCTCGCCGATACCCATCTTGCCGCCGAGCTTCTGCTGGATATAGGGCGCGGCCGAGAGATGGTCGGCATGGGCATGCGTCTCGATGATCCATTCGAGCTTCAGCCCGTGATCCTTGATGTGCTGGATGATCCGATCGGCGTTGGCATAGGCGATGCGGCCGGCCGCATAATCGATATCCATGACCGAATCGATCACGGCGCAGGCATCGGATTTCGGATCCTTCACGACATAAGAGATCGTGCCGGTTTCCTTGTCGTAAAAGGCAGTGACCTCCGGTTTCACCGAGAGATCAGGCGTGAACGGGATCGGATCGGTCATGGCGGCACCTCGCAATGGCTGACGAACCATTCTACGATGGAAGCAAGAAGATGTCGAAGCGTTCCCCCTCATACAAATAGGGAGGGAAAGGCGTCTACGTCGCGAACAGCCCGCCCATCTTCGCCAGCCTGCCGAGATGGTAGGAACTGTCGCCGAAGGTGAAATCGATCATGGTCATGCGCTTGAAATAGTGCCCGACGGCATATTCCATGGTCATGCCGACACCGCCATGGATCTGCACTGCGTTCTGCCCAACCAGCGTTCCGCCGCGCCCGATCTCGGCCTTGGCGGCGTGCATGGCGCGCGCCCGTTCGGCGTCGTCCTCGCTGTCGGCCATCATCGTCGCGAAATAGGTGATCGATCGCGCCTGCTCGATCGCGACAAACATGTCGACGGCCTTATGCTGCAGGACCTGGAACGAGCCGATCGGCACGCCGAACTGCTTCCTGACCTTCATGTAGTCGACGGTCAGCGCGTGCATTGCCGACATCACGCCAACCGCCTCTGCCGAAAGCGCCGCGATGCCCTGGTCGACAACGCGATGGATAAGCGGCAGCCCGTCCTCCGGATCGCCGAAAACGGCATCGGCCGGCACGGAAACATTCTCCAGCGTGATTTCGGCCGCGCGCTGGCCGTCCTGCATCGGATAGCCGCGCCGCGTCACACCTTCCGCGTTGGCGTCCACGAGAAAGAGGCCGATGCCTTTCTCGTCGCCCTTACCGCCGGCGGTGCGTGCGGTGACGATCAGCCTGTCGGCGCTGTCGCCGCCGATGACGACGCCCTTGGCGCCGGAGATCCGCCAGCCCGTGCCGTCTTTCCTTGCCGCCGTCTCGACCTGGTTGAGATCGTAGCGTGAGTTGCGTTCGGTATGCGCGAAGGAGAGTTTCAGCGATCCTTCGGCGACCTGTGGTGCAAGCTCGGCCCGCAGCGCGTCATTGCCGCCGAGACGCAGAAAGCCGCCGCCGAGCACGACGGTCGGGAAATAGGGCTCCAGCGCCAGCGCGCCGCCGAGCGCCTCCATCACGATCATAGTCTCGACCGGCCCGCCGCCGATACCGCCATCCTCTTCTGCGAAAGGCAGCGCCATCAGCCCCATCTCGGCGTACTTGCCCCACATGCCGGCGCTCCAGCCTTCCGGCGCCGCCATGTGCTTCTTGCGCTCTTCGAAGCCGTAATTGTCGGCAAGCAGCCGGGTGAGCGAATCCTTCAGGATGGATTGTTCTTCGGAGAGTTCGAAATCCATGATTGGAACCTTGCTATTGGCACCGTTGGCGAGGTGGTCGGGTCACGGCACGGATCTTCGGCTCAAGCCGGAGGATGACGACCGCAAACGGGAAGTCGCGAATCTCGAACGCTGACGACTGGTGGCAAGCCTGCCCGTTTCGCCGGCTCCATACCTGTCGACCATCCTCAAAATCCCAGCACCGCCTTGGCGATGATGTTCTTCTGGATCTCGTTCGAGCCGCCGTAGATCGAGACCTTGCGCGTGTTGAAATAGGTCGGCGCGGCGAACGCGGCGTAGTCCGGGCCGATCGGTGGCTCGTTCCAGCGGTCGTCATTGTGCGGCTGGTAGGGCATGGCGTAGGGCCCCATCACCTCCATCAGAAGCTGCGTGGTCGCCTGCTGGATTTCCGAGCCTTTGATCTTGAGGATTGACGAGGCCGGGTCCGGTTTGCCGGACTTGCCGCGCTTGGCATCCGCCGCCACGACGCGGAGTTGCGTCAGTTCCAACGCCTTCAGGTCGATTTCGATCGAGGCGAGCTTTTCGAGGAAGCGCTGGTCCTCGATCAGCGGCTTTCCGCCTGCCATCTCCAGGCCCGCCAGTTCACGGATGCGCGCCACGCGCTGCTTGGAGATGCCGATGCGCGCGATGTTGGTGCGCTCGTTGCCCAGCAGGAACTTGGCATAGTCCCAGCCTTTGTTCTCCTCGCCGACGAGGTTCTCCGCCGGCACCTTCACGTCGGTGAGGAAGACCTCGTTGATTTCGCGGCCGCCGTCCATGGTGACGATCGGCCGGACCTCGATGCCCGGCGTCTTCATGTCGATCAGGAGGAAGGAGATGCCCTCCTGCTTCTTGGCGTCGGGATGGGTGCGCACGAGGCAGAATATCCAGTCGGCATGTTGCGCAAGCGTCGTCCAGGTCTTCTGGCCGTTGACGATGTAGTGATCGCCTTCTTTCACCGCACGCGTCTTCAGCGAGGCGAGGTCGGAGCCGGACCCCGGTTCGGAAAAGCCCTGGCACCACCAGTCGGTCAGGTCCACGATGCGGGGCAGGTACTTCTTCTTCTGCGCCTCGTTGCCGAAGGTGTAGATCACCGGTCCGACCATGTTGACACCGAAGGCGAGCGGCTGCGGCGCCGGCCATTTCTGCGTCTCTTCCAGGAAGATGTATTGCTGCATCGGCCCCCAGCCGGTGCCGCCATACTCGACCGGCCAGTGCGGCACGGCCCAGCCCTTCTCGGCGAGGATGCGCGTCCAGAGGACGATGTCGTCCTTGTCCATGGATTCCCCGTCGACCATCCGCTTGCGGATGTCTTCCGGCATCTTTTCCTTCAGGAAGTTTCTCACCTCCTCGCGGAAGGCGTTTTCCTCTGATGTGAAGCGAAGGTCCATGGCGATCCTCCTCAATTGATCTCGAACAATCCCGCGGCGCCCATGCCGCCGCCGACGCACATGGTGACGACGGCGTATTTCACCCCACGCCTTTTGCTTTCGATCAGCGCGTGGCCGGCGAGCCTGGAGCCGCTCATGCCGTAGGGATGGCCGACCGCGATGGCGCCGCCATCGACGTTGAGCTTCTCCGGGTCGATGCCGAGCCGGTCGCGGCAATAGATCACCTGCACGGCGAAAGCCTCGTTCAGTTCCCAAAGCCCGATATCGTCGACTTTAAGGCCATGCCGTTCGAGGAGCCGGGGCACGGCGAAGACCGGGCCGATGCCCATCTCGTCCGGCTCGCAACCGGCGACGTTGAAGCCGCGCAATATGCCGAGCGGTTCCAGCCCGCGCCTCGAAGCCTCCTTGTCGCTCATCATGACGTTGGCGGAAGCACCGTCGGAAAGCTGACTGGCGTTGCCGGCCGTGATCGTGCCGCCCTCGCGCACCGGCTTCAGGCTGGCGAGCCCTTCCGCTGTCGTGTCGGGGCGTGGGCCCTCGTCATGCGCCAGCGTCACTTGCTTGTGGCTGATCTCCTTGGTCTCCTTGTCGACCACGGCCATGGTGACGTCGATCGGCGCGATCTCCTTGTCGAAGCGCCCGGCTTCGCGCGCCGCCGCGACACGGCGCTGGCTTTCGAGACCGTATGCATCCTGTTTTTCGCGGGAGATATTGTAGC
The DNA here is from genome assembly GCF_031656215.1 of Mesorhizobium koreense. Taxonomy (NCBI): domain Bacteria; kingdom Pseudomonadati; phylum Pseudomonadota; class Alphaproteobacteria; order Hyphomicrobiales; family Phyllobacteriaceae; genus Mesorhizobium; species Mesorhizobium koreense. The sequence continues at coordinate 4,686,050 of NZ_CP134228.1, read as the reverse complement.
GCTTGGCGACAACCTCTGCCGTGTCGATCATCGGCATGTAGACGTCCGGCTTGATCTCCATCAGCTTCTCATCGCGAAGCTTATACGTATTGCGGTGATCGTTCTGGACGAGGCTGATCGATTCCAGCCCGCCGGCAATACCGGCTTTCACCCCGTCATTGCGGATGGCGTTGGCAAGCAGCGCCATCGACTGCAGGCCGGAGGAACATTGCCGGTCGATCGTCGTGCCGGCCACCGTCACCGGCAGCCCGGCGGTCAGCAGAGCCCGGCGCGCGACGTTCAGGCCCGTCGTGCCTTCCTGCATGGCGCAGCCCATGACGACATCCTCGATCTCGCCGCCTTCCACGCCCGAGCGCCTGAGTGCCTCGCGGATCGCATGCGCGCCGAGCGTCGCGCCGGTGGTGTCGTTGAGCGCGCCGCGGTAGGCCTTGCCGATCGGCGTGCGGGCGGTGGATACGATGACTGCGTCGACCATGTCCGGGCTTTCTCCTTATGAAGCCTTTGCCGCTTGGCGGCGCTCGGCCTCTTCCTGCTTGAGTTCGAGTTTGGAAAGCTTGCCGACCGAGGTGCGCGGCAGGTTTTCACGGATTTCGAGTTGCGCCGGCATTTCGTGCTTGCCGACCCGGTCCTTCAGGAATTCCTTCAGCGCATCGAGTGTTAGCTCCGGCGCGCCCTTTCTGAGTGTCACGAAAGCCTTCGCGGCCTCGCCGCGATAATCATCCGGCACGCCGATCACCAGCACCTCGTGTACGTCCGGGTGCTCATAGATCATCTGCTCGATAAGTTGCGGATAGACGTTGAAGCCGCCGGAGATGATCATGTCCTTCTTGCGGTCGACTATGGTGAAGAAGCCTTCCTTGTCGATGAAGCCGATATCGCCGGTCAAAAAGCCGCCGTCGGAGAAGAACTGGCCGTGCTCCTTCTCGCGGTTGAGATAGTCCTTTGTCACGTTGTCGCCGAAGATGCGCAATTCCCCGGTGTCGCCTTGCGGCAGCACGCGTGTCGGATCGTCGAGCGCGACGATATCCATGTAGATTCCGGGCAGCGGCACGCCGATCGTACCGATCTTGTCGCCGCGCCCCCTAGGGATGTTGGTGCCGGCGGGCGCCGTTTCGGTCATGCCCCAGCCGCCGAGAATATCGTGGCCGGTGATCTTCTTCAGCTTGCGCCCCACCTCGACCGGCAGCGGCGCGCCGCCCGAGGCGCAGTAGCGCATGGAGGAGAAATCGCGCTTCTCGAAGCCGGGAACGGCCGCGATGGCGATCCACATGGTCGGCACACCGGGAAAGCTGGTGGCGCCGTTCTCGATCTCCAGGAGCGCCGTCTCCGCGTCGAAGCGCGTGTGCATGAGAAGCGCGTTGCCGTTATTCAGGCCCCTGAGCAGGATCGTCGTCAGCGCGTAGATGTGGAAAAGCGGCAGGAAGAGCAGGATCCGGTCGTCGCCCTTCCGGGAGAGGCCCTGGCCGGTGTACCAGATATCGTAGCTTGACACGGCCGCCGACAGGTTCCGATGGGTGAGCTTGGCGCCTTTCGGCATTCCGGTTGTGCCGCCCGTATATTGCAGCAGCGCCAGTTCCCCGACATCGACCGATGGGAAGCCGGCTTCCGTGTCCGCACCGGCGACGAATTGCTCGAATGTCTCGATGCCTTCGCCGGACGGCATGGGGCCCGTCAACGGCGAAGGGCCGAACGCCGCATCGTCGCCCACGATCAGCCGGTCGATGATACCCGCGGGGATGAGCTTGGCCGCGCCCGCCGCCATCTCGCCGATGTTCGTCGTCACCACGACGCGCGCGCCGCTGTCGGCCAACTTGTGCTGGATGACGCGCGGGCTGTCGAGCGGCGACAGATGCACCACCGTTGCCCCCGCTTTCATGGCGCCGAAGAAGGCTAGCGGGTGGTAGAGCGTGTTCGGCAGGAAGAGCGCGATCCGCGCGCCCTTGCCGATTCCAGCGCGTAAAAACGCCGCCGCCGCCTCGTCCACCCGCGCCTTCAGTTCCGCATAGGTCCAGCAGGCGCCACGGAAGACGATGGCATCCTTTTCGCCGAAATGCTCGGCCGCACGGTCGACGATCGAGCCGATCGGCCATACGGGCAGTTCGACGCGCGGCGAAAGTCCCGCCGGGTAACTCTTCTCCCAGGGCCATGGCGCGGGGAAGGGCGGGATACCCGTCACGCCTTCGACGCCTGCAGACTCGAGAAGCCCTTGCCTTCAGCCGCGAGCTTCTTCAGGAGCAGCGAGGGCGCGAAAACGTCCTTGCCGGTCTTGCCGTGCCAGTATTCCAGCCTTTCCGCGATCTTCTTCAGGCCCGTAAGGTCGGCCCAGAACATCGGCCCGCCCCTGCCTACGGGAAAGCCGTAGCCATTGATCCAGACGATATCGATGTCGGACGGCCTGGCAGCGATCTTCTCTTCGAGGATGCGCGCGCCCTCGTTCACCATCGGATACATGGTCCGCTCGGCGATCTCGTCCGAGGAGATGGTCCGGCGATTGACGCCGAGTTCGCGCGCCTTGTCTTCGATCAGCTTTTCGATCTCGGGGTCCGGCGTCGGCGTGCGCGAGCCTTTCTCGTAGACGTAATAGCCGCGCCCAGTCTTCTGGCCGTAGCGCCCCATCTCGCAGATGGCGTCGGCGATAGCGGCCTTTCTACCGAGCGACTTGCGGTTGCGCCAGCCGATATCGAGCCCGGCAAGGTCGCCCATCGCGAAGGGTCCCATCGGCCAGCCGAAATCGGTGAAGACCTTGTCCACTTGCTGAGGGGTCGCGCCTTCCAGCAGGAGCGATTCGAGGTCGGCCGAGCGAGCCGAAAGCATGCGGTTGCCGACGAAACCGTGGCAGACACCGACGACGACCGGGACCTTGCCGATCCGCTTGGCGGTGGCGAGCGCGGTGGCGATGACGTCGGGCGCGGTCTCCTTGCCGCGCACGATTTCAAGCAGTTTCATGACGTTGGCGGGCGAGAAGAAATGCATGCCGAGCACATCGGCCGGCCGCTTGGTCATCGCGGCGATTTCGTTCACGTCGAGATAGGAGGTGTTCGACGCCAGGATGGCGCCCGGCTTGGCGATGGCGTCGAGCCTGGAGAAGACCTCCTTCTTGACCGCCATTTCCTCGAATACGGCTTCGATGATGATGTCGGCGTCGGCGAGGTCGTCGTAGCTGGTCGTCGGCGTGAACATCGCCATGCGCTTCTTGTGCGCTTCCGGCGACAGCGACCCCCGCGAGACGGAAATGCCGTAGTTCCTGTCGATCACGCCCAGGCCCCGGTCGAGGGCTTCCTTGCTCATTTCGAGGATGGTGACGGGGATGCCGCCATTGACGAAGGACATGGCGATGCCGCCGCCCATCGTGCCGGCGCCGATCACCGCAGCCTTGCGGATCTCGCGCGGCCTCACTTCCTTGCCGACGCCTTCGACACGGGCGGCCTCGCGCTCGGCGAAGAAGAGGTGGCGCTGTGCCTTCGACTGATCGCCGGCGACAAGCCGCTCGAACGTCCTCCTCTCCGCGTCGAGCGCGTCGTCGAACTTCATCGTGATGGCGTTGCGCACGGCTTCGGCGCAGGCAAGCGGCGCTTCGAGCCCACGTGTTTTCTTGGTTGCCTCCGCGGCGGCCTTCTCGAAACCGGACATATCCGTCTGCGCGGCTTCGATCCTGGCAGTACGGTCGCGCACCGCGACGAGCGGCCGGTTGGTTTCGGCCGCCTCGCGCGCGAAGGCGACGGCGTCCGCAACCAGATTGTCGACGAGCGCATCCACCAGCCCGGCCTCTTCCGCCTCCAGCGCGCCGATCGGCGTACCGGAGACGATCATGGCGACCGCCTTTTCCGGCCCGACGATGCGAGGCAGCCGCACCGTGCCGCCCGCGCCCGGCAGGATGCCGAGCTTGACTTCGGGAAGGCCGAGCCGCGCGCCCTTGTCGGCAACGCGGAAATGACACCCGAGTGCCAGTTCCAGACCGCCGCCAAGCGCCGTTCCGTGGATCGCGGCGACCGTCGGTTTCGTCGTGATCGACTCCAGCGTGTCGATCAGGTCGCGGAGGCTCGGCGCCTTCTGCGGCTTGCCGAATTCGGTGATGTCGGCGCCGGCGACGAAGGTCCGGCCCGCGCAGGCAAGGACGATGGCCTTGACGCTACTGTCATCGCGCTCGGCCTTGAGCGCCGCGTCGAGCGGTTCGCGCAGATGGTGGCTGAGCGCATTGACCGGCGGATTGTCGAGCATGATGACGGCGACATCGCCATGGCGGGAAACGGATACTGTGGAGGTCAAAGGAAAAAGCCTTTCGTGGGTGTAAACTGAACGGAAGTCGATTTTGGCGGCACACCCCCCTCTGTCCTGCCGGACAGAAGGGGGTGCGAAGAGACTGCATCTTACCCATATGCGCTCAGCTTCTTCAGCCGGTCGCCTCCTTCAAAAATCCTGCGATCAGCCCCGCCACTTCCCCCGGCCGCTCCACGCATGGAATATGCCCCGCATCCCTCACGACTTCGAGCCGTGCCCTCTCGATCAGGTCCGCCGTCGTTCGCATGAGCGTCGGCGAGGTCGTGGCGTCGTGCTCGCCGGCGACGCAGAGCGTCGGCATCCTCAGCGCGCGGGTGGATTCGGTGAGGTCGGCGTCGCGCAGCGCCGCGCAGACACCGGTGTAACCCTCGATGTCGTTGCGCATCAGCATGGCGCGATAGCCGGCAAAGTCGGCTACGCTGTCACGATAAGCCTGCGTGAACCAGCCGGCCAGGATTCCTTCCGCCACTGCCGCCATTCCGCCCCTTTGCACCGTGTCGATGCGGCTGTTCCAGCCCTCGACGGTGCCTATTTTGTGCGCGGTGTCCATCAGAACGAGTGCCGAAACAAGATCCGGTCGGAGCGAGGCGAGGCCAAGCGCGATCATGCCGCCGACGGAGAGCCCGACGACGGCTGCGTCCTTGACCCCGAGATGGTCGAGCAACGCGGCGAGGTCCTCCGCCAAAGTCTTCATGGCATATGGCCCGGCCGTCGCCTCGGAGAGGCCGTGGCCGCGCTTGTCGTAGCGGATGACGCGAAGGTCAGCCGGCAGATGGCCGAGAAGACCGTCCCAGATGCGGAAATCGGTGCCAAGCGAATTGGAGAAGACAATAGCCCTGCCGCCGCGCGCGCCGGCGTCCTCGTAGTGCATTACAGCGCCATTCAAGCGCGCGAAAGCCATGCGGGTCGCTCCTCCCTTGCCTGCGACATACTACCGGGTATGTTGCAAAGCAGCATGCCGTTCAACTATCCCTTCCGTCAAGGGTTGGAAGGCGCATTGTTGATGACGGAAAGCGGCGAAGAGGAGACGACGATGGAAGAAATGACCGGCCGGGGTTTCAAGGACTTCGGCGGCCGTGTCGCGGTGATCACCGGGGCCGGCAGCGGTATCGGCCGGGCGCTGGCGCTTACCGCCGCCGCGAAGGGCATGCGGCTTGCCCTGCTCGACGTCGACATGAACGGGCTGGAGGAAACGCGCGGCCTGCTCGCAGGCGGCAGCGCGCCGCTCATCCGCCGCTGTGACGTTTCGAAGGCCGAGGACGTCCAGGCGGCAGCCGATGCCATCTTCGCCGAAATGGGCGACGTGCATCTTCTCTTCAACAATGCAGGCGTCGCCGTCGGCGGCTATAGCTGGCTGACGACCGTGGACGACTGGCAATGGTCGCTCGGCGTCAATCTGATGGGCGTCGCGAATGGCATACGCTCCTTCGTGCCAAGGATGATCGAAAAAGGCGAGGAGGGCAGGGTGGTCAACACCGCCTCCGTCGCCGGCTTCCTCTCGGTGCCGGGGTCGAGCGTCTACTGCGCCACCAAGCATGCGGTCGTGACGCTCTCGGAATGCCTGCGCCATGAACTGGCGATCGAGGGTGCCAGGATCGGGGTTTCGGTGCTATGCCCCGCCTTCGCCCCGACCGGCATCGCCGATGCCGAGCGCAACCGCCCGGCCGAACTGGGCGCCAAAAACCCATCCGCCGGAATGTTCGACGCCCGCCTACGCAAGGCGGTCGAGTCCGGCAGGCTGACGGCTGACGATATCGCCCGCATCGCCTTCGAGGGCATAGAGGCTGACCGCTTCTACATCCTCACCCACCCCAGGATCAAAGCCGCCATCGCCATCCGCATGGAGGACATTCTGGAGGAGCGGACGCCGACCGACACGGTGCCGAGGTAGAAATTATATGCGGGCCCGCAGTGCGTCCTTCGAGGCTCGCTTCGCTCGCACCTCAGGATGAGGGGGGTCGGTGCCCCTTTGTGGCGTTAAGTTCTGAGAGGCCCAAGGTGTACTACGCTGAGCGCAGCGCTTCAGGATCGGGATGACGCCCGAAGGTCTCCCTCATCCTGAGGTGCGAGCGGAGCGAGCCTCGAAGGACGCACAGCAAACTCCCAACCCATCACCTCTTCGGAACCAGATGGCCACGCTGTGAAAGTTCCGGCAGGTTTTCATAGGCAAGAGCTATCAGCGTTTCCTTTTTGCGCCGCGACCACCCTTTCAATTGCCTCTCACGTGCAATGGCGTCGGTGATGCGGTCATAGGATTCCGTAAACACGAGCGTCACCGGCCGTCGCCGCGCCGTATAGCCGTCGATGGGAAGATTGTTATGCTCCCACACTCGCGCCTCGATTTCCTGTTTGGTCGAGCCGACATAGTAGGAGCCGTCGGAGCAGCGAAGCATGTAAACCGTCATCTCGAATTGCATCTGGTGCGTCCTTCGAGGCTCGCTTCGCTCGCACCTCAGGATGAGGGAGGTTTGTGGGCGGCATCCCAAATCCTGATGCACCGAGACAAGCATATCACATCCTTCGCATCTCTCGGAACGTAATCCCGGTCTCGGAACGTAATCCTGGAAAGGCGAACACCTCCTCCCTCATCCTGAGGTGCGAGCGCAGCGAGCCTCGAAGGACGCACGGCAAGCCCGCCGCTACTTCTCGGTGTGGCGGCTACCGACTCCCTCATCCTGAGGTGCGAGCGGAGCGAGCCTCGAAGGACGCACGGCAACCCCGTCGCCTTACGCCGTCAGCGCCTGCTCCAGATCGGCGATCAAATCGTCGCCGTCCTCGATGCCCGCCGAAAGCCGCACCAGCGAGTCGGAAATACCGACAGCTTCCCGCTGCTCGGCGGGGATCGAGCCGTGGGTCATCAGCGCGGGATGCTCGATCAGGCTTTCGACGCCGCCGAGGCTCTCGGCCAGCGTGAAAAGCTGTACGCGTTCGAGGAAGCGCTTGGTGCCGGCCAGGTCGCGGTCGAGCACCACCGTCAGCATGCCACCGAAAGCGTGCATCTGGCGTTTGGCGACGGCATGCTGCGGATGGCTTTCCAGCCCTGGATAGAAGACGCGACGGACATCCTTGCGTCCCTCGAGCCAGCGGGCGATCTTCAGCCCGTTCGCCGAATGCCTCTCCATGCGGAGAGCCAGGGTCTTCACCCCGCGCAGCGCGAGGAAGCTGTCGAATGGCCCGGCGATGGCGCCGACGGCGTTCTGCAGGAATTTCAGCCGGTCGCGGAGATCGGCGTTTTCGCCGACGATCACCGCGCCGCCGACCATGTCGGAATGGCCGTTCAGATATTTGGTGGTCGAGTGCGCGACGATGTCGATGCCGCGTTCGAGCGGCCGCTGGATATAGGGGCTGGCGAAAGTGTTGTCGGCGACCGCGATCAGGCCGTGGCGTTTTGCGAGCGCCGCGACGCCTTCGAGGTCGACCACCTTCAGGAGCGGGTTGGTAGGCGTCTCGACCCACAGCATCTTCGTTTCCGGCCGGATCGCCTTCTCGACCGCGTCGAGATCGGTGAAGTCGGCGAAGCTGACCGAGAGCCCGGCCGAGCGGCTGCGCACGCGCTGGAGCAGGCGGAAGGTGCCGCCATAGATGTCGTCGGTCGCCACGATATGGGCGCCACTGTCGAGAAGCTCGAAAATGGTGCCGATGCCGGCGAGCCCCGAGGCGAAGGCGAAACCGGCCGAACCGCTTTCGAGATCGGCGACGGCGCGCTCGAAGGCCATGCGCGTCGGGTTCTGGCTGCGGGCATATTCGTAGCCCTTGTGCACGCCGGGGCTCTGTTGCGCATAGGTCGACGTGGCGTAGATCGGCACCATCACCGCTCCCGTGGTCGGGTCGTGGCTCTGGCCGCCATGGATGGCGCGCGTCGAGAATGCGAGTCGGTTTTTCCGTGGATGGTTCATCGGGCGCGCCTCAGATGGTTGATGAGATCGATGCGGGTGACCAGCCCGACGAATTCGTCGCCGTCGAAGATGATGGCGACCTCGTTGCGGTCGAAGATAGGCAATAGCGCGTCGAGCGTCTGGCTGGCCTGGAGCGTGTGCAATTCGCTTGCCATGGCCGTGCGCACCGGCGCGTTGAAGCGGTCCCAGCGCCCCTCATAGGAGCCGTCGACCGCGGAAAGAATGTCGCCCTCATCGACGATGCCGACGAGCCTGCCGCCGTCGAGTACCGGCAGTTGCGAGACGTCGCCGCGCCGCATCCGTCCATAGGCGTTGAGCAGCGTCTCGTCCGGGCCGACATAGAGCGTCGCGCCTTCCCGGTGCGAGCGGGCGACGAGGTCGGAGAGATTGCCATGCGCCTCGCGGTCGGACAGGCCCTGCTCGGCGAGCCACACATCGTCGAAGACCTTGGAAAGGTATTTGTTGCCGCTGTCGCAAACGAAGGTGACGACGCGCTTCGGCTCAGTCTGCTCGCGGCAGTAGCGCAGCGCGGCGGAAAGCAGCGTGCCGGAAGACGAGCCGGCGAGGATGCCTTCCTTCGACAAGAGTTCGCGTACGGCGAGCATGCTCTGCTTGTCGGGAATGGAGTAGGCCTTCTTCACCAGCGACAGGTCGGCGTTGGGCGGCACGAAATCCTCGCCGATGCCCTCCACGGTCCAGCTTCCCGGCTCGATCATCTTGCCGGTCTTGATGAGCGGCGCCAGCACGGACCCAGCCGGGTCGGCGAGCACCATCTCCGTCTTCGGCGACACTTTCGCGAAGAAGCGCCCGAGCCCGGTGAGCGTGCCGCCCGAGCCGACGCCGACCACCACTGCATCGACATCGTGGCCGAGTTGCTCCCAGATCTCGGGGCCGGTGGTGCGTTCATGCGCGGCGGGGTTGGACGGGTTGGAGAACTGGTTGGCGTAGAAGGCGCCGGGCGTTTCCGCCGCCAGCTTCTCCGCCATATCCTGATAATATTCCGGATGCCCCTTGCCGACGTCGGAACGCGTCAGCCGCACCTCGGCGCCCAGCGCGCGCAGATGCTGCACCTTCTCGCGCGACATCTTGTCAGGAACGATGAGAACAATGCGATAGCCCTTTGGAATCCCTACTTGCGCGAGTCCAAGGCCTGTGTTGCCGGCCGTCGCCTCGATGATCGTACCGCCCGGCGCCAGCCTGCCGTCGCGCTCGGCATCCGCGATCATGGAAAGCGCGATGCGGTCCTTGATCGAGCCGCCGGGGTTCTGGCTTTCGAGCTTGATGAAGAGGCGGCATTTGCCCGTGTCGAATTTCGTCAGTTCGACGATGGGCGTCTCCCCGACGAGGTCGAGGACGGATGCGTAGGGTCCGTTGAGGCGGCTCATGATCATATCTCCCGGCGTCTATATCGGACGCGCGGCACGCCTGTGGCAAGGCCGGCGGGCGCGGCGAAAATGCCAGCGCGGTCAGGAGCCTCAAAGGAATAATCATCCAAAAGGATCATCATTCCGGCAAAGGCCGTTCCCTGGGCCAGGCGGATCACGTCTTCAGCCGGTAGCCGGTCTTGAAGATCCACGCCACGATGGCGAGGCATATGGCGAGGAAGACGAAGGTCATGCCGAGGCTCGCGCCGACATCGACGTCGGCCTGCCCGTAGAAGCTCCAGCGGAAGCCGCTGACCAGATAGATCACCGGGTTGAACAACGTGATCGTCTGCCAGAGCGGCGGCAACATCTTGATGGAATAGAAGCTGCCGCCGAGGAAGGTGAGCGGCGTGATGATCAGGAGCGGCACGATCTGCAGCTTCTCGAAACCGTCGGCCCAGATGCCGATGATGAAGCCGAGCAGGCTGAAGGTCACCGCCGTCAGCACCAGGAACAGCACCATGACCAGCGGATGCTCTATCCTGAGCGGTACGAATAGCGCCGCCGTCGCCAGGATGATGAGGCCGAGAATGATCGACTTCGTCGCCGCCGCGCCGACGAAGCTCGCCACGATTTCCAGATAGGAGATCGGCGCGGAAAGGAGCTCGTAGATCGTACCGACGAATTTCGGGAAATAGATACCGAAGGAGGCGTTGGAGACGCTTTGCTGCAACAGCGACAGCATCAGCAATCCCGGCACGATGAAGGCGCCGTAGCTGACGCCGTCCACTTCGCTGATGCGCGAGCCGATTGCTGCGCCGAAGACGATGAAATAGAGCGAGGTCGAAATCACCGGCGAGATGACGCTTTGCAGCTTGGTGCGTCCCCAGCGCGCCATCTCGTAGAGGTAGATTGCCTTCATCGCCTGGAAATTCATGACCGTTCGCTCACCAGATTGACGAAGATGTCCTCCAGCGAACTCTGGTCCGTCTGCAGGTCGCGAAAGCGGATGCCGGCGGCGGCGACGTCGGCGAGAAGCGCGGTGATGCCGGTGCGCTCGCCCTGCGTATCGTAGGTATAGACCAGCGCCTTGCCGTCGTCCGCGCGTTCGAGGCCGTAGCCGCCGAGGCTTTCCGGTACCCGATCGAGCGGATCGAGGAGTTGCAGGGTGAGCTGCTTCTTGCCGAGCCGCCGCATCAACTCGGCTTTTTCCTGCACGAGGATCAGTTCGCCCTTGTTGATGACGCCGACGCGGTCGGCCATCTCCTCGGCCTCCTCGATATAGTGCGTGGTGAGGATGACGGTGACGCCGGTCGCGCGAAGCGAGCGCACCAGTTCCCACATATCGCGCCTCAGTTCCACGTCCACGCCCGCCGTCGGCTCGTCGAGGAACAGGATCGACGGTTCATGCGCCAGCGCCTTGGCGATCATGACGCGTCGCTTCATGCCGCCCGAGAGCGTGACGATCTTGGAATCCTTCTTGTCCCAGAGCGAAAGCGCGCGAAGCGTTCTTTCCACGATCGCATCGTCCCTCGGCTTGCCGAAAAGGCCGCGGCTGTAGCTGACCGTGGCGAACACCGTTTCGAACGCATCCGTCGTCAGTTCCTGCGGCACCAGCCCGATCAGCGAGCGCGCCGCACGGTATTCCAGGACGATGTCGTGGCCTGCGACCGTCACCTTGCCGTCGCCTGGATTGACGATGCCGCAGATGATGCTGATGAGCGTCGTCTTGCCGGCGCCGTTCGGGCCGAGCAGGGCGAAGATCTCGCCCTTCTCGATCTCCAGATTGATCGTCTTCAGCGCCTTGAAGCCGGACGCATAGGTCTTGGACAGGTCGCGGATGGAGATGATCGGTTGCATGGATCGGCCGTTTGAAGAGGCGGGCGCACGGGAAGTGCCGACGGTCGCGACTATGTAGGGGAGTCCTGTGTCCTTTGCCACCCGGCCGGGCAAGATGCTGACAAAGGGATACGCTTCACCAACGAGGGACGGGGAAGCGCTGTCATCGCCACGGCTGCAAACCGGCATCCCGCGCATAGGCGATGATGGTGTCGCAAACACCGTTGATGTCTTTCGGCACAGGAGCGGGCATTGCCACGCTCCCCCTTCGCCCCTTGTGGGAGAAGGTGGCCGAGCGAAGCTCGGTCGGATGAGGGGTGCCGGGCCGAACAGGACGTGGATAAACCTGCGCCCGGTTGCCTTCCAAAACCGCCGATCTCCGCGCTTCCCGCAATTTTTTGCGCCCTTTCTCTCCACGCTCTTTTCCCTTCCTCCATAATGCCCGTCAGTTCCTCCCATCGGGAACACCGATCATGACGGTGATTGCGTGGGGAGGAGCCGGCGCCTCCGCCGTGATGCTGACGTGGCATCATGGCCGGGGAGGTCCCGTCTGGAGGTTCCCCTGGGGGCACTATGACCCCTGCGTGCCGGTAGAAGGCACACAGACCCCGGGACGAGCACCGAACCTGTTCGGAGTGACTACCCTTCGGCAGGTTCAGCGTGAGGCTCTGGGAGCAGCGGAACAGGCGGGAACAGAAATCGCCGGTGGGGCGCGTGTGTCGCGCCACCTGTTTCAATTCGGAAGGCACGGCCGCGCGCCCCGCTTCCCGACTGAACAATGGCCAGGGCCGACAGGCAGCGTGGCGAGGATGACGTATGAAATGCCGGATGCGGAACCCCACTAGTTTTGTCGGCCTCGCGACGCAGCGGTAACAGGAAGTTCAGGAGCCGGCGCGCCCAAACGCAGCTTGTGGATTGCGAAGAAGGACGCTTCACGCTAATCGGTTTAGAACCTGCCGCGATTGCTCGTTCGTGGGCAGAAACAGGAAGGAAACAAGCCGATAGGGGTTGATGAGAATTAGCAGAACCGATTTCAGATGGCTCTTCATGGTTCGGCCCCGAAGGGAGGCGGCTGCTGCTGATGGCTGACGCAACGGGGATCCGTACCGTGCCGGTCATGCGGGTGGAAGGATTGTCCAAATCCTTCGGCCCGGTCGAGGTTCTGCGCGACATCGGCCTCTCCTTTCACGCGGGCAAGGTGCACGCCATCATCGGCGAGAACGGCGCCGGCAAGTCGACGCTGATGAAGATCCTCGCCGGCCACCTGGAGCCGACGAAAGGCACGATCCGCATCGACGGCGAGCCGGTGATCTTCACCGGACCCGTCGATGCCGAAACGCGCGGCATCGTTCTTGTCCATCAGGAAATCCTGCTGGCGCCCGATCTCACCGTCGCGCAGAACCTTTTCCTCGGCCGCGAGCTTTCCAACGGGCTCATGGTCGATGACCGCGTCATGAACGAACGCGCGGCAAAGGCGGTGCGCAATTTGGGCGCGGAGATCGAGCCGAGGGTCGTGGTCGGGCGGCTTTCCATCGCGCAGCGCCAGCTTGTGCAGATCGCGCGCGCTCTTCTGGTGCCGCACCGCGTCGCCATCTTCGACGAGCCGACCGCATCGCTCACGCCGATCGAAACCGAAGCGCTCTTGAAGGTGATCGACGACATACGCAATTCCGGGATCGCGGTGCTCTACATCTCGCACCGCTTGCCGGAGGTGAAGGCGATCGCCGATACGGTCTCCGTGCTGCGCGACGGCAATCTGGTGGCGACGCATCCCGCCGCCGATCTCCAGCCGGTCGACATGGCCCGCCTGATGGTCGGCCGCGACGTCTCCAAGCTCTATCCCGATCGTCATGCCCACGCGGAGCGGGAGCCGGCGCTCGAGGTCGACGATTTTTCGGTTCCGGGTTATGCCAGCCATGCCTCTTTCACGCTCGGCAAGGGAGAGATTCTAGGCTTTGCCGGCCTGGTAGGCGCCGGCCGCACCGAACTTCTGGAAGGCGTCGTAGGCTTGAGGACCGCGCACGGCACGGTGAAGCTTGCCGGCAAGTCGGCCCACTTCGCCAATGTGCATGACAGCATGCGCGCCGGCATCGTCTATCTGAGTGAGGACCGGAAGGGGAAGGGCCTGCTTCTCCTGCAGGATCTCCGCGTCAATCTCACGCTCGCCTCGCTCGGCCGCTTCATGCGCGGCCTCGTCATCGACCGGAAGAAGGAGCGCGCCGCGCTCGACGAGGCGATCGGCGAGTTCGACATCCGCGCCGGCCGCAAGGAGATGCTGGCCGGCCAGCTTTCCGGCGGCAACCAGCAGAAATTGCTGCTCGCCAAGATGATGATGCTGGAACCGGAAATCGTCGTCATCGACGAGCCGACACGCGGCATCGATATCGGCACCAAGGAACAGATCTACAAATTCATCGCCCGGCTTGCCGAAGAGGGCAAGTCGGTGATCGTCATCTCGTCCGAAATGCCGGAACTGATCGGCATCTGCGACCGCATCGTCGTCATGCGCGCCGGCCGCATCGTCGGCGAGGTGACGGGCGAACATATGACCGAGAACGAAATCGTCGTCCTGGCGACCGGCGCCACATCCGAGGAGGCCGCCCTGGTGGCGGAGTGAACATGACCGATCTCGCTGCCCGCTCGGCCAAGACGCAACGATCCTGGAAGGACATGGATCTGAGGGCCGTTGCGCCTTTCGTGGCGCTGTTGCTTCTCCTGGTCCTCGGCGCTTTCGCCAACCCGAACTTTCTCGGTGTCGCCAATCTGCTCAACGTACTGACGCGCAGCGCCTTCATCGCCATCATCGCGGTCGGCGCTACCTTCGTCATCTCCGCCGGCGGGCTCGACCTTTCTGTGGGCTCCATGGTCGCCTTCGTCGCGAGCCTCATGATCATGTTCATGAACAGCGGCGCCATCGCCAATCCGGCCCTGATGCTGGTGGCGGCGATGGTGCTGGCGGTGCTTATCGGCGCGGCCTGCGGCTGGGCGAACGGCATCATCACCACCGTCTTCCAGATCGAACCTTTCATCGCCACGCTCGGCACAATGGGCATCTTCCGGGGGCTCACCACATGGCTGTCGCAGGGCGGGGCCATCACGCTGCGCTCGCCGGATCTGCAGAATCTGTACCGGCCGGCCTATTTCGGCCAGGTGCTCGGCGTGCCGGTGCCGATCATCATCATCGTCGTGACCGCGGCCATCGGCGCGTTCGTGCTTTATCGCACGCGCTACGGCCGTCATGTGATCGCGGTCGGGTCGAACGAGGATGTGGCGCGCTATTCCGGCATTCCGGTGAATCGCGTGCGCACCGTGACCTACATCATCCAGGGGCTTTGCGTGGCGGTCGCCGTGCTGCTCTACGTGCCGCGCCTCGGCTCGACCTCGGCGACGACGGGCACGCTGTGGGAATTGCAGGCGATCACCGCCGTCGTCGTCGGCGGCACCGCGTTGCGTGGCGGCGTCGGCCGCATCTGGGGCACGATCTGCGGCGCTTTCATTCTGGAGATCGTTGGCAACATCATGCTCTTGTCGAACTTCATCAGCGAATATCTGATCGGGGCGATCCAGGGCGCCATCATCATCATCGCGATGCTGGTGCAGCGTTCCCTGATGCGCCGGAACTGAGCTTTAAATTCGGAGCACCCCGCGCTCCGGCCGGGTATACTGGGGGCCCGGTACGTCCATAGAAACCTCGGGAACAAGGGAGACTATAATGCGTAGAATGTTGATAGGCATGGCGGTCGCAATGGCCGCCCTTGTCGGCGTCGCCCACGCCGACGATCAGAAATTCACGATGGGCGTGTCCATCCCGGCTGCCGACCATGGCTGGACCGCCGGCGTGGTCTATCACGCCGAGCGCGTGGCCAAGCTTTTGATGGCCGAGCATCCGGGCCTCAACGTCATCGTCAAGACCTCGCCGGATGCGGCAAGCCAGGCGAATGCGCTGCAGGACCTGGCCGTGCAGGGCATCAACGCGCTGGTCATCCTGCCGTCCGATCCCGATCCGCTGGTCAACGCGATCAAGCAGGTGAAGGACAAGGGCGCCTTCGTGACGCTGGTCGACCGCGCGCCTTCCAACAACGACAATTCGGTGCGTGACCTCTATGTGGCGGGCAACAACCCGGCGCTCGGCGAGGTCGCCGGCAATTATATCAAGGAGAAGACGCCGGACGCGCAGGTGGTCGTCATTCGCGGCCTGCCGATCCCGATCGACCAGCAGCGCCAGGACGGCTTCGACAAGGCGATCGCCGGCTCGAACGTCAAGGTGCTGGAGAAGCAGTTCGGCAACTGGAACCGCGACGACGCCTTCAAGGTCATGCAGGACTATCTGACCAAATATCCGAAGATCGACGTGGTGTGGTGCCAGGACGACGACATGGCCGTCGGCGTGCTGCAGGCGATCGAGCAGGCCAAGCGCACGGACATCCAGTATGTCATCGCCGGCGCCGGCTCCAAGGACATGGTTAAGAAGGTCATGGACGGCGACAAGCTGATCCCGGTGGACGTGCTTTATCCGCCGGCCATGATCGGCACTGCCATGGAACTGACGGCATCGAACCTCTATGACAAGGTGCCGGTGCGCGGCAACTACATCCTCGACGCGACCCTGATCACCAAGGACAACGCCAAGGATTTCTACTTCCCGGATTCGCCGTTCTGATTTGGGAATTGCCATGCCGGTCAAGACCGGTTCGATACTCGAAATCCCCGCCCTCGCCGGCGGGGATTTCTTATCCACCCTGCGCCGGTTCGGTTTAAGTTTCGGGTGCGTCCTTCGAGGCTCGCTTCGCTCGCACCTCAGGATGAGGGAGGTGGGTGCACGCCATGCTGTCCGATGCACTCGATTTTTCGAACCTTGTTCGATCCGCCTGCCGTTCAGGTAGGGAACTGAATACAGACTCCCTCATCCTGAGGTGCGAGCGAAGCGAGCCTCGAAGGACGCACTGCGACAGCGGTGGGGTGAACGATGGCGTGCTTGGTACTTGCTACCGCACGAACGCGAGCGGAACGGTGAAGGTCCAGCTTCGGCGGCCGGCACCTTCGGGGATCGGCGGGAAGGGAGCCGCGCGGTTGACGGTCGCAAGCGCCGCCTTGTCGAGGATCGGCGAGCCCGAACTGGCCGCGAGCCCGACCGAGCCGACATCGCCGGAACTGCCGACGACGAACCGCACCTGTGCCACGCCGTTCAGCCGCCGGCTCCGCGCTTCGGACGGATAGCGCAAGGCTCGACGCAGTTTTGCGACGACCTTGCCGGGATAGTTGGAGGCGGCCGCATTGCCCGCCGTGCTCGCCATCCGGGCATTGTTGTTTGACGAAGTCGCCTGCCCATCTGTCCTGCCTTCCGTCACGCCGCGCCTGGCGTCGGCGCTGTCGCGTCCGCCCGACCCCGACGCGGAAACCCTTGCGGCGGTATGGACAGGTTTTTTCCGTTCCGGCTCCGTCGTGCGCTTTTCGGCTTTCTCCACCGGCCGTTCCACCCTTTCGGGTCGCGGCGTAGGCAACGGCGCGTGCTCGGCCAGTTGCGGCTCGTCCTCGGCCGGCAAGGCTTCTGCGGGAGGAGTGTCTTCGGTGCGGGCGGCCTCGATCTGCGGGTTTGCCATGGCTGGCTCCCTGTCGGGAAGCGCTTCCGAAAGCACCTGGACAGCTGGTGCCGCGTCGGCGCTGTCCGACAGGGTTGGTGCCGCAAGGATTTCCAGCGCGTCGGAAACGGACGCCCCCGTATCGGCTTCGACAGGAGTGGTAGTTGGCTGCGGCTGGACCACTTGGGAAGGCTCGGGAGCCTGCGAAGCTCTTGTAGTGGCGACCGGCTCGGTTGGCTCGATGTGCCTTGTTTCCACGACGGGAGCGGTTTCCGCCCGCGTTTCGCGCACCGGTTCGGCCATGGCGATGTCCTCGACGGCTTGTGCCTGCTCGGTGGTTGCCTGCCGGGGCTCCACCGGCTGCGCCTTGACGACGGGTATGGTGGTGATCGTCACGTTGACGGCTTCGCCGCTCGCGATCTGATCCATCGACGCGTTGCCGATGCCGGCGATCTCGCTCGGAGCGCCGCCGGCGATCCGCGCGCCGTCTTCCTGCATCCACGTGAGGAACGCCGCGGCCGCAAGAACGTGCAATGCCACCGATGCGAAAAGGGCGAACTTCGTGCACTGGCCGGTCCGAGGGGCGAGGCGCGGCGTCAGCGCCGCCGATGCGTCGGGGCCGGTCTCCAGCCTGCTGTCGTCGATCGCCTCGTCCTCGGGTGGAAGCTCGTTGAAGCGGACCTGTTCGCCGCTGGCGGTACGAAAGGCGCTTTCCGGCAGCCCGACCAACAAGCCGTTCGTCCCGTTGGCAGGGCTCGTCAGAGCGAGCACGTCGATGTCGATGCGGATGGCGGTCTCGTGATGCCGCGAAAAACGGCCTGGCGGCAGCGGCCGTCGCTGCTCGCCACCGGCTCTGGCCGTTCGTCGTTCGAACGATTTGGACGCGGCGGGGAACACGGCATCAACTCCCGAATTCGACTTCCGTGCGCGTGGCTGTTTGCAGTTTCGTCAGGCAGTCGGACGGCTCGATCCCCGATCCGCTGCATTCGGTTGTACTGTTGACGAGGACGCGGCTGACCTTGCTGCAATCGGCGCCAGGCAGATCGAAGCGGCTGACCTTGGTCTTGCCATGCGGCAGTTCGTGGAAATCGAGGACGGTCAGCCGGTCGACCACGCCGGTGCGGTCGAAAAGCGCGATCTCGAAGGCCGCCTTGGCGATGTCGCCGGAAAGATGGTTGGCGATGACGAAGGTCAGCCTGCAACCCTTGTCGGAGGGCTGCAGGGCGTTGAGTTCGAGGAAAAGCCCGGTAGGCCGCGCCTCCGCGCTTTTGCTCGCATCCTCCGCCAGCGCGGCCGAAGCGGCCAGCGCCGGCAATGCGCAGAGCGCGAGCGTGGCGAGGAGACGACGGACGCCCGGCATCTCTCAACCACCCCAGCGCATGGTGGCGGCCAGCTTGAAGGTTACGCCGGGCTCGTAGACGGAGGTTTCGACCCCGTTGAGCGCGTTGATGTAGTCGACGTCGAAAATATTGTCGACGCGGAAGTCCAGCTTGAAGTTGTCGTTGACGTTGTAGCGCGCGAACGCATTGACCAGCGTGTAGTCGCGAGCCTTTTCGTTGCCTTTCGGCTTGCCGTTGTACTGGACCTCGCCACCGATCAGGAGCTTGTCCTCGAGGAAGCGCAGACCGAGTTGTCCGGTCACCTGCGAAGACGGGACGGTATCCAGATCTTCGCGCTTGCCGTCATAGGAAACGGTATGGCCGTTGATGAAGGAAGCCGAGAGCTCGAGATACCCCCAATCGGCGTCGTACATGCTTTCCAGTTCCACGCCTTGTATCTTGGCGTTGGCGTAGTTCTGGTATTGGAAGCAGGAAGGAACATAACCGGGAGTGCCGGGGCCAGGGAACGGAAGCCCCGGAATGAAGGGGCAACCCGGATCGCCGGCCATGATATCTTCGTTACCCTTGATGTAGTCATCGATGTCGTTGTGGAAATAGGCGGCCTTGAGACGCAGCGCGTCGTTCGCCTGGATCAAGCTGTCGGTCCGGTAGTTGACACCGAACTCCCATGTCTTGGCGGTTTCAGGCTTCAGGTTAGGGTTGGGCAGGAAGGGGAAGCTGACACCGGACGGATGCATGCCGCTTATCAGCGTTTCGGTTATCGTCGGCGAGCGATAGCCCTCCGCGTAGGTGCCGTAGAATTGCAGGCCTTGCAGTACTCCTTCCTGGAAAGGAGAGACGCCGACGGTGATGCGCGGGGAGAGGCGGTCTCCGGAGACTTTGCCCACATCGCTGTCGAGGCGATAGGTGTCGTAACGAAGTGCGCCGACGATCTCGAGCCATTCCCAGCTGAGCTTGTCCTGGATATAGAGACCGCCGACGGTACGCTTGCCCGATGGCGTGTAGACATCCATGCCGCTGACGCCGGCGCGTTCCGTCTTCATATCGTCACGTACCCAGTCGCCGCCATATGTCAGCTCATGGGAAAGCGCGCCGGTCTCGAAGCGCGATGTGTTCCATATGTCGAGGCCCAGCGTGCCGAGATCGTAGGTCGATTGGGAGCCGGCCGGCACATTCACGTCGAAGCGACCATCCGGTCCCGCTTCCACCGTGTCGTTCAGGTAGGTGCGCGTAAGATCGGTCTGCCCGTAGGACGCATTGATATGCAGATCGAGCCACTTCTTTTCATCGTCCGTTATGTTGTAGCGGGCGGTGAAGGTGTTCTGGTCCATGTCGACGTCGTGGGTCGGCTTGCCCGTCGAGGTGCTCAGTTCGGTCCAGTTGTCGTGGGCGCCGACCCAGCCGAGTTGAAGCTTGCTGTTGTCTGTCGGGCGGATCGTCGTCTTGATCATGCCGCTCAGGACGTCGAAGGCCGACCCGTTGACCGTGTCGCCATTGCCGTCCTTGTAGTTGTCGAAGTCGCGATAGACGATGTTACCGAGCACACTGAAATTGTCGCTGAAGCGATAGGCGCCGGTAGCGCTGGTCGTCCAACCCTTGCCGTTGGTTTCGTACCGGCCGGTCAGTGAGGTCGCCCATGTCTCATCCGAATGAAGGAAATCTTCCGCGTCCTTCGTCTCGAAAAAGACGACGCCGCCGATCGCTCCGGAACCGTAGGTATTGGCGACTGGACCGCGTATCACGTCGATTGACTGGATGAGCTCCGGGTCGATCCAGAAGGTCGAACTCGTGCCGTGACCCGAACGGCTGAAATCCTGCCGAGCGCCATCGACGATCACCGCGACACGACCGAAATCCTGGAGACCGCGTATGTTGACCGCCGAAGCCGTGCGCTTGGCATCCGTCTGTATGGTTACGCCCGGGACACTGAAAAACAGGTCGTTGGGCGTCGATGCCATGCGCCGTTCGATCTCTTCCTGATCGACGTGGCTGGCCGAAGCCATGGTTTCCATGGCCGATTCGCCGGTGCGACTGACGACCGTGATCTTGTCGAGTCGCGTCGTCTTTCCGGACGCGGTCTGCGTAGAGGCGGCCTCTTTCTCCGGCGTGCCCGCCTGCGCGTCGTCCTGCTTCGCCTGCTGGGCAAGCGCGCCGCCTTGTCCCGCCATTAATGCCAGGGCGGCACTTCCCAGAAGGAGCGCCCTGAATGTCACTCTTAGCCCCATAGCCCCTGTCTCCCCATCGTCTCACTCGAGTGTTGGACGCTGGCTGGCCGAGGGCTTGCTCGCGAAAAAAATGATATCTGCCGGGGTGCCGTAAATCTTGACTAATCGGCTCCGGTATTGCACTCACTAATAAACATGATAATGGGTGTCAAGAAATCAGATAACGCAATCGACGTTGCCTAGCCAGCCCCGAGCCAGCCCGGCGCAGACCAAGGGACATCGACCCGTGAACGCGCATAAGCCTCCCGAGATTCCGCGCGAGTATCGCCGCCTGGATTTCACTTCCGCGATGCCGCGCCGGTCGCAACCGGCCGACACCCGCACGCTCGACAGCGCCACGCTGTTCGCCGGCCGTACCGAAATCGTCATCGACCACGATGGCGCGCTCTATCGGCTGAAGATCACCCGCCAGGGCAAGCTCATTCTCAACAAATAGGGGGCATCAATGGATGCGATTGCACGGCCGACGCCGGATGAGATCAACCGAGCGCGTATCGAAAACCCGAAGATGCGCGAACGCGACCTTGCCGCCCAACTCGGTATTTCGGAGGCGGAACTGGTTGCCGCGCGCTGCGGTGACGGCGTGGTCCGGATCGAACCGAAAATGGACGTTCTGCTGAACGGGCTCACCGCCGTCGGCGAGGTCATGGCGCTTACCCGCAATGAAAGCGCCGTGCACGAGAAAATCGGTGTCTACGACAAGATCAATGTCGGGAAGCAGCACGCGATCGTGCTCAACAGGGACATCGACCTCAGGATTTTCCCGACGCTCTGGAAGCACGGCTTCGCGGTCGAGAAGGGCGAAGGCGAGGATCTCCGCCGCAGCCTGCAATTCTTCGATGCGGCGGGGGATGCCGTGCACAAGATCCACCTGCGGCCGGCATCCAATCTCGATGCTTACAAGAAGCTCGTGGAGAGCCTACGCTCCGAGGATCAGTCACGGACGGTCGAACTGGGCAAAGTCGATCCGGAACAGCATGACGATTCGGCGCCGGTGGACCTCGATGAATTCCGCCGCCGCTGGCAGGCGATGAAGGATGTGCATCAGTTCTTCGGCATGCTGCGCAAGTTCAAGCTTGGACGGCGGCGCGCGCTGGAGCTGATCGGCGAGGATTTCGCCTGGCCGCTCGACCGCGAGGCCGTCGCCGCGCTGATCAACCACGCTGCCAATGACGGCCTGCCGATCATGGCCTTCGTGGGCAATCGCGGCTGCGTACAGATCCACACCGGTCCCGTCGCCAACATCAAGCCGATGGGGCCGTGGCTGAACGTGATGGACGAGACCTTCCACCTGCATCTTCGCCTCGACCACATCGCCGAGGCGTGGGTGGTGCGCAAGCCGACGAGCGACGGCCACGTCACCTCTGTGGAGGCGTTCGATGCCGATCGCAACCTCATCATCCAGTTCTTCGGCGAGCGGAAGGAAGGCGAGGAGGAGCGGCGCGACTGGCGCTTCCTGGCCGAGAACCTGCCGCGCATCGCCCGCCCGACGGCGGCCTGAGGAAAGCGACGGTGCTGAGAAGACAAGGCGTGAATCGGCGTGCTGCCATGCAGGCGGCGACCTTACTGGTGGCTACGCTTGTAGCCGGGCCGGGGGTGTCTCTTGCCGCAGAAAAGCCGGCCGGCTCGGAGATTGACACGGCGCGGCTGGTGGCCATCGGCGGCTCGATCACCGAGATCGTCTATGCGCTTGGCGCCGGCGACCGGCTCGTCGCGCGCGACACGACCAGCACCTATCCGGCGGTGGCGACGAAGCTGCCCGACATCGGCTATATGCGCCAGCTTTCGCCCGAAAGCGTGTTGTCGGTCGATCCGACGGCGGTTCTCGCGCAGGAGGGCAGCGGCCCGCCGGAAGCGATGGACGTCCTGAAGAAAGCCGCGGTGCCGCTGATCGTCGTACCGGAAAAATATTCCGAGGACGGCATCCTGGAAAAGATCCGCATCGTGGGCGAGGCGCTAGGCAGGCTCGATGCCGCCGAAAAGCTGGCGCGCACGGTCCGCGAGGAGATCGACGCCGCCGAAAAGCGGCTAACCAAGATCAAGACGCAAAAGCGCGTGCTCTTCATCCTGTCCGCGCAGGGCAGCAAACTGCTTGCCTCGGGAACCGGCACGGCCGCCGATGGCATCATCCGTCTAGCCGGCGCACAAAATGCGATAGAGGACTTCGAGGGCTACAAGCAGCTTTCCGACGAGGCGGTCATCGGCGCCAGGCCGGACGCCATATTGATGATGACCGGCGGCGCCCCCGGTGGCCTCGGCGACGAGGAGATCCTTTCTCAGCCTGGCATCGCGGCAACGCCGGCCGGCGCCTCGAAGACGCTCATCCGCATGGACGGGCTCTATCTGCTTGGCTTCGGCCCGCGAACCGCCAGTGCCGTCCGCGAGCTTTCCTCGAAGCTCTATCCGACGCTTTCGGATTAAGCGGATGGCGATAGAGCGCAGCACGGCGGCATCCGCCTTCGTGGCGCCGCGCCGCGCCGAGGGCGACCGTTCCGGCCGCGCCAGGGTGGCGATCGCCGGCCTAGCCGTGCTGCTCGCGATTACCGGTTTCCTCAGCCTTGCGGCCGGGGCGTCGGATGCGTCGATCCTCGGCATACTGGGAAATTTGTTCGGCGGTTCCGAAACGGGCCTCTCGCACCGCGACGCCATCATCATCTACGATATCCGCCTGCCGCGCATGCTGCTCGGCGCACTCGTAGGAGCGGCACTCGCCGTCTCCGGTGCGCTCATGCAGGGCCTGTTCCGCAACCCGCTCGCCGATCCCGCGATCGTCGGCGTTTCGGCCGGCGCCAGCCTGGGCGCGGTCTCGGTGATCGTGCTCGGCGCTACCGTCCTTGCTCCGGCGACGGCGCTTTTCGGCATCTTCACGTTGCCGCTCGCGGCCTTTGCCGGCGCGCTCGCGGTAACGCTGGTGCTTTACCGCATCTCGACAAGGCGCGGGCAGACCTCGGTCGCCACCATGCTGTTGGCCGGCATCGCGGTCGGCGCGATGGCGATGGCCTTCACCGGCTTCCTGATCTTCGTCGCCGACGACCGGCAATTGCGCGAACTGACCTTCTGGACGCTGGGTTCGCTCGCCGGCTCGACCTGGACGAAACTGTGGGCGGCCGGACCGATCATCCTCGCCGCCTTCGCGCTTTCGCCCTTCCTGGCGCGTGGGCTGAATGCGCTGGCGCTGGGCGAGGCGGCCGCCGGTCATCTCGGCATCGCTGTGGAGCGGTTGAAAAGCGGCGCGATCCTCGCGGTCGCGGCCGCGGCCGGAGCGTCTGTCGCCGTCAGCGGCGGCATCGGCTTCGTCGGCATCATCGTGCCGCACCTCTTGCGCCTCGCCATCGGGCCGGACCACCGCTATTTGCTGCCGGCCTCGGCACTGCTCGGTGCAAGCCTGCTGCTCGTCGCCGATGCGGCGAGCCGCACGATCGTGGCTCCGGCCGAACTGCCGATCGGCATCGTCACGGCGGCCGTCGGCGCGCCCTTCTTCCTCTGGCTGCTCTTGCGCAAGCGCGGCCTGCTCGACATGTGAGGCAGATCATGATCTCGGCCCATTCCCTATCCGTCTCAATCGGCCGCACGCGCATCCTCCACGACGTTTCCATCGAGGCGAGGCCTGCGGCCGTCACGGCGATCATCGGGCCGAACGGCTCCGGCAAGACGACGCTCCTGAAGGCGCTTTCCGGCGAGATCGCCTATGAAGGAACGGTCAGCATCAACGGCCGCTCGCTTGCTGGATTGAGGCCATGGCAGGCGGCGGCGATGCGCGCCGTGCTGCCGCAGGCGGCGACGCTTTCCTTCCCCTTCACCGTACGCGAGGTGGTGGGACTCGGCCTCACCAACGCCCGACCCGGCATGCTGCCGGGCGAGGAGCACAACCTGCCGGAGCGTGCGCTTTCGCGTGTCGGCCTCGCCGGCTATGGCGGCCGGCATTATCAGGAGCTTTCCGGCGGCGAGCAGCAGCGTGTGCAGCTTGCGCGCGTACTATGCCAGGTATGGGCGCCGGTCTTCGATGGCGAGCCGCGCTATCTCCTGCTCGATGAGCCGGTTTCCAACCTCGACATCAAGCACCAGCTTGCGATCATGCGCATCGCGCGCGATTTCGCGGCGCGTGGCGGCGGTGTCATCGCCGTGCTGCACGACCTCAATCTGACGGCGATGTTCGCCGACCATGTGGTCGCCATTCATCGGGGTGGGGTGGCCGCCTCCGGCCCCGCGAATGAGCTTCTTACCGACGATCTTCTTGAAACCGTGTTCGAATGCGCGCTGAGGGTCGGCCTGCCGCCCGCCGGCAGCGCGCCCTTCGTCCTGCCCCAGTCGATTGCTTTCTAGAAAGCCTATCGCCTCGGTTCAGGCGGCCGCGGATTTCAACTGGGATATGCCTAGGATCGTCGCGATGTTCGGCCGCGCCTTGACCAGATCATCGATACTGTAGCGGGCGAGTACTTCGAAGAAGGCGCCGAGCGCTTCGCGGAGCGCCGCGTTCATCCCACAGGAATCGACGAGCGGACAATCGACCGCGTCGTTCTCGAAGCATTCCGCCATCGCGAAATTGTCCTCCGTCACGCGCACGACGTCGAAGAGCGAGATGTCTGTGGCAGGCTTGGCAAGACGTATGCCGCCGTTGCGGCCGCGCACGGTCTCGATGAACCTGTTCTCGACAAGAGGCTTCAAGATCTTGAACAGGAACAGTTCGGAAACGTTGTACGCACTGGCAATCTCGGGCACATGGCTGAGCTTGCCGTTGTTCGCCTCGCAATACATCAGGATACGGACCGCGTAGTTGGTCTGTCTTGTCAGTCGCATTCCGCTCCCTTTCGTGCCTGGCCCAAGCATGCTTGGTCTCGGCCGGCCGCGGCCATCATAGGCTTTTTAGAATCATTATAAAGTGATTTCTACAAAAGATGAGAGGGATTGTCCAGTTTTAATGTCGGGCTGTCCGGGGCATTTGACGTCTGTGGAAAGCCTTCATGCGCCGCGATTTGGGCGCGACGCACGGAGGGCAACGATAAAAGAGAAATAGTGCAGACGGGTGCCGGCGCACTATCCGTCCGCGAACATCTGCGCAGCGATATAGGAGCCTTCCTGCGGTGCCGGCGGTACGAAGAAGATCGCCGAGCCGATATGCGTGATGTACTCGTTGAGAAGGTCGGCCGAACCGAGCTTCGTCTGCAATCGCTCGAAATGTGCCGGATCGCTCTGGTAGGCGATGAACAGGAGCCCCGCGTCGAGCACGCCATACTGGTTGATGCCGTCGGTGTAGTTGTAGGAGCGACGGAGAATCCTCAAGCCGTCATTCTCTTCCGCCGAAGCGAGCCGGATATGCGCGGCGGCCGGGATCACCGGATTGCCGTCGACACCCTTCTTCTTGAAGTCCGGGGTATCGAATTCGTGGGCGCCGGTCAGCGGTGCGCCGGAGACCTTGTGGCGGCCGAAGATTGCGTTCTGGTCGCTGATCCTGTCGGTATCCCAGGCCTCAATGTGCATCTGGACCTTGCGCACGACCTGATAGGTGCCGTGATGCTGCCAGGGCGGCCCGTCCTTTATCCAGACGAACCGATCGAAATCCACGTCTTCGCGGATGTTGCGCGTGCCGTCCTTGAAGCCGAGCAGGTTGCGCGGCGTCGACTGGCCTTTGCCGGCCGAAGCCCGGCCAAAGCCCATGACCGTCCAGCGGGTTGCCGCCGCGCCCGTGCTCTTGGCGATGCGGGCAAGGTCGCGGACGGCGTGATAAGCGACCTGCGGATCGTCCGCACAGGCTTGGAGCGACAGGTCGCCGCCGGTCAATGCCGGCTTCAGCGCATCGCTCGGCAATTGTTTCAGTTCGCGCAGGAGCGCGGGCTTGCTGCCGGCCAGGCCGTATGTGTCGCTGAACACATTCGGCCCGAGCCCGACGGTTACCGTCAGGCAAGCGGGGCTGAGGTTGAGCGCTTCGCCCGTGTCGAAGCCGATAGCGTCCGGTCGCGACGGTTCGATCTGACCGACCGGCTTGCCTTTCATCAGTTGCGAGATAGCTGCCGACCAGCGCGCTAGAAGGACCTGGAGATCCATCCGCGACTGCGTCGTCAGGTCGAAGGTCATGTAGAAGGTGTAGCGCTGCGGCGGCGTGCGGATCCCCGCCTGTTCCGCGTTGCCATAGAAAGGATATTCGCCGGTCAGATCGACGATGTCTTCCGCATCGGCTGCCGCTGCCTGCGCAGGCATTCCCGGAACGGCTGCTCCGACGGTGCCGGCGGCCGCCCCGAGGAGCAGGCCGCGGCGCGAAAACCGAAACTGCGCGTCTTTCTTCCGATCGTCTGTCATCAATGCGCCGTTGCCACCTTCTCGGCTATCCTGGAGAGCGGTTCCTGCAACGCCTGGATGGCCTTGCTGAGCTTGTTGGCGTCGGACGCCTTGAGCTCGGCCGTATAGCGCTTGTAGCCGCCCAGTTCGTTCGGGTCGCGGTAGGTTTCGAGCAGCTTCGTCACGTTCTCGAATTGTGCATTGACCTGCTTCGTCAGGTCGGCGTCGATCTTCTGCATGCCGGGCTCGAGGAAGGCGAAAGCCTGCTGTGCGCCTTCGATATTACCGGCGAAGTCGACCAGATCGATATGGCTGTAGGCTTCCTCCTCGCCGGTGATCTTGCCCGTCTGTACCTCCTCGAGGAGGCCGGCGGCGCCGTTGGCGAGGTCTTCGGGCCTGTATTCGAGCGTGCTCACCAGCTTGTCGAGCTTTTCGACATTGTCCTGCAGTTCGGCCGCCAGTTTCTTGGTCTCGTCGGTGATCGCGCCCTTTTCGAACAGGTCGCGCTCGACCGCATGAAAGCCGTGCCAGCCGACCGCCGGATCGAGGTTCGAAGCGCGCATATCGACCAGATAGTCGAGATTGCCGGCATTGTCGGTAGCCTTGTAGCCGGGCAGCATGAAGCCGTCCACGTCGGACTCGATGCGCTCGTAGAATGGGCGCGCCGCCGCGTATTGAGCCTTCGCTTTTTCGAGGTCGCCGGCGTCGATGTCCGCTTTCAGCCGCTGCACGGCCGTCACCATGGCGTCGACCACGCCGTCCACGTAATGGGCGTACCCTTTGACGCCCTCGGCGAGAATGTCCTGGGTGCTGCCGGTCGCCTTCTTGGCTTTGCCCGTCACCTTGAAGTCCTGCATTTCCGCCGCTGCACCGGGGCAGTAGATTTGGTACGTGCCGCCGTCGAGCGTCTGGGTAAAGCTGACCGTCGGCAGGCCGGGCGCAAGGTTTTCTTTTTCGCCGAGGATGCGGTTATTGCTGAGGAGCTCAAGCTCGCTGATCCCGGCGGCGGTCTTGTTGGTGACGGAGAAGGTGATCGGGCCGGCCTTGGCCGAATTGCTGTCGAGGACGCAACTCCCGCCATTATCCGATGTCAGCGTGACCTTGACCTGCGAAACGCCGTCCTTCACCGGCGCTTCCTGCGCTGCGGCAACCGGCGCGAGCGCCAGAAGGACGGCCAGTCCCGTCGCGGTGACAAGCGGCGTCTTCGGGTTAATGGGCGGCATGCGTAACTCCTTTGGTCATGGAATTTTCGGCGCGTCGGCCGGGCTTTGAAACGGAAGCGGTCGCGGAGGCTCCGAACCTCCGGCGCTCCTGCATCAGCGAGCGTCCGGCGGATGCCGCGAGCAGGAGAGCGATGATGGCGAGGATAAACGGTAACTGGACTGCCCAGAAATGGCGCTCCGTACGCGCCATGGCGACTGCGTTCAATTCCTTCACTGCCGCGTCGCGATAGGCGGCAGACACCTGCCAGTCACCGGAATCGGAGCCCCTGCCCACGGTGAGTGTTCGCGGGGTTTGCAACCCGCCGTCCGAAAGCGTTACGACAGTCGTCTCCTCATTCGATGCATCGAGCAGCGCTCCGCCGGCCGCCCACACCTCGGTCGAGCGCCGGACGGACCATTCAGCCGCGAACGGTCCGGGGTTTCGCGATGGGCTAAGGCCGACCGGGATGCGTCCGCCGGCAAGCGCGACGACATCGTCGAGAGTAAGGCTCGATGGCTTGCCCTCCGGCGTGCCGGCGCTGTGAATGGTCCAAGCCGAGGCCTCGACCCCCTCATGGCGCTCGTTCCGGGCGTCGCGCGCGGGCAACGGCATGGAAGTCTCCCCGCCCTTTGTCGATACCTTGAGCGTCAAGCCGTTGTTCTCCGCCGCTTCCAGTCGGGCAGCGCCGACGGGTTGCGCAGAACCGTCCGCGCTCGCGACAAGCGGCGCCTCTGCCGGAAGTGTGGCTTGCGGAACCGGATAGATAAAAGCGAGGCAGAGCGCGGCCGCGGCAAGGCAGCCGGCGATCGCAAGCTTCAGTTTCGCCGTCGCCTGCGTTCCGAGGCGCCTGGACGGCGGCCAGTAGATGAAGAGTGAAATGGGGATCAGATAGGCGAACCAGCCGAGGACCTCGATCAGTCGCGGATCGGCTGGAATGCCGAGAACGCCGGTGATGAGCGCCGACTGGATGGAGCCGGGCGCGACCAGCCAAGAGAGGTTCACCGTCGCCTGCTGGCCAGCGTTCAGCCAGCCAGCTTCATGGGCCGTGCGTAGGCAGGTGATCACGAGTCCGGCGGCCACAAGGATAAGGAACGCCCCGGTCACGCGGAAGAAGCGCGACAGATTGATCCGGACACCGCCCATATAGATGCCCCAGCCGATGATGGCCGAGAGCAGCAGCCCGATGACCGCGCCGGCGGCGGCAAGCGCCGCCGACTGCGCCGCCGAGAAGGTTGCCAGCAGGAAGACGCTGGTCTCGAAACCTTCCTTGAGCACTGCCAGGAATGCCATCAGTGCCAGCGCATAGGCGCTGGCCTGGCCGAGCGCTTCGGCCGCCTCGGCCTCGATCTGACGCTTCATGTCGCGCGCATGCGCGTTCATCCAGACGATCATGCCGGTGACGAAGAAGATGGCGATGGCGCCGATCACCGCTTCCATGCCCTCTTGGGCGGCCTGCGGCAGAGCCTTCTCGACCAGTTTCAGGCCAATGCCGACGGCGATCGACAGAACTATGGCCAGCAGGACACCGAGCCACATGGCGGTAAGGCTCCTGCCGTTCTTGCGCAGGAAGGCCGCGATGATGCCGACGATCAGTGCCGCTTCGAGGCCTTCGCGCAGGCCGATGACGAAGGTGGCTAGCATGGGGATACACCCCGAAGTAACGAGGACTTTTTGCCCTTGCCGAACGCGGCAATCGAGTTGGCACACGAAACCTGCATGCCGCTTTCGCGGCACGGCCGGATCGCCTCACGAGGCAGGTCGGTGTTCGTGGCCTTCATGGTCATCTGCGTTCGCAATACGTGCCGCACGGGTCGCGGCACCAGCCCAAAACGGATGACCAGCTTCTAGGACGCGCCGAAAAGCGCTTCAACTGCAATGATTTATAACGATTCTAAGGTGTTGCTTCGACGATTTGAAAAGTTGTCTCGATAAGTCAAGTTAGTGTCTGATTTTGTTGGATTCCCGCACGGACAGGAAATCGCATCGAAGGGAAGACATGCGACAAAACGCCACAATAAGATGTCGCCCTCGGGAGACTGCGGGCAGCCTTACGGATTGGCGGGCTGCTGCTTTGCCCGTGCCACAATCTGCGTCGGATTGACGAACTGGAGTGCTATGATCAGCCAGAACAAGGTAGTGACCATATAGACGACCGCCATCGCGTCGATCGATTGTGACGCCCGCACGCCGGAGGCGAAGACCGCATAATAGAGCGAAACGACAAGCGTCTGGCTGGTCGGTCCCGCTGTCAGGAAGGTAAGCTCGAACATGGCGAGCGTTCGCACCAGAACCAGAAGCAGCGCCGCCAGCATGCCGGGCAGGAGGAGCGGCAGCAGGATGCGGACGAAGAGGCTCGTGGTCGATGCCCCGAAGACGCGCGCGGCCTGTTCGATGCGCGGGTCGATCTGCTCGATGAAGGGGATCATGACGAGGACGACGAAGGGAATGGCGGGCACCAGGTTGGCGAGCACCACCCCCCAGAACGTCCCGCCGACGCCGAGCCGGTAAAGCACGGTGGCAAGCGGAATACCGTAGGTCAGCGGCGGCAGGAGGAGCGGCAGGAGGAAGATCAGCACCATCAGCCGCTTGCCGGGGAAGTCACGGCGCGCCAGCGCATAGGCCGTCGTAACGCCGACCAGCCCGGAAATGATCACCACCGCGAAGACGATCTCGAAGGTGACGATCAGCACCGGTGTCAGCTGGAATTCGCGCCAGGCATCGACATACCAATGCGACGTCCAGCCGGCCGGCAGCCACGTGCCGAGCCAACGCGTCGAAAGCGAGTTGACGACGACGGCGATGATCACGCCGAGCAGGTTGAGCACGAAGAGCACGACGACTGCCCAGATGGCGAAGCGCCAAAGACGCGAGGCGAGACCGTTATCGCGGATCATGGCCTAGCCTTTCCCGCCGGCGGCCGGGCCGCGATAGAGTACCTGCCTCAGCGACAGCACGGCGAGGATCACGACAAGCTGCACCAGCCCCATGATGATGGCAATCGCAGCGCCCATCGAATGATCATATTGCTCGAAGGCGGCCTGATAGGCGGCGATCGAGATGACGCGCGTCGGTCCGGACGGCGCGCCGAGGAGGACGGCGGACGGGAAGACCGAGAAGGCCTGCACGAAGGCGAGGCAGAAGGTGACGATGAGGCCGGGCGCCAGCAGCGGCAGGAAGATGCGCATGAAGCGCTGCCGGGCCTTGGCGCCGAGCGTCGCCGCCGCCTGTTCGATCGCCGGGTCGATTCCGGAGACATAGGAGAGCGTCAACAGGAAGGCGAAGGGAAAGCCGGTGATGACCAGCGAGGCGAAGACGCCCCAGTAATTGTTGGTCAGCCTCAGCGGATGGTCGATCAGGTCGAGAAACATCAGCGACCGGTTGAACCACCCGCGAGGGCCGAGATAGTTGAGCAACCCATCGGCGACCAGCACGGTTCCGAGCGTGACCGGGAGGACGAGGATGGTGGTAAGCAGCCGCTGGCGGCGCATCAACCTGACGCGGAAGGCGATCGGAATGGCGACCAGCACATTGATGATCGTTACCGGAAGCGCCAGCCACAGCGTCGCGAAGATGGTGTCGTACTGGAATGGTTCGCTGAAGAATTTAACGTAATTAGTGAACCAGGGCCCCTCCTTGGGCGCTAACGAATCCACGACGCCGTAGAGGAAGGGATAGACGAAGAGCAAAAGCGTCGCGACGATGCCCGGAAGGACCAATAGCGTCGTTCCGTCGAGGCCGCGCGCCGCCAGCCGCTTCCTGAGCGATGGTCCAGGTGAAGCGCCGGCGGTCACGACGGACATCATGCCTTCTCCGCGAAAAGCAGCGTACGCTCCGCCAACGGCCTCAGCACAATGGAAGCGCCGCGCGGGTAGACCCTGTCTGCGCGAAAGAAGAACTCGGTGCCGTCCGTGCCGCTTGCAAGACCGAAGAAGGCGCGGCCGCGGTATTCGATACTTTTGACGGTCGCTTTCAGCCCGTCGCCCTCATCGACCGCGACGAGGTCTTCCGGCCGGATCGATACAAGCACCTTGTCGCCGGGCGACATGCCGTCGGCAGCGATCCCTTCAAGAAGTGCTCCGCCCGCTTCCACCGAGGCTTGTCCGTTGCCGACCGACGCCACACGGCCTGGAATGCGCGTGCGGAAACCCATGAAGTCGGCGACGTCGGGATGGTTCGGCCGCTCATAGAGGTCCTGCGGCGTACCGATCTGGCGGATTTGGCCCTCGCGCATGACCACGATGCGATCGGCGAGCGACAGCGCCTCGTCCTGATCGTGCGTGACATAGATCGTGGTCGAGCCGATCTGATCGTGGATACCGCGGATTTCGGCACGCATCTCAAGCCGAAGCTTGGCGTCGAGATTGGAGAGCGGCTCGTCCATCAGGACGAGCGGCGGGCGGATGACGATGGCGCGCGCGATCGCCACGCGCTGCTGCTGGCCGCCGGAAAGCTGGCCGGGCAGTTTGTCCTCCTGTCCTTGCAAGCGTACTAGCGCCAGCGCCTCTGAGATGCGCTTTGCGGCCTCCGTTCCCGGCACGCTTTGCATGGAGAGGCCGAAGCCGACATTCTTGCGCACGCTCATATGCGGGAAGAGCGCGTAGTTCTGGAAGACCATGCCGAAGCCCCGCGCCTCGGGCTGCAATTCGTCGATGCGCTTTCCTGCAAGCCTGATTTCGCCACCGGTCAATTCTAGTAGCCCCGCGATGCAGTTGAGCGCGGTCGACTTGCCGCAGCCGGAAGGGCCGAGAAGGGCGATGAATTCGCCCGGCTCGACGGTGAGGTCGATGCCGTCGAGCGCGTTGTAGTTGCCGAAGGTGCGGCGAACGTCGACCAGTTCGAGGCGGCCGCCCTGCGATGATTTGCCTTTGTCCGCCAAACGCGCTCTCTCCGCCGATGCCTCTAGTTTTTTCCGCCGCTATCTTCTTAGAAGAGGGGCAGGTTGTGCAATCGTTTCCTCTCCGGCAGGCGTCACGGTTGAAGCCTGCCGGTGGAATTTTCATCGGGAGAGTATGAACCCGGCCTTATCTGCCCCTTCATCACCGGAAGAAGGGCAGGCAGGTCGTGACAAGCAGTCCCGAAACCCGGCTCGGCAGTTCTGCCTAGCCCTTGGCTGCGCCGATCTTCTGGTCCCAGATATTGAAAGCCTTCACCATCTGCTGCGGCTCGAGCGGCAGTTCCAGCGGGTTGTTGGCGATCCAGTCGGCATATTCGGGCCGGCCGAACTCCTTGATGCAGTCCTGGCTTGCCTGAGGGGCCATGGAGATTGGAACGTCCTTCACGGCCGGGCCGGGATAGAAATATCCCTGGTCATAGGCGATGGCCTGCTGCTTGGGCTCAAGCACGAAGTTCATCACGTCGAGCAGCACGGCCAGCTTTTCGTCGGAAACGCCCTTCGGCACGCACATATAGTGCGCGTCGGTGACCCAGTGGAAGCCTTTAAGCGTCGCGACCTTGGCCTCTTTCGGCACGATACCGAGTGCGCGCGGATTGATATCCCAGCCGGTCGTGGACGCAATCATGGAGCGCGTTCCCTCACCGAGTTCCTTCATCGTCGGCGTGGTGCCGGTCGGGTAGTATTCGATGTTCTTGCCGAGTTCGGCCAGGTATTCCCAGGTCTTGTCCCAGCCCTTTTCGGGATCCATCGGGTCCTTGTCGCCCAACAGATAGGGCAGGCCCATGAGGAAGGTGCGGCCGGGACCGGAATTCGCGGGGCGCGCATAGATGAACTTGTTCGGATTGGCCTTCGCCCAGTCGAGCAGTTCCTGCGTTGTCGTGGGCACGGTCTTGACCGCATCCGGCATGTATTCGATGAGCGGTCCCGATGGATAATAGGTGACGATGATGCCCTGGTCCTTCGCCAGGCCCTGCATCTTGAGCGCCTGTGGCAGCAGGATGTCTTCGAGCTTCGGAAGTTCCGACATATGCGGCTTGAGGTCGACCCACAGGCCGAGCCCGAGACCGGCGGAAAGCGCGTCGGTGCCAGTCAGAACGAGATCGAGATCGACCCGCTTCGCCGCCTGCTGCGCCTGGATTTTCGCCGGCAGTTCGGGCGAGGGCGCCTTGGTGTAGGCGAAGCGCGAGACGAAGTCGGGCTTCGCCGCTGCATAGGCGTCAAAGGCGCCCTGGGTAAGCGCCAGATTGCCAGCGACGTCGACGATGGTGATCGTCAGCGGACTGGACGGCTTCTGCGCCGCCGCGAAAACCTGACCGCCGCCAAATGCGCCGTAGGTGGCAAGGCCGGCAACGCCGCCCATGAAATGCCTGCGAGTAACGTTCATGATCTCCTCCTGCTTTCCGGCGGTGCTTCCGCCTTTTGATCATCAATAATGTCCGCCGCCGGGAATCGGCCGAATGCGTTGGTCCGCTTGCGTCGGCAGCCGATGGATCCGAATGAGGCGCCCATTTCCTCCCGCCTGCACTCCGCCATCCCGATTTGAATGACGTTTTCACCGGCGTCTTGGCAAACTCTAGCAACTGATATACTACTATGTCAATTGCTTCGAACGGATCGGACATGCTGAAGCAGATCGAGGAAAGACGCGGCGGGCGCGCCCGGCCACAGGCGGCAAAGGTGGTGCGCCGTGTCACCACGGCTTCCGCTATCCACGAGCACCTGCTGGGCGAGATCCTCTCGCTGCAATTGCCGCCCGGCACGGCGCTGCAGGAAAAGCTGATCGCGGAAGAGTTCGGCGTCAGCCGCACGCCAGTCCGCGAGGCGATCATTCGGCTCGCGGAGGCCGGACTGGTCGATATCTTTCCGCAATCGGGCACCTTCGTATCGCGCGTGCCGGTCAACGCGATTCCCGAGGCCGTCATGATCCGCAAGGCGCTTGAAGGGGCAACCGTCGAGGCAGCCGCGGAGGTCGCGGACGAGAAGGAAGTTAAACGGCTCGATCAGATCATTGCCCGCCAACGTGCGCTCGCCAGCCTTGGTGACACCAGCGCGTTCCATGAAGCGGACGAGGCCTTCCACGAAGTCATCGCCGATATCAGCGGGCATCCGGGGATATGGAAACTCCTGAAGCAGGCGAAGGTACAGATCGACCGAGCGCGTCGCCTCACGCTCCCCGTGCTCGGCCGCATGGATTGGGTGATCGGGGAACATACCATCATCCGCGACAGCATCGCCGCCCACGATCCGGCGGCGGCGAGGGCAGCGATGATGGTCCATCTGAGCGCCGTTATTCCCGACATCGGGCTGCTGGTTGAGCAGTATCCTGACTATTTCGCGTCTTGATTCGAGCGGAGTGACGAATGCGCCAGGGATGGAGATGGTTTGGGCCGGATGCCGGCGTGCCGCTCGATGCGGTGCGCCAGGCCGGCGCGACGAATGTCGTTTCGGCGTTGCACGAGGTGCCTATCGGCCGCGCCTGGACCAAGGCTGAGGTCGCCGAGCGCCGCAACCTGATCGAGACGACGCCGCCTGGCCGTACGCCGCTCGCCTGGTCGGTCGTGGAGAGCATTCCCATCCCCGATGCGGTGAAGCGCAAGGGCGCGGCTGCGAAGGCGAAGATAGAGGCGTGGACCGCCAGCCTTGAAGCCGTTGCCGCCTCAGGCATCCGGATCGTCTGCTACAATTTCATGCCCGTCGTGGACTGGACGCGTACCGAACTCGATTTTGTCACGCCGAGCGGCGCGACCGCCATGCGCTTCGACCAGGAACGCTTCGCCGCGTTCGATCTTTTCATCTTGGAGCGCGATGGCGCGGAGGCAGACTACACACCGCAGGAACGCGCGCGCGCGCGCGCCGTACACTCGGCCATGAGCGACGACGAGGTAGCGGAGATTGTCCGCATCATCACCTCGGCGCTACCGGGCTCCACGACCGAGCCGATGACCCTGCCGGGTTTCCGCGAGCGGCTTGCCGCCTATAAAGGCATCGACGCGGCACGGTTCCGGCGTAACCTGGTGGAGTTTCTTGAGGCGGTGACGCCGGCGGCGGAGGGCCTTGGCGTCAAGCTGACGCTCCATCCCGACGATCCGCCGCGGCCGCTCTTCGGCCTGCCGCGCATCGCCTCGACGGAGGCGGACTATGCGGCGCTCTTCGACGCGGTCCCTTCGCCGGCCAATGGCATTTGCCTGTGCACGGGGAGTCTCGGCGTGCGTGCCGGCAACGACCTGCCGGCGATGGCGCGTCGCTTTGCCTCGCGTATCCATTTCGCTCATCTGCGCGCGACGAAGCGCGAGGCGGACCCGCGCACTTTCCACGAGAGCGATCATCTCGGCGGCGACGTCGACATGGTCGCCGTGCTTAAGGAACTGGTCGCCGAGGACCGTCGTCGCGCATCGGATGAGACCATCGTCTTCCGCTCCGATCACGGACACCGGATGCTGGATGATCTCGACAAGGACGTGACGCCGGGCTACCCGGCGATCGGACGCCTGCGCGGCCTGGCGGAACTGCGCGGCATCCTGGTCGCGCTTGGCACGCCGCCGGATTGATATCTGCTATCAGCTTACGGCGCGGTGCAATTCACTGGCCGCCAATGCGATAAGCCGATCTCTGTCCCTTTCGCCGGCTCTATAGTGCCGGATCAAGTTCCGCGCGGCATCATGCATGGCCGCGTCATCGATGTTCACGACACCAGCAGCGGCCGCCTCGTATATGTCTTGCAGAAAGTCCAGGTCTTCCGGCGTCAGAACGCCATCCTGCGCCATTGAATGAAATGGCATTGGCACCTCCTGTCGTGAGGGACGGCCCCATCTTCTTTTCTTTGTCATTAAGTCACAAAGCGGGTGAGCGGGCAATCTCAGTCTTGCACGGACCGCGACTGGAGAACTGCCGTTGAGGTTCGGGAAGCGAGCGGCGGCCCGACCTCAGCGCCTCTCCGAATGAGGCATGAACAGTACCGGCAATTCCGATTGTGCCAATCTGAACATGAAAATGCCGAACGCGATTCCTGCCACGGAAGATATCAAAACCGCGGCAAGGGTCGGGACATGGAACAGGCCGGCAATTTTGGCGGACACGGAGATTGCGAAAGTGTGCCAGAGATAGATCATGTATGAGCCGTCGCCGGCGTAGGTGGCCCATTTCGATCGCGGCATCAACTTCGCCTTTTCAAGGGCAAGCGTTCCGACCAGCAGCAAGCCGGCCAACGGACCCAGGACGAACGGGTTGAAGCCTGAATAGGTGACGCCGACGACGGTAAAGCCGCAAACCGCGATGGCAATGAGAGCGATGCCAACCCCCGGCGATGGCATTTTCCCGGCGAGCCAGAACTTGCCGATGACCAGCCCGAGCGCGAATTCGATCAGGGCCGGATTTGTATAGGTCACGAGAAGCGGATTCTCGAAACGGAAGGCCAATCCGGCTCCAACGAGAAAGAGAAATATCCCGCTCAGGAAGATGAACCGCACCTCTTTGCGTATGAACAGCGTGAGGGCAAAAACAGCGTAGAAGAACATTTCATAGTTCAGTGTCCATCCCTGCACCAGCACGGGCCAGATCTCGCCACCGTTGGGCGAATGGTGCGGTATGAAGAAGAACGAGCCGAGCACGTGACCGACAGTCAGCGTCAGGTTGGGAAATGCGCCAACCAGCCCGCCTAGAACCATCGCGGCGCTGGCCAGCCAGTAGGCGGGAACGATGCGTCTGAGCCGGTCTCTGAAAAAGTCGAGCGGAGAGACCGGTCGCCTCTGCGAGATCGTCCACATGATAAAGCCGCTGACGACGAAAAAGACGTCCACGCCGGCTGCCCCGATGACGAAATGGCCGCCGGAGCGCTCGGCGGCGTGAAAGATGACGACCCCAAGCGCCGCGACCGCGCGAAGGTATTGCACGCCATGGAGTTTGTTCATCGTGCGTCGAGGGTCCAGGCGGTGGAGGGGCGACCGAACTCGGCCGTGGCCTGTCGGGATTGCGGGGCAGCGAGCAGTGCAGCCGAATAGTAAAGCAGGAAAGACCCGATCGCGTAGGGCGCGATGACGTCGACTTCGACGAAGGAACGCAACAGCAGCATGGCCAAAAGGCCGAGCATGATGCGCGCCGTGACATCGTTGCGATTGCCGAGAAAACGCATGAGGAACCCGGCTGAGGTGCGGATCAGGACGATCGCGAGCAATAGGACGCCGATCGCGCCGAGTTCGACGAGCGTCTCGATATAAGTGTTGTGGAAATGGAAGCCTGTCCGGGCGGTGATATAGAATTCCGCCCAGAGCCGCTCGGCATCCGGAAAGCCCTGCACCCAATAGGCCTGATATCCGACGCCCAGCAGGGGCGTATTGGCCGCCGCCGCGAGCCCCTGAGACCACAGATAGGTGCGGCCGGTGAGGGTCGTGTTCTTGCCGAACGCCGCCAGGATGAAGTCGAAGCCGCCGAGAGCCATGGCGGCAGCGGCCATGCCGATGCCCACCAGTATTCCGAATATCGCCAGCGTCTTGCGGGTTCTCGGTGGGAACGGCGTCAGGCCGCCTAGCCCTATCAGAACGAGGAGCGCTGCGATCGTGGTGATGAGGGCGGTCGCGGAATGGGACGCGATCAGTGCGTAGCCGGCGAGCCCTGTACAGATCAGAGCGAGCCCGCACCACAGCGCGCGCTCGCGCAGCACGAAGATGCATGCGAAGGCGAAATAGATACCGATCGAGCAGAAGAAGCCGAGAAGGTTCTTCGACGCGAAAGCACCGGAAAAGCTGAAGTCTCCGTCGAACGGGTCGTAATTATAGGAGCCGAAGGCCAGCGAATAGAGAACGACCAGCGAAATGCCCACGAGCGTACCAAGCGTGAACGTTCGGATGCCGATCGTTCGTGCGGCGATGAAGGCGCACAATATGTGGGTGGCAAGCTGAATTGCTGCCCGTGCCGAAACGCCCGGCGCCTGCGACCAGAACACGGAGAGACAGGCGAGGACGCCGAACGGCACGATCCAGTAAGTACGCGGTAGATCTCCCAGAACGCGCCGGTAGTCGACGAGAACCAGCGGGAACCAGATGGCATAATAGACCAGGATCGGGACTTTGCCGAAAAGGGTCGAATAGGCGAAAACGAACAGCGAGAGCGCGATCGCCGCCGTCCCGTACGCCAGGTTGCGGTCCGGATCGATGAGAATGGCCTTGGCGATCTTCATTGTTGTTGCCGCTCGTCGTCCACGCTCGTGCCAGCGGTCTTCCGGCCCGAAACCCGATCCTAATTGGAATTGGCGGTCGGCAGCATGAGACGGACCTTGACGATGTCGCCGGGAAGCACGGCGGTGTTTTCGTCCGCTTGGATTTCGTTTGTCTTGCCGTCGGTTTCTCGCACGATCGAATAGCTTACCGAAAGAGGCGATCCCTTGGCCGAATAGCGAGCCAATCCGGGGTCGTTCTGCGCGGCTTCCGCCATCAGGTCCTTGTACATGCCCATTTTCAGATTGGCGGCTTCCAGATCGGCCTCGGCCTGTTGCCGTGTCTGCGCGACTTCCGCATCGAAATCGTTGCGAAGGCTTGCCGCGTTCTGGTCGGCCTTGCTGATATCCTGCTTTGCCTGCAACTGGGTGGTTTCCAGGTCGAGGATCTTGCCCTCCAGGTCGGCGGTCCTCTGCTCGAGGGTAAGGACGCGCTGGTTCACGGCAAGGCCCTTGTTGGCGAGATTGCCGACGCTCGCCAGTTCCTTCTTCGAAAGATCGGCCTGGCGCTGCTGGGTCTCCATCTTCTGCGAAAGCGAGGTGATCTCCTGCTGCAGCAGCGTCTTCAGGTCGGCGAGCGCTTTCAATTGCATGTCGAGCTTCTTCCGCCGCGTCTCCTTGAATGCCGTTTCATCGGCCATCAGTTTCCTGCCCTCGGCGGTGTCGTTGAGTTCCTTCGGGAAGTCGATCTTGTCGTCGCCGGCCGCCTCGGCGACCAGCCGGGCGCGCGACGCCAACAGGCCCAACCGTTTGGAAGCGAGGACTTGATAGTCGCCGCGAGCGTTGATGAAATCGCGCAGAAAGCGCCCGCCCAGGTCGTCCGCACGGCGGACTCCGCCCGCGAGACTGACCGCCTTCAGCACGGTAAGATTCGGCAGATAAGGATAACGCCCGGGTGTCTGGGCATCGCCCGCCACGAAGAAGGGCCGGTACTCCGCGACTTCCACGGAGGCATATGGCTGGTCGAGGAGGCCGAACTTCTGCTGGAGTTCTTCGCCGATCTTCGCCGCGACATGGGCCGTCGATTCCCCTTTTACCGCCATTTCACCGATGAAAGGTAAGGAGATCGTGCCGTCCGGGCTGACCGTATATTCGCCGTTGATCGATCCCCAGTCGCGGACGGCCGCGGCCGCGGTCTGCCATTCGGCGACGCGGATGCTGAGCTTGTCCATCGCGCCGAGTTGGTATTCACCGGCATCGGCTGGTGGCAAATTTGCCAAGGCCATGAGAGCGGCCGCGACGATCAGCATGACGCCTGCCTGCATCGTCCGGCCTATGTTTTTGACGCTCGGCTTCATTCTCGGCTGGGTTCCTTTTTCGGTGCTCGTTTGGGTCGGCTTCAATAGCTGCCGCGCGAGGACAGCACCGCGGGAAACGTCTTGAAGATGATGATGATGTCGGCGGCGAACGACCAGTTTTCGACATAGTGCCGGTCATAGGCGACACGCGTGCTGTAAGAGACGTCATTGCGCCCGCTGATCTGCCATAGTCCGGTAAGGCCGGGGCGGGATTTCAGGTAGAATTCGGCGGCCGTTCCATAGAGCTTGAGCTCGTCCTCGACCACGGGCCGGGGACCGACGAAGCTCATTTCCCCTTTCAGGATGTTCATGAGCTGGGGCAGTTCGTCGAGGCTGAGTTTGCGCAACACGAGCCCGACGCGCGTGACCCTCGGATCGTATTGCAGCTTGCGTGTTGCCAGCCATTCCTGTCTGCTTTGCGGATAGCGCTCGAAATGAGCCTGCATGATCTCGTCGCCGTTTTCCGCCATCGTCCGGAATTTCAGGCAGACGAAGCTCGCTCCGTTTCGGCCGACACGCCGATGGCCGTAGAGAATCCGGCCGCCATCCGAAAATTTCACCAGGGTGGCAAGCATGAGGAGAAGCGGGCTGAGCAGCGCGAGCGCGAGAAAGGCGCCCGCGAAGTCGAACCCGCGTTTGCAAATGCCTCCTATCGGAGGATGCCCATTACCTTTACGTAGCCGAAAAGGCAGATTTGCTAACCTGGCGGCATATCTCATTCGTTGCTCCGAATTGGATAAGTGCCGAGGGATGTTGCAACGCAACAACCTCGTGCGCCGCCCGCCAGCGCTCAATTGAGGGGGGAAAGTCAAAAAAGTAGGGCACGCTCTATCATATTTTGTAACGATCCGTTATATTGCAATATGATGACAGTGCGTATTGGATTTATTAGGAAGGGGAGAGCCGAGTAAATATGAATATATAGAATATATATTTTTGTGAAATTACAAAGATATATGAATTTATGGGATATATATTTTTTATGATCAGATAGATACTATGCAGATGCTAATTAATTTGACTCGATTGCCGTGAGTTTTTGGAGAGTGATGCTGCGTTGCAGCGTAGGTATGCAAGGATCAAAAGTTTACCGCGTGGTGCGGATAGAATTGACGACTTTTGTTGCGTCGCGTCGTGCAGTCCAATATAAAGTCGAAGAAGGAACACATGGGCACATAGTCGGACAGGGCTGGTTCCAGAAAAGTTTCGGATTGTCCTTCCTTGCGGAAATACGGCTGTGTGCAACCGGGGCGGGAGGCCTTTTCACGTGACTTCAGACAATCCGCTCCTCGGCGGTACCGGGACATAATCATGTCCTTCCTGCTTTTTTTTCGCGGATTGATCGCCGTCCTGGTCGTGTTCGGTGTCGTCACCTATCTCATGACGCATTCGATCTGGACGACCCTGGTACAAACCGCGATTTGCGCCGTACTGATCCAGTTGGGATACTTCGCGGCCGTCTTGTACATGGTCCGGCGTACGCCCCGCGATGAGGGCAAGAATGCCGGAAGCGAAGGCAAAGTCTCCCCGTCCCAGGGATTGCTGAGTCGGGAAAGGCTGGAGCGCAAGGCAAGCGTTCCGAACGTGAATCGATCGCGCCAACCGTGAAACCCTCGAACGAGAGGCGGTCATGAAATCGCCTTCTCGAGCCGTTTAGCGTCCGACCTCGATTTAGAGATATCGTCCGCTGCGGCGCGCCTCGGCATGCCGCGAAGACTTCGATCCGATCGGGGTGCCATGGCTTTCGCGCCGGAAATCTGCGTCATCATAGCGGCCAAGGACGCGTCCCGCACGATCGGTCGGGCGGTTCGTTCGGCCTTGCGGGAAGCCGAGGTCGCCGAGGTCGTCGTGGTGGACGATGGCTCCGCCGATGAAACCGCCGAAGCAGCACGGGCGGTGGATGACGTTACCGGACGGCTTCGGGTGATCAGTCTGGAGGCGAATATGGGGCCGGCCTTTGCGCGCAATCATGCCATCGCGCATTCCGGCGCGCCGCTTATCGCTATCCTCGATGCCGACGATTTCTTCCTGCCAGGCCGCTTCACACGACTCTCGGACCAGCAGGACTGGGACCTGATCGCCGACAACATCGTTTTTCTCGATGGCCGTCACGTGACCGCAGAGCCGGATATCGCGGAATTTGATGCAGCTCCCCGCTTGCTGGAATTGGTGGAATTCGTCGGCGGCAATATCTCGAAACGAGGTGCGCCACGCGGCGAGATGGGTTTTCTCAAGCCGGTGATCCGACGGGATTTTCTCGAACGGGCCGGGCTGCGCTACCGCGAGGACCTTCGACTTGGCGAGGATTACGAGTTCTACGTGCGGGTGCTGGCACGGGGAGGACGTTACAAACTTGTTCATGGCTGCGGATACGGCGCGGTGGTGCGCCCGGATTCCCTGAGCGGCCGGCACCGGACGGCCGACTTGAAGCGCCTCTATGAGGCCGACCGGTCGATATTGGAAACAGAGCGCTTGAGCGGCGAGGAAGAAGCCGCCATCCGCCGGCACGAGCGCCATGTCC
Source organism: Mesorhizobium koreense (assembly GCF_031656215.1). Classification (NCBI taxonomy): domain Bacteria; kingdom Pseudomonadati; phylum Pseudomonadota; class Alphaproteobacteria; order Hyphomicrobiales; family Phyllobacteriaceae; genus Mesorhizobium; species Mesorhizobium koreense. Next base: position 4,643,132 of record NZ_CP134228.1, on the reverse strand, counting down.
GAGCACGCTATGAACTGCGGAATTTCCTCGACATCAAGGCGGAATCCGGCCTTGCGAGAGCCGGCATCCATGGGCTTGCAAATGCCGGAGCCTTGCCGGCGATCGTCTCGGGCATCGCTTTCGACAAGTATGACGCACTTACGGCCCGGCAAGCGCAACCTGACGTGGTTCCGACCTCGCCGCGATACCTTTTGGCTGCAACGCCGGCGCGAAAAGCCGCACCCGACCCTGCGGGGCGATAGGGCTTGTTTCGTTATCCAAGGCGGCTTTGCGTTTCCCGACTTTGTCCACGGAAATCATATGGATGCGTATCAGAGGCTTTCTAGCGGTCCGGCGCGTGTCTAACAAATCACTACAAAAAGTTATCGAGGTGAGAGGGCAAATCCCGACAGGCGCCACATTCTTGCATCGTCGCTGCCCTAGATCGCGGTGCAACATCGATCCGACTTGAACAGGCGGCGTGGGGAGGCGCGGCCGAAAACAAAGGAGCCGCCTCCATGACGGCAAGGCTGAACGACAAGATGCGGACCGGCCTGAAGGCATTGCTCGCCGCAGGCGCGTTCATCGTCCCGCTTTCATCAAGCCTTCCCTCGTCCCAGGCGGCAGAAGTGCTTAAGGGCGCGACCGGAAAATCCTTCGTCGACAATTTCGACTCATTCGACGCCAGGCGGTGGTTCATTTCCGACGGTTGGAACAACGGCAAGCATCAGAACTGCACCTGGTCGAAAAAGCAGGTGTCGCAATCCGACGGCAAGCTGACCCTGACGTTCGAGGCACGGAAGCTGAAGGACCGCGACCATGTCTGCGGCGAGGTCCAGACGCGGAAGCGTTTCGGCTACGGCACCTACGAAATCCGCATGAAGGCGGCCGCCGGTTCCGGCCTCAATACCGGCTTCTTCTCCTTTATTGGGGAGGCCGACAAGCAGCCTCATGACGAGATCGACTTCGAGGTCTTGGGGAAAGACCCCTCGAAGGTGCAGTTGAACCAATTCGTCGGCGGCAAGGATGTCGGGGAAGAGAAGCTGGTTCCGGTCGCAGGCGGCGCCGACCAGGATTTCCACGACTACGCCTTCATATGGGAGAAGGACCGTATCCGCTGGTATGTCGACGGCAAGCTCATGGGGGAGGCGACCGATCCGGCGAAGATCCCCACCCACGCATCGAAAATCTTCATGAGCCTGTGGGGCAGCGACACGCTGAAATCGTGGATGGGCCCATTCAGCGATACGGGATCGCCGGTGACCGCCGAGATCGATCGGGTCGCGTTCACCGCGCTTGGCGAAAAATGCCAGTTCCCGCAATCCATGGCTTGCAAGCTTCAGGCCCAATAGGCGGACCGGAATTTCCATGCTGCGTGTGCTCTATTTCGTGCATGATCTCGCCGATCCCGCGGTTCGCCGCAGGGTAATGATGCTCGAGGCTGGCGGGGCTATCGTGACGCTCGCCGGCTTCCGGCGCGCGCCGGGCCTCCCCGCTGGATTGGAGCGCCTGCAGCCGATCGATCTCGGGCGGACCGCGGATGGGAAGTTCGTTCAACGGCTGAAGGCGGTCGCCGCCGCCGCCGTGGCTCTCGGCCCTAAGCTGAAGCGGGTCTCACGACCCGATGTCATCATTGGCCGCAACCTTGAAATGCTGGCGCTGGCCGTACGTGCCAGATCACTTTTCTCGGCCGAGATTCCGATCGTTTATGAGTGCCTCGACATTCATCGTCTGATGCTGGGCGAAAACGGCGTCTCCCGGTCCATGCGTAGCGCCGAGCGGGCACTCGGCCGTAAGGCATCGCTTCTCCTGACGAGTTCCCCGGCCTTCGTGCGCGAGTATTTTCGGCGTTTCGAGCAGATGGACGCGCCGGTCACGCTTCTCCAGAACAAGGTTCTGGAACTGGTCGAGCAGCCCTCTTCGTTCGACGTGCACCCCGCACTGCCAGCCGCGGATGAGCCTTGGACCATCGGCTGGTTCGGAGCGCTACGCTGCCGTAAATCGCTGGGATTGCTGGCGGAATTTACGCGACGCATGGAAGGACGGTTCGAAATCGTCCTGCGCGGCCGCCCCGCTTATTCGGAATTCTCCGGCTTCGACGGTTTCGTGACCGCAGAGCCGTTCATGCGCTTCGAAGGTGCCTACAGGAATCCGGAAGATCTTCCCGGTATCTACGGCACCGTCCATTTCGCCTGGGCGATAGACTTTTTCGAGGAAGGATTGAATTCGAACTGGCTGTTGCCCAATCGGCTTTTCGAGGGCTGCCGATATGGCGCGGTGCCTGTCGCAATGCGACGGACGGAGACCGGCCGCTTCCTCTCCGACCGCCATATGGGCTTTCTCATCGACGATGCCTCTCCGCGCGCGCTGGCCGAATGCCTCGGTTCCATCGATCGTGATGCCTATGCGCAGATGCGCGGCAAAATACTTGCCGAAGATCGCTCCACCTGGGTCTGCGATCTCCGCGATTGTCGTGCGCTGGTTGCGCGGCTTGCGGCGCTCAGCCCGGAAAAGGCAGGCGATCCCGTCCTGCAGGCCGCGTAGCCATGGCAGGAACAAGCGATAGGGCGGGCAAACCGCGGATGCCAAACGCAAAGCCCGCGATGATCGTCATTCCCTGCCTCGATGAGGCCGGCCACATAGCGTCCGTGATCGACCGGGTTTCCTCTTCGGCCGAGCGGCTGGACATGACGATTCTGGTGGTCGATGGCGGAAGCCGAGACGGCACAAGAGAGATCGTTGGTGAAATGGCCGTATCCAACCCCCGTCTGCATCTTCTCGACAATGAGAAGAAGATCCAGAGCGCGGCCGTGAACCTCGCGGTGGAGAAGCTCGGCGGCGGATTTGAAAGCCTTATCCGGATCGATGCCCATGGCGACTATCCGGACGATTATTGCGAACGGCTGGTCGAGGAAGCCGACGCGACGGGGGCAGACGCCGTCGTCGTGGCGATGGAGACCCGGGGCGCTGGAGTTTTCCAGAGAGCGACAGCCGTCGCGCAGAATTCAAGGCTGGGCAATGGCGGCTCCGCGCACCGCCTGGTCTCGAAAGGGCGATGGGCGGATCACGGCCATCATGCCCTCATCCGGGTGGAACCATTCCGGGCGGTCGGCGGTTACGACGAGAGCTTCAGCCACAACGAGGATGCGGAATTCGACTACCGGCTGACCGAAGCCGGCTATCGCATCTGGCTGACGGAGAAAACCCACATGGTTTACTATCCGCGTGCCTCGGTGACGTCGCTCTTCCGCCAATATCTCGGCTACGGAAGGGGACGCGCCAGGAATATATTGAAGCATCGGGTCGTGCCGAAGGGCCGCCAGATGATCCCGCTGCTTGTCGCTCCGGCGGTTGCCGGAGCCTCGCTTGCGCTCCTGAACTGGGCCGCGCTGCTGCCGGCTGGAATGTGGGCCGCGCTATGCCTCGGCTATGGAGGATGGATCGCCATTCGCCAGCGTGATCCTCACGGACCGTTGGCCGGGTTTTCCGCGATGGTCATGCACCTCGCCTGGTCGGCCGGCTTCTGGCGTGAACTCCTCGCCTTCCGCAGGCGCGAGACACGCGCATGACAGCGGATTTGCAGGATATGCGCGGGGCCGGCGTGCGGATCGACATATCCGTCTGTACTTACCGCCGGCCGGGATTGGAGGATACGCTGCGTTCCATTGGAGCGCTGAATGTGCCTGATGGCGCGGTCGTCCGCATCGTCGTCGCGGACAACGATGCCGTGCCGAGCGCGCGCGATCTCGTTTACCGGCTGGCTTCGCTTCTGCCGTTCAATATCTCCTATCTGCATTGCCCGGCGTCGAACATTTCGCTCGCCCGCAACGCCTGTCTTGATGCCGCGACCGGCGACCTGCTTGCCTTCGTCGACGACGACGAGATGGTTTCGCCCGATTGGTTGATCGAGCTTTTGCGCAGCGCCGCCGAGACCGGCGCGGATGCCGTGTTGGGCCCGGTCCGAGCCGTTTATGGCGACGATGCGCCCCGCTGGATGAAGCGTGGCGACTTCCATTCGACCCTGCCGGTCTGGGTTCGGGGCGAGATACGCACGGGCTACACCTGCAACGTCCTCCTGCATCGGTCATCGCCGAAGCTTGCGGGCCGCCGGTTCAATCTTGCGCTCGGCCGCTCGGGAGGCGAGGACACGGAATATTTCGCGCGCCTTCATGAAGCCGGCGGCACGGTCGCATTCGCGCCCGAAGCAATCGTCTATGAGCCGGTTCCGGTGGATCGGGCCCGGTTCGCATGGCTAGCGAAACGGCGGTTCCGAATGGGGCAGACACACGGACGCCTTCTGGCAAGAAACAGAAGCGGCGCGGCCATGGCACGCGAAATTGGCTTCGCCGGTGCCAAGACCGCCTATTGCCTGGCCGCTATGGCACTGACAGTGCTGAGTGCGGAAAAGCGCAACCGTTCGCTGTTGCGCGGCATCATGCATGCCGGCGTCGTAAGCGGCCTGCTTGGAGTCCGCGAGATCATCCAGTACGGCGACCAGCCCGTGGGAGCGCATGGCAATGTCGATTGACGTGACATTCCTGATTGCGGCCTTCAACGCCGAAGAGACGATCGCCCGCGCGATCGGGAGCGCGCTTGCCCAGGAAAGCGTCGGCGTCGAAGTGGTGATCGTCGACGACTGTTCCAGCGACGGCACCGCCGCCATCGCCGAAGGCTTTCCGGATGAGCGCGTTCGTGTCATCCGGCTCGACAGTAATCGCGGTCCGGGTGGCGCGCGCAACGCGGGGCTCGACGCGGCGCGCGGCCACTGGATCGCGGTGCTCGATGCCGACGACACGGTCCGTCCCGATCGCATGGCGCGCCTGCTTCAGCGTGCGGCGGAGACCGGTTCCGAGGTCGTGGTCGACAATCTCGATGTGATCGACGAAGCGGCCGGTACGAGCATGCCCATGTTTGGGATCGAGCGCCTTCAGGCGATGCCGGAAATGATGCTGGCCGATTTCATCGCCGGAAACCTTCTCTTCGAGGAGAAATTTTCCCTCGGTTATATGAAGCCGGTCATCAGGCGTGATTTTTTAGAGCGGCACGCACTGCGCTATGCCGAAACGCTCCGTATCGGCGAAGACTATCTGTTTCTGGCTTCGGCGCTGGCCGAGGGCGGCCGTTGCGCCGTGGAGCCTGAGCCGTTCTATGTTTATCATATCCGGCCGGGTTCGATCTCGCGCGTGCTTGAGCTTCGCCATGTCGAAGCCATGCTTGAGGCGGATAAGGCGTTCCTGCGCGGTCATGCGTTGGACCCCACGGCACGTCGAGTCCAGACAAGACGCACCCGCAATTTGCGCAAGGCGGCGTCCTACCTGTCTTTGATTGGCCACCTGAAGGATCGCGCCGCGCTCAAGGCAGCGGCCACCGCGATCCGCGATCCGGCGGCCGTCCGGCTTCTCGGGATGCCGATCTCGGTCAGGCTTCGGCGCGTCATGCGGCCTTTTCGACAGGCGGGGCGGGTAGCCGCGGAATGACGAGCTGGCCCTTTCCAAGGGGCTATCGACATGAACAGCAATGAACGTAAGGCGATTTTCCCGGTCATGTACCAGCGGAATCAACCATTGAGCGGCCCGTTCCGGCCAACGCCCGAGCAGGCGAACGAGTTCATCGACCTCGAACAGCTGCTCGCCATCGCGCAGCGTCGTGTGTGGATTGTCATCCTTTGCGCGATTGCCGGGCTTGTGCTCGGCGTCCTCTATCTCCTCGTCACGCCGCCGGAATATACGTCCGTCACCGATGTCCTGATTGACGACAGTATGCAGAAATATGCGCAGGATACGGCGAGCCCCGCGCCCGCCGCCGCGCAACTGGATGCGCAGGTCTACAGCCAGGTCGAGATCATGAAGTCGGAAAAGCTGGCGCGCTCGGTCGTGGCGGCCGAGAAACTCGACCAGAACAACGCCTTCCTTTATCCGCCGCAGTCTCCGCTCGACTGGGCGAAAGGCGAGGTCAAAGGTGTGATTCGCTGGTTCCTGCCCAGATCCGAAGGGACGGGTAAGGGCGGTATCTCGCCGGCCGAAGCGAAGGTGCAGAGGGCCGTTGAGGTTCTGCAGTCCAATTTGACCGTTACCCGCGTCGGCCACAGCAATGTCATCGAACTCTCCTACCTGGCCAACGATCCGCAGCTTTCCGGCAGCATCGCGAGGGCGTACGCCAAGGCGTATCTGACCGACCAGCTCAATGCCAATTTCGACGCGACCGAACAGGCTTCGATATGGCTGCAGGGGCGGATCGACGACCTTCGCGAACGTTCGCAGCAAGCAGCGCTCGAAGCCGAAAAATACCGTGCCGCGCACGGCCTCACCTCGACCAGCGGCGAATTGCTGTCCGATCAGCAGCTCTCGGACCTCAACAAGCAATTAATCCTGGCCCAGGCCGACACCGCGAACGCCTTCGCGCGCTACAGCCAGTTCAAGGCGATCGTAGACAGCGGGCCGGACAACGCGGTGAAGAATGCGACGGTACCGACCGACAAATCCGTTGGCGGCAGCAACAACGCCATCATCAACGATCTCAAGGCGCGCTATCTAGACATCACCCGGCGCGAGCAGGAAGTCGCGTCACGCTTTGGCGAGGATCACCCGCAGGCGGTGGCGTTGCGCGCCCAGCAGGCCGACCTTGAGAAGCAGATCTATCACGAACTTCAGCAACTCACAGAGAGTTATCGCAACGAATACCAGGTTGCAAAGGCGCGTGAGGAATCGCTCCGGCAGAACGTGTCCAAACTCACGGGCCAGAACACCACGGACAGCCAGTCCATGGTGCAACTGAAGAATCTCGAGCAGAGGGCGGACGCGCTCTCGACGCTCTACAGGGATTTCCTTTCGCGGAACGCCGAGGCTTTGCAGCAGGGGTCCTTCCCGATCGCAAAGGCGCGGGTCATATCGGATGCCATCGATCCCAAATCACCCTCGAGCCCGAGGAAGATCCTGGTGCTCGGTCTGTCGATCATACTTGGCATGTTTGCCGGAGCCGGCATCGGCGCGGTCCAGGAGTTCCGCGAGCGTTTCTTCCGGACCGGCGAGGATGTCCGCGACATGCTCAACCTCAATTTCTTCGGTTATCTGCCCAGGCTTGGGCGGCGGGTCGCTCACGCAAGGAAGGACGATCCCCCGGCCGTCGGCACACCGTCTTCGCAAACGCCCAGCCCGCTTAGGATAGCGTCGCGAGCGCCCGCTTCCTCCTTCGCGGAGACGCTGCGCAACATAAAGCTCGGTGTCGACATCGTATTACACGGCAGGCCGTGCAAGCTCATCAGCTTCATCTCGGTCCTGCCGCGTGAGGGCAAGACCACGGTTGCGGCCAACTTCGCCGAACTGTGCGCCGCGACGGGCGCCAGGACGCTTCTCATCGATGGCGACATGCGCAATCCGGGGCTGAGTCGTGCCCTTTCCATCGCACCCGAAGCCGGGCTGGTCGAAGCGATCCTCGGGGAGGAGCGCTGGCAGAACGTCGTCAAGGTCACGAGCGGGACGAGGCTGTCGATCATTCCGAATGTGCTCGGCGGCCGGCTGTCGCATACAAGCGAGCTGCTTTCCGGGCCGGGCATGGCAAACCTCATCAATGCCGCCCGCGGTTCGTACAATTACATCATCGTGGACCTGCCGCCCTTCGGTCCGGTGGTGGACGCAAAGGCTTTCGAGCAGCATGTCGACGGTTTTGTCCTGGTGGCCGAATGGGGAGCCACGCCGAGAAACCTCGTGCGCACCGCATTGCAGAACGAGCCCCAGATCGCGGCGAAGGTGCTCGGCGTGGTGCTGAACAAGACGGATACCAAGAGGCTTGGCCGTTATGGGACTTACGGCGCGGCGGAACACTATCTCGACAAGTATTCCTCGTATTATCGGGAGCCTGCGGACTCGATTTGAGAGGCTTCAGCCCCTGTCACGATGAAACGGCCGCGATTCCTCCATATGCGAAGCGCGGTCAGCCGTCCGCTGAAATAGGCGCCGGTGTCGATATTGATGCGTCGCCCGTAGCGTGTCGCCTGCTCGACCGGCGTGTGGCCATGGACGACGTAATGCCTCAATAGATGGGCGTGCTCGTAAAAATCGGCCCGGATCATAACGAGATCCTCGTCGGTCTGCCGGTCCGGTTCCCGTTCCGGCCGGATGCCGGCATGAACGAATACGAAGCGCGCAAATGTCGCCATGAGGGGCAGCGAACGCAGGAAATTGCGTTGCGAAGCCGGTATCGTGGCGCGGATCATGCCGTCAATGTCGCTGTCGGTCTTGTAGATCGCCTTGAGCCGCTCATAGTCCAGTCCGTAGGATGTCAAGGTGGGCGATGCGCCCATCCTTAGCCATTCCCGCCGGCTGATCCGTTCCTCGAGATAGTCGAGCATGGCGATCTCGTGATTGCCGGCAAGGCAGATGCGCTCGAAGCCGACAGGCGGCGGCGCCATCAGATGGTCGAGCACTTGTGCCGACGAGGGGCCGCGATCGACATAGTCGCCCAGCATGACGATCAGCTTGCTTGCCGGCAGGTCGGCGCTGTCGGCGACGATCATGGCTTCGAGTTCCAGCAATTCGTCGAGGCAGCCGTGAACGTCTCCAACCGCATAGACGACCCGATCGACTGCCGGCACCGAGACGCGTCGGCGGACTTCTCTTTGTCCGCGCGGAGCGAGTAGCCTGCCAAGCCTCATCGCAAAGGCCTGCCTCGCCGGAAAAGCATTCTCCCGATACGTCTATCCATGACTTCACTCGTCCCGGAGGCTCTCGGAAAATTCGCGTCGAGCCCTGCTTTTTCCACAAACTGCATGCATGAATGCCCAAGCCGCATCCCCGTTGCGGGGCGGCGTCATGAGGCTGCCATATTGTGCGGTGCAATACCTCATGGCAACAATCCGCGGCCCCCTTTCGAGGTCGCGGGCGCCTGCGGGCGTTTTTCCTCTTTACCCTTGGGCCGGGGGCGGAGAGTGAGCAGCGGCACGATGAGAATCCTGTTTGCCGGCGGCAATGGGTATTATCCTGAATTTCATGGCGGCGTTCAATCGAGTACGCATCATCTCGTAGAACAACTTCGAAGCCATGGGCATGAGGCCTCCGTTCTCGCCGCGCTTTTCGGCGACGGGGTCTTCGGCATGGCCGCGCGCATCAAGTTGAAGCTTTTGCGGCAAGGGGCCGTGATGGACCGTTTCCCCGGCTATCCGGTGGTGCGCGCATGGTTTCCTTGCGAGGCGGTGCCCTTCGCGGTTTCGCGCGTTACTCCCGACGTCGCCGTCGTCCAATGCCATAAATCCGTCCCGCTGGGAAAAGCGCTGGAAGCCGCTGGCGTGCCTCTGGTCGTCTATCTCAGGAACGTCGAATTTAATGAACTGGCGGGCGATCCGTCGGAACTCAGGGGCGCGCATTTCATCGCCAATTCCGAATTCACCGCGCGTGCCTATCGGGCGCGGTTTGGCATCCGCTCCACCGTCATCCCGCCCACGATCGACCCGGAGAAGTACCGAACGAAGACGTCGAGGCAATACGTTACCTTCATCAATCCCTACACCGAAAAGGGCTTTGAAAAGGCCGTCGAGATCGCCAGGCGCTGTCCCGAAATCCCGTTCCTTTTCGTGGAAAGCTGGAAACTGGACGGCGAGCGTCGCATCGAAGTCGAGCGGACGCTGTCGCATCTCGGCAACGTGGTTTTCGAAGGGCGCACCGACGATATGAAGACCGTCTACGGCCGCACCCGGATCCTTCTTGCGCCCAGCAAATGGGAAGAGGCCTGGGGGCGCGTTGCTTCGGAGGCCCATTGCAGTGGCATTCCCGTGATCGGCTCGCGTCGTGGTGGGTTGCCGGAAGCGATCGGCGAAGGCGGCGTCGTGCTCGACTATGATGCCCCCATTGAGGAGTGGGTGTCCGAACTGCGGCGGCTTTGGCGTGATGAAAGCCGCTATGATCGCCTTTCGGCCGCGGCGCTGCGCTATGCAGCGCGCGTCCAGATGGACCCCGAGCATCAATTCTCCGCCTTCCTCGGTGTCCTTGAAACGGCCACACGAAACTCGGCCGCCATCGCGGCATAGGCTTCGGCCGCTCGCCGGAAAGCAACAACGGCATTTTCAGGTTCGGTTTATGAGCAGCATCACAGGACGGCTGATCAAGGGCAGCATGTGGCTCAGCCTGTCCCGAGCCGTCGTCAACCTTTTGGCGACGCTCAGCACCTTTGTGCTGGCATGGTATCTGACGCCGTCCGATTTCGGCCTAGTGGCGCTTGCGACCACGATGCTGCTCATCGTCACCACCGTCACTGAACTGTCGCTCACCCAGGCTCTGATCCGCCACGAGGCGCCGCAGGAATCCCATTTCAGCGCCGCCTGGACACTCAACGCGACGCGTGGGCTGATCCTTTGCCTCCTGTTTTCCGCCGCTGCCTATCCGGCGTCGATCCTCTATGAAGATCCGAGATTATTCGGTGTGATGCTGGCGCTGGGCGCAAGCGTGTTCCTGAGCGGCCTGGCCAACCCGCGGCTGGTGATGCTCCAGCGGGACCTGATCTTCTGGCAGGAATTCGTCCTCAGCGTCTCGCAGAAATTCACCGGCTTCGTCGCCGCGGTACTGATCGCGATTATCTACCAGACCTATTGGGCGCTCGTGATCGGAGCGTTGGTCAGCCAGGCGACGAGCGTCTTCATCTCCTATCTGGTCCTGCCCTTCCGTCCGAGGATCACGTTCAGCCATGTGCGAGAGTTCTTTTCCTTCTCCGCGTGGCTGGCGGCGAGCCAGATCACTAACACGCTGAACTGGCGCTTCGACTATCTTCTCATCGGCAAGGTGCTAGGCGGCGCGAGCCTCGGCTTTTACACGGTCGGCAGCAATCTCGCGCGGATGCCGACCCGTGAGGCGACCGCGCCGCTGACCCAGACGATCTACCCAAGCTTCGCCAGCATACGCAACGACCCAAAACGTTTGGCCGCTGCCTATCAGCGCGTGCAGGCGCTGGTTTCGGCGATCGCGCTTCCCGCGGGTATCGGCGTTGCCGTGATCGCCGATCCGCTGGTCCGCCTGACACTCGGTGAAAAGTGGGCGCCGGCGATCTTCATCATCCAGTCGCTTGCTTCCGTCTATGCGCTCCAGACCCTCGGCTCGCTGGTGCAGCCGCTCGGCATGGCCAAGGGCGAGACACGGATCCTGTTCCTGCGCGACACACAGATGTTGCTCGTCCGCGTGCCGATCATCTTTGTCGGACTGATCACATACGGAATGCACGGCGTCATCTTCGGCCGCGTTTTCACCGGCCTCTTGAGCGCCTTCGTCAACATGATCCTCGTGAAGCGTTTCATCGGCGTCGGCGTGTTCAAACAACTGGCCGCCAATGGCCGGACGCTTGTGAGCGTTGCTGCAATGGCGGCCGGCGTATCGTTCGTCTCGACATTGATGAACGCGGCGGTTGATCGGCCGGCGCTCGTGCTGCATCTCGCCGTTCTCGTCGGGTCCGGCGCCGCTCTCTATTGCGGAACGACGCTTCTTCTTTGGTTGGCAATGGGACGCCCCGAAGGTCCCGAGACGGAGGTGCAGAGGATATTGGCGAAGATCCTGTCAAGTGTCCGGCCCGCGGTCCGGCAATTTCCCGCGGCATGAGCGCTAATCTCGACGGACGGAGAACGACGATGCGATCCCAACCGAGCTTGGCCCTGATTGCGAAGATGAAGGGCATGATCGACGACTGCCTGAAGGATCATGTTCGGGAAGACGAGCCCCTGGCCATCCTGGATTTCCCCGATATCCGCAATTGCGGCGATTCCGCCATCTGGCTCGGCGAGATGGCGTATCTGGCAAGTCGCGGCAAGCGGCCGGCCTATGTCTCACGTATGCGCGACCTGTCGCCGGACGCGCTTGAGCGAGCTGTTCCCGAAGGGCCGATCTTCATCCATGGCGGCGGCAATTTTGGCGACCTGTGGGTCTCGCACCAGGATTTCCGCGAACAGGTGCTGGAGCGGTTCCCGCATCGGCGGGTCATCCAGTTCCCGCAGTCGATCCATTATCGCTCGGAGCAACGTGTCGAGCAGACGGCGCGCGCAATTGGCCGGCATCGCAATTTCCTGCTCCTGGTTCGCGACGAGGAATCGAGGGATTTCGCCAGGAAGCGCTTCGACTGCGAAGTGCGCCTTTGCCCGGACATGGCGTTCTGGATCGGCATGGTCGAGCCGAATGCCGCCGAGTTCCCCGTTCTGGCCATGCTGCGGGCCGATCTGGAGAAGACGGGCGAGGTGGATCGCTCACTCTATCCCGGTCTGCCGATCGAGGACTGGATCACTGAATCTCGTCGCCGCGTGCGGGTGTCGAAAGCCGCCGGTGCGGCCTCGGCGCTCCTCGCTCTGAAGCCCGCCGAGATGAGGCTGCGCAAGCTGGATGCCGCGGCGCACAACCGCTTCCGCCGCGGCATTCGCCAGATTTCGCGCGGCCGGGCAATCGTCACCGACCGGCTGCATGTCCATATCTGCTCGCTGCTCATCGGACGGCCGCATGCCGTGCTCGACAACAGCTATGGCAAGATCGCTCGTTTCATGGCCGCGTTCTCCGGCGGGACGGAATTGACTTATCGGGCCTCCTCTCTCGACAACGGATTGGAATGGGCGGCAGGTCGGGCCGGCATGGCCCTCGCCGCCTGAAAAGTCCGATGCAAACAAGAAAATTTGGAGATCGCTCTCGATGACGCTCCTCACCTTCATCATACCGGTTCGACATCAGGACAACGCCCGCGACTGGAGCCTCCTGAAGGCGAACCTCGCCGAGACCGTCGCGTCGATCGCGAACCAGACGAGCGGCGAGTGGCGCGGGATCATCGTGGCGAACGAGGGCGCCGAACTGCCCGAACTGCCGGATCGGGTCGAAGTCGAGCGCGTCACCTTCCCGCCGAACGACATGCATGAGCGCGGCAACGCCGACGTCGAGGATTTCCGCGAAGCCTTCCGCATCGACAAGGGGAGGCGGGTGTTGAAGGGCATGCTGCGTGCCCGCGACAGCCGTTTCTTCATGATTGTCGACGACGACGACTTCGTCAGTTCGCGGCTGGTCAGCTTCGTATCGGAAAACCGCGATGCGAACGGCTGGATCATCGACCGGGGCTACATATGGGACCATGGTGGCAGGCTCCTTCTGGGGAACGATGATTTCAACCATGTTTGCGGAACGTCCCTGATCGTCAGGGCCGACCTCTATCGCCTGCCCGAGCGGTTCGAGGACGCACCCGCCGGATGGATCAAATCGATGCTGGGCAGTCACCATCGCATCAACGAGATATTGGCCGAACATGGCACGCCGCTGGCGAAGCTGCCGTTTCGCGGCGCGGTCTATCGCGTCGCCCATGGCGGCTCCCATAGTGGCACGCCAAGCTTGCTTTCGCGCTACTTCCTGAATTGGGGGGCGCTGAAGAGACCACGCCGGATGCTGCGCAACCTTTCAAGTCTGCGGCTGGTCGACGACTCGGCGCGGCGGGAATTTTTCGGAAAGGCCGCATGAATGGCTGGATCGTTCGGCCCCGCTGGAACAGCACGATGAATTCGATGCTCACAGGCTCTGTGCGCATGCGTGAACTCATCCGCACGGTGGGCAATCTGGCGCGTTCCGATAGCCGACCGCCCGCTGGACATACACCCGGACACCGGCCCCACGGAATAGAGTTGTTCTGGTGGCGGTCGCCGGCCGGCGTGAATTTCGGGGACTATCTCTCTTCAGTGATCGTGACCAAGATGGCTGCCGACGCCGATTGCTTCCTCGGCGAGGAGCGGCCTACTCCGATCCGCTTGCTGGCGGTTGGTTCCATCCTGCATTTCGCGCGCGACGGTGACGTTATCTGGGGCTCTGGCGTGAACGGCAAGGTGCCGGTCGAACGCCATACCTTCAGCCAACTCGATATACGCGCGGTTCGCGGCCCGCTGACCCGCGATTTCCTTCTCCAACGGGGGATCGAGGCACCTGAGATCTTCGGCGATCCTGCGATCCTGATCGCGGAGTTGCTCCCGTCCCGCTTTCCTCGTCTAGCCGGGCAGGCCGATCCGGTCGCCTTCGTTCCAAATTTGCACGATCTTCCCGCCATGGAGGGCTGGGAGAACGTGGTTTCGCCACTCGATCCGTGGTGGTCGGTCGTGCGCCGGATATCGAGGGCGCGCCACGTCATCTCGACCTCCCTACACGGACTGGTGGTAGCGGATGCCTTCGGCGTGCCGTGCACCTATCTGCGCCTGTCGGAGGAGGAGAACCTTTTCAAATATGAGGACTATATCCTCGGCGTTGGTCGTTCCGGGCTGCGCGTCACCCGATCCCGAGAGGAGGCGGTGCGCGCAAGCCCATTCGATCCGATCCGGTTCGACACCGCCCGCCTGAAAGCAAGCTTCCCTTACGACCTTTGGAATCGCTGAGAGGCTACTCCAGCGATCGCAGGAAACCGGTCACGTCGTTCCCGACGCGCTGCCATTCATAGGCGGAAAGGTCCGGAGCGCCCGACGTGCAGGCATCGAGCGAGGCGAGAAAACGGGTGATATGATCCGCTGTTATCTCGCCGTCGAAGAGATGCACCCATTCCTCGCCCAACTCCTGCTGCAGTTCCGGCAGGCTGCCGATCCGGGGTGCCAGGATCGGCTTGTTGCGCCCCAGTGCGTGCAGCGCCACGCCGCTGTTCAGGATGTTCCGGTAGGGCAGCACCACCGCGTCATGCGCGTCGATTGTGCGCTCCAGTTCCCCGTCGGGCACGAAGCCGTTTCGGATATCGAGGTCGATCCGCATATCCTCGCCCGCCGCGATGCGAATCCTGTCCTCCAGATCCTCGTCCTGGCACACGCCGGTGACGGTCAGCGAGAATGGCGTGAGCTCAACCTTGCGCGCCTCGGCAACCAGCCGTTCCACGTTCTTGTATTCACGGATCATGCCGAAGAAGAGCGACCGGTTGCGGCGTTCGGCGGCAACGAAATCGCTTGGCGGCCCGACGAGCGGCTCGTAGCGCCCGTGCACGGTGACCAGAGCTGGCAGGGAGCGGGTTTGCGGATAAAGGCGGTGAAGCTCATCGAGCGAGTATCGCGAGAGGACGATCACGCCGTTGAGCAGCCTCAGGAACAGGCGAGTCGTCAGTTGCGATTTCACGCTGCCGCCGTCATGCGGTTCGAGATTGTGTACGACCCACACGAACTTCGTCCGGTGCTGGAGTTTGTCCCGCAGCATCATGGCCAGCAGCGCAAGGCTTGCTTTCCGGCTGGTCGGTCGGAAAAATTCGGTCGGCCAGTGGAAGACCACGACATCGTAGTGGCCGTGCCCGAGTTTTTCCCATTCGAACGCCTCGCGCTCGAAGCTCGCATCGTCGATATGCCGGGAAAATAGCCCGGCGAAGCTGTTGCCGGTTGCCGAAATGGGTTTCAGTCCGAGCACCGGCCTTTTCATGCAGTCTGTTCCCGGCGTTCTCGAAAATCCGAGCAATTCCTTGCGTCGCGTCTTTCCTCAAACAGCAATTTCGTGGCCTCTGTGCTCTGCCTGGGCCGCCCGCGCTTCTGCCTATAGCGACAAAAGGCCAATTTCCGGGCGGCCTCGAATTTCGAGGACGATCACCAACAATCCTGTGGAGCGCTTAAAGATGCGGGTTGCGTGACCGGTAGCGGGCAATGAGTGCCTTGTTGGTCTCCGCCGCGCCGGGCATATTGGCGCTGAGATAGATCGGCGCGCCCTTGCTTGAGCTCTGCAATCTTGCGGCCGCTTCCGCCATGACGGCATTGACCAGAGCCGCACCGATCGACGTGGAGACCGGGCCGACCCGCAACGTGCTGTCGGGCAGTTCCGTGACCGCGTCGCCGGGCGGCGCACCATTGTCAAGGACGATGTCGGCGATCTCGGCGAGACGCGGACGGCCTTTGGCCGCGGCTTTTGAATAGTCTTCGGACGTGATGGCGATGACGATTGCGCCGCGCTCCTTGCCGAGCCTCGCCGCCTCGACGGGCGCTGAGTTGACCCCGCTGTTCGAGGCCACGACCAGCACGTCGTTCGGCCCGATCGGGTAGCGCGCGAAAATGGCGGCTACGACACCCGGCATGCGTTCGAACACTGTGCCGGCGACAGCGCCGTCATGCAGCATCGTCGTTCCCGACAGGATTGGCACGGTCAGCGCCAGCCCGCCGGCGCGGTAATGCGCTTCTTCGGCGAGCATGTGGCTGTGCCCCGTGCCGAAGATATAGACGAGCCCGTCCGCGAGCGCGGTTTTCTCGACAGCCTTCGCTGCTTCCGCGATGGCGTCGGTGTTCCGGTCCAGAAGGCCGCCGATACGCTCCGCCAGTTCGTTCAGATAGGCCGTCGCCGTCGGTATCCCGCTCATTTATCCGGCCTTTCGTTTGCTATTCACGCTTCGAGCCGAAATAAAGCGCGTCGATCTCGTCGCTGGCAAGGAGGGCTGCCGCCGTGTCGGCAAAGCGGACGCGGCCGCTCTCCAGCACGATGCCGCGATCGACATGGGCGAGCGCGCGTTTGGCGTTCTGCTCGACCATCAGGATGGTCGTGCCGACAGCGCGCAGGCCGGATACCATACGGAAAATCTCCTCGACCAGACGCGGCGCGACGCCCGCCGAAGGCTCGTCGAGGATGAGGAGAGACGGTTCGGGGATGAGAGCGCGGGCGACGGCGAGCATCTGCCGCTCTCCGCCCGACATCGAGCCCGCCGATTGCGACCGGCGCTGGCGAAGGACCGGAAAGAGATCGTACATCGCCCCAATGCGTCCGGCGCGGCGGCGCGTCGGCAGGACGGCACTGCCGATTTCGAGGTTTTCGTGCACGGTGAGGGAGGGGAAGACGTTGCCGACTTGAGGCACATAGGCGAGGCCGGAGGCGATCAGGTCTTCCGGCACATCCCCCGCGACTTCCCGCCCGTTCAACCGGATGGAGCCGGCGCTTGGCCGCACCAGCCCGACGAGCGCTTTCACGAAGGTGCTCTTGCCGGCGCCGTTCGGCCCGAAGACAAGCACGTGCTCGTGCGTCGTGACGGTCAGATCGACGCCGAACAGGATCTGAAGCGCGCCGTAGCCGGCTTCGAGCCCGGAAACCTCCAGAGCAGGCGCGCTCATGTCGCCCCTCCGAGATAGGCCTCGATGACATTCGGGTCGGCGCGGATGATATCGGGTGGACCTTCGGCCAGAACGCGGCCCTGATGCATGACGATGATGTGGTGGCAGTAATGCATGATTAGTTCCATCTCGTGCTCGACGATCAGGAATGTCATGCCCTGCCGGTTGAGTTCGGCGATGCGCTCGAAGAGATCGCGCGCCAGGCGCGGATTGACGCCCGCCGCCGGTTCGTCGAGCAGCATCATGCGCGGCGATTGCATCAAAAGCCGTCCGAGCGACACGAGCTTGCGCTGGCCACCCGAAAGCGCGCCGGCGAGCGTATCGCGCTTGGCCGTCAGTTCGAGATAGGCGAGGACCCCTTCGGCGCGCCCGGCATTCTCTTTCTCGGCCACGTGCCGCGCTTCCTGCGGCAGCAGGGCTGCCCCAACCGTCTCGACATTGGCGTCGGCACCGGCCACCAGCAGGTTTTCCCACACTGTCATTTCGGCGAAAAGGCGCGGCGTCTGGTAGGTGCGCAAGAGTCCGCGGCGGGCGATCGCTTCCGGCGGCAATCCGGAAATGCGCTGTCCTTCGAACGCTATCGTGCCGGAATTCAGATGTTCGGCGCCCGAGATCAGGTTGATCATGGTCGATTTGCCGGCACCGTTCGGCCCAATCAACCCGGTGATCGTACCCGGGCGCACCTCGAAGCTGGCGCCATCCACCGCTGCCAGTCCCTCGAAATGACGTGAGACATTTGACACAGAAAGGATCGGCGCACTTTCGGCGGGAGCCGCAGGCTCGTGTTCTTCTTGAGCGGTTGTGCCAATGCCACTCGGACTGACCTTGCCGGCCGGCGGCGCCTTCCTGATCCGCTCGGGCAACACACCGCCGGGAAAGAAACGGACGACGGCGATCAAGAGGAACCCGATCAGCACGAAGCGCAGGGAGGGTAGGAATCCGGGATTATGGACGACAAGCGCGGCCACGCCTGGAATGTCGCCGACGAAGCGCGTTCCCTCGCGGATGACGATGAGGAGCAGTGCACCGATCAGAACGCCCCAATGGTTACCGGAACCGCCAAGCAGCATCGCCAGCCAGATCTGGAAGGTGATGATCGGCACGAACTGGCCGACATGCACGACGCCCAGCGAATGCGTCCACAGGCTCCCCGCCGCGCCGCCGAGCACCCCGCCGACGATCAGCGCCTTCAGCTTGGCCGTGCTGGTGGACTTGCCGAGCGCGCGGGCGGCCGTTTCGTCATCGCGGATGGCCCGTAAGAGCCGCCCGAAGGGCTGCTCGCCGAGCCGGTAGGCGAATGCGAAGAGGATCGCGACGATGATGAGCGTGAGGACGAGGTAGAATTCCTGGTAGAGCGGGCCGGTACCGATCCACTGTTCGGCCGGCCGTGGCACGGTCGCGATGCCGAACTCGCCGCGCGTCAGCCAGTCTTCGTTGGTGAGCACGTCTTGCACGACTTCGGCCATGGCGAAGGTGGCGACGGCCAGATAATGCGTTGCGAGCCGAACGCTGATGGCGCCGATGAAAAGCGCCAGAAGCCCGCCGGCGACCCCGGCCGCGATGAGGCCGAGCAGGAAAGGCTGGCCGAGGCCGACGCTGTATTTCGCCGATGCGGCGATATAGGCCGCGCTACCGGTCGGCGGCAGGGTGACGATGGCGCTCGCGAATGCGCCCACGGCGAAAAAGGCGACATAACCGAAATTGATCACGCCGGCGAAGCCGAACTGCATGTTCAGCCCGACCGCGAGAAGGCCGTAGATGAGGGTGAGTGTCGCAAGGCCGACGAAGAAGGCGGTGAGGTCCATCAGCGCGCGCCTCCGACGAGCCCGCGCGGCCTGAAGATCAGAACGAGGATCAGAACGATGAAGGCGAAGGAATAGGAGTAATCCGCCGTGATGTAGGTGGCGCCGAGTTCGACCGCGAGGCCGATGACAAGCCCGCCGATCATCGCGCCGTAGGGGCTGCCGATGCCGCCGAGGAGCACCGCCGAAAAGACAACCAGCAGGAAGTGCCAGCCCATCTGCGGACCGAACGTCACCTGGGTGACGGCCAGCAGTACACCGCCTAGCGCGCCGATCGCCGCGCTGACGAACCATGTCGCTGACAGCACACGCCTTATCCTGACGCCTGCCGCGCGCGCCAGATCGGGATCGTCCGCGACTGCGCGCATCTTCTTGCCGGCCAGAGTGTAACGCAGCATCAGATGCACGATCAGCATGGCAGCCAGCGCCGTCGTGAGGATCATCACCTGCTCGCGCGGCACGAAGACGTGCCCGAACATCCACGGCCGCATCAGCGGAACGGGGAAACGTTCGGGGTTGGCTCCGGCGATCATTTGCACGAGATTGTTAAGCACGAAGGCGATGCCGACGCTGGTCACCAGAAGCGGCAGCAACCCGCGCCGCATCAGCGGATCGTAGAATATCCGTGCGATGAAGACGCCCGCTAGTCCGACCGTGACGATGGAAACGACGAGTGCCGGCAATAGACCGGCGCCGACCGCCATCGGCGCCATGGCGAAATACGCGCCGAGCGTCAGGAACTCGCCATAGGCGAAATTGATGAAGCCGGTGACGCCGTAGGAAAGCGTCAGCCCCACGGCGCAGAGCGAGATGACGCCGCCGAGCGCGAGACCGAAGATCAGGGTCTGAACAAGCGTCTGCAAGCGCGCATACTCAAGGGAAGGTAGAAAAATAAAAGGCGAAATCGGCCCGAGCCATGGCCAATGACGTGCCCCGGAAGCAGTGAGCCTCCGGGGCATGCGACAGCGACTAGTTCAGCGCTTCGGCCGGAACCGTGGCGACGGTCGTCCACTTTCCGTCCTTCACCTGACGGATGCCGAAAGGCGCGGTGATGTTGCCATATTCGTCGAAGTCGATCGGTCCGACGAGGCCCTGGTAGTTGATTTCCTTTCCGTCCTCGAGCGCCTTCTTGCCGGAGGCGTAGTCGGTGACGACAACCTTGCCATCTCCCGGATTGGCGACCTTACGGATGTTGTCGGCGATCGTCGCGCGGGTGATCTCACCGCCGTGAACCTGTGCCCGTTCCATGGCAAGCGCGATCACGTTCATCGCGTCATAGGTGTTGGTGCCGAAGATCTTTACCGGGTTGCCACTGTAGGCCTTGTAGGCTTCCTCGAAGACGCGGTTGCGGTCCGCGCTCTCGGCGGAAGCGACCTCCTCCAGACCGTATATGCCTTCGACGAGTTCCGCGCCCGCGAGCTTGATGAAATCGTCATTGGTCTGGTCCTGCGTCACGAACCACCCGCCCTGGTAGCCGGACTGGAAGGCGTTGGTCATGATGCGGGCGGAGTCCTCCGGCGTACCGACAAGCACGATGCCGTCGGGCTGTGCGGAAGTAACCTGCTGCACCTCGCTGCGGTAGGACGGCTTGTCGGGGCTGTATTCGACCGTCTCGGCAACTTCGGTGCCGTATTTCGAGAAGGACTTCTGGACGGGCGCCTCGAAGGAGACCATAGCCGGCGACTTGCCCACCATGAGCGCCGGCTTCGCCCAGGTCTTGCCCCCGCCGAGATATTTGCTGTCCGTCGCCGCTCGTGCGATGGCGCGGCCGCCGAGCGAGTCGGAGGGCACGGTACGGAAGCAGACGGTCTTGCACAGATTATCGAGGATTGTGCTGCCCGCCGTCGGCGTCACCATCGGCACCTTGTTGTCGACGATCAACTGCTTGGAGCCGCTGATGGAGAGCGAAGTCGGCCCGACCAGCGCCAGCACGTTGTTCACGTCGATCAGCTTTTGCGCGGCCGTCGTGCCGGCATCCACCGTGCCTTCCGTGTCTCCCTGTACGAAGGTGATCTTCTTGCCGCCGATCCCGCCCGATTTGTTGACTTCGTCCGCGATCATCTGGGCAACCGGCTGGACGTTTGCGCCGACCCAGGCATACTGGCCCGTAAACGGCAGCAGGAGCCCGACGACCAAATCGTCGGCGGCGGAGGCCGGCGAGGGCGTTAAACCGGTCGCGAGCGCCAAGGCGCCCGTTCCGGCAAGAATGGAATGAAATATATTCTTCGATCGCATGGAAGTCCCTCCCGGCCTGACGATATCGGATTAGATCATCGTTCGTATGGAATGGCCTTGGGCCTGTCAACGATCCGGGATTGGTGCACCTTGCGGTATGCAGTCGGCTGGTCAGCCGGCCTCCGCACCTTCCATGGCGTCGGCTTTCGTGCTGTTGCTTTCCACCGGCGTAACCATGGCGGAGACGACGGCGTCCATGGTCAATTGACCGACTTGCATGTCCTTCCCATCGACCACCCGCGCCACATGCGCGCCGGCATGCGTCATTTCCTGGAGGGCCTCTTCCAGCGTGGCGCCCGCCGCAATGACTGGACCGTCCATGTAAGCCATTGCCTCTCCGCTCTTGGCAGAGGGGGTCATCACCGAGGAGGCGAGCAGGACACGCCCTCGGTTCACTTCCTGCACGAATTTGGCGATGTAGTTGTCGGCCGGCTTCAGCACGATCTCCTGGCCGGTTCCCTGCTGGATGATCTCCCCGTCGCGCAGGATGGCGATGCGGTCCCCAAGTCTCAGCGCTTCGTCGAGGTCGTGCGTGATGAAGACGATGGTCTTGCGGATTTCCTTCTGCAATTCGAGCAGGATGGATTGCATGTCGGTGCGGATCAGCGGGTCGAGCGCGGAGAAAGCCTCGTCCATCAGGAGGATCGGCGCATCAGTTGCGAGCGCACGCGCCAGGCCGACGCGCTGCTGCATGCCGCCCGATAGCTGGTTCGGGTAACGGTCCTCGAAGCCCTTCAGGCCGACGCGTTCGATCCAGCGCATCGCCGCTTCGTTCTGCTGGGCGCGAGGCATGCCGCGCACTTCGAGCCCGTAGACGGTGTTGCCGAGCACCGTGCGGTGCGGCAGGAGCGCGAAACGCTGGAACACCATCGCGGTCTTGTTGCGGCGGAAAGTCCTGAGCTCCGTCTCGTTCATCTTGACCACGTCGACGCCGCCGACGAGCACTTCGCCTGCCGTAGGATCGATAAGTCGGTTGATGTGGCGGATAAGCGTCGACTTGCCGGAGCCGGACAGCCCCATGACGACCTGGATGCAGCCCGCCGACATGGAGATGTTGATATCCTTCAGGCCGAGTACGTGGCCGTGGCGTTCGTTCAACTCCGTCTTTGCCATGCCCTCCTTGACGAGCTTGACACAGGAAGCTGCCTCGGGACCGAAGATCTTGTAGAGCGCCTTGATTTCGATACCTGCTCCGGCGTCGTCAGCCATGGACGATTTCCCGATGCTTCTGCAACCGGTGCCCGAAGGCCTGGCTGACGCGGTCGAAGATGATGGCGATGCCGACGATGGCGAGCCCGTTGAAGACGCCGAGCGTGAAATACTGGTTGGCGATGGCTTTCAGAACCGGCTGACCGAGGCCCTCGACGCCGATCATGGCAGCGATGACGACCATCGCGAGCGCCATCATGATGGTCTGGTTGATGCCCGCCATGATGGTCGGCAGTGCGAGCGGCATCTGCACGTTCTTCAGCTTCTGCCAGCTGGATGAGCCATAGGCGTCGGCCGCTTCGAGGACATCCTTGTCCACCAGCCTTATGCCGAGATTGGTGAGCCGGATCACCGGCGGGATCGCATAGACCACCACCGCGATCAATCCCGGCACTTTGCCGATGCCGAGCAGCATCACGACCGGGATGAGGTAGACGAAGCTCGGCATGGTCTGCATGACGTCGAGCACCGGGTTGATCATGTTCTGGAACCGATCCGAGCGTGACATGGCTATGCCGATCGGGATGCCGATCACCACCGAAAGCACGGTGGAGACGAAGATCATGGAGATGGTTTTCATCGTGTCGTCCCACATGTCGAACAGGCCGATGACGACCAGCGTGACGACCGAGCCGAGGACGACCTTCCAGTCACGGCTCGCCAGCCAGGCGATCGCTGCGATCAGAAGCAGGATGATCGGCCATGGCGTGTGGGTGAGGAAGCGTTCGGAATGGATGAGGAAATATTGCAGCGGGCTGAAGAAGGATTCGATCGGGTCGCCCCAGGCGCGCGTGAAATCGCGGAAGCCGCCGTCGATGGCCTTTTTGATCGTCCGCAGGAGATCATCGTTGAGATGCGGGAAGGTCGAGAGCCAATCCATGTCGGGTGCCCTGTCGTTCAGCGTCGCCGGTGCCAGAGGAAATAGTCGGCGGGTTGGCTTGGAAAACTACGCGCCAATTGCCACCGGCTTCAAGGGCGAAGCGCCCCGATCCGAAATGCCTGTCATGAAAACAAAAGGAAGCGGCGGGGAGTGCCGCCGCTTCCGATCGTTCGTCCGGCCAAAATCAGTCGACCGCCTTCTTGATCTTTTCGGCCACGTCCGGGCTGACCCATTTGGTCCAGATGTCCGGATTGTTCTTCAGGAAGTGCTTCGCGCCTTCCTCGCCGGTCGCCTGCTCATCGGTCATCCAGGCGAGCAGCTTGTTCACCGTGGCGTTCGACCAGGTCCGCTTCTTGAAATAGTCCATGGCCGGGCCGGCGCGTTCGGCGAACTTTGTCGTCACCAGTGTCTCGACATGATCCTTCGGCCAGGCGTTCGGCTTCGGGTCGGGACAGTCGGCCACCGTATTGCAGCGCTTCCACTCCACCGCATCGTAGGGAACGCCGTATTCGAGCTTCACCATGTCATATTTACCGAGGATCGCGGTCGGCGCCCAATAATAGCCGAGCCAGCCTTCCTTGCGCTCGTAGGCCTTGGCGATCGAACCGTCGAGGCCGGCGGCTGAGCCGGTGTCGACAAGAACGAAGCCATGTTTCGCCGCGTCATACGCCTTGAAAAATTGCGCCGTCACGCGGGTTCCGCCCCAGCCCTGCGGCCCGTTGAAAACGGCGCCCTTGGACTTGTCCTCCGGAGCGGGGAAGAGTTCCGGATGCTTGAGCGCATCGGGGATGGTCTTGATGTCGGGATGCGCGTCGGCGATGTATTTCGGGATAAACCATCCCTGGACCGCGCCATCGGAAAGCGCCTGGCCCGTGGACACCAGTTTCTTCTCCTCGATGCCGCGATGCACGACGTCCGGCAGGAGATCGACCCAGCCTTCGGGGGCCACATCCGGCTCGCCCTTCTCGGTCATCGACGTCAATGTCGGCACGGTGTCGCCGATGACGAGGCTGGCATTGCAGCCATAGCCTTCGTTCAGGATCAGCTTATCGATATTGGCCAGTACCTCGGCCGACTGCCAGTTCATGTTAGCGATGGTGACATCGCCGCATTCTGCGGCTGACGCCGCGCCTGCGAAACCGCCCAGCGCCAAGGCAAGGACGGTCGAAGCAAGCAGCTTCTTCATGGATGATGCTCCCCTGGATTGATTCAACGAATTGTTCACGCTTCGCCTTGCGCGGCTGCCGGCCCGGACCGGTAGCGTCAAGCACGATACACTTTCAGCCAATAGGTCGGGCCGTTGCGGACACTGCCTGATAGCGACGAAAGCTTGTCCGTTTGCGACGAGTGTAAAGTTCTGGCCGTTTTCGCGCGCCGACCGGGTGCTACGGCCGGAACCGGGACGTCATGTCGCGAACGAAAAGGTTGCGTCCTTCCAGATTGCCCAGTCCTTCGTGTTGCCGAGAGCGATTTCGATACTTAAAGAACCCATATGCCTGCCTCTCAATCACAAGAGGAATGATGGAGCCTTCGGCGCTGGTCCTGATCGTTGCCTTGCCGTTCGTCGCAGGCCTGGCGACCCTCGTCCTCCGATCCGATTCACGTGCCCTGGCGACGGGGATCGCCGGCCTTACCACGCTTGCCTGTCTTGTGCTGACGGCGTTGCTCTACCCCTCGATCAGCGGCGGCGAAAGTGTCCGCCGGGAGGTCGAATGGATACCCTCCCTCGGCCTCGATTTCGCGCTCAGGATGGACGGCTTCGCCTGGTTCTTCACCTTCCTCGTCAGCGTCATCGGGCTGCTCGTCGTCATCTATACGCGTTACTACATCTCGTCCGAGGATCCGGTCCGCCGCTTCTATTTCCTGTTCCTCGCGTTCATGGGGTCGATGCTCGGGATTGTCCTCTCGGGGAACCTGATCCTACTCGTCGTCTTCTGGGAACTGACCAGCATTTTCTCCTTCCTTCTGGTCGGCTACTGGCACCACAATCCGGCGGCGCGCGACGGTGCCCGCATGGCGCTCACGGTCACGGCGGTCGGAGGGCTGGCGCTGCTCGCGGGCGTTCTGCTGATCGGCCATATCGTCGGCAGCTATGACCTCGATGTCGTGCTCGGTTCTGGCGATGCGATCCGCACGAGCCCGCTCTATGTTCCTGCGCTCCTCCTGATCCTTCTCGGCGCGTTCACCAAGAGCGCCCAGTTCCCGTTTCATTTCTGGCTGCCCAACGCGATGGCCGCTCCGACGCCGGTCTCAGCCTTCCTGCATTCGGCGACGATGGTGAAGGCAGGCGTTTTCCTGATGGCACGGCTGTGGCCGGTGCTTTCCGCTACGCCCGAATGGTTTACCATAGTGGGGCTGGTGGGGATGGCGTCGTTCGTGCTCGGCGCCTACCTGGCCATGTTCCAGCAGGACTTGAAGGGTCTGCTCGCCTATTCGACGATCAGCCATCTCGGGCTGACGACATTGCTGCTCAGCCTCGGCAGCCCGCTCGGCCTGGTCGCCGCCATTTTCCATATGCTGAACCACGCGACGTTCAAGGCATCGCTTTTCATGGCCGCAGGCATCATCGACCATGAGTCCGGCACGCGCGATCTGAGGCGGCTGAGCGGCCTTTACCGCTACATGCCGATAACCGGAACACTGGCTACCGTCGCGAGCGCGGCCATGGCCGGCGTGCCGCTCCTGAACGGCTTCCTGTCGAAGGAGATGTTCTTCGCCGAGGCAGTGGCGACCCATGCCGATTCTTGGGTCGATGTTGCCGCGCCTTATGCAGCGGTGCTCGGAAGCGCGCTTGCCGTCACCTATTCGATGCGGCTGATCCATTCGATCTTCATGGGCGCGCCGCCCGAAAGCTTTCCGCGCGAGCCGCACGAGCCGCCCTTCTGGATGCGCTTTCCCGTCACGTTCCTGGTCATCGCATGCCTTGTCGTCGGCATTGTGCCGGGCCTGACCGTCGGACCATTCCTGAAGGTCGCCGCCTCGTCCGCGCTCGGCACTCCCGCGCCTGAATACAGCCTCGCCATATGGCACGGCTTCACCGTGCCTTTTGCGATGAGCCTTGTGGCGCTCGGCGGCGGCGCGCTGCTTTATCTTTTGATCGGCAACTATCTCGAGAAGGCGGAGCGCCCGCTCATCTTCGGCCGCATCGAAGGCAATCGCATCTTCGAAGTAGTGATGATGGCCATATCCTGGCGCGGGGCCCGCTTCGTGGAAGCAGTGTTCGGCACGAGGCGTCTGCAGCCGCAGATGCTGGCGCTCGTCATCGTCGCGATCCTGGCCGCGCTCCTGCCGCTCTCCGGCGGTCTCGGCTTTGGCGGCTTCCGGGGAGGGACGGTCGATCCGACCTTCTTTATCCTCTGGGCGGTGGGCATGGTGTGCGCGGTCGCTGCCGCCTACCAGGCAAAATACCATCGCCTCGCAGCCCTTGTCCTGATGGGCGGGACCGGGCTCGTTACCTGCATCACTTTCGTCTGGCTTTCAGCGCCAGATCTGGCCGCGACGCAGCTTGTCGTCGAGATCGTCACCACCGTTCTCATCATGCTCGGGCTGCGTTGGTTGCCCAAGCGCTCGGAGACCCTGGTCGAGCCGACCGGTGTGCTGGCGCTTATGCGCCGCGCCCGCGACCTTGCCGTTGCTGTCATCGCCGGGGCAGGCATGGCCGTGATCTCCTACGCGGTGATGACCCGCGCGCCGCCGGACACGATCGCCAACTTCTTCGTGGAAAAATCCTATAGTGAAGGTGGCGGGCGTAATGTCGTCAACGTGATCCTCGTGGACTTCCGCGGCTTTGATACGCTGGGCGAGATCACGGTGCTGGGCATCGTCGCATTGACCGTGTTCGCGCTCCTCAGGCGCTTCCGGCCGGCGCCAGACAGCATCGAGCGGCCGGAACAGCAGCGCATCCAGTATGCGAACGACGAGGAGGACCCCGATCGCGAACCTGGCGCTACCGCGTCGGACTATCTGTTCGTGCCGTCGATCATCATGCAGTGGATGTTCGCGGTGGTCATCGTCCTTGCGGCCTATCTGCTTTTGCGCGGCCATGATGCGCCGGGCGGCGGCTTTGCCGCCGGGGTGGCATTGGCGGCCGGCTTCATCCTCCAGTATATGGCGGCGGGGACCAATTGGGTCGAGAGCAGGCTGCGCGTCCTGCCTGTCAGGTGGATCGGCGGTGGTCTGCTGCTCGCCGCGTTCACCGGGGCGGCCGCCATCTTGTTCGGCCGTCCGTTCCTCACCTCCTATTTCCGCTACGCCGAACTTCCCTTGATCGGCAAGGTTCCGCTGGCGAGTGCTGCCCTTTTCGATCTCGGCGTCTTCGCACTGGTCGTGGGCGCGACCGTCCTCATGCTCATCGCGATCGCCCACCAGTCCATCCGCCGGTTGCGAGCCGCCCGCGTCGAGGAACAGTAATGATGGAACTGACGCTCGCCATCGCCATCGGGGTACTCGCCGGTTCGGGCGTCTGGCTTATCCTGCGCCCGCGCACCTATCAGGTCGTGATCGGTCTTTCGCTGCTAGCCTACGCAGTCAACCTC
Organism: Mesorhizobium koreense; assembly: GCF_031656215.1. Classification (NCBI taxonomy): domain Bacteria; kingdom Pseudomonadati; phylum Pseudomonadota; class Alphaproteobacteria; order Hyphomicrobiales; family Phyllobacteriaceae; genus Mesorhizobium; species Mesorhizobium koreense. The sequence continues at coordinate 4,615,463 of NZ_CP134228.1, read as the reverse complement.
TTCATCTTCTCGATGGGCCGCCTTCGCGTCGGGGCTCCGCCAGTGCTGGGCGCGGGCGGCGCTACCGACCCGGCCGGCTATGCCGACCCGGTTCCCCAGGCGCTGGTGCTGACCGCGATCGTCATCGGCTTCGCCACCACGGCGCTCTTCCTTGTGGTGCTGATCGCCTCGCGCGGCCTCACCGGCAGCGACCACGTCGACGGGCGGGAGCAGCGCTGATGGAGTGGAGCCGGCACCTGCTCATCCTCCCGATATTGCTGCCGCTCGTCACCGGAGCTACGCTACTGCTCATCGACGAGACACACCGCACGCTGAAAGCGCTGATTAATTTTGCGTCGACCCTGTTGTTGCTGTTCGTAACCTTGGTACTGATGCACATTGCCGACGCGGCCCCGGCGGACGGCGCGGCTCTGTCATGGTCTTATGCCGTTGGCGGGTGGCCGGCGCCTTTTGCGATCGTGCTGGTGCTCGACCGGCTGGCGGCGCTGATGTTGGTCCTGACATCGGTGCTGGCGCTCGCTTCGCTCACTTTCTCGATGGCGCGCTGGCACAGGGCCGGCCCGCATTTCCACACCCTCTTCCAGTTTCTGCTGATGGGGCTGGGCGGCGCCTTCCTTACCGGCGACCTGTTCAATCTGTTCGTCTTCTTCGAGGTCGTGCTGGCGGCATCCTATGGATTGCTGCTGCATGGCGGCGGCGTGTTCCGCGTTCGCTCCGGCATGCATTATATCGCGATCAACCTGGCCGCCTCGCTCCTCTTCCTGGTCGGTGTCAGCCTGATATATGGCGTCGCCGGCACCCTCAACATGGCGGACCTTGCGCTGCGGTTGCCTTCCGTGGCGCCGGAAGATCGGACGCTCTTGCAGGCAGGTGCGGCCGTCCTCGGCGTCGCCTTTCTGGTGAAGGCGGGCATGTGGCCGCTCTGCTTCTGGCTGCCTCCAGCCTACATGGCGGCGGCAGCGCCGGTCGCGGCGATCTTCGCGGTGCTGAGCAAGGTCGGCATCTATGTAATCCTGCGCCTCTCGCTCCTCATCTTCGGCAGTGCGGCAGGAGAACTGACCGGTTTCGGCGGTACGGTGCTCCTGCTTGGAGGCATGGCGACCATCGCCTTCGGCGCTTTCGGCGTGCTTGCTTCACAGGCGATGGGGCGGCTTGCCGGTTACAGCCTGCTGGTTTCGTCGGGCACGCTGCTCGCGGCTGTCGGCATGGGCGATGTCGCCGTCGTATCGGGGGCGCTTTATTATCTTGTCAGTTCGACACTGACCATTGCCGCGCTTTTTATGCTGATCGAACTGGTCGAGCGCGCGCGCGAACCCGGCGCCGATCTGCTTACCGTCACCATGGCCGCCTACGGCGACGAGGTCGATGCGGAAGAGGACGAGGAAGAGGAGGTCGGCGTGATGATGCCTGGCGCGCTCGCCGTTCTCGGCGTCTGCTTCGGCTGCCTGGCGCTTCTGTTGGCAGGCCTGCCACCGCTCTCGGGCTTCATCGCCAAGTTCGCTCTCCTGACGGCAATGCTCAATCTTGACGGGCTCGGTGCCCCGACCGAGATTCCTGCGCGCACCTGGATACTCGTCGCGCTGGTGATCCTCTCCGGCCTTGCCGCGCTGGTCGCGATGATGCGCACCGGCATCCGCACTTTCTGGGCGCCACTCGAGGTGATTGTACCGCGTGTGCGCGTCGTGGAGGTGGCCCCGATCGTCGCACTGATCGGCCTTTGCCTCGCGCTCACTGTCGAGGGCGGCGCCATGATCCGCTACACGGAGGCGACGGCCCGCGCGCTGCATGTACCCGCGGACTATATCGGCGGTGTCCTGGAGGCAGGCAGCATGAAGGCGGCTACGCCATGAGCCGGGTGTTGCCTCATCCGCTGCTGGCGGCTTCCCTCGTCCTCTTATGGATGTTGCTCAACGCCTTCTCGCTCGGCCACTTCCTGCTCGGGATCGTGGTCGCGCTGATCGCAACGCGCGCGGTGGCGGCCTTGCAAATTCCAAAGCCGAGGCTGAGGCGCTGGCAGCTCATCCCGCAACTTGTCGTCATCGTGCTTTACGACATCCTTCGCTCAAACATCGCTGTCGCCGGCATCATCCTTATGGGCCGCCGTCGTAAACACGTGTCGGGATTCGTCGCCATACCGCTCGATCTGCGTGACAGGAACGGACTGGCGATACTTGCCTGCATCGTCACGAGCACGCCGGGCACGGCCTGGGTCGAATACGCCGCGGACTCCGGTGTCTTGGTGATCCATGTCCTCGATCTGGTCACCAAGGAGGAGTGGGTGGACCTGATCAAGGATCGTTACGAGAGCCTGTTGCTGGAGATATTCGAATGAGCGCCGCCATCCTTGTCTGGTCCCTCGCGGTCGCGCAGGCGATGCTCGTGGTAGCCATGGCGTGCAACACCTATCGGATCGTTCGCGGGCCGCGCGCGCAGGATCGTGTGCTGTGTCTCGACGCCATATATGTGAACGCCATGCTCCTGATCCTGACCATCGGCATCCGCACCGGGAGCACGCTTTATTTCGAGGCGGCGCTGGCGATCGCGATCATAGGCTTCGTCTCGAGTGCCGCACTCGCCAAGTTCCTCATGCGTGGCGAGGTAATCGAATGACGCCCGCGGAATTATTGCCGGCCTGGGCGGCGCTTCTTGTCGCCCTTCTTGTCCTGATCGGCGCCGGGCTGGCGCTGATCGGTGCGATCGGCACGCTCAAACTCGACAGCTTCTTCGAACGCGTCCACGCACCGACACTCGGGACGAGTTGGGGTACGGGCGCAATCGTGCTCGCCTCGATCGTCTGTTTCTCGGTGCTCGGTTCCCGCTTGGTCGTCCACGAGATCCTGATCGGCATCTTCATCACCGTCACCACGCCGGTTACGCTGATGCTGCTTGCGCGGGCCGTGCTTTACCGCGAGCGGGCCGAAGGCAGGGATAACGTACCACCGCGCTCCATCGTGTTTCGACGGCAGGATGAGCCTTCGACCGGAAAGTCAAAACCGGAAGGAATGTAGCCTGAACGGGCAGTTCCTTGTGACCTTGAAAAGGTCAGAATAGTATATAAATTCAAAGTATGTATATGGAGACGTTCATAAGGATTTCGAGGCTCGCTGGAGAAGGCCGCTACTTTCTCCTGGGGCGAGTTATTGTTTTCGAAACCCGCACGTAAATACCGCTCCAGGAAATCTCAAGAAAAAATGCGGTTCATTTTTTGCGGCGCACCAATGCGCCGTTGCGATGGAGCGTGTCATGAGATTACCTCGCCCAAAACAATTCTGTGCCTCCTGTAACCGTTATCTGCCGAGAGCGGCCTCGCGCTGCCCCTGGTGCATCGTGTCGGTTGTCGTTTCTCCCACCCCCTTCGGCCGGCCTCAACTGCGCTTCCGTCATATCGAGCATGGGGGAGGGGCATGACCACGAACCTTTCTCTCCCGCCTGGCGAAATGCCGGAAAGCGCCTCCGCGCGCCAATTGATCGCCCTGCCGCGCTACATCGTCTCCGGGCCATCCCGCAAGCCTCCGACCGACACGGCGGAAGCCCGTCAGCCGATGGCGGGGACAGGCGGGATCCTACGTGAACAAGACATCGTTCTCGCCATGGTGGCGAAAGGAAAGCGGTCCACGCTTGCCAAGATCGCGGACCGGCTCGGCCAACGCCTCGACATCCGCGGAAGTGCTGTCCTGGCCGCGCTTCTTCGTCGCGAGCGTCTCGGATCGACCGGCATCGGGCATGGCGTGGCCGTTCCGCATGCGCGGCTCGACGGCATTGCGGCACCTGTCGCGATGCTCACCGTGCTTGAGAGTCCGGTCTGGTTCGGCGCTCCCGACGACGAGCCGGTCGACCTCCTGCTGACGCTTCTATGGCCGAAAGGCGATGTAGCGGGCTTCCTGCCGACGCTCGCTTCGTTCTGCCGCCTGCTACGCCAACCCGACCGGCGCGCGCGCCTTCGCGCATCGGCGAAACCGGCCGAGGCACGCGTCTGGCTGGGGTTGCACGAAAAAGATTTCGTGGAGGAGCCTCCAGCGGCCAGGCGGCGTCAGCGCCAGCCGAGCGCCGGAGCGACATGGGTCAGGATAGCTTCGATGACGTGTGCGTTGTAGTCGACGCCGAGCTGGTTGGGGACGGTGAGCAGGAGCGTGTCCGCCTCGGCAACGGCCTCGTCGCCCTTCAGTTCCTCGATGAGCTTGTCCGGCTCGGCGGCATAGCTACGCCCGAAGATCGCCCTTGTGTTCTCGTCGATGAAGCCGATCTGATCGGAACTTTCGTTCCCGCGTCCGAAATACATCCGGTCGCGATCGTCCACCAGCGCGAAGATGCTGCGGCTGACCGAGACGCGTGGCTCACGCTCGTGGCCGGCTGCTTTCCAGGCCTCGCGGAAGGCCCTGATCTGGATAGCCTGCTGGACATGGAAGGGCTGGCCGCCTTCATCGAATTTGAGCGTGGAACTTTGCAGGTTCATCCCGAGCTTAGCGGCCCATTCGGCCGTGGCGTTGGTGGCGGCGCCCCACCATATCCGATCGCGCAGGCCCTCCGAATGCGGCTCGACGCGTAGCAGGCCGGGCGGGTTGGGGAACATCGGCCGCGGATTGGGTTCGGCGAAACCCTTGCCGCGCAGCATATCGAAAAATATCTGCGCGTGCCGACGCGCCATGTCGGCGTCGGTCTCGCCTTCGGCGGGCGCGTAGCCGAAATGGCGCCAGCCGTCGATCACCTGCTCGGGCGAGCCGCGGCTGATGCCAAGTTGCAGACGCCCGTCGGCAATGAGGTCCGCCGCGCCCGCGTCCTCGACCATGTAGAGCGGGTTCTCGTAGCGCATGTCGATGACCGCGGTGCCGATCTCGATGCGTTTCGTCCTGGCGCCGACTGCCGCCAGCAGCGGGAAGGGCGAAGCAAGCTGGCGAGCGAAATGATGGACGCGGAAATAAGCGCCGTCCGCGCCGAGTTCCTCTGCCGCGATCGCCAGGTCGATCGACTGCAGGAGCGCGTCGGACGCCGATCGCGTCTGCGATTGGGGCGAGGGCGTCCAGTGCCCGAACGAGAGGAAGCCGATCTTTTTCATGATGTCACCAAAAGGCTGCTGTGAGTGGTCGAGCGCATCTATGCATTCCGGCGTCGAGTGACAATGAAGGCAGACGGCGGCCGCCCGGCTGCGGCCGCTAGCAAGCCTCGCACATCCTGCCGCTACACCTTTTGTGGCACGTATCCCGCCTATTTGGCGCGATGACGGTAGGCGGCCTTTTCCGGATGATCGGTCGCGATCGGCCCGCAGATACGCTTCGCGACGAAAGGGAATCCGCATGACCGCCGTCAGACGCGCGCTGCTGCTCAGTACCGCGGACCGCTATTTCACTTTCGCCAGCAATTTTGCCGTGGCAGCGGCCGTATCGCGCATCCTGACACCGGCTGAGATCGGTGTGTCGGTCGTCGGTATGGCCATCCTCGGCATAGCGCTTTCGGTGCGGGAATTTGCCAGTTCCACATTCCTTATCCAGCGCGAGGTGCTGACGCGAGAGGACATACGCGCCTCGTCGACGGTGATGCTCGTACTGACGGCTCTCATCGTCGCCGTACTTCTCGCCGCGACGCCGGCGCTTGTGCGCGCCTATGGCGAGGAAAGGCTGGGCGCGTATTTCCATATCGTCTGTGCTTCCCTGTTCCTCGACCTGATCGCTATTCAGATCGTCTCTCTTTTACGGCGCGAGATGGCCTACGTACGCATCGTGATCATCGATCTGGCGGGAGCGGTTGTGGGCGCGCTGACGACTATCGTCCTCGCGCTATCGGGTTTCAGCTATATGAGCTTTGCCTGGGCATGGCTTGCCACCAGCGTCGTCGCCGGCGTCATTTCTCTTGCCGTGCATCCGCAACCCTGGATATTCAAGCCTTGCTTCAGCCATTGGCACGGCGTGGTCCGGTTCGGCGGATACAACGGTGGGATTGCGCTTCTCTACAAGGTCTACGACACCATTCCCTACATGCTGTTCGGCTGGATCCTGTCGCCCCAGGCCGCCGCTATCTTCAGCCGCAGCCTGATGATCTGCCAATTGCCCAACAAACTCATTCTCGGTGGCGCGATGTCCGTCATTCTCCCGGCGTTTTCGGAACAAGCCAGGGAAGGCAGGAGCCTGAAGGAGCCCTATCTTCACGCCCTGGAGATAATCACGGCACTTTACTGGCCGGCCTTTCTGGTCCTTGCGGTTATGGCCGAACCCGTCGTCCAGGTCGTGCTTGGCGGCCAATGGCACGAGGTCGCTCCGCTGGTGCGAGTGATCGCGATCGCCTCACTGTTCTCCTTCAGCTTCGAGGTAAATTATCCCGTCATGGTCGCGATGGGAGCCATAAGGCAATCGTTCTTCCGGGCGCTGGCGACGTTTCCGGCTTCCGCCGCCATTCTCATTGGAGCCATTCTGGTAGGCGGCTTGCACATGGCGGCGTGGAGCACGCTCTTCATCATTCCGTTTCAGGCGGTGGTCTCGATGTCTTTCGTCAAGCACCGTCTAGGCATAAGCCATTTCGACGTTCTGCTGGCCTTGTGGAAGAGCGGCGTGGCGGCGCTTGCGAGCGCGGCCGGCCCCCTTTGTATCGCCCTGGCGCTCGGAGCGGATTGGCGGCTTTCCTTCGGCCACGCCGTGGTCGCAGGCGCAGCCGCGCTCGCGGGCTGGCTGGTCGGCCTAAAGGTCACGAAGCATCCGTTGCTCGAAGAGGTGGCGCATGTCGCTTCGGCCGTGCGGGCGAATTGGCCGTTCAGGACAGCCATGACGCCTGTTCTGGAAAAGTAGTGGAGGCGGTACCAGACTGTCGGTCCTTGGGAAGACTGTCTGTCAGCCAAGCATCTCGGCAAGGAGATACCGGTCCTGGCGCTCAAGCTCGGCTTTCAGCACATCGAGCTTGCCGCGGATCGAAGCCGAAATCTCTTCCCTGTTTTCCGAGATGTCGGTGATTTGCAGTTTCAATCGCTCGACGTCGAAACCCTCGACGTGATGGCAATATTCTCCCAGGCCGAATTGGGCCATGAGCACGTCGTTTTTCCGGGCATAGCCGACGGAAATGGTGGGTTTGCCGGCCTTCAGTGAACAGATGACGTTATGGAACCGTGTAGCGACCGTGATGTCTACTGCGGACATCTGCTCCACAAGCTCGGAAAGCGAGCTTGTTTCGACGGCGACGCACCGCTCGCCCAGACCGGGCCGCATAGTGGCCAGCCGGCTGACTATCTCTTCGACGGTCTCGCCGTCCGATCGTGCGCCCGTGAAGATGCGTACGCTGTATGAACTATCCAATAGCCAGACGATGAAGGAAGTGATGCGGGAGAGATAGGAAGCGTATATCTCCGCCCCTCCGGCCTCCCATGCATGCCATCCCTTGTAGCCCATGACCCCGACCCCGACGATCATTTCCTTGTCTCGGGAGGGGATCCGGGCAGCAGGAGGCGTTTCCATCTTGAATACGATGTCGGGAAAGACAGTGTCTTTTCCGGTATCGAAGCCGATGCTTCTCATGAACTCGAGCGAGATCCGGTCCCTGTAGGAACGATATCGCGCAAGCCGTGCCGCCTTTTTCATCATCCATCGGCTGAGGGGATTTCGGATCGGCCCGGCACCGATGCTCACCAGCCAGATTTGCGCGCCGGAAAGCCGTGCAGCCACGCACCATTTCAAGAGCGTGTAAGGCCAGCTGAAGGGACCGGTGCCGAAATCGTCGAGTAGTCCCGTGCCGGGCGCGACAAGCAGGTCGAACTTGTGTGCCGAGTGGATCGTCCTCGCCAGATCCAAGAGCCCGCCCGGTATCCTGAACAGCGTCTTGTCCAGTCGAAAGAGCAGGCGCGATCGAAAACGAGAGTTGAGGCGTATCGTATCGACGCCATACGTTCGGCGGATCGCTTCGGGATCTACCGATAGGCAGTGCACGCTGCAGTCTCGCGATTGTTCCCTGAGAAAACGAAGCATGGTTTCCATCGATGCGTCGTTGCCCATGTTCCCGATCCCGAATAGACCGAGAAGCGCGACGCGGCGTATGGGTTTGCGGGGTGGCAAACGATCGACAAATGTTGCCTTGATATCCACCTCGCGGCTTGCATCCGACAGGTTGTCGGTTTCTGGATTGTTTGACGCCGGCGAAAGCAAAATGGGATGCCGCACAGGATTAGCAGGAGAACTCATTGCGGTTTCCGCTCTCTCCGCGGGGTGGAAAAGCAGTCGGAACGAATGGAGGCCGACGACGCAGGCAGCTTCGAGGCATCTGATGCAAAGGGGCAATTCGATCTTTCGGGCGATGAAAGCCCTCCGCTACGCCTTTTGAGGCACAGACCCGTCTCTAGGGCCGCGTGGATGTGCAGGCTTTCTCTGGGCAAGGATTTCGCGAAGCCTTCGTGTGACAAACGCCCCCACATTCTCGACGCGCAACCAGTATGCGAACGGAGGAATGATGGTGGCCGCCGGATCGAGCGATCGCGAGAAGGCCATCAGCTCGACCGACTCTGCTTTCAACCCCCGCATCCTGTGCGACACCGCACTCCAATAGGCACGGTTCGCCACGTTCGTTCGGATTTTCCGCTCGAGCGGAGGCCCCCACGGCAACGCACTTCCTTCGTGCGCGAAGAAGCTGGCATAGGCGGCCCAAACTTCCCGCAGTTCGCGCTGCCAGTTCCCCCAATTGGCTGCCGAGATGTTGGCTCCATGGCGGCGACGGACGCCCTGTATGGCATCGATGCGCACCGCGCCGCCGAGGGCGGCCAACCGCATCAGCATCTCCAGATCGTCGGTGTAGTAGAGTTCCGGCCGATAATGGCCCGCCTGCTTTTGTGCCGTCGTCCTCACCAGGATGGAGCCTGTCCCGACCGGCCGGTGAGGCAGGGAGAATATGCCGACGAATTCTTCCGCGCCAACGACGCTGCAGGACGCGTCGTCGTTCGCGGAGGCCATTGCGGGGCACGGCGCATCCGCTTCCCAAATAAGCTGTCCCCCGAAGGCAAAACTCGCCTCCTTATGTCGTTGGAGAGCGTTTACGGCTCGTGCAAGACAGCCAGGCGCCAAAATATCGTCCGCGCATAGAATGAGGAAATAGTCGCTCCGGGCCCAATCCACGCCGGCGTTGAACGACGCATGCGGCCCTTGATTGGTACTGCGCAACAAAAGTTCGATGCGGCCGTCGCCCGAGGCGAGTTGCCGCGCCACTTCGGCACTGCCGTCCGTGGAGGCATTGTCGACGATAAGAATACGCAGGTCGTCGACTTGTTGGCCCAGCACACTGCCGACCGAATCTGGCAGGAAACCACCCTGATTATAGCAAGGGATGACGATATCGACGCTCGGCATGATCAAGAAAGCCCGATATTTTGGCACCTGGCAGGAAACCCGGAAGGGCAGCGATGCGGTGTCCGGCCGAGCGAACGGCATGAGCGGCACGAAGCGATGCGGGACCATCGCCTGAGCATCGCCGCGGGGCCGGATACTTGCAGGAGCCGCATCGCTGCCCTTCCGGGTTTCCTTTAAGGTTTCCGGAGCATTTTCAGCTTTGCGCCGCCGATACGAAATCTCTCCATTCGAAGAGGGCCGCGGCCGCAGCTAATGAGGGCCCTACGCCGTTTGGGCATCTTTCGCCGGATGCCTCGGCGAAGCTTTACTGCAAGGCTTTTTGCGGTGAGACCGCATCTCGTGACGAAGCTGGAGGAAATTTAGTTGGGCAATCCGGGCGCCAAGCCGCAGCAGCATCGGCCTCGTATCGCCGTAGTCTATATTTGCGACAGCAAATACCAAGACATCACGCTATACTCGATCGCCTCGATTGCGCGCTCTCATCAGCATCCCCTCGGCTTTTTTTTCTTGCAATCCGGCTATCGCGAGGGAGTTCCTCCATCCTTGGCTGCATTCCTCGCCTCGCGGGGACATTCAATCGAATTGCTCGACGCGCCTCGACCCAGCGGCCTGGCAAGCCTGAAGACCCATGGCGAAAGGCATCGGCATATTAGCGGCGCCGCGCTCCTGAAGGCGAACGCGATCGAAGCCCTCGCGCGCGCTTACGATTATATTCTTTATATTGACGGCGATACGCTGGCTTTCGACGATATACGCTGCGAAGCGCTTTGCGGCTTTGCGGAGACGGCCGCCGTTTGTCTCGATCTGGCGATCGGCACAGGCGCCGACGATCCACTGATTTTCGGGCGTTGCGAAGCTGCGGGAATCTCGCCGTTCTACTTCAACTCAGGGTTCATGCTGATTAATGCCCAAAAGTGGAGAGAGACGGATGCGTTGGGTCGTTTCGCCGAAAATTTTGCACGCCATCAGCGGAAATGTCCGTATCTGGATCCGTGTCCGACCCACGACCAGTGCGTTTTCAACATGACGTTTCAAGGCGATATCGTCCAACTGCCGATGACGCTGAACGTCCAGAAATGCGCCCTCCAGACCGACCTTTGGCGGGATGCCGTCTTGAGGCACTATACCGGCCCGTACAAATTCCTTCCGGTCCGCCCATGGAGATGCGACCGGAAGGAATACGCTCTGCTCCGATCCATCAGCAGGGAAACCGGACTGCCGGCGCCGGGCTTTTATGACTTCGGCATTTCCTACCCGCTGAACAGGCTGCGCAGACACAAGGCGGTCGCGATGTATGAACAGGCCTTTGTCGCGGCGACCGGCAAACTCGCGGACCACCGGTCCCGGCTTGTTTCGCCCTGAGGGGCGCTGCGCCGACAATAAAAAGAGCCGTCGGTGCACCGGTTCGATCACCGGTGCACCGCTCGACTTTTGCGTAGCCGTATTGACCAGTCGGTAAGGGGCGTCGTGGCCTAGCTGACCACGTCCCTCAGCTTATAGGCGACTTCCGTCCGGTTCGTTGCCTTGAGTTTCCTCATGATGCTGCGGATGTGCACCTTGACCGTGCTCTCGCACAGATTGAGTTCATAGGCGATGATCTTGTTTGCCTTGCCTTGACGCAGAGCCTCGACCACGTCCGCCTCTCGCGCCGTGAACATGCTGTGGAGCGGCCTTGCACCGTTCGCAGCCGAAAGAATGCTTTCGCGCAACGTCAGGAAGGCCCTTGCGGGAACGAATACGCCTCCCGCGCGCGCCAGCGCTACCGCTTCGGCGGCTACCTTGAGCCGCACATTCGACGGGATATACCCGCGCGCCCCGCTCTCGAGCGCGGAGAGTATTTGCACCGGATCATCGGAATCGGCGATGACGATGACCGGAATATTCTTGAACGCCGAGACCAGCGAAACGATTTCGTCCCTGGCCGATTGCTCGGTGACTTTCCTGCTCCCCAGGATAAGCAAAAGAGCGGAAGGTGCAGCCTTGGCGCCATCCAGCCGGCGTAGTTCCTCGATCGATTCGACGGTTCGGAATTCCAATGTCGGGTTGTGCTCGCGAAGGCTCCTTGCCAGACATTCCCGATCCAACGCGCGCCTGTCGACGATGACAATCGGGCCGATTGCCGCCTCCTCCATGACGGTATCTTCTCCATCGTCGGTGTCGATATTACCTCCGCCAAAAAGATATTTCCCTTGAGCGGAGGCCTTCTCCTTTACAGACGAAATGTATGAAGCTTCCATAAGGCAGATTCCTCAAAACAAGGGGCTGTCCCCAGCGTGCCAGCTAAAGGATCGAAAAAGTACAAGACATGCAGATCGCGTCACTTTGAGCGTTGCAGACCCTGTCGACTTTGGCGAATTAGCCCCAGATACCCAACTCTTTTGCCGAATGTGTTGTGACACCATTCGATCGTCTAAAGTATATAACGCTGTGGAAAACGCGCATTAATCTCGATTAATCACTCGTAAATAAATTTGCAGGTGTTAGCTTAACGCAAAAGTAGTACAATTTTAAGTTGAAAATACGAATTCGGGTTGAAAAATCGAGATAGCCCGATACTTACCCGATGTCCGACGTGCCGAGGGCAAGATAGCTTGCATCGAATTCGGTCATGTCCTGGAGGCTCTCCAGATCAAGCAATTGGACCGCTGCACCGCGGAAGATCAGGAGACCGTCTTCCCGCAGATCACGCAGGACGCGGTTCGTGTGAATGGCCGTCAGCCCCAACGCATCCGCGAGATCGCTTTGGGTAAAGGGGAATGAAAAGGCCTGTCCGTCCGCCAACCCCGCGACCCGCAGGCGGTGGCGCATTTCGAGCAATAGATGCGCTGTTCGCTCTATGGGGGGGCGCCGTGCGATATTGGCCAGATGCTCGGTCGCAATACCGAAATTCCTGTTCAGAAGATGCATGAACATGGTGGCCAGAAAAGGTGTCTGCCGCATCAGCAGCAGATCCTTGTCCAGTACTATCTCGAAAGCCGTCACATCCGTGACGGCGAGGGACGCTCTGTAGCTCGCGCCGAAGATCGACCCGTTGCTGAGCAAATCGCCACGCAGGGGGAAATCGGCAACAAGCCTCCGCCCGTCCGCCATGGACTTGAACGAAAGCGCCCAGCCTGAGGAAACAAGCAGGAGCGACCTGCGGACAGCGCCTTCCTCAAGAATAATCGTTCCCGCGGGATAGAGCCGCTCAACGACCTTCACCCTCCTCAGCGCCTCTTCTTCCTCCTTATTCAAGGACAAACGGAAAGGCCGCTCGCCGAGGAACTGCAGGAATTTCTCAGGGACCGGGTGCATCCGATGCTAACCAGCCGTGTCGAAAACACCCGTGCAGTTTAGCCGATAAATCGAGGTAGGTGGTAGAGTAGGCAGCATCGACTTATTTCCCTCCAGCTTTCCGGGCATTCAATTCACAAAACGAGTGGAGCTTAAGACGTGGCGATGTTCACCGACCGGATAGTCCCTAAAGGAGATAGGCGCCCATTAGTCAAAGTCAAAGGAGCACGGAATATTTGATCATGTCATTCACTCTCAGGCTCATGATTCAAATTTGCGAAGCGGGGGAAGCATTATATGTGATTCCGAATATATGGATAGTTAATTAATCCAGGAAAGTAGTATTAACACGCGCTAAAATGCCCAGCGTTGATATCGGATCGGCAGTCCGAGATATTTCCCCACCCTGCAAATATCATCCAATAGTAGGAGGAATATAAGGCGGAGGTTAGAAATATAGGCGGACGGACGAAGAATTTGGCCAAGAGCACCTCCGTTTAAGTTAGGTCCGTCAATCTCGACCGCCCGAAGGGCGCCCGGTAGGTTTGCGGAGGAGCGGAACGGACGCACCGTCCGCCACATCCCGGCCTGGCTTCTGTATCTCCTCGATAGGCCGAAGACAGGGACCGAAACGAGGCGAGACGGCATATGAGCAGCAGGATCGTGAGCTATGTCCTAAGTGGCGGCGTTGGATCCCGCCTTTGGCCGTTGTCGCGGGAAGACTGCCCCAAGCAATTCCACGATTTCTCTGGCCAGGGATCGATGCTCGCGCGGACCTTGCGCCGCCTGCAGGCCCTGCCGGAAAAGGAGACGCCGCTCTTCGTCATTGCCGCCGAGCGTCACGCCGAACGCGTGCTCGCTGAACTGGCGACGGTCGATCTTAGCGGCGGCAACGCCATCTTCGAGCCGATCGGCCGCAACACGGCCGCCGCGGTCGCTATTGCAACACTCAGCACATTAGCGAATTTCGGCGACGATCTTGTCCTGGTCGTGCCGTCCGATCATGAAATCTCGACTGATCGGCAGTTCCGGCAGGCGATCGAGACAGGCGCGACGGCAGCCGAGGCAGGGCATTTTGTCGTCTTCGGCATTCGGCCGACCAAGCCCGAGACGGGCTACGGCTATATCGAGGCCGGCGAGGCGATCGTTGCGCCCTCGGCTCGCGCCGTTCGACGCTTCGTCGAGAAGCCGGATATCGCCACGGCGCGGGGTTATGTCGATGCCGGCAACTTTTTCTGGAATGCCGGCATCTTCTTGTTCCGAGCAAGCACGATGCGCGACGCCTTCCTCGCCTTCGCCCCGGAAATCTGGGAGCGCGCGAAGGCGGCGCTTCAGTCGGCGGCAACCGGTCCTGCCGGCATCCGTCTGCCGCTCGACGCTTATGCGGCAATTCCTTCTATCTCGATCGACTATGCGGTCATGGAGCACGCCAGCCCGATCGCCGTGGTGCCGGCGGCATTCCGATGGAGCGATCTAGGATCATGGCAGTCTCTGCTTGAGGCGGGAAACGCCGATCAGGGCGGCAACGTTCTGACAGGTGACATCATGGCGATCGATTGCGAACGCAGCTATCTCAGAAGCTCTGGAAGGCTGCTCGCGACGATCGGCATGAAGGACGTCGCGATCGTATCGACTCCCGACGCCACCTTCGTCGCGCCGCTTGGGCTCAGCCAGCAAGTCAGGACGATTGTCGAGCGCCTCGAAAAGAGCGGACGTCTGGAGACCAAGCTCACGCCTGCCGACGATAGCGTCGTCGTACCGGGCACCTGGCGGCGGCGTGTCGCCCATTGGCTGTTCGACGAAGCGCTGCCGCTTTGGTCCGTCGCCGGCGCGGACTACCGGCATGGCGGCTTCTTCGAAGCATTGGCCTTCGACGGCTCGCCGCTGCCCAAAGTAAAACGCATGCGCACCATGGCGCGACAGGTCTACGCCTTTGCCGTCGCCAGGGAACGCGGCTGGAACGGACCGGCCGATGCCCTCATCGACCACGGTATCCGGTTCATGGTGGAAAATGGCAGGACGAAGAGAGGCGGCTTCGTCCGCGCTCTGAGTGTCGGAGGCGAGGTCGTGGACCCGGTGGAAGACGCCTATGACCATGCATGTGTCCTGCTCGCGTTGGCGCATGCCCATATCGCCGGACATCCAGGCGCGCTTCAACTCGGCCAGGAAACCATGGCTTTCCTCGACGGGCATCTGGAGGACAGGCAACTGACCGGCTTCCTCGAAACCTCCGAAGGCGGCGGATTGCGGCGCTCCAATCCGCACATGCATCTGTTGGAAGCGTTCCTCGCATGGCATGAGGCGACCGGCGAACGGGACTATCTGCGCCGCGCCGCGCGCATCGTCGATCTTTTCCGCAACCATTTCTTCAATGCCGACAGCTGGACGCTGGGTGAGTTCTTCGACGACGATTGGAAACCCGCCACGGGAACGGAGGGCGACTGGACGGAGCCCGGCCACCATTTCGAGTGGGCGGCCCTGCTCAGCGACTTCGCGGCCCGCAGCGGGCAGAAAGACCTGATCCCGTTTGCTCGCAAGCTCTACGCCTCCGCCGTCGCCAACGGGCTCAATCGCGCGACCGGCCTTGCCTATGGCGCTGTCTCTCGCAGTGGTGCGCCGCTTGATCGTATCTCACGAAGCTGGCCGCAGACGGAGGCGGTGAAGGCCGCCATCGCGCTCGACGGCACGGGTGGCCCCGATCTGGCGCCAGAAATCGAAGCGCGTGTCGCGCGGCTTTTCCGCTGGCATATCGACCCGGCCCCGGCCGGTCTCTGGATCGACCGCATCGACGAGAAGGGGAGGGCCGTCGCGACAGAGGTGCCGGCCTCCATTTTCTATCACCTCGTTTTCGCACTGACGCGATACCTCGATCGCACGAAGCCGGAAACAGAAACAGCACAGACGCTTGAGCCATATGCCTCCGGCAACGCCGGCGGGCAGGTACGTGCGGCCGAATGAGGCGTGTTTAGCCGAATGAGAGGCAGGCTTTTCTGAGCGTGAAGGCTTCCGCGAAGCCTTCCGGCGCGCGGCATTCAATCCCGCGAAGCCGGGCCAGTCCCCCGAAGGTCTCGGCATCGAACCAATCCTTGGAGCGCTGGCTGCCGAAGTGGCTATGAAGCAATTCCACCTTGCGCTCCAATTCCTCCCGCGAGAGCGGCACGTAGATGTTCGGTCGGCCGATGTCGCCGTCCCATTTGGGGATTTCGTATTCAAGGATCTGATGATCGCGGAAGAGGTTCCAGGTGATCTCGTTTATCGCGCGATGGTCTTGATGCGCGTCGTCGCGCCGATGCGTGAAGACGATGTCCGGAGCCGAACGGCTGCGAACGGCGGCAAGCCATTCCTTTATCTCGCGCATCTGGACGGGGAAGAAGCTGTCGTCGAAAGAGCCGAATTCCAGCGAGACGGATTCCGCCCCCGCGGTGAAATCGGCCGCCGAGGCGCGGGCTTCTCCCTCGCGCCGCCCCGTAGCGCTTGCCACGCACCATGTCACTTCGAGCCGAACGCCATGCGCGATGAGCGACAGGATCGTGCCGCCGGCGCCGATCTCGATGTCGTCGGAATGGGCGCCGAGACAGAGGACCGAAAGGCGCTCGCCGGCGCGGCCGACGGATAGCGATATCATGCGCTGGCCGCTGCCGGCCTGATCGCATGGGCATGCATCCGCCGGGCCCAGGGCATGTTGCCCTTTTCGACCATGTCCTCCAGCGCCTGCCAGTCGCGCAGCGTGTCCATGGATCGCCAGAAGCCTTCATGCTTGTAGGCCATCAGCTTGTCCTCGGCGATGAGGCGGGCGAAGGGCTCGAGCACCAGTTCCTCGCCTTCGCGCATGTAATCGAAGATCTCGCCACGGAAGAGGAAATAGCCGCCATTGATCCAGATGTCCGAAGTGGTCGATGTCCGGAACTCGCGAACCCGTCCGTCCTCTGCGATATCGGCGAGGTGGTAGGTAAGCGGCGGCCGCACGGCGAGGAAGGAGGCGAGCTTGCCGCTGGCACGGAAACGCGAAAGCATGTCGTCGAGATCGACGTCGGTCAGCCCGTCGCTATAATTGGCGAGGAAGATTTCCTCTCCCTTGACGAAGTTCCTGACGGCCCAGAGCCGTTCGCCGATATTGCGCCAGATGCCGGTGTCGATGAGGGTGACGCGCCAGTCCTTCGGATTCTCGTCCAGGATACGGACATCGCGGCCACCGTCCGAGATGACGCAGTCGGAGAAGCTTTGCGGGCGCGCGTTCAGGAAGAAATCCTTGATGACGTTGGCCTTGTAGCCGAGGCACAGGATGAATTCGTCATGCCCGTAATCGCTGTAATATTGCATGACGTGGCGCAGGATGGGCTGGTGCCCGAGCGGGATCATCGGCTTCGGCACGCTGTCGGAATATTCGCGGATGCGCGTGCCGAGCCCGCCGCAGAACAGGACGACCTTCATGACGGATACTCCTCGGGATCTATGATGGTCACGAAGGGGATGGGGACCACGAATTTCGCGCCCCAGGCCGCGACGTGCCGCATCTGCCGGATGATCTCGTCCTTCAAATTCCAGGGCAGGATCAGGATGTAGTGCGGTTTGGCCTCGTCGATCGCCTCGACGCTCCGGATGGGGATGTGCATGCCCGGCGTGAAGCGGCCATGCTTGTGCGGGTTGCGGTCGACCGTGAAGTCGAGGAAATCCGTGCCGATCGCGCAATAGTTCAGGAGCGTGTTGCCCTTGCCCGGTGCGCCATAGCCGCAGATCGTCTTGCCGTCGTTCTTGGCGGTAACAAGGAAAGCCAGCAGGTCGCGCTTGGCCCGCCGCGCCCGCTCGCCAAAGGAGAGATAGACGGTCATTTCCCTGAAGCCGCGCCGTTCCTCGCGCTCCAGCAAGGCGGCGACCGCCGGTGAATCGGCCCAATGGCTCCGCTCGTGCGCGAGATAGACACGCAATGATCCGCCATGCGTGGGCAATTCCTCGACATCGATGACCTTCAGCCCGTGCCGGCGCGCCATGATGTCCACGGTGGTCAGCGAGAAATAGGAGAAATGCTCGTGGTAGATGGTGTCGAACTGGTTTTCGCTCACCAGCCGCTCGATATGCGGAAATTCGAGCGTGATGACCCCCTCCGGCTTCAGGAGAAGCGCCATGCCGGCCACGAAATCGTTGAGATCGGGCACCTGCGCGAGCACGTTGTTGCCGGCGATCAGGTCGGCGCGCTTTCCCTGCGCGACCAGCCTTCTCGCCAGGTCCACGCCGAAGAATTCGATCAGCGTCGGCACCCCTTTTGCCACGGCCTCGCGGGCGACATTGGCGGCCGGTTCGATGCCGAGCACGGGCACGCCGAGCGGGAGGAAATGCTGCAGCAGATAGCCGTCATTGCTGGCGAGCTCGACTGCGAGGCTGGCCGGCCCGAGATTGAACCGCTCCTTCATTGCCACGCAATAGCGCCGGGCATGCTCGACCCAACTCGTCGAATAGGAGGAGAAGTAAGCGTAGTCGGTGAAAATCTCGCGGGCGCTGACATATTCCGGCAATTGCACGAGGAAGCAGGATTCGCAGACCATGACGCGGAGCGGGAAATAGGGCTCCACGCCATCGATCTGATCGGCCCTGAGAAAGCTTTCGCATGGCGGCGACATGCCGAGATCGACGAAATTGTGCTTGAGATGGGCGCCGCAGAGCCGGCATGTATGCAGAGGTTCGGCCGAAGTTTGCAGCCTGGCCTCGCTGGCCTGGATATTCATGCGCTCCTCCGGATTTCAGAACGCAATCGGTCGATGCGTTCAAACTGCGAGCACACGAAGAGTAGACGGCGCCGGGCATGGCTGACGATCCGGCAATTCGATCGGCCGGAATAACTCCATTGAACGACCGCCCGGTACGCTTGCATCGCGCTTTACAGACAATAGCCGAGTGCATACCGCCCTCACTCACCTGAAGGCGTAAGCGCGGCCCGCCACTCAGCCTTTCGTCCAGCATGAACCGTCCTGGAGGCGGATATCGCCCGGTCCGCCGCCGCGACATGGTGTTGTGGCCGCCATCTCGCGGCCAGAGGTCGCGTGGGGTAGGGCAGGGATGCGTTTCGAGGAAACCGTGCTCAAGGGTGCCTGGCTGGTCGCGCCGGAGCCGGTTCATGACGACAGGGGCTTTTTCGCACGCAGCTTCTGTGTCCAGGAATTCGGCGCGCGCAAGCTGGAAACGAAGTTCGTCCAGCATTCGATCTCATTTTCGCGGAAACGACACACTTTGCGCGGCATCCACTTCCAGCGCCCGCCCTATGCCGAAGTAAAGATCGTCTCCTGCATCCAGGGCGCGATATTCGATGTGATCGTCGATCTGCGCCCCGGATCACCCACTTATCGGCAATGGGTGGCCTTCGATCTTACGGCGCAAAACCGGCTTCAGCTCTATGTGCCGAAGGGTTTTGCACACGGACACCAGACACTCGCGGACGAGACTACGGTGGCGTATCTGATTTCCGAATTTCATGTGCCGGCGGCGGCGAGCGGCATCCGCTACGACGACCCGCTGCTTGCAATCGACTGGCCGGCTTCTCCGTCGATCCTGTCCGACAACGATCGGAAATGGCCTGCGCTGGAACCCGTCGGCATCGCGTGAAGCCTATTCTGCTACCGATGCGGCAAGGAGGCCGTGTTCCCGCAGCAGTTCGGCCGCTCCAGCCACGTCATCGAAGTTTAAGCCTGAACGTTCGGCGATCGCCAGGAGCGAGTTTTCGCCATCCGCCAGGTTAAGGACCCACAACATCGCCATGGCTTTTTCGCTGGCGGATTTGTCGCCGCCGAGCGCACCGTAAAGGCCGCGGCGGCCGAGCTGCGGCTCCCCTTTCGGGAAAAGATTGAGCGGCGTCCAATCCTTTTCGACGATGTCGATGGCATCCATCAGCAGCCGATAGGAATCGGCGAGATATTCCGGCCGGATGAAATCCAGATTGTCAGCCGAAGTATGATACTCCGGAAAGGTGGCGAAGGTGCTGCGCTGGAACAGACCGACGGGAAGGTTGAAGCCCGGCGAGCAGAATTGCCGCTCGTCGTAGCCATAAGGCGAGAAATCGAGGAGACGCGAACCGCTTGCGTTCCGCAGCACATGCGCCATGGCCCGGTCGATGAAGGCGTCGTGGCGGCGGCTCCGCTTGTAGCTCGGTCCGCCGCTGTCGCCGACGCAGGAGATCACCAGCCCGTGGTCGATCAGCTTTACGCGATCCTCGTTGGCGGCGAGCCAGGCGAGCGCCCCGATCGTGCCCGGCGCGAAGAGGAAGCGATAGGTATAACGGGTCCGTCGATGGCTGAGATCCCGTGCGAGCAGCGTCAGAAGCGCCAGCCCGGAGCAATTGTCGTTCGCCATCGACGGATGGCAGATATGGGTCGTGAGGAGGAATTCACGATCCGTCTCGCCTTGGTGCACATACTCGCCATAGGCGAGGCTGCCATCCTTCAGTTCGCTGTCGATACGAACGCGATACATGCCGGACGCCAGCGCCTCCAGTTGTCTGTGCGGCATGCAGAAGCCCCAGCGCGGCGCGTAATAGGACGTCCGATAGGGAATGGCGTCCGGCTGATCGGGAAGCGTGTGGACGTGCTCCCTGAGTTCCTCCAGATGCACTATCCGGTCGACCGGAATGCTGTAGTTCAGGACGGTGAGATTGCACTCCCGGAAATCGAGTATCCGATTGCCGTTCATATCCTCTATGAAGGCCTCACGGATCACCCATTCCTTCGGTATTTCCCAGTCGAGCACGCGCGTGCCGGTCGGCACCTCGCGACGCTTCAGGGGTAGATGCCGGCCGAGGATACGAAGTGTCTCGCGGACGCCTTCTCCGGTGATGCTCCGGCAGATCGGAAAGATCGCTTCGGCAAGGGCGAAGATTTCCGCTCCCGTGGCGGAAGCCGGCGCTTCCGGAGCATCGGCGGGAAGGGGCCGCGGACGCGCCGGCGACACGTCAGTGCACCGTCGCCATCCGGCCGGTTTTCTGCGAGGCCTTTTCCATGTGACGCAGGTCGCTTCGCAGCACGCCCGTCTTCATCAGATGCCGGATGTGGGCGATGCGCTGGAAGTGCGGTCCCTCGAAATCTTCGACCGTCAGGCCCGATGCCTTGATGGCGGTATAGAGCTGTTTGGCGCCGGCGCGAGCGTCCCAGCGTGGCTTCGCCTCGGGCAGGACGCGCGCCAGCTTGGAGAAGTCGACCCGGTAGGAGCGCTTGTCAGGCCCCGCATCGCTGGCGAAGGTCAGCTTGCAGTCCGGTACAACCTCCGTGACGATCTGGGCGATATCTCGGATGCGGTAATTGTGCTCGGTCGAACCGACGTTGAACGCCTCGTTCCAGACCAGTTCGGCGGGCGCGGTCAAGCCCGCCAGGAAGGCTCGCGATATATCCTCGATGTGAACGATCGGCCGCCACGGGCTGCCGTCGGATTTGAGGAAGATGAGTTTCTCTGCGACCGCCCACGCCACCAGATTGTTCAGCACGATGTCGAAGCGCAGGCGCGGGGAGACGCCATAGGCCGTGGCCGGCCGGAAATAGACCGGGCAGAAATTGCCGTCGGCCAGCTTGGCGATGTCGCGTTCCGAAAGCACCTTGGAACGGCCATAGGCGGTGACGGGGTTGAGTTCGCCCTCCTCATCGATCAGGCCTTCCTCGGAGACGCCGTAATTGCTGCACGAGGACGCCAAGAGGAAGCGGGCGACGCCTGCATACTTGGCCTCTCTTGCGATCCTGACGCTCGCCTGATGGTTGATTTCGTAAGTGATGTCCGGATTGAGGTTGCCGAGCGGATCGTTCGAAAGCGCCGCCAGATGGATGACCGCGTCGAAGCCGGCGAGATCGCGCCATGTGACGTCCCGCACATCCTTGCGGATCGCCGGCACGTCGGCGATCCGCCCACCCCGGGAAAACGTGCAGCGCTCGTAGAGATTGCTGTCCAGCCCGGTGACATCGTGCCCGGCTGCGAGCAATATCGGGACCATTACCGAGCCGATATAGCCCTGGTGACCCGTGACCAACACTTTCATGGCATTCCTCCAGACTGGTTTTCCGGCGCAGACTAGCGTTCTCTTCCCGCCACAGACGACCGCCTCAATTGGATAAGCAGAGGATATCTCGGCTTTCGCGGGAGTAAGCCTTCCGTAGGGACTATTCGCCGGTTGCCGCCTGGCCGGTCGCGGGTCCCATTTTCGAATTGTTGGTGAAAAGGCCAGGATGCTTGCTCCTGAACTCGCTCGAAGTCGCGAGCCCGACGGCCACGTCCTTGCGCGTCATCGTGCCTGACGCCAACTGTTTCATGTAGCTGTTGCGGCCGTCATTGTCGGCGACGCGATTGAGAAGCAGCTTGTAGAGAAAGCTCACATAGGTGCGGTCCGGCATGCCGAAACTGCTGTACCTGTCGTAAAAAGCGTTCGTGCGGAACATCGCTTCGATCAGGTCAGTAATCTTCGCCTTGCCCCCTTCGAGCCGGCCTGACCATTCGGCAAGCTCCGCCGCGTCCGGCTGGGTGCCGAGCACCATGCAGTAGGTATAGCGCACCCTTCGCATGTCGATCGGATCGTCACCCCTGCCGGCGTTGTCCAGCCGGCATTGAACCGCTGGAATAGAGCGTTCCTCGCCTCGGATAAGTGCACGGGCTGCCGCATATGCGGGTTTCGGTTCACCGGTCATCCAACCGTCTTCTGGCTTCGGAACGACGCGGACCAGCCCCATATAGGCTTCGTAATCGGGCGCCCAGTAGGGCTCATCCATCAATTCGTAGACGAATGCGGCTTGCACTTTGTAGGTCGGCGCGAGTTCCTTCAATCGCGCCATCATGGATTTCAGCCCCTTCGCCTGCTCTTCATCGCCGCGCTGGCTGCCATAGGGATTGTTGAACTCCGTGATCCAGATCGGATGGCCGTATTCGGCAAGACGCTTGAAGGCCCATTCTGGATCTTGTCCGTAAATGTGCCATACCGAGATATCCCAGCGTATGCCGTCGTTCTTCATCCTCTCGAACGCGCCGATGTGGCCCCAACCCGCCGTGCCCATCGCCTTGAGGATCGTCGGGTCGACCGAGATGGCGCCATCGGAGAGTCCTTTCAGGATGGCGCTGGCCTGTTTCCATCTCGGACCATAGTAATCGAGCACGTCGCGGCCGGATGCGGTGCCCCAATTGCAGGGATATTGGGTGCCGTCGTCTCTCATTTCGCAGGGCTTTATGAGAGTCGGGTTTTCCGGCTCATTGCCCAGTTCCCATATCCGGATGTCACCTTTGAAGCGCGAGATGAGCCCGACCGCCAGGTCGAAGGCGCGCTGATAAAGTACCTTCGGGTCATCGCTATCGAGGCCGCCCGGCGTGATGACGGGAAGGACGGCTATGCCATGCTTCTTGCCTTCCGCGACTACCGCCGCCAGTTCGTCGGCCTTGTCCATGCCCGAGATGTTTACCCGGTAGGACTTCATGCCGAGATCGGCGAGGAGGTCGAACTGCTCTTTGATCGAGGTTCCCGGATAGGCGTAGAACGGATGCCCGTTCGCGCCCCACAGGAACGCCGCTTGAGCCGGTGCGATGAGCGTGGCCAGCAGGGCCAGAGAAATCCAAATCTGCTTGATCATAACCGGCTCCAGAACGGGCTTAGGAAGTGTAATCGACGCGGACGACGGCAAAGGCGGTCCGCAAGAGGATCAGGAGGTCGCGATGAAGGGACCAGTTGCGCACATACCGGGAATCCAGCGCAACGCGCTCGGCATAGCCGATGCTGCTTCTGCCGCTCACCTGCCACAGGCCTGTAATGCCGGGCCGGGCGCTCAGATAGTCACTGACGGAAGTACCATAGAGCGGCAACTCCTCGGCGACGATCGGGCGTGGCCCGACGCAGCTCATCTCCCCGCGCAGCACGTTGAAGAACTGCGGCAGTTCGTCGAGGCTCGAGACCCTGAGAAGCTTCCCGAACAGCGTGATCCTTGGATCATGCTTCAGCTTCTTCCTCTCGCGCCACTCTCGAGCGCCGTCCGGATTGTCTGCGAGATACTTCTGCAGCACTTCGGAAGCGTCGGGCCGCATGGTGCGGAACTTGTAGCAGTCGAAGGGCCTGCCGGCGAAGCCTATGCGCCTGTGAGCGAAGATGACCGGTCGGCCATCCGCCGCCAGTATGAACGCGGCGATCACGAGCATTATTGGCGCGGCCAGGATAAGCGCGAGCGTCGCCACAAGAATGTCCATCAGCCTTTTTGCCTTGCTCCCAAGCGGCAGCCGGCCTGCTGCCGGAATTTCGATCGCGCCGGTCAGAAAGGCGCCATCCACCGGCATGTCGAGCAAGGGTGTTCCACCGCCGGGTATCGTGAACGGATCAGGTATCCCACCTTCCGGCCGGATGATGAAAAAGCTTCGCCGCGGAGAGATTATGTTCGGGGAATTGTTCGGCATCGACATCTGCCAGACCGCCTTGTCGTTTCCAGCATTCTGCAAAGCGCGACAGCCTGTCCGCAAGAATGGCATTAGAGGTAATGCGGCGGGCTTAGGTCCCCGGTCCGGAATAGTCCCGCCGGCTATCGAAGAGGGCGCGCTCTCTTGATTTGTATGGCGCTGGCCGGTGTTCGGGGATGCGAAGGGGGTGGCGCCCCTTGAGCCTCATGCGGAGTGTTACAGGGCGCTACATCTTTAGCGCTACGCGCTCTATTCGTTTTCCTGCGGCGAAACCGGATGCGCTTTGCCTAAACTCCCGTGCCAGGATTTCGAGGGGATGTATGCACATGGCAGGTCTTATGGTTTCGGAATTCGCACAGTCCGAGCGTCTTCGGGAAAGGGCGCGCCGGCTCATCCCCGGCGGCGCCCATACCTACGCGAAAGGCGACGATCAATATCCGGTCTTGGCCCCGGGATTCATTGAAAGAGGCGAGGGCTGTCGCGTCTGGGACGTCGACGGCAACGAGTTTATTGAATTTGGTATGGGCAACCGCACCGTCGGCCTCGGTCATGCCTTCCCGCCTGTCCTCGAGGCAGCGATGGCCGCGATGAAGGGCGGTAGCAATTTCGTGCGTCCGGCGCGAATAGAAGCGGATTGCGCAGAAACGTTCCTTCGTATCGTCCATGGCGCGGAGATGGTGAAATTCTGCAAGGACGGCTCCGATGCCACCTCCGGCGCCGTCCGGCTCGCCCGCGCCTATACCGGGCGCGATCTCGTCGCGTGCTGCGGCGACCACCCATTCTTCTCGACCGACGACTGGTTCATCGGCACGACGCCGATGAACGCCGGCGTCCCGCGCGCGACACGCCGCCTCACCCTTACTTTCCGCTACAACGACGTTGCGAGCGTCGAGGCGCTATTCCTTCGTTATCCCCGCAGGATCGCCGCGCTCATCCTGGAGCCGGCGAGAAGCGACGAGCCGGTGGACGGCTTCCTGCACCGCGTCCAGGAAATCTGCCGTCGCGAAGGCACATTGTTCATCCTTGACGAAATGATCACCGGCTTCCGCTGGCATGCCAGCGGCGGGCAGCATCTCTACGGCATTACCCCTGATTTGTCCTGCTTCGGCAAGGCGATGGGCAACGGCTTCTCGCTATCCGCCCTTGCCGGAAAACGAGAATTCATGCGCCTCGGCGGACTCGATCATTCCGACCTGCCACGTGTCTTTCTCCTCTCCACGACGCATGGCGCGGAAACCCACGCCATGGCCGCCGGCATCGCCACGATGGAAATCTACCGTACACAGCCGGTCATCGAGCACCTCAACCGGCAGGGGAGCAAGTTGAAGGCCGGCATGGAAGAGGCAGCGCAGCGGCACGGGATCGACGCTTTCGTCTATCCGGTTGGCCGGCCGTGCTGTCTGACCTACGCAACGCTCGACCGGGACGGCAATCCGTCGCAATCCTTCCGTTCCCTGCTGCTGCAGGAAACGATACGCCGTGGCATCCTGATGCCATCGCTGGTCGTCAGCTACACGCATCAGGACGCCGACATAGACTATACCCTGGAAGCGATCGACGGTGCGCTCGAAGTTTATGCGCGGGCGCTGCAGGATGGCGCGGAACGCTACCTGGTCGGACGGCCGTCGCAGACCGTCTACAGGCGGTTCAATCAGAATGGCCAGCCGCCACGGGCGGTATATGCTCGCAAGAGCGCCTGAGAGAGCCAGTCCGGCCGAACGATCGTCAGCGTGTGGGTGCCAGGGCAGGCGAGGCGATGGCGGATTCCGGTGCGGGACCTGAAGAAGGGTGCACCGGCAGGTGGCCGTTTGCCTTGGGAAGGTTATGCCGAGATTTGGGCTTGGGATGCCGGAAGGCGAATTCACGTTCGACCCGCTCAAGATCCGCCTGGACCATGATGGCGCATAGCTGTTCGAGTGTTGTCCCGGGCTTCCATCCAAGAAGATTCCGTGCCTTGGAAGCGTCGCCCTTCAGCAGGTCCACTTCGGCCGCACGGTAGAAATCGGGATTGATGCGTACGAGATCCCGGCCGGTCTTCGGGCACAGTCCACGTTCTTTTTCATCCCGGCCCACCCATTCGACATCCATGCCGGCAGCGGCGAAGGCCATCGTTGCGAAATCGCGTACCGTTTCCGTACGGTTGGTGGCCAGAACGTAAGTGGCAGGCTCGTCGGCCTGCATCATGCGCCACATGCCTTCGACATATTCCTTTGCATACCCCCAATCGCGCTTGGCGCCGAGGTTGCCCAGTTCGATCGGCCCGGCATCGCTCAACCGGATACGCGCCACCCCGTCGGTGATCTTGCGGGTGACGAATTCGAGCCCGCGCAAGGGCGATTCATGGTTGAAGAGGATGCCGCTGCAGCCGAACAAGCCGTAGGATTCCCGGTAGTTGACGGTCATCCAGTGTGCGAACAGCTTCGCTACGCCATAGGGGCTGCGCGGATAGAACGGCGTTGCCTCGTTCTGCGGCACGGCTTGCACCTTGCCGAACATCTCCGCCGAAGATGCCTGATAGTAGCGAATGCCAAGGTTGATGTTGCGGATCGCCTCGAGGAAATGCAACGGCCCGAGTCCTGTCGCATGCGCCGTCGTCATCGGATGATGGAAGGAAAAGCCGACATGCGTCTGCGCGGCCAGATTGTAGATCTCGTCCGGCTCCGTCTTCTCGATCAGCCGCAAACAGGAGCCGAGGTCGACGAGCTCCAGCTCGGTCAACCTGAGCCTCGGATTGCTCTCTATCCCAAGCTCTCGGATTCGCCAGAAATCGGGTGAACTCGACCGCCGATATGCGGCGGTCACTTCATACCCTTTCTGCAACAGCAGGCTTGCCAGATAGGCTCCATCCTGGCCGGTTACGCCGGTGATCAGCGCCTTTTTCATCGGGCACCTTCCGAAATCGACTTGGGAACGAGACGGATCAGTTCCTTCCGGGCACCCTGTGGCTGCCACACTTTTTCGGGCCTGCTGGGCCCGGCTATCTCTTCCGTGACGTTCGGCGCGCCAGTGGCAAGCCAGGCGAGATGCTCGGCCCATCGGGAATCGACATAAGCGCGGAACTGGGCGCGGAAATTCTTCGTCGAGAATTGATCGGCATGGACACGCAGCGCCTCCGGATCGAAAAAGTCCACCGGCAGTCTTTCGAACCGTTCCACGACGTTGCGGATCGCGTCTGCTGTCTGTTCGTGGAAATGCAGCCCGGTCACCCCGTCAACAACCGTTTCGAGCGCGCCGCCCTTACCGAAGGCCAGCACCGGCGTGCCGCAGGCTTGCGCCTCCAGCGGAGCAACGCCGAAATCCTCCTCGGCCGCGAAGATGAACGCCCTGGCGCGCTGTAGATGCGACCGTAGAACATCGAATGGCTGATAGCCGAGCAAGGTCACGTTCGGCCCGGCAAGCGCCTTGATGCGCTTGAACTGCGGCCCCTCGCCGATGACGACGAGCCGGCGGTCCGGCATCTTGGAAAACGCCTCTACGATCAGATGTATCTTCTTGTAGGGAACCATGCGTGAGGAAGTGAAGTAGAACTCCTCGCGCGGGCCGTTGCCGATCACGAAGTCCTCGACCGCAACGTTCGGGTAAATTACCGCCGCATCACGCCGGTAGATCTTGCGGATCCGCCGGGCGATGTAACCCGAACAGGCGATGAAATGATCGACGCCGGGCGCCGTGCGCATGTCCCAGATGCGAATCCTGTTCAGGATCATGCGAGCGAGCAGGCTCTTGAAGCCGCGCTTCATGCCCGATTCAGCCAGATACTGGTTCTGCAGGTCCCAGGCATAACGCATGGGCGTGTAGCAGTAGCAGATATGAAGCTGGTCCGGACCGGTGATCACACCTTTCGCGACGGAATGGCAATTCGAGATGACCAGGTCATATTCGGAGAGGTCGTACTGTTCGACGGCGAAAGGCATCATCCACAGCAGGTGCCGATAGAAATGCTTCACCAGCGGTATCTTCTGCATGAAGCTCGTCCGCACCACGCGCGGCAGGATGACCTTGCCGTGTTTGTCGGGCAGAAAGTTTATTAGCGTGAACACGTCCGCCTGAGGGTACTCGGCCAGCATCGCCTCGAGCACCTTCTCGGAGCCGGCATAGGTGGTCAGCCATTCGTGGATGATGGCGATTTTCATATCGAGATTCGCTCCCCGTTCAGTTTCGGAAAGGTTCGTTGAACGGCTGTCCGCGCACAACTCGGCCGTTCGGTTGCCCGCCTATCCGAAAGAGGGTGATGACGCTGACGGCCTTCGCCCCGACACTTCAGCGCTATTTTTGCCTGGCCGGTCGAGCGCGACGTTCCTCGTTCCCTTCCGCCCGGTGAAAGAAACGAAGC
The DNA here is from genome assembly GCF_031656215.1 of Mesorhizobium koreense. NCBI lineage: Bacteria > Pseudomonadati > Pseudomonadota > Alphaproteobacteria > Hyphomicrobiales > Phyllobacteriaceae > Mesorhizobium > Mesorhizobium koreense. The sequence goes on along the minus strand of NZ_CP134228.1, from coordinate 4,587,161 downwards.
CGAGCGCGTTCATGAAACGAAAGTGGTTCATCAACGGCCGTTTCCTGACGCAGCCCGTGACGGGCGTGCAACGCTATGCCGGCGAGATCGTGCGTGCGATGGACGTCTTGCTTGCCGATCGCTCCGGGGGGCCTGAGGTCGAGTTGCTGGTCCCGCCCGATGTGGAGGGGACACTTCCCCTACACAATATTGGCATCCGCGCGATTGGCGGGCTCCGTGGCCATCTATGGGAGCAGATCTCGTTGCCCTCGAATTTGAGGGGAGGGCTGCTTAACCTCTGCAACACCGGCCCGATCGCCATTCGCAGACAAATCGTCTGCATCCACGACATGAACACACGGCTTTGCCCAGACAGTTACACGCCGGCCTTCCGACTGCTCTACCGCACACTCATCCCCGCGCTTGGCCGGAGAGCGGCGGCGATTGCCACCGTGTCTGAACATTCCGCCGCCGAGCTTGAACGGTTCGGCATTTGCAGCGCGGAGAAGCTTTTCGTCGCGCCCAATGGCCATGAGCACATCCGCCGCTGGACGCCGAAGCCGACGCCCTTCCTTTCCGCTTTGTCGGCAGAGGATACGATCGTCCTGCTCGGCAGCCGCGCCCCGCACAAGAACACCGACCTCATCACCGGAATGGCGGATCGCTTGGCCCTGGCCGGGCTACGGCTTGCCATCGTCGGCGGATCGGACGCACGTGTCTTCGGCGCGGAGAGGGACGATGCTGTGGCGTCCAATGTCGTTCGGCTCGGCCGCCTGTCCGACGACGAACTGGCCGCCCTCCTCCAGAATTGCCTGTGTCTGGCATTTCCGTCCCTTGTCGAAGGATTCGGGCTGCCGCCGCTCGAAGCGATGGGCCTCGGATGCCCCGTCGTCGTATCCGACCGCGCCAGCCTGCCGGAGGTTTGCGGCGATGCCGCCCTCTACGCTTCGCCGGATGATCCTGACGCCTGGTTCGGCCGTTTCATGGAATTGGCGACGAGGCCGGCGTTGCGGCGGCGGATGATAGCGCGCGGTCTTGCCGCGGCGGATCGGTTCTCCTGGGCCGCATCCGCCGAGCGCTATCTTGAGGCGATGGCGGTAATAGACGGCATGCCTTATTCGCCGAAGACTAAGTCCGTTTCTCAACTCGGCGAATTGGTCAGGTAGCGCGCGGCTCCAAAACCCCGTCGATCGAAGCCATCAGTTCGAGATACGTTTCGGCGACACGCCGCCAGGAATAGATTGATGCCTGTGCCTTACCCGCTGCGGCAAGCCGGCTACGGAAAACCTTGTTCTCCTTGAGGCGCTTCACACATTCGATCCAGGCGCCGGCGTCATCGGGGTCGGCATAGAGCGCCGCTTTGCCGCAAATCTCGGGAAGGCAGGGTGAGGTGGAGGCAACGACCGGGCAACCGGCGGCCATGGCCTCGACCGCCGGCAGCCCGAAACCTTCGATCCGCGAGGGGAAGAGGAAGCAAAGCGCGCCGGCCAGAGCCGCCTTCAGGTCGTCGTCGTCGATCCGGCCGAGCAGGCGGACATTCGCCGGCTTTCCATCTGAGAACAATTTGCCGGGCGCGATGTCGCCGGCGATCCAGAGATCGAGACCCATCCGTTCGAGGGCGGGCGCGAGCCGCACGAGCAATTCCATATTCTTGTAGCGCTGGCCTTGCCCGAGGCAGAGCACATAGGGCCAGTCGGGCCAACGACCGAGGCTGGATCGGCCCGCTTCCCAGCCTCCGGCGTGATCGCTTCCGTTGTACGTGACGGTGACCTTCTGTGCAGGGGCCACGTTACGGGCGGTAATTTCTGAACGCGAGAACTCCGATACCGTGGTGATGGCGGCGGCGCGCCGGCCGAGCGCCGGCAGGACGAGCCGGTGGGTCCAGCGGAAAAGGCGGCCGTAGCTTTCCGGCACGATCATCGTATGGAGATCGTGGATACAGACGATCTGCCGCTTGAGCGCGACGGGCGCCAGATTGCAGAGGCTCAGAAGCCCACCTTCGACATGCCGGGGCAGTTGCGCCTGGACCCAGAACTGGGGCAGCCGGGGATGGCTGTATTCGGGCACGAGGCGGACGGGGAGAGTCTTCAGCGGCAGCGGGTCCTTGATTGGCCTCGGCACCAGAAGTTCGATAGCCAGGCCCTCTGCGAGCGGATGGCATTCGGCAATGAGATTGTCGAGCGCCAGCGTCGTTTCGCGTGCATAGCGCGCCACGCCTGTCGGCCTTAGCGTCGTGAAATCGCCGTTTATGCTCCATCGGCGGACGCCGCTGCGGTTTATTTCCGACACCTTCAGGGGTGCCTGCGGACCGGCCTCCATCGCGCGGCCTTGCGACCGAACGGTGGCCGTCCGCGCGATGACGGAGGAAGGGTGAGCAGCTTCACGAATGGGCCCGTGCCTCGCGACAAGTTGTTCCGCGGTTTCCCGCTTCTGATCTCGGAAGTCGGACGTTCGTCCCGGCTCCGCCAAAATTTGAAGCCGCCGCTTCTGCCCCGGCAAGTTGCCCATCGGTGGTAGCGCGCCTCATCCGTCTGCGACTTGCCCACGCACTCGCGGAGCCGGCTACCTCTCTCGATACCGGCTTACAGCCTTCTTCGCGTGCTGTTTCGCTTCTGGGCTGGCCGTATCGTTCGATTGCAAGTGCCGGCAGGGAGGCCCTTTTTTGACGTTGAAGAAAGCGGAAGCACGGAAGAAGTCGGGGAAGTCTCCCGCAAGGCTTGTCGTGATCATACCCACGCTCGGGCGGGGCGGCCTTGTCACGCGGCTCCTGGCGCATCTCGAAGGGCAATCCCGTCTGCCGGACGAGGTCATCCTTTCCGCGCCGGACGAGACGCATATCGAGGCGCTGCGCTCATATCTGTTCCCCGTCAGAACGATCTTCGGCAAGACCGGGCTTGCCGCGCAACGCAACAATGCGCTTCGTTCGGTATTGGGCAGGTTCGGGATCATTACCTTTTTCGACGACGATTTCATCCCGGCCGACGACTATCTGGAAAGCGTCGGACGGGCTTTCGATCAACATCAGGACTGGGTGGTCGTAATGGGGCGTGTCGCCCGGGACGGCGCCTGCACGGCCGGGCTCGACTGGGAGGAAGGGCTCTTCGCCCTGCACGTACCGGAAAGGAATCCGCCGACCGGCGTAGCCGATCATGTCGGCGCCTATGGCTGCAACATGTCGATCCGCGCTGGCGCCATCGGAGACCTTCGCTTCGACGAGCGGCTTCCGCTCTACGGTTGGCAGGAAGACATCGATTTCACCAGCCAGTTGCGGAGCCGCGGGCACGTCGTTCGCGTCAATGCGATCCGCGGCGTCCATTTGGGTGCCAAATCAGGCAGGATCAACGGCATGCGCTTCGGCTACTCGCAGGTGGCCAATCCGCTCTATCTCATCCGTAAAGGCACGGTTCCGGCGCGGTTTGCGATGCGACTGATGCTCCGCAACATCGCCGCCAATCTCGGCCGCAGCTTCTGGCCGGAAACATACATCGACCGTCGCGGCCGACTTTACGGCAATCTCCTCGCCATCTTCCATCTGCTGGCCGGCCGCATCGAGCCCGAATACATATTGAGGATGCCCAAATGACGATGCCTGTCGCGTTCCCGTGGTCACGCCGGAAGTCGCCCTCGAAGAAGTTCTGGCTCGGTGTGGTGGCCGTGCTTCTTCTCCTGACCGGCCTTTCGCCGTCGGCCGGGGCGGAGGAATATCTGCTCGGACCTCAGGACAAGATCAGGCTCAAGGTCTACGAGTGGCGTGCCTCGCGCGACGATATCTTCGAATGGAAGGCGCTCAACGACGAATTCACCGTCGGCCCCGATGGCATGGTGTCTCTCCCGTTCGCCGGTGCGGTCCGCGCCGAGGGTCGCACGGCGATCGAACTGGGAGAGCAGATCGGCGAACGCCTCAAGGAGCATATGCAGCTCAGCAATGCACCGGATACATCCGTCGAAATCATTCTCTTCCGGCCGGTCTATGTCGTAGGCGCCGTCGCCCAGCCCGGCCAGTTTCCCTACGCACCCGATATGACTGTCCTCCAGGCAGTCACGCTCGCCGGCGGCTTGCGCGATCGTGAAGAAGGCGTCACGGGCATGGTACGCGATATGCTGACCGAGAAGGGCGACGTCGACGTGATCGGCCTCAACGCGCTGAGCCTGCTTGCGCGCAAGGCGCGTCTGCAAGCCGAGCATTCCGGCGCCGATCATATCCAGTTTCCGCCGGAGCTGACCTCGCGCGCGGACAACGGCCCCGCCGCCGAGGTGATGCGGCAGGAGCAGGCCATCTTCAAGGCACGCCGGGAGGGTCTGGAGAACCAGACCAAGGCGCTGGAGAGCCTGCGGCAGACGCTCAACGATGAACTGGGGTCGCTCCAGGGCCAGCTTGGCTTCCACGACAAGCAGATCAGTCTCATCGAGAAGGAACTGACCGGGGTATCCTCGCTCGTCGACAAGGGGATCGTCGCTGCTCCGCGCCAGATTTCGTTGGAGAGGGAACTGGCGCAGTTCCAGAGTACCCGCCTAGCCGCCGAAACAAGCCTCCTGAGATCACGGCAGGAGATAAGCCGTACCGACATCTCCATCCTCGACCTGAAGAACCGCTACGACAACGAAGTGGTCGTCTCGCTCCGAGATACGCAGTCCCAATTGGACGAACTGGCGAGCAAGATGAAGACGGCGACGGCGCTGCTGCAAAGCTCCAGTATGGCGGTGCCGAAACTGCTCGCCATGCGCGCGGCCGGAGCAAAACCCGAGCCTATCTTCACTATCGTCCGGCCTGGAAAGGGCGGTAAGGAATCCGAGATCCAGGCGGAGGAGGGGACGGCACTCGTCCCCGGCGATACGGTGAAGGTGGATATCAAGCCGGTTCTCGGGCCGGACGATTTCGACCTGTCCCTTATCGGCCCAAACAACTCCGCCGGGCAATCGAAGAAGGCTGACAATGGATTGGCGGCGGCCACTTCCACCCAGTGACCCAGCCTTCCTCTCTCTTCTGGAGGAGGCAGGTTCGCCGATAGGCGGTGTTCAGGCGGGCAGGCCGGTGGCGCTAGTGTGAGCCTTGAAGGCGACCGCGAGGCCGAGACACGCAGGCAGGCATTCCGATGACAGGTGCAGTCCGATGCTAGAGCGTACATGGCCGGCCAGCATGGCGCAGTCCCCCTTGCAGCGGGAACGGGACAGCGGCTTCACGAGCTTCGCCGATATCCTCGCATTTGTAAGGGCAAGCGCGCTTCCGATCGGCCTCTTCGTCGTGTTCGGGCTTCTTCTGGCACAGCTTTACGTGGCGACGACGGAGCCCACCTACACTGCAAGTGCCGAAGTCCTGATAACGCCGAAACTGCCGGCCTCGCTTCAATTGCAGCCTTCCGAGATAAACCTCTCGCTCGATACGGCCCAGATCGAGAGCCAGATCGTCGTGCTCCAGTCGGAAAAGATCGCCAAGCGGGTGATAGACAAGCTCGATCTTGTCCATGATGCCGACTTTACCCAGACCGATACCGTCGCCAGCCGTCTCGTTGTCCTTGAGCATATGATCCGGCAGGCGCTCGGCCTGAAAGAGGAAGCGGGGAAGCTGTGGTTTCACGAGGACCCCGCAGCCGATCCGACCGACAATTCTTCGCAGGCCGAATTCGTGCGCGCCCGGCGGACGATGGATACTTTCATGAAGAACCTCGACGTGCACAGGGTTGGCGTCTCCTATGCGCTGGAGATCGGTTTCCGCTCGCGCGATCCCGAACAGGCCGCCGAGATCGCGAATGCGACCGCTGACGCCTATATGCGCGAACAGCTCGATACGCGGGTAGATGACACGGAAAACGGCCTTCAATGGCTGGAGGATCGGATCGAGCATATCCGCGTTCAGATGAACGATGCGGCGATAGCCGCGCAGACGTTCCGCTCCCGGCACGACTATGCGATTGGCGCGCGAGCGCCCTCGTCGGAGGACAGCCCGACTGCGGACGAGGGCAAGGGGAAAGGCGTCACGCTCGATGAACTGGAAGCAACAGCCGAATCGTACAAGAAGATGTACGAAAGCTTCCTGCAGGCATTTACGACCTCGGCCAATCAGCGTCCGTCTCCGGATGCCCGCGTGATCACTCAGGCGACAAGCCCCCTTGCCCCCAGCGGCCCCCGCAAGAAGCTCATCCTGGCGTTCGGAGCGGTCAGTGGCATCATGCTGGGCTTGGGACTCGCCTTCTTGCGCAACCTGCTCGACGATACGATCCGCTCGCCGAAGCAGTTGCGCGAGGAATTCGGGCTGGAATGCCTGGGCGAGCTTCCCGCCGTGCCGCGCCGTTCGGGCGGGTTCGGTTGTTTCGACGAGGCGCTGCATGCTCCCGGCTCCCCGTTCGCCCGCAGTATCAAGGGTATAAAGGCGGCCATCGGCATTGCCTCGCTCGACCGGCCGATCCGCTTTGTCGGAGTGGCCTCGGTTTCGCCCGATGAAGGCAAGAGCATGCTGGCCGGCAATCTGGCGGCGCTATGGGCTAAGTCGGGCGCGCGTACCTTGCTGATCGACGCCGATACGGAACATTCCGTCATTTCAGGGGAAATCCCGCATGACGCCGGGAAGGATGGCAAGACCGCGGAATGGGCAGGCGCGATCGGGCCCGGTCCGAATCATGCCTTCGATATCCTGCCGAATTATATCGTGGAAAAGCACGATCTGCTTGGCGCCGGGAACGCCCAGAAGACGTTCGCCGCGCTCGATCGTTACGAGATGGTGATTGTGGATCTGCCGCCCTTCACGTCCGGAAGCCACGGCCTGGCGGCGTCCTCGCAACTGGACGGTGTGATCGTGACGGTCGGCTGGGGGAAGACCTCGCAGAACGTGGCGGCGGAACTGATCCATGCTCTTTTCATGGCAAAGGCATCCGTCCTTGGAGTGGTGCTGACGAGGGTCCGCAAATCCTCCAATGCGCGATTTCGCGTCATGCCCGGCAAACGTCTTTCCAGAAAATGACAGCCGCGAGCACCGGAAAAAGGATTGTTGCCCTGCCGGGGGTCGCGTTATTCGCGGACACGGCGCCAGAGGGCCGCGACCGCCAATCCCGCGAGATAGCCGAGTTGAAGAAGGATCGCCGATTGCAAGGTGACCCAAAGCGGAGACCAGCCGAAACCGTGGTCGCGCATCTGGAAGACAAACGCCAGAACGGCCGTCACCAGCGTAGCCGCTACCAGCGACCCGGCACGGAAGCGCAAGCCGATAAGCATCCCCGTAACCGCGACCGCAAGATACCAGGACAAGACAATGTTCCTTGCTCTGCCCACTCCGGCGCGGAGAATAGGGCGTGTCACAATCGCGGGAAAGACGGTCCTGACCGCGGCATCCGCCGGCTTGAGGTGACCGTCGCCGGGGCGGGCGGAGGTTAGCCGTGCAACCGTCGGTCAGCGGCATCCTGATCTGCGGCGCGATCCTGGTATTCGCGTGCTGGCCGACGCGGTCCCTTTTTGTCGGACTTGCCGCTTCGATGGCCTTCGGCGCGACGGCGCTGGTAACGCTTACGTCGCTCGGCGGTTCGTCGCCCCTGATCTATACGTTGTTCGCGGGACTGCTGCTCGCCATCCTTCCGCTCAGGCGAGGAATCAGGGGAGATATCGGCATTCTCTTCCGCTACAGCCATACGGCATGGCTGGTTTGCGCGCTTTTGATCTATGCGGTGATCGGCGCAGTCCTTTTCCCGAGGTTGTTTGCCGGCCAGACGAGCGTATTCGTGGCTTCGCGTACGCTGGGCGGCGTCTACGAGGTGCCGCTCGGGCCGGTATCGGGAAACATATCGCAGACAGGCTATTTCGTCCTCGGCGGCATGGTTTTCCTTGCGCTGTCCGCCAGCCTCCTGCGTGACAACGCTCTTGCGCAGGTGCGCCAGGGCTTCTTCCTGTGGTGCGCGTTGCATACGGGCTTCGGGCTTCTCGATCTCCTGGGCAAGCTCGTTGGCGCCGGCGACGTCCTCGCCTTCCTGCGGACGGCAAGCTATGCGATGCTGACCGAGACGACGCAGGCCGGCTTTGCCCGCATCGCCGGTGCCCAGTCGGAGGCATCGGCATTCGCCAGCATGTCCCTTGCCGCCCTGGCCTTCGCATTCACCTACTGGAGAAGGACCGCGTCGCGTTTTGCCCTTGCCCTCACGCTCACGCTGATGGTCCTGCTTCTGCTATCGACTTCATCAACCGCTTATGTCGGTCTTACGCTGCTGGGTATACCCGTCGCCTTCTCGATCTGCCGTTCGCTTTCCATGCGGCGGCTACATGGGCAGGAAATTTTTCTGCTGGCGCTCGGCTTCGCCAGCCTGTTCGTGGCGCTCGGACTTGCCGTCCACAACGATAAATTCTTCGACCCCATGATGCGCCTTGTGAACCAGGCGATCTTCGAGAAAGCAGGCTCCGCGTCGGGCCAGGAGCGGGGGTACTGGAACTACATAAGCCTCAAATCATTCGTGGACACGCTCGGGCTCGGTGTGGGTATCGGGAGTTCGCGGGCCTCCAGTTGGCCCGTTGCCGTGCTTTCCCAGTTGGGCGCCGTCGGCTGTATCATGCTGACATTGCTGGTTCTGGATATCGCAAGGCGTCCGGCACATCTCGATACGGCGCTCGATGTTCGGGATGCCGCCACCGTGGACAGCATTCGAGCCTGCGCCCTTGCCGGCATCGTTTCCGGCTCCCTGATAAGCGGGACGGCCGATCCAGGACTGATCTTCTTCATCTCGCTGGCAGTCGTCACAAGTTCCTCCATTCGGATTTCCCTGCAAGGGCGGTTGTCTGCAGATCAGGTTCCGATCCCGTCCGCAATCCGGTTTGCCGGCACTCGCGCGCCGGGTGCCGGTCGCCCTATTTTATGGACGAGGTGAGTCCACGGCTATTTGCAAGCTCGCGGAGGGAGCTGATTCCGGTTGCCACGAAAAAAAGTTTTTCCCAAGGAATCCGGGCTTCGCAAAACTTCCGGGTGACATTCTCCCCTCTATCTAGAATGCGTACCTCCAAAGCCGCTGAACGCGAGAATTACCGCGTAAAAGCAGCAATATAGCCTGTTTGACAGTAACGAAAACCATTGCCAGAACCGCTTGAGCGAGGCTGGATTTTCCGGCCGGCGGAAGGTATCGCGAGAGCGTATTTCGGCACCATGACAGCACTCGATTTCAGCGGACCCGGCCTGTCGGAAGAGCAGTGGCGCCAGGTCAAGACGCTCGCGACCTCGCTCGGGTCGGAGCAGGCGGTCTGGTTGAGTGGTTATTTTGCCGGTTTCGCCGAAGGCGGGCGCGGCATCGCCGTCGAAGCGCTTCGTGGCAGCGTCCCGCTTGGGCCGGTCGTCGCCGCTCCCACTACTCCTTCGGTCCGCACGCTGACCATCCTGTATGGCTCCGAGACGGGGAACAGCGCGGCCCTGGCGAAAGCGCTGGCCGAGGCCGCCCGCGCCAAAGGTGTCGAGCCGATTGTCGCCGACATGGCCGATTACAAGCCGCGCAGGCTGAAGGACGAGCAGGATCTGCTCATCATCACCTCGACGCATGGCGAGGGCGAACCGCCGCTTTCAGCCGCCGGCTTCTTCGAGTTCGTCGAAGGCCGTAAGGCGCCGCGCCTGGAAGGCGTGCGCTATTCGATTCTGGCGCTAGGCGATTCCACCTATGAATTCTTCTGCGGCGCCGGCAAGCGACTGGACGACCGGCTGGCGGAACTCGGTGCGACACGCATCCGCGACCGTGTCGATTGCGATATCGACTATGAGGACCCGTCCGCCGACTGGATTTCGTCGATCGCGGAAAAGCTTGGTCCGGCTGCGGCGACGCCGTCGCTCGCCAGTTCCATCGTGGTCGGGCATCCCGCCGCGCCGGTGGCCGCCGCCTTCGACAAGCGTAATCCCTTCCTCGCACCCGTTATCGACAATCTCGTACTCACCGGTCGCGGATCGAGCAAGGAGACGCGGCATGTCGAATTGTCGCTCGAAGGGTCCGGGCTTTCCTTCGAGCCGGGCGATGCGCTCGGCCTGACCCCGCGCAACGACCCCGTACTTGTCGAGACACTGCTTCAGGCATTGAATCTGGGGCCCGATGCAAACGTCTCGGTCAAGGACCGAACGCTGCCATTCGGCGATGCGCTGGCCGAAGCGTTCGAGATCACGGCCGCGACCCCGCGCTTCCTGGATCATTGGGCCGAACTGACAAAGTCGAATGAACTCGAATCCCTGCGTGGCGAAGACGCGCGCGAGGCGCGCGTCGCCTTCCTCGGCGCCAACCATGTCATCGACATCGTGCGCCGCTTTCCCGTGGCGGGCATCGACGCGCAGACCTTTCTCGCCGGGCTGCGCCCGCTGCAGCCGCGGCTCTATTCGATTGCGTCGAGCGCCGCTGCCGCCCCTGACGAGGTGCATCTGACCGTTTCTACCGTGCGTTACGATCTGAACGGCGAGCCGCGTTCCGGCGTGGCCTCGGGCCATCTTGCAGCGCGCGCCGAGCCGGACTCGACATTGCCAGTCTATGTGCAGGCAAACCCGCATTTCCGTCTGCCCGACGACGACAAGCCCATCATAATGATCGGCGCGGGCACAGGCGTCGCGCCCTACCGGGCCTTCCTGCAGGAACGCGAGATGCGCGGCGCCGGCGGCAAGGCCTGGCTCTTCTTCGGCGAGCGTAATTTCGACAGCGACTTCCTCTACCAGACCGAATGGCAGGATTTTCTCAAGGAGGACGTGTTGTCGCGCATGAATGTCGCCTTCTCGCGCGACCGTGCCGAGAAGATCTATGTCCAGCATCGGCTTCTGGAAGAGGCGCGCGATGTCTATGCGTGGCTGGAGGACGGCGCGCATATCTATGTCTGTGGCGATGGTGCCAAGCTCGCGCCGGACGTCCATGCGGCGCTCGCGACGGTTGTCCGTGAGCAGGGTCGGCTCGGCGAGGACGGCGCAGGCGAATATCTCTCCGCCATGCAGGCCGACCATCGTTACCAGATCGACGTTTATTGAGAAGCAGCAGCCGTGACCGTAATCAACGTGGACCGCAGCCACGATATCTCCCAGCCGCTCGAGAAGCTCAGCCCCGACGAGACGCTGAAGGCCAACAGCGACCAGTTGCGCGGTACCATCGCCGCCGGGCTGGAGGCGGAACTGACCGCCGCCGTGCCCGGCACCGACATCAAGCTGATGAAGTTCCATGGGGTCTACCAGCAGGACGACCGCGACATCCGTGACGAGCGCCGGCGGCAGAAGCTGGAGCCGGCCTATCGCTTCATGGCGCGGGTGCGGCTCCCCGGTGGCGTGCTGTCGCCCAGCCAATGGCTCAAGCTCGATGAACTCGGTCGCGCTTATGCCGGCGATACGCTGAGGCTGACGACCCGCCAGACCTTCCAGCTTCACCGTGTCCACAAGAAGAATCTACGCGCGGTCATGCAAGGGTTGCGCGACGTGCTGCTCGACACCCGGGCCGCCTGCGGCGACGATTCGCGCGGCGTCATGGCTTCGATCAACCCGCAGCTTTCCGCGCTTCATGCCGAGATCTACGCACTGGCCAAGAAGGCAAGTGACCACGCCATCCCCAAGACCGGCGCTTATCGCGAGATCTGGTACGGCGAAGAGCGGGTCGCGACGAAGGGACCGGAGGAACCGCTCTACGGCAAGACCTATATGCCGCGGAAGTTCAAGATCGGCTTCGTCATCCCGCCGATCAACGACATCGACGTCTACGCCCAGGATCTCGGCTTCATCGCCATCGTCGAAGGGAAGAAGCTCAAGGGCTTCAACATCGCCATCGGCGGCGGCATGGGTCGCACCGATAACGCGCCGAAGACCTATCCGCGGCTCGCCACCGTCATCGGCTTCATCCCCAAGGACAAGGTGATCGAGACCTGCGATGCGACGATGGAAGTCCAGCGCGACTATGGCGATCGCGCCGACCGTTCTCATGCACGCTTCAAATACACGATCGACGACAAGGGCGTGAACTTCATCAAGGCCGAGATCGAAAGCCGTCTCGGCTTTTCGCTGCAACCGGCGAAGCCCTATAATTTCACCTCCAACGGCGACGCCATCGGCTGGCAGAAGGGCGAGGACGGGCGCGAGCATTTCACGCTGTTGATCGAGAACGGCCGCGTCAGCAATTTTGCCGATATCAAGCTATTCGACGGGCTGCGCGAGATTGCCCGCGTCCATAAGGGCATGTTCCGGGTCACACCAAACCAGAACCTTATCATTGCCGACATCGAGGCCGGCGACCGGCCGGCGATCGAAGGCCTGCTCAACGAATACGGGCTGGATAGGCTGAACGCAGGCAGCGGGCTGCGCCTTAACGCCATGGCCTGTGTGGCGCTGCCGACCTGCGGACTGGCGATGGCCGAGAGCGAGCGCTACCTGCCGACCCTGATCGGGAAGATCGAGACGATCCTTGCCGAGCACGGATTGACCGACGAGCCGATCACCATCCGCATGACGGGTTGCCCGAACGGCTGCGCGCGCCCCTACATTGCCGAGATCGCCCTGACCGGGCGGGCGCCCGGCAAGTACAATCTCTATCTCGGCGGCGGCTTCCATGGTCAGCGCCTCAACAAGATGGTGCTGGAGAATGTCGGCGAGCCGGCGATCCTCGATCACCTCGCCATGGTGATCGGCCATTTCGCGAAAGAGCGGCAGCCGGACGAGCGCTTCGGCGACTTCGCCATCCGTGCCGGCTACGTCGCCGAGGTCAAGGAAGGCAGATATTTCAACGACTGAGCGGACTGGCCTTTGGCAGTGCCCGCACGGTCAAGCATGAGGCATGGAAAGATGACTAAGGCAGCAACGGATTCCCTCGTCACGGTGGATTGGCTCAACGAACATCTCGACGATCCCAAGGTTCGGGTCTTCGAGGTTTCGGTCGATCCGGGCGTCTACGAGAAGGCTCACATCCCCGGCGCTACGAATCTGAACTGGCATACGGATCTCGTCGATACGATCAACCGCGACATCGCCTCGCGCGAGAAGCTGGAAGCCCAGCTTCGCAAGGCCGGCGTCGAAAACGACACCACCGTCATCATCTATGGCGACCACAACAATTGGTTCGCCGCCTGGGGCGCATGGGTGCTCGACGTCTATGGCTTCGGTACCCGCGTCAAGCTGCTCGACGGCGGCCGCAAGCTGTGGGAGGCGCGCAAGCTGCCGCTGACCGACAAGCTGCCTGCCTTCAAGGCCTCCTCGATCACATTGCCCGAGCGCGACAACAGCCTGCGCGCGCGCCTGACCAACGTGCTCGATTTCGTCGAGGGACGCATCGACGGCAAGCTGGTCGATATCCGCTCGTCCGACGAATATCTCGGCAAGATCTTCGCGCCGGAGGGCGTGAAGGAATTGTCGATCCGCGCTGGCCATATTCCGCAGGCCGAGAACGTGCCGTGGGCCACGATCGTCAACGAGGACGGCACCTACAAGCCGCTCGACGAGATCCGCAGGATCTACGCGGACAAGGGGATCGATGGCTCGAAGCCCGTCATCACCTATTGCCGCATCGGCGAACGTTCCAGCCACACATGGTTTGCGCTGAAGCGGTTGCTCGGCTACGACGCCCGTAACTATGACGGCTCATGGACCGAATACGGCAATGCGGTCGGCGTGCCGGTCGTCAACAAGAGTGGCACCGTCTGGCTCGGCAAGTAGCAGGACATCGCGTCCCGCCCTCGACCGGCCCGACTGCGCGTTGGTGGAGAAGACATGATGGACGGGCGGGACCCAAGAACGATAGCGGCGGCGAACGGCATCGCCTCGGATACGAATTTCGGGGCAGTCACGCCGCCGCTCTATCTCAGCAGCACCTACGCCTTTACCGGTTTCGAGGCGCATCGCGGCTATGAATATAGCCGCACAGCCAATCCTGGACGGGATTTGCTGGGAGATACGTTGGCGAAACTGGAAGGCGGCGCCGGCGCGATCATCACGGCTTCGGGTATGTCCGCGGTCGATCTTGTCCTTTCGCTTATCGGGAGAGACGATCTCGTCGTGGCGCCGCACGATTGCTACGGCGGCACCTACAGGCTTCTGTGCGCCCGTCGGGACAGGGGCCATTTCGATCTCGCCTTCGTCGACCAGTCCGATCCCGCGGCGCTTGCCGCTACACTGGCGAAAAAGCCGGCTCTGGTGCTGATCGAGACGCCGTCGAATCCACTGATGCGCGTCGTCGATGTCCGCGCTATCGCCCGGCAGGCGAAGGAAGCCGGCGCGCGGGTCGCGGTCGACAACACCTTCCTGTCGCCAGCCTTGCAGCGGCCGATCCTGCTTGGCGCCGATTTCGTGATCCACTCCACGACGAAATATCTGAACGGCCATTCCGATGTCGTCGGCGGAGCGGTCGTGGCGGCGGCCGAGGCCGATGTCGAGCCGCTGCGCGCCTGGGCCAATATCACCGGCGTCACCGGTTCGCCCTTCGACGCCTATCTCACGCTGCGCGGCGTGCGTACGCTGTTCACCCGCGTCGAGCGCCAACAGGCGAACGCGGCGGCTGTCGCCTCCTTCCTGGCTGGCCACAAGGCGGTCGCGGCGGTTCATTATCCGGGCCTCGAAAGCCATTCCGGCCATGCGATAGCCAAAGCGCAGCAGAATGGGTTCGGCGCCATGCTGAGCTTCGATCTCGCCGGCGGGGTCGAGGCGGTCCGCCGCTTTGTCGAGGCCGTTCGGGTCTTTACTCTGGCGGAATCGCTGGGCGGAGTGGAAAGCCTCGTCGCGCATCCCGCCACCATGACCCATGCCGGCATGGGACCGGAAGCGCGGCGTGCGGCCGGCATCGGTGATGGCCTGCTGCGCCTTTCGGTCGGTCTGGAAGCGGAGGCGGACCTGATCGCCGATCTGAAGCGCGGCCTCGCTGCGGCCAACGAGCGAGACTAGAACTCCTCTCCTGGAAGCGGAAACCGGTTTCGGGATAAGGACATGAGTAGAATCAAGAGCTTAAAGAATGTCTGGCGAATCTGAAAGGTTGTGACGCGCTTAGTCGCGCGCATTGCACCGCATCTGCCTTGAGCTTCCATATTCTGCCCGTTGGGAACGGATGTTCTCCGACGGAGTTGCTTCCAGATATGCCGCGAGCCGTGTCAACCGGACGAGACGGGGATGGCGGACGCAGGGGTTTTTCCGGTTTCACCCTGCGGCCAACGAAAAGGCACTCGAGCGCCCAACCTGTCCGGCTCGCGCCTCTCGCGGGTGCTTTGGCCCTCCTTCCTAACTGCAGCTTGCTGCTCGAGTGATATCGTTCCCTGCTGTTGACGTGACTGAATGAATGTTCAATCATATTGCGGCGCTCCCATCGTCTGGAGCGTGGCCTGTGCGGCGCCGCCGGCGCTGGCATGGGCAGGATGATCTGGAGTCCGAGGCGCCATGGAACGTCTGAGAGGCAAGGTTGCGCTGATCACCGGTGCGGGAGGCGGCATCGGCCGCGCCACGGCGGAGCTTTTCAGCAAGGAAGGCGCGCGGGTCGTCATCGCCGAATATGACAGTGGGACAGGCCAGCAAGCGGCGGATGCGATTACGAAGGCGGGCGGCGAGGCGCTGTTCATACAGACCGACGTGACCGACGAGGCAAGCGTTATAAACGCGGTCACGGAAACGGTCCGGCATTTCGGGGCACTGCATGTCCTTTACAACAATGCAGGCGGCTCCACGATGGCGGACGGGCCATTGACGGAGGCGCCGATCGACGAATTCTGGCGCACCGTCAAGCTGGATTTGCTGGGAACATGGCTCGCCAGCCGGCATGCGATCCCCGCGATCGTCAAGGCCGGTGGCGGTTCAGTGATCAACGCGGCCTCGGTCGTGGCTTTGATGGGATGGCCGGGCAAAGATGCCTATACGGCCTGCAAGGGTGCGATCGTAGCGCTGACGCGTTCCATGGCGGTCGAGTTCGCGCCGCACAAGGTACGCGTCAACGCCGTCGCACCCTGCACGACACGCACGCCGCGTGTGATGGCCCAACTTGCCGCCAGCGAAGCGACACGGAAGCTCGTCGAACGCCATCTGGTGGATTTGGCGGAACCGGCGGATGTCGCTAACGCCGCATTGTTTCTCGCCTCGGACGAGTCGGCGCGTACAACGGGCCACATCCTTGCGGTCGACAGCGGCCTGACCATTTCCTGACGAGGAGGCTCCCTTTTGCCGCCAAAGCCAATGCGCCGAGCTTCGCCGTTGTTTTCCCGACGGGTTCGTACACGATGAAGCTGCCGACGACCCCCAGCTTTCGCCTTGATGGCAAGCGAGCGCTCGTCACAGGTGCCGGCCGAGGCATTGGGTTGGCTGCCGCCGCCGCGCTCGCAGAGGCAGGAGCCAAGGTTACTCTTGCCGCCCGCACCGAAAGCGAGATCGAAGCAGCCGCTGCCGCGATCCGCGCCGCGGGTGGCCGGGCACACGCACTGGCGCTGGATGTTTGCGACAGCGCCGGCGTCAAACGCGCCCTGGATGTGTTGCCGCCCTTCGATATCCTGGTCAACAATGCAGGAACCAATCGGCCCGGCGCGTTCCTCGAGGTCGAGGAGGCGGATTTCGATGCGCTCCTGCAACTCAATGTGCGCGCTGCCTTCTTCACGGCGCAGGCGGTGGCGCGGCGCATGGCGGCCGAGGGCGTGAAGGGTTCCATCGTCAATATCTCATCCCAGGCCGGCCACATGGCCACGAAGGGGCGGCCGGTCTACACACTGACCAAATTCGCGGTCGAAGGCATGACCAAGGCAATGGCGGTCGACCTCGCGCCGGAGGGTATCCGGGTCAACAGCATCTGCCCCACTTTCATCGAGACGGAGATGACCCGGCCCAGCCTGGAAGATCCGAAGTTCAAGGCACGTGTCCTGTCACGGATCAGGCTCGGCCGCATCGGCGCTGTGGAAGATCTCATGGGAGCGGTCGTATTTCTGGCGTCCGATGCCTCCGCGCTGATGACAGGAACCTCACTCGTCGTTGATGGCGGCTGGACCGCCGGTTGAATGGAAGAGGGCCATGCATCACGGATGCATGACCGGTTTGGAGAGCCTTCGTATGTTTCACCATATATTGTTGATGAACTTCACGCCGGATACCGGCCCGGAGTTTTTCGCCAGGGCGCAGGAATACGTCGCGCGCATCAAGGCTGAATGCGAGGGGGTGCAGAGCTATTTCCTTGCCGAAAACAAGGCAAACCGTAGCGACGGCCTGACACATGGCATCGTCGCTTTGTTCGATTCATCCGCGGCGCATGACGCCTATCAGGCTTCTCCAATTCATCAGGAGATGAAGGCATTCATGGCGACGCGCATGGCGCGTGTCGTCGTGCTCGATACGGAGCAGGGGGCCTGAGCCATGCCAGACACCGCGCCGCAGCTCGAACGCTTCATGAAGCAACACGGCTTTTCCGATTACGCGGCGCTGGTCGAGCGCGCGGATCGAGACCCTGAATGGTTCTGGCCGGCCGTCATGGCGTTCCATGACCTGAAATTCTTCAAGCCCTTCAAGCAGGTGCTGGATGTCTCGAAAGGCACGGCATGGCCGCAATGGTGCGTCGGGGGAACCACGAACCTCGCCTATAATTGCATGGAGCGGGCGCTGGAGCGCGGTTTCCCGGAGAAGATCGCGATTCTCTGGGAAGGTGAGGATGGCGAGAAGCGCTCCTGGACCTACGGCCAACTCGTTGCCGAAGCGGAGCACGCCGCCGCCGGCCTGAAGCGGCTCGGCATCGGGGCGGGCGATGTGGTCGGCATCTACATGCCTTTCTTGCCGGAAACGATTGCGGCCTTCCTCGCTATCACCCGGATCGGCGCCATCGCGTTGCCGGTCTTCTCCGGTTTCGGACCGCAGGCTTTCATAGAGCGGCTCTCCGACGCCGAGGCGAAGGCGGTAGTGACGGTCGACGTCACCTATAGGCGCGGCAAGCAGATTGCCATGGTGGAGACGGTCGACGCCGCCGCGCCTGAAATCCCATCTCTCGCGCATGTCATCGTCGTCGCACGCCATCCGGACAAATTGTCCGGCGCGCGGCTCTGGTGGCACGATCTGGTCGGCCCGGGGGAAAGCTGCCCTGCCGCCGAGATGCCGGCGGATGCGCCAGCCATGATCGCTTATACCTCAGGTACCACAGGCAAGCCGAAGGGCACCGTGCACACCCACTGCGGCTTCATGACAAAGGCCGCGCTCGATTTCGGCGTCATGCTGGACCTGACCCCCGCTGACCGCCTCCTGTGGATGAGCGACATGGGATGGCTCACCGGCCCGATCCTGGCGGCCGCGGTGCCGCTCGTCGGCGCCGGCATGGTACTGGCGGAAGGCACCCCGGACTTTCCCGATCCCGGCCGGCTCTGGCGGTTGGCGCAGGACTACGACATTTCTTTCCTGGGCGTCGCGCCGACCATGGTGCGCAATTTCATCCAGCAGCCGCCGGAAGTGGTGGAAGCCTACGACCTGCTCAAACTGCGCGTTACCGCCTCCACCGGCGAACCCTGGACGCCGGAAGCCTGGAACTGGTTCCTGGAGAAGGTCTGCAAGGGAAGGGCGCCGATCCTCAACTATTCCGGCGGCACCGAAATCGGCGGCGGTATCCTCTCCGGTAACATGCTTGATCGCAATGTTCCGCCATGCGCCTTTGCCGGACCGATCCCCGGTATGGGCGCTGCGGTTGTGGACGACGCCGGGGCGCCGTTGCCACGCGGCGAAGTCGGCGAACTTGCATTGACCATCCCGTCGATCGGGTTGTCACGCGGCCTGTGGAATGCGCCGGAGCGTTTCATCGAGACCTATTGGTCAAAGGTTCCGGATCTCTGGATCCACGGCGATTTCGCATCCGTCGACCAGAAAGGCTATTGGTACGTGCACGGCCGTTCGGACGACACGATCAAGATCGCCGGCAAACGTACCGGACCGTCCGAGATCGAGGCGGCGCTGCTTGCCACTGGCAAGGTGGCGGAGGCCGCCGTCATCGGCGTACCCGACGATATCAAAGGCTCCGCCGTGGTCTGCGTCTGCGTACCGGCCCGCGGAGTTTCCGCGACGCCGGAACTCGCCGACAGCCTGAAGCGAGCGGTGGTGGCCGCGCTCGGCGCCTCGTTCCGGCCAAAGGCGGTCGCCTTCGTTTCAGACGTGCCCAAGACCCGCAGCATGAAGATCATGCGCCGCGTGGTTCGCGCGGTCTGGCTCGGCCAGGTGGTCGGCGACCTTTCCGGTCTCGTCAATCCGGAGGCCGTTGACGATTTGAAGGCGGTGGTCGCTGCGAGAGAGGCTTGAACGGAAGGTCGCCGCTCACCCCTAAATGCCATTCAGGGCGACGACCAGCCGGTGCGGCGGGTGCCCTGATCCGGAAAGCCGCGTGCTTGGGTCTGGTCGCGCAGATGTTCGTCGATGGGCAGCGGCAGCGCCGTCATCCGGGCCGCGTCGTCGGTAACTGAACGCCGGAACAGCCCGCGTTCGCGGAAGGCGGGGTCGGCGGCAGCCTCCTCAAGCGAGGCCACAACGCAGACGCAGACATCGGCGCCGGCGAAGATCGTTCGCCACGCCTCGGCTGTCTTGCCCGCGATCAAATCCGCGATGCGGGCGCGCGTGGCATCCGGATCGCGCGCATCGTCGCGCTCGTGGGCGGGAAGGCCGATGCGCTCGCAGAACACCTGCCAGAAACGTTCCTCGATCGGCGCCGCCGCAAGATACTTCCCGTCCGCCGTGCGGTAGATCTGGTAGCGCGGCGAGCCGCCGCTGACGAGTTCGCCGCCGGGCTTCGGCCATTGCCCGGCATGTCCGCCGGCAAGGCCCCAATAGGCAAGCGTAAACAGATTGTCGCTCATGGCGACGTCGAGATGGCAGCCGCGCCCGCTCGCCTCGCGCTGCTGCAGAGCAAGCAGGATGTTCATCACCGCTGGATAGGCGCCGCCCGCAATGTCGGCGGCAAGCACCGGCGGCAGCACCGGCGCGCCGTCGGCTGCGCGCGTCAGGCCGAGCAGGCCGGTTTCGGCCATGTAATTGAGGTCGTGCCCCGCCTGCTGGGAACGGGTGCCGGTCTGACCGTAACCCGTGATCGAACAATAGATCAGCCTTGGATTTTCCCTGGAGAGTTCGGCGTAGCCGAGGCCGAGACGCTCCATCACGCCAGGACGGAACTGCTCGATCAGAACGTCGGCCGACAGCGCAAGCTCGCGGACATGCGCGCGGTCGCCCTTGTCCTTGAGGTCTGCGGTCAGGCCGCGCTTACCCCGGTTGAGCAGGGCAAAATTGCCGCTGGTGGACCCGAACGCCGGCTCGTAGCCGCGGAGTTCATCGCCGGTTCCGGGCCGCTCGACCTTGAGCACTTCGGCGCCGGCATCGGCAAGCAAGAGGCTGGCGAGCGGGCCGGGCAGCAGGTTTGAAAAGTCGAGCACGCGCACGCCGGCGAGCGGGAGCGGCGTCGGATGCGGCGCGGCGGCTTCAGGCGGCATGGCGCTTCTGCATCTCGCGCAGGATCACCAGATGCTGGATATCGTTGGTGCCCTCATAAATGCGGCAGACGCGCGCGTCGCGGTAATAGCGCTCCAGCGGATAATCGGTGAGGTAGCCGTAGCCACCAAGCGTCTGGATCGCTTCGGAACAGACCCATTCCGCCGCTTCCGAGGCGACGAGCTTCGCCATGCATGCCTCCATCAGACAGGCTTCGCCCGCATCGGCGAGTGCCGCCGCATGATGTACCATCTGACGCGCGGTTTCGATACGGGTCGCCATCGCGGCGAGCCGGAAACCTGTCATCTGATGCTCTATGATCGGTTTGCCGAACACCACGCGCTCGCGCGCATAGCTTAACGCTGCCTCATACGCCGCCCGCCCGATGCCGAGCGCCTGCGAGGCGATACCGATACGTCCGCCTTGCAGGTTGGAAAGCGCGATACGATAGCCCGCGCCCTCCGGCCCGAGCCGGTTCTCTACCGGCACGCGCACATCGTTCAAGGCGATCTGGCAAGTGTCGGAAGCATGCTGGCCGAGCTTGGATTCGACCCGCACCACCGTATAGCCGGGACTGGAGGTGGGGACGATGAAGGCGGAGATGCCTTTCGTGCCGCTCTGCGGGCCGGTGCGGGCGAAGATCAGCGCCACATCGGCGTTCTTGCCGGAAGTGATGAACTGCTTGCCGCCACTGAGGATGTACTGGTCGCCGTCTCGTACTGCCTTCGTCGCCAAGGCGCCGGCATCGGAACCGCCATGTGCTTCCGTAAGCAGGAAGGCGGAAAGCATCCGACCCTCGGCCATCGGCCGGAGGAAGCGCTCCTTCTGCTCGTCATCGCCGAAGCTGGCGATCGGCATGCAGCCGACCGAATTGTGCCCGCTCATCACCGTGGCGGTGGCGGCATCGCCCGCCGCGATCTCTTCGAGCGCCAGCGAGGTCGAAATATAATCGGCACCCGCGCCGCCCCATTCCGCCGGCACGTTCATGCCCATCAGGCCGAGCCGGCCCATCTCACGGATTTCTTCGGCCGGGAAATGGCTTTCGCGATCCCATTTCGCCGCATTCGGCGCAAGCCGCTCCTGCGCGAACTGTCGCGCCATGTCGCGGATCATGGTCTGTTGCTCATTGAGGATCATGACGCGGCCTCCGATAGCGGAATTGAAAGAGGGAAACTGATGATAGTCAGTTCCCCTCGAACACCGGCCGCTGCTTGGCGACAAAAGCGCGATAGGCGCGGCCATAATCCTTGGTCTGCATGCAGATCGCCTGTGCCTGCGCCTCCGCCTCGATGGCGGAATCGATATCCATCGCCCATTCCTGGTGCAGGCAGGTCTTGGTGACGCCATGGGCGAAGGTCGGTCCGTCGGCAATTTCGGCGGCAAGCTTTTGTGCTTGCTGCAACAGTTCCTCCGGCGCGACGAGCCGGTTGAAGAAGCCCCATTTGTCGCCTTCCTCCGCCGACATCGAGCGACCGGTGTAGAGCAATTCCGACGCCCTTCCATGGCCGATGATGCGGGGCAGGATGGCGCAAGCGCCCATATCCGCGCCGGCAAGCCCAACGCGGACGAACAGGAAAGCCGTCTTGGCGCGGGGCGTGCCGAGCCGCATATCGGATGCCATGGCAAGGATCGCGCCGGCGCCCGCGCAGATGCCGTCGACGGCAGCGATGATCGGCTGCGGGCAGTGCCGCATCGCCTTGACCAGATCGCCCGTCATTCGCGTGAAGGCGAGGAGACCCGGCATGTCGTCGGCTTCCTGCATCCTGACAAGCGGGCCGATGATCTCATGGACGTCGCCGCCGGAGCAGAAATTCTCGCCGGCGCCGGTGACGACAACGCTCTTGACGTCGTCGGCGTAGCTCAGTTGACGGAACAGATCGCGCAGTTCGGCATAGCTTTCGAAGGTCAGCGGGTTCTTGCGTTCCGGGCGGTTCAGCGTGACGGTCGCGACCTTCCCCGCCACCTCCCATTTGAAATGCGTTGCCTGATATCCGGCGGCTTTGAAACTATTCACTGGTTTTCCTCTCGTCTTGAGCCTTCACGCCATCGTCAGACCGCCGGAGACGCTGAGCGTCTGGCCGGTGATGTAGTCGGAACGGTCGGAAGCGAAGAACAGAATGGCGTTGGCGACATCTTGCGGTTGGCCGAAGCGGCGCATCGGAATGGCCCGCTTGAAGGCTTCCAGATGCTTTTCGGGAAGGGCCATCAGCATCGGCGTTTCGGTCGGGCCGGGGCAGACGCAGTTCACGTTGATCGAATAACGCGCCATCTCGCGCGCCAGCCCCTTGGAGAAACTGATCAGCCCGCCCTTGGCGCCCGAATAGACCGTCTCGCCTGCGCTGCCGACGCGGCCGGCGTCGCTCGCGACATTGACGATCTTGCCGGAGCCGCGCTCGATCATCGGGTCGAGCAGCGCGCGGGTCAGCTTGACCGGTCCGAGCAGGTTGATATCGACGACGCGCCTCCAGAATTCCTGGTCGTTGTCGACGAAAGCCTGCCCGCGCCCGAAGCCGGCTCCGTTGACCAGCACATGCACCGGCCCGCGCGCCAGCACCGCCTTGCGGAATTCCGCGATCGATTCGTCCGAGGCGACATCAATGGGCAGGAAGCTTGCCTTCAGTCCACGCTCGCGCAGCGCCGCCGCATGCTGCTCGCCCTTTTCGGCCGACAGGTCGGCCAACACGATGTCACCCCCGGCCTCCGCCATCGCCTCTGCAGTCGCGGCACCGATCCCGGATGCCGCACCCGTGACCACGACCGTTTTACCGTCAAGTTTCATGCCTGGTTCCTCACCGATCGAGAAAGGCCGCTACCCTTTTGCGGGTGTCGGCGGTGTTCAGCAGCTTATGCGTCTCGAGAAGCTCGATCAGCATGCCGTCGTGGAGCGCCGCGTCGGCGGCGCTGAAGCAATGCTTGCACGCGGCAAGCGCGGCCGGCGACATGGTCACGATCCGCTCCGCAATCTCTCTCGTGAAAGCGACAAGCTCCGCCGCCGGCACCACCCATTGCACGAGACCAAGTTCTTGCGCCTGGCGTCCGTCTAAGACTTCCGCGGTCAGGATCAGGCGGCGCGTGATGCCGGGCCCGGCGAGACGGGAGAGGCGCTGGGTGCCGCCCGCGCCGGGCAAGAGACCGAGCCTGGCTTCCGGCAGGCCGACCGATGCGGTCTCCGCCGAGATCCTCAAATCGCAGGCAAGCGCCAGTTCGAAGCCGCCCCCATAAGCCGGGCCGGCGATTTCCGCGATCGTCACCTGTGGCAGAGCTTCGATCCGATCGTAGAGCCGCTGCATCCGCCGCACCGTCTCCACCATCCGGTCGGGACCTTCGTCGCTGGCGAAACACTCGCGCATCAGCTTGAGATCGGCACCGGCGCTGAAAACCCGCTCGGCGGATCGGATCAGTACGGCCGCTACTTCGCGGCTGTCGGCGAGCCCATCGAGAATGGCGGAAAACGCCTCGATCCAATTCCCGTTGATGGCGTTCACCGGTGGACGCGCCATCGTCAATTCCAGTACGCCGTCCTTGATTTCAGTGTGAAACATGGCGGCAGAAAGTGAATGATCATTCATTCAAAATGAATAGGGGAAGCACGCTGGCGCGTCAAGCGCTGGCAACCGCAATAAGATGGCGACGACGACCGCTCGTAGTGGGGCAGGGGGTGCTTGATCGCGATACGGATCGTGCCCGGTCAGACCTTGGACAGCAATGTCTTGCGTCGCCTCGGTTTCCTGACGGGCTTGGCCTTGGTCTGTTGCCGGGCAAGGAATTGTCCATAGTGCACGAGGCCGGCCGGGGTCGCCATGGCGTGTACGAAGAAGTCGAACCCGTGCTCGATATAGCCGTCGATCGTGGTCAGCTTGCTCAGCCGCCAATGCTTCAGCGCCCAGGTATGGGCGTAGAGCACGAGTTGGTAGGTCACCAGATCGACATCGATCTTGCGGAAGAGCCCCGCGGCAATGCAACTCCGCAGCCGCTCGGCAAGGAATTCGTTGGTCTCCACCTCGAGTTGCATGATGATCTCGCGCTGTTCGCGAGGAAGCGACTTGGTGGAGCGATAGGCCAGAACCGCCGCATTGCGCCGACGATCGATGACCCGACAATAGGTCGAAAGCGAGGACCACAGCGCTTCTAGCGGGTCGTCGTCTTCATCGACGGCGCGCGGAATTTCCCGCTGATAGGATTCCAGCACGCTCATCAGAGAAAGGAGAAGGACATCCTCCTTTGTCTGGGCGTATTGATAGATCAGCCCTATGCTGACGCCGGCCTTGCGCGCGATGTCCTGAATGGTCGTGCGATAGTAACCCTGATCCGAGAAAAGCTCGACTGCCGCGGCGATAATCTGCTCCCGGCGGCGGGATACCAGCTTTTGGTTGGTAACCTGACTTTTTACGACGGTCTGGTCGAATGCCTTGCTCTCTAGCGTAGGAGGCGTCGTCATGGGGGCCCGGCCTGGTCTGACGATCCGTCAGCCGAATCGCCGATGGGATGATCTGTTCCAGAATATCGCGGATCAAGGCGTTTCCAAAGGCCGGCCGCGCTTAAAATCAACCGGTCGCCACATGCCAGCCTGCCCTGCACGAACACTATGGAACGGGTAATCCGCGTAACCTCGGCCGCACCTTCGATCAGATCGCCTGGTTCCGCGCTTGAGACGAAATCGCAGTTGAGGCTGATCGTTGCGGTCGGTCCCCCGCCGATCGCCTCCTGCACCGTCAGGCCTAGCACTTGGTCGGCCATGGTCATCAGCATCCCGCCATGGACGACGCCACGGACATTGCCATGTCGCGCATCGACGCGAAACGCGAAACCGCCACCGCCGCGCCGCTGATAGAGTTGGCCGAGAAGCTGGCCGAACGTCCCATCCGGTATGGTGGATGGGATATAGCCGTCCGGGGCGGCCTCTTCTTCTTCTCCGATCGTTTGTAATCGCCGGTCCACTGGTATCACGTCCCCGCTACCTTCAGCCGGCGTCGTCCGCGATGGCAATGCCGGCGGCACGCCCTCGCTCCGTAACCAGTACCACCTTGCCGCGAACCTTGCGCTGCAGGATGCATTCCATACCGGCGGCGACTTTCTCGATCGGCATTGCGGCCGAAATCGGCGGATCGATCTTCCCAAGGCTGGTGAGGCGGAACAATTCCTCCTGTGCTTCCCGCATGGCGTCGGGCATCTTTTCGCGATAGTCGCTCCAGTGCAGGCCTGCGACGGTAATGTGCTTGATGAGGAGGTAGTTTGCCTTGACCGAGGGAATTTCGCCGGACGTGAAGCCGACCACCACCAGCCGGCCGGCCCAGGCGAGCGCGCGCAGGCAGGCTCCGAACACCGCCCCGCCGACATTCTCGATCACCACGTCGGCGCCATGGCCGCCGGTCGCGCCGTGAACCTGCCGGCGCACGCTCTCGTGTAAATCGCCGCCGCTCATATCGATCACGGCGTCTGCGCCGAGCCCGAGGACGAAGTCGCGTTTCTCCATGCTGCCGAGCCCGGCGAGCACGCGGCAACCTTGCGCCTTGGCGATCTGCATTGCCGCAGTGCCGACGCCGCCGCCAGCCCCGGTGACGAGTACCGTCTCGCCCGGTTTGAGATGCGCACGTTCCATCAGGCCGAACCATGCGGTCTGGTAGGTCAGCCCCATGGCGGCCGCCTTGACCATCGGCAGATCGTCGGGCAGCAGGCAGCAATCCTCCTGGCGCACCGCGACCAATTCAGCGAACGCACCGTTCTCGCACTGGCAGAGGACCCGATCGCCGCGCTTGAAGTTCGCCACCCCGTCGCCGACCGCCGTGACAATGCCCGCTAGCTCCTTGCCGGGAACGAAGGGCAGCGGCGGCAGCGTCTGGTATTTGCCGGCGGCAACCAGCACGTCGGGGAAATTCAGCCCCGCCGCATGGACTTCGACGAGGACCTCGCCCGCCTTCACGGCAGGTCGGTGCCACTCCTTGAAGGCAAGTTCGCTTGGTGCTCCAAAGCGCTCGACGACAACGGCTTTCATCGCGGCTTAACCCATCTTCCCTGTCTTCTGTTCGGGTTTGAGGGCCTTCGCCATGTCACGCAGCTTGAATTTCTGGATCTTGCCGCTTGGCGTGCGCGGCAGTGCCTCCAGAACTTCCAGATGCTCGGGCAGGTAGGTTTTGGATATGTGTTGCGACAGCAGGAATTCCGTGATCTTCGGCAGCGTCAGGCTCGCGCCCGGCTTGGCGGTGACGAACGCGCAGGCCCGCTCGCCGAGCCTCTCGTCCGGCATGGCGACGATCGCCACGTCGGCGACATCGGGGTGCTTGTAGATCAGGCCTTCGATCTCGATCACCGGGACATTCTCGCCGCCGCGTATGATGATATCCTTGGCGCGACCGGTGATCCTGACATAGCCCTCGGCGTCGATGCGGGCGAGATCGCCGGTATCGAACCAGCCCTCGGCATCGATATTGTCGAGGTCGGGCCGTTTGAGATAGCCGACGAAATTACTGCAGCCTCGCACCTGCAGACGGCCTTCCTCTCCGGGCATCACCGGCTTGTCCGCGGCATTGATCGTCCGGATCTCCATGCCGGACAGGCAACGGCCGTCGGTCTCGAATACTTTCTCCGGTGCGTCCTCCGGCCGTGTCACCGTGACGGCGCCATTCTCGGTCATGCCCCATCCGGAAGCGATGGTGGCGCCCAGATTCTCGGTCGCGCGCCTGACCAGAACGCGAGGGATCGGCGCGCCGGCGGAAAGGAAAATGCGCAGCGAGGTGAATGCTTCAGGGCGCGTCTCGGCCTCCTCCGTCAGGTCCGCGAGGAAAGGCGTCGATGCCATGGTGAAGGTCGGTTTCTCCTGTTCGAAGAGGTCGGCGGCCACCTTGCGGTTCCAGACGTCCTCCAGCACCACGGGACAGCCGAGCAGGAACGGCATCATCACGCCGTAGAGGAAGCCGGTCTGGTGCGCGAGCGGCGACGCCATGAGCACCATGTCGTCGCCGGTCAGATGGAGACTGTCGATATAGGGGATCAGATTGCTGAGCAGCGTGTTGGAGGTATGGGTGACACCTTTCGGCTCGCCGGTGGTTCCGGATGTATAGAGGATCTGTATGACGTCGTCCGGCCCCGGTCGTCGGGCCGAGAACAGGGCTTCGGCTTTCGCTTTATCGACCGGCGTTTCATGCAGCCGCTCGAAGCTTGTCTCGCCCGCGCCGCCGATGACATAGGCGTGGCGAAGATGCGGGAGTTTGTCACGCATCCCGGCGATCATCGCACCATAGTCGAAATCGCGGAAAATCGCGGGCGTGACGATGACTTTCGAATTGGCATGGTTGAGCATGAATTCGAGTTCGCGCTGACGCAGGATCGGCATGAGCGGATTGCTGATCGCGCCGATGCGCAGGCAGGCAAGGTGGAGCGCGATGAACTGCCACCAATTGGGCAACTGGAAGGAGACAACGTCGCCCGCTTCCACGCCGCCGGCGGCAAGATTGACGGCAATGCGCTCGACACGTTCGCCAAGGTCGCGATAGTTCAGCCTGGTTAGCGCGGCGGCACTGGCCTGATGCGCGACGATCGCCGTAGCCTCGGGCGTGCCGTCAAGCAGCGCATCGAAATAATCGAGCAGAACCCGGTCCGGCCAGAAACCACCCGCCACCATGGCCCGGCGGCGCTTCGCGACTTGATCCGAAATCATATCCGTTCACTCCCCTTCGCCTTGGCGGGCTCCCGGTCGGGATCCCGCTTCCACTTGCCTTGTCGTCCGGACCTCTGCCTGCTCAGAGCGGGGAATCCGGCGCGAATTTCGGCTTCCGCTTCTCTACATGGGAGGCGAGCCCTTCCTGAACGTCGGGGCCGGAAAACCCCATGAATTCCAGCGCAAGCGAGGCGTCGAAGGTCGGCCCCATCTGCCGCAACCAGTTGTTCAGCGCGTATTTGGTCCAACGGATCGCGTTGGGCGCGCCTTCCGCCAGGCGAGTCGCCAACTCGACCGCCTTGGCGTCGAGTTCGGCGTCTTCGACGGCAAGCGAGACCAGCCCGATCCGCTCCGCCTCGGCGCCCGAAACCGGATCGCACAGCAACAGATAGTACTTTGCCTTGGCCAGCCCGCACAACAGCGGCCACACGATGGCGGCGTGGTCTCCGGCCGCAACCCCGAGGCGCGTGTGTCCATCGATCAGCCGGGCGTCCTTGGTGGCGATCGAGATGTCTGCAAGCAGGCCGCACACCAGCCCCGCGCCCACGGCCGGACCACGCATGGCGCTGACGATCGGCTTGGAACAGTTGATGATGTTGTAGACGATGTCGCGCGCTTCCTTCCAGTTGCGCGCGCGTGTGGGAAAGTCGTTGATGATCTTGTCGATCATCTTGAAATCGCCACCGGCCGAGAAAACCTTGCCGTGTCCGGTCAGGATGGCGGCCGAGACGCTCGGGTCCTTGTCGATGTCCTGCCAGATAGTGGCGAGCTCCCCATGCATGATCTCGTCGGCGGAGTTCAGCCGTTCGGGATTATGCATGGTAACGCGCAGCACTCGCGGATGCGGGCGATCGAAGAGGAGCCGCTGATATTTGGCATAGACATCCGACATGGTGATTTCTCCTGGATCGTGAATTTACCTTGGCGAAGCGCAATCAAACCGCGACGTGCTTCTTGAGACTTTCCCGCGAGAGCCCTTCCAGCCGGCCCTCTTCGACGACGGTGCCCTTGGACATGACGTAGTAGCGCTCGGCGACGGCATGGACGAGGCTGAAATTCTGCTCGATTAGAAGGATGCTCGTTTCTCCGGCGCCGAGCCTGACCAGTGTTTCGCCCAGTTCATCGACGATGACGGGGGCCAGGCCTTCGCTCGGTTCGTCCAGCACCAGAAGATTGGGGTTGGCCATCAGCGCCCGGCCGATGGCAAGCATCTGCTGCTGACCACCGCTCATCGCCGTTCCCGGCGTATCGGCGCGTTCGCGCAGGATGGGGAACAACGCGCAAACGCTGTCGAACGTCCAGGGTCCCTTGCGCCCGACGGCGGCGCCGAGCAACAAATTCTCGCGCACGGTGAGGCCGGGAACGATACGCCGGCCCTGCGGAACCACGGCAATCCCGTTTCTGGCCGCCGTGAAATGGCGGATCGTTGAAAGCGTTTTGCCGCAGAAGGAAATCCGCCCCCTTCGCACGCGCGCGATACCGGTACAGGCATTGACGACGGTAGTCTTGCCCACCCCGTTGCGCCCGAGGATGGCGACACGCTCGCCGGCATCGACCGCGATCGAGATGCCGTGGAGGATCTGCGCTTCGCCGTAGAAGGCATCGACATTATCGAGTTCGAGCAGCATCACGTGACACTCGTGCCGAGATAGGCGCGGACCACTTCCGGGTTCGCGCGGATTTCCTCGCCCGGCCCGTCGGCGAGGATCTTGCCGAGATGAAGCACCGTGATGCGGTCGGAGATCGAGAAGATGACGTCCATGTCGTGCTCGACGATCAGCACGGTTACACCCCAACTTGTGGCCAGTTCCTTCAGCAACCGGGCGAGCGCGATGGATTCGCCGATCGACAACCCGGCAGCCGGCTCGTCGAGCAGAAGTACCGAAGGTCGGCCGACGAGCGCGAGCGCCAGATCGAGGCGGCGCTGGTCGCCATAGGAGATGTCGGCGGCGCGGCTCCCGGCGAAGGCAGCGAGACCCAGCGCCTCCATTACCTCTTCGCCATTGTCATGCTCGGCCATTGCGCCTGCGAGGCCGACCTGCTCGCGTATCGTAAGGTCGAGAAAGATGTTCGTCTTCTGGAAGGAGCGCGCGAGGCCGGCGCGACGCCTGGCGCGTTCCGACAAGGAACTGATGTCCTGTCCATCGCAGCGCACCGTGCCAGTAGTTATGCCGCCGCCGCGCCCGCACAGCGCATCCATCAACGTCGATTTGCCCGCACCGTTCGGGCCGATCAGCCCGCGGATCTCCCCGGGTTCGAGCGCGATAGACACATCTTCGAGGGCACGGAAGCCACCGTAGCGCCGCGAGATGTCGATCCCTTCCAGCATGAAAGCGCTCATCGCCGCGCGTCCTTCATCTTGCCGAGAAGGGTCATGATCAATCCGCTGATGCCTCGCGGCACCATCACGGTGACGACGATCAGCGTGATGCCGATGATCGCCGGCCAGTGCTCGGTCAGGTCCCCGGCGGCATCCTTGAGCAGGAAGAAAATTACCGAGCCGAGGGCCGGGCCCCAGACGGCATGCGCGCCGCCGATCACGGCCATGACAATACCTTCGCCCGACAGGGACCAGTGCAGCGTGCCCGGCGTCACATAGGCGTTATAGAGGACGAACAGGACGCCCGCGACCGCGGCCACCGCCGCCGACACCGCATAGGTCAGTGCGCGGGGCACCACCGTCTCATAGCCTATGAAGCGCGTGCGTTCCTCGTTTTCGCGGATGGCGACGGTCAACAGGCCGAACCGGCTGCGCGCAATCAGCCAAAGGCCGGCGACGATGATAATCAACGCCAGCCAGCACACCACGAACATGCTGCTCGGCTGTTGGAAGGTTGCGATGTCCAAGCCGAACAGCCTGGAGGGCAGGCGCACCGCCATGCCGTCGTCGCCATTGGCGAGTTCGCGCCAACTCAGGAAGATTTCGTAAAAGGCCTGCGCCACGGCAAGCGTCAGCATCGAGAACGCGAGCGCGGGGAGGCGCACGATGCCCAGTCCCGCCACGAAGGCGAACACCGCCGGCAGCATGATCGCAGCGATAATGGCGGCCTCGGTCGGCAACAAATCGTATTTGCCGTTGAGCGCCACGATATAGGCGGCAAGTCCGTAGAAGGCCGCGTGCCCGAAGCTGGTCAGGCCGCATTGCCGTATCAGGAAGCCTATTCCCGTGGCGAGCACCGCCGTGATGACGGCTTGCGTCATCAAGGTGAGGGCAAGCTGCGAGGAGACGACCATCGGGACCAGCATGCCGGCCACGCTGATCACGACGAAAGCAGCGAGCGCTCCAATGGGCGCGTGTTGCCGGGCCGTACGCGTCCCCGATGCGAGTGCGCTCATCGGCCGGCTCCGGCGAGCCCGTGCGGCCGCAACAGGAGCACCAGCGTCATTATGGCGAGAGGCAGCATGGAGGCGAATTGGGGTATGAATACGATGCCGAGATTATGCACCTGCCCGATCAGCAGCGCCGCGATGAATGCACCGGTGAAACTGGAGAGGCCGCCCGTCACCACGACCACGAAACAATCGATGATGACGAAGGCGCCCATCGACGGCGACAACGCAAGGAGCGGCCCGGCGATCGTGCCGGAGAGGCCGGCCAGCCCTGCGCCGATCGCTACGACGAGCGCACTGAGGCGCTCGGTATCGACGCCTTGCATCCCTGTCGTCACCGGATCGACGCTCGCGGCGCGTACATAAAGACCGACTTTGCTGTATCGCAGCCAGAGCGCGAGCCCGACGGCAACGACAAGCGCAACCGCAACCACGAATAGCCGATAGACCGGAAAGGTCGAGCCGAACATCGGCAGCACGCCCGACAGCAAGGGCGGAGGCGACACGGTCAGGTAATCCTTGCCCCAGATGGTTTGCACGACATCCTCGAGCACGAATAGAAGGCCGAAGGTGACGAGAAGCGTCACCACGGCATCCTCGTTGGCAAGCGGCCGGAACACGAAGCGGTCGAGCAGCACGCCGAGAAAGGCGAGCACGATCACCGAGGCCACCAGCCCGGACCAGAATCCGAGATAGGCGGCGACCGCGAACGAGACATAGGCGCCTACCATGAACAGGCTCCCATGGGCGAAATTGGTCACCCGCCTGAGGCCGAATATCAATACGAGGCCGACCGAGAGCAGATAAAGGAAACTGCCGTAGACCAGGCCGTTTATGATCTGGATCATGCCTCAACTCCGAGGGAATGCCGCACCATGCCTTTGGGCGGCTCTTGGCCATATGCATTCTGCATCAGGGCGGGGAGGGAGCGGCAGGCTGTTCTTCAATTCGACGCCATTCAATGAAATACCACCTCACGGCCCGGGTTTGAATCCGGATGAATACGTTGCAGACCACCCCACGAAGTGAGGGTTGACGCGATCGCTTACCTGAGTTCAGGCCCCGCTGATCCCAGAATTGAACGATTATTCATTCAGTATCGTCTGTCAACGCCGTGGCGACGAAGTTCCACCACGGCGAGGCCGGAGCAGGTCGCCGACCTGCTCCGGCCTCTGTTTCATCAGAGCTTGCAGCTTCCGTCCGGCGCGGGCGTCGCCACATCGGCCGGAATCGTCATGCTGATGACGGGGCGCAACACACCATCCGCTTCGGCGACCTCGCCGAAGAAGTTCGGCCCGACGAGCTGGTGATCCTCCTTGCGCATCAGCTGCGAGCCGAGGATGGTCTCGAACGTGCCGCCGGCGAGCGCCTCGGCGACGTCGGCGGGTTTGACGCTGCCGGCTTTCTTCACGGCCTGGAAAATCACCTGCATGCCGATATAGGTCTCGCCCTGGAAGTTCGTCGGTGAGGAATTGGGATATTTCTTCGCGAAATCGGCTACGAACTTCTTGTTTTCCGGCGTGTCGAGTGTGGCGCTGTAATTGATGATGGCATGGATGCCTTTCACGATATCGCCCAGCACCCGCACCGTACCGTCGGTGGTGAAGCTCGTACCGCCGGTCACCACCTTGTCGAACAGGCCGAACTGTTTGGCCTGCTTGGCGAATGTCATGGCGTCGCGGCCGGCGAGCGCCACCCACATGCCTTCCGCGCCCGAATCGATCACTTTCTGGATAGTGGCGGCATAATCGTTGCTGCCGAATGTAGGATAGTTTTCCGACACGATCGTCTTGCCGTTGCTATCGGCCGCTTTCTTGAAGCTTGCGCCCGAATCGTGGCCCCAGGCGATGTCGGCCGCGACGATCGCCCATTTGGTTTCCTTGCGGGTTTTCAGCCACGGCCCGATGGCCGCCGCATCGGAAGCGTCGAGCCGATTGACGCGGAACATCCTCGCCTGGCACTGGCCGCCGGTAATGGCATTGGCCTTGGGGACCGTCGCGACAAACAGCGCATTCCAGCGCGTCAGCATCGGGCCCATGGCGAGCGCCTCGCCTGAGGCGATGGTGCCGGTGAGGATGTTGAAACCGTCTAGCGCCAGCTTTTCGCCTTGCTGGCGTGCAAGTTCAGGCTTCGCCTCGGTATCGAGAAAACGCACCTCGACCTTGCGCCCGTCGATGCCGCCGCCAGCGTTCGCCTCTTCGACGGCAAACTCGACCACGCGCTTCACCTCGTCGCCAAGCTGCGAATATGGGCCGGTCAAAGCCGTCGGAACGCCGATCTTCAGCGGCTCCTTGTCCTCTGCCGCCGCCGTGCCAACGCTGGCGAGTACAATACCCGCCGTGCCGATCAGTAACCCTCTCCTGCTTATCTTCATTACGCGTTTCCTCCCGTTGAAGAATGAACGTTCATTCAATCTTCCTCCGGAGGCATTGTCAAGCAACGCCCCTCGGGCGCGGCGTTACCGCGCGGATGGCATGTATGGCGGGCTTGGCATCAGGCATCGAATGGCGATGGAGCGGCCTCGTGGCAGGACCTTCGCGGAGAGCCGCTAGCAATCGCTGCGGGCCGGGCTCGGAGCCAAAGATATCCGCGGCAGCGGAATCGGGCGGATATTATCTCCCGGCGGCCTTCATCAGGTCGCGGCCGATAATAAGCTTCTGTATCTCAGTAGCGCCCTCGTAGATGCGCAAGGCCCTGATCTCGCGATAGAGTCGCTCCGTGATCTCCCCGACACGGACACCACGCCCGCCGAAGAGCTGCAGTGCCTGGTCGATGACCCATTGTGCGTTCTCCGTCGCGGTCATCTTGGCCATGGCGGCCTCTCGCGTCGTCGGCAGCTTCTGCACGTCGCGCCTCCAGGCGGTGCGCAGCGTCAGAAGGGAAGCGGCATCGATCGCCGTCGCCATCTCGCCCAGCGTGCTCTGCGCTGTCGGCAGATCGCCCAGTGTGGCGCCGAACATCTTTCGTGCGCGCGCATGGGCGATCGCCTCATCGAGCGCCCGGCGCGCGAAACCGAGCGCGGCGGCGGCAACCGACGCCCGGAAGATATCCAGTGTCCGCATAGCGAGTTTGAAGCCCTCGCCTGGAGCGCCCAGCAATTGCGAAGCCGGAACACGGCAATTCTCGAAGCGCAGGCGCGCCAGCGGGTGCGGTGCGATGGTCTCGATCCTCTCGGCGACGACGAAGCCCGGCGCCTCGGCGAAGACGACAAAGGCCGAGATGCCGCGCGTTCCCGGCGCTTCGCCGGTGCGGGCGAACACGGTGTAGACGTCCGCAATGCCTCCGTTCGAGATGAATATCTTCTCGCCGTTCAGGATATAGTCGCCGCCGTCGTGCTCGGCGGATGTCGACATCGCCGCGACATCGGAGCCGGCTTCCGGCTCGGTCAGCGCGAAACCCGAAATCAGTTCACCCCTGGCGATCCGGGGCAGGATACGCGCTTTCATCGCCTCCGATCCGGCGAGGCTGATCGCGCCAGTGCCGAGCCCCTGCATCGCGAAGGAAAAATCCGCCAGCCCGTCGGCATAGGCCAGCGTCTCGCGGATGATGCATAGCGCGCGGCTGTCGATCTCCTCCGATATGCCGCCATGGGCGCGAGGTACGCAGTGGCGCAAAAAACCCGCTGCACCCAGTCTGGCGACGAGGGTCTTTGTGGCGGCATCGGCGTCATGGTGATCGATGTCGCCAAGTCCGCCATCGGCAATGAAGGCATCGAGTTCTCTTGCAAGCGTCCGGTGTTCCTGTCCCAGGAAGGGCCACTCGAGATGCTCTCGCGAGAGGCTGCGGCTTCCATCGGCAGGATGTGCGTGCATGTCTTGATCTTGCCTTCTTCGAACCCTGGCCTGTCGCCAACGGCGGCAGCAAAGATTCAGCTATAGTTTACGTGTGGCGACCCGCGCCAGATATGAACTGTACTGAAGGAAGAGCGGCAAAAGCACAACGGCCTGACAGAAACATGGCTGGCCGGATTACGCCTGTGCCCGCTACCGACGCTTGCACGCGTAGATGTTGTTTCCGCGATGCGTATTCCGTTGGGCCACGCCGTTTCATCGTTGCGCCAACATCATATTTCTTTGAACTGGCCTACATTGACGATCCATTGCAGGCGGCCGTACCCTTCCGGTGTTCCTCGTGCGTCGCACGACCACCCAGCACCGTGACGCTGCTCACGCTGCAAGGCAAGGAGGACATCGATGTCCGTCACCCTTAACGTCAACGGCCAGGAGCACTCTGTCGAAGCCGATCCTGACAGTATGCTGCTCTATGCCCTGCGCGATGATCTGAAGCTTCACGGACCCAAATTTGGCTGCGGTCTGTCCCAATGCGGGGCCTGCACCGTTATCATGGACGGTTCGGCCATCCGCTCCTGCGTCACGCCTTTGTCGAGCGCCGAAGGCGCCAAGATCACGACGTTGGAAGGGCTGGGGACGCCCGAGAAGCCCCACCCGCTGCAACAGGCGTTTATCGACGAGCAGGCCCTGCAGTGCGGCTATTGCATCAATGGCATGATCATGACCGCAAAGGCTTTCCTCGACGAGAACCCGCATCCCAGCCGTGACGAGATAAAAGAGGCCCTGAACGATAATCTGTGCCGTTGCGGCACCCACATGCGCATTGTGCGGGCGGTCGAACGCGCCGCCAAGGGAGGTCAGGGATGAACACGCGCCCGGAAGACCTGCACGAAGCAGGCAAGTTGCCGTTCAGCCGCCGCACATTTCTGAAAGGATCCGCCGGACTGGTCGTTGCCTTCAGCATTTTCGATCCACGCGAACTGATCGCCGCCGAGGGGGCCACGGATGCGTCTGTAGCGTCACCTGCTTCCGGCAAGCTCTATGCGTGGCTCGCCATCCGACCCGACAACACGGCAACCCTGTTCACCGGAAAGGTTGAAACGGGAACAGGCGTCGAGACTGCGCTTGGGCAGATCGCGGCGGAGGAACTGGAATTTCCCATAGACGCGCTCGACGTGGTAATGGGCACGACCTCGCAGACGGTCGATCAGGGTCCGACCTACGGCAGCATGAGCGTGCGCTATGCCGGACCGCAGATCCGCCATGCCTCGGCCGCCGCGCGCAAGGCGCTGCTGGATCTGGCGGCCGCCCATTTCAAATTGCCGGCCGGGCAGCTTTCCGCCAAAGGCGGCAAGGTCTCGGTGATCGGCATGCCGGACCAAACGATTTCTTATGGAGACCTGGTCGGGGGCAAGCGGCTGGACATCGACATCGGCGCCAGCGGCGAGGGCTTCAAACTGAAAGTGGCGCCGGATGCCCCGATCAAGGACCCCTCGACCTACACGGTCGTCGGCCAGTTCGTGCGGCGGAAAGACATCCCGGCCAAGGTCATGGCCCAGTTCACCTACATCCAGGACGTTAAGGTGGACGGCATGCTGCACGGCCGCGTGGTGCGGCCTTATGGCGTTCAGGCCGAACTTATCAGTGTCGATGAAAGCGGGCTGAAGGATATTCCCGGCTTCGTGCAGGTGGTACGCCGCGGCAACTTCCTCGGCGTCGTCGCCAAGACAGAATGGGCCGCGATCCAGGCCGCCGACAAGCTTGGTTCGAACCTCGATCCCGACGGCCCGCAGGCAGGGCAGGCGAAATGGTCGGACTGGCATGGTCTGCCGGCCCAGGAGGCCATCTGGGATACGGTACGGAAAACCGTCGGAGGGAACACATCCGTCGCCGCCAAGGGTTCGGTCGATATGACATTGCCCTTCGCGGCAAAGACCGTCCACGCCACCTACCAGACACCGTTCCAGATGCACGGCAGCATCGGGCCGTCATGCGCCATTGCCGATGTAAGGAAGGACAGCGCCACTTTCTGGGCCGGCACGCAGATGCCGCACCAGATGCGTGCCGACATGGCTGAGATGCTCGGCATCGCCGAGGACCGGATCGACGTCAAATGGTACGAGGCTTCGGGAGCCTATGGCCGCAACGGCCTCGAGCATGTCATTCCCGACGCCGCCCTGATGTCGCAGGCGGTCGGCCGTCCCGTCCGCGTGCAGTGGATGCGCTGGGACGAGCATGGCTGGGAACCGAAAGGCCCGCCCATCGTGCAGGACCTGACGGGCGCGCTCGACAAGGACGGCAACATCGTTGCCTGGCGCCATCATATGTGGGTTCCCACTACCGGCGACACGCGCCTGATAGCCGTCGAACTTGCGGGCCTGCCTCAAATCGGCAGCGAGGGGCAGGGCGACGCGGCCATCAACTATGCCTACACGTTCGACAATGCCGACGTCGCCTGTCACGGTGTCGGCCGCGTCGGTCTCCTGACCGCCTGGCTCCGCTCGCCGGCCCAGTTTGAAACCACCTATGCGATGGAAGCGTTCATCGACGAGTTGGCGGCCGCCGCCAATCAGGATCCGCTATCCGTCCGCCTCAAATATCTCGGCGATCGGCGCGCGATCGACGTATTGCGGGCCGCAGCCGATCTTTATGGTTGGGAAAGCCGGCCCTCGCCGGCTAAAGGGCAGGACGGGAAACTCGCCAAGGGCCGCGGCATCGCCTGGGTCAACCGCGACGATGTCCGCGTCGCCACCATCGCCGATGTCACCGTTGACCGCGAGAGCGGCGAGATAAGAGCCAAGCGGGTAGTGGTTGCGCATGATTGCGGACTGGTCGTCAACCCGGATGGGCTGAAGAACCAGATCGAAGGCAACGTCATCCAGTCGCTCAGCCGGACCCTGCACGAGGAGGTGACCTTCGACAATGCACATGTGACCAGTCGCGACTGGGAAGGCTATCCCATCCTGCGTTTCGAGGAGATACCGGACCGGATCGACATCGTGCTGGTCAACAATCGCCCAGAATATCCTTCCTATGGCGGCGGCGAACCGTCGACCTGCCCGACGGCTGCGGTCATCTCGAACGCCGTTTACGATGCCATAGGCGTGCGGCTGCGCCAGACGCCGTTCCGGCCGGAGCGGGTCAAGGCCGCGATGAGCCGCACAGGCTGAGCGCGTCGGATTTCGAAGGCGGCGGCATCATCCGACTTTCCGATGATGCCGCCGCACGAAAGAGACCCCTGCCTGCTCCGATCTCGGAAAAAGGAACGGCTTCAGGGGGCGATGCCCTTGGAAGCCTGTACTTTTGACGACCGACGATCTTACAACGATCTGCTATTGGCGAGTATCGCGAGGGTTTCGGAAAGAACTTTCGTGCAGGCGACGAGGTCATCCTTCTCGGCCCACTCCTCGGGATTGTGGGAAATTCCTGCACGACAGGGCACAAAAATCATTCCGGTCGGACAGACATAGTGAAGCTGTCGCGCGTCGTGTCCTGCCACCGAATAGATGTCCATGGTTGGTATGGAACAACGATCAGCGGCGGCAGCGATAATGTCCCTGATCTTCTGCGGGAACTCCAGCGAGGGGGCATACTGAATTTGATTCAGTTCCGCCTCACACGGGCCGCGTTCGTCCTGGACGATGCGTCTTATCGCTTCGTCCACACGATCCACGACGGCATTGTCGGGATGGCGCAGATCCACGGAAAAGAGAACCTCGGACGGCACGACCGATGGTGCATTTGGCGTGACCTGAAACAGGCCAACCGTGAGTTTGACATCGGCAGGATCCATGGTTGCGGCTTCAATAGCGCTGATCATGCGGACCGCTGCCATCATGGCGTCGCGCCGCTCGCTTCGGATCGTCGTCCCGGCGTGGGCCGCCTCGCCCTTCACCTTTACGCGGTAGCGACGCGTCCCCTGCATCCCGGTTACGATGCCTACCGGAACACCGGCCTTCTCAAGCAGAGGTCCCTGCTCGATATGCGCCTCGATAAAGGCGGCGACCGGGCGGCCGAAATCCTTCACCGGAACGTCCCGGTCGTGAGAAAGCACATCCCGCGCCGCTTCTCTTAGTACAATGCCGTTGGCATCGCGTTGTGCCATGACCTCGTCGAGCGGTCTGGCGCGGGTAAAAAGATTGGATCCGCTCATGCCGGGCGAGAAGCGGGATCCTTCTTCATTGGTCCACGCCACGATATCGATCGAGCGAAGAGGTTGCTCTCCGTTTATGATCATGGCCTCCACGGCTTCCAGCGCGCCAAGAACGCCGAAGACGCCGTCGAATCTTCCACCCGTCGGCTGCGAATCGATGTGCGATCCGACCATGATCGGCGGCAAGGTCCGATCCCGACCCTCGTAACGCAGAAAGAGGTTGGCTACGGGATCGGTGAACGGTGAAAGCCCGATCTCTCGCGCCCATTCAACCATCAGCGCGCGAGCCTCGATTTCGGTAGCAGACAGAGCAGGCCTGTCGACGCCGCCGTCGCCGCGAGCCCCGATCTCCGCAAGCTTCATTATGCGAGACCATAAGCGGTTGCCGTCAATCAGATCGGAAAGCGATCGCCGCATGACAAACCTTCAGTCGGTGCGCATGATCTGCGAGGCGTCCGCCCGGGGATCGCGCGGGCCCCACCGGCCGGCCTCGACCTGTGCGATGAATTCCGCC
This sequence comes from Mesorhizobium koreense, assembly GCF_031656215.1. NCBI lineage: Bacteria > Pseudomonadati > Pseudomonadota > Alphaproteobacteria > Hyphomicrobiales > Phyllobacteriaceae > Mesorhizobium > Mesorhizobium koreense. The sequence continues at coordinate 4,547,390 of NZ_CP134228.1, read as the reverse complement.
GCCATGCGGTTGAACAATTCCGGCTCCTCGAGGTTCAGCGTGTGACCTGATTTCGGCAGTACGGCGAAGCCGCAGCGCGGAATTGTGCGCTTCAGGAAAAGCCCGGGCTGGATGCAATGGTCGTCTTCGTCTCCGGTCATTACGAGCACGGGAACGTCGAGCACCCTGAAATCGTCTTCCAGATCATAAAGCGATGGTCGGCGCATCTGAACGCCCCGCATCGTATTGGACGCGCCTACTTCATCGTGCCGGGAAAGCCTTTCGGCGAATAGTGACCAGCCACGCGGGTCCTTGTTCTGGAACTGCACACGCGACGCACCTTCGGCGTAGCGCGGACCGTATTCCTTCGAGCCACGTTCAGAGAAGTTTTTCGCGACCTGCTCGGAGACGCCTCGGAAATACTCTTCGTGCTCTTTTTCGGCGCCATATCCCGTTCCCGCCGCCAGCACGGACAAGACCCTTTCGGGATTTCTGAGGGCCACGTGGAGGGCGGCGAACCCACCCATGGAAAGACCGATGACATGCGCTCGCTCAACCCCCGTGGCATCGAGTACTGCGATAACGTCGTCCGCGGCGCGCTCTTGCGAATACTGTTCCACATCCGCGGGGATTTCGGATGGGGGATAACCGCGGGCGGCGAATGTGATGCAGCGATGGCGACGCGAAAAGTAGTTGAGCTGCGGCTCCCAACTCCAGTGGCTGCCGCCGAACTCGTGCACGAAGATGATAGGCGTTCCGGTGCCCGCCGTTTCGAAAAAAAGATTCACACCGTCATCGGTCGTGGCAAAGCTCATGATCGCGCCTCAGATGACCGACCGTCTCGAGGCGATGCCGCCGTCGACAGTGAAGATGGTGCCCGACGTATATCCCGACCGATAGGATGCGAGGAAAACGATCAGGTCTGTTATCTCATGCAGATGTGCGGGGCGCTTGAGCGGATACCGCTCCTGCAATTCCTTATAGCGCGCCTCGTCGCCGAGCCAGTCCTTGGCTCTCTTCTTGAGCATGTTGTAGATGCGATCCGTGTCGACCGGGCCCGGATTGACGCCGACGACGCGGATATTATCATTCAGCGAATGCCCTCCCATGGCGCGCGTAAAAGCCATGAGGCTTGCATTGCCGGTGGTTCCGGCGACGTAGTCCGGATCGAACACCTCGCCGCCATTTCCGATATTGTTGATGATCACGCCGCCGCCTCTCGCCTTCATGCGGGGATAGACGGCACGTGTGAGGTTTATGTAGCCCAGAACCTTGAGTTCCCAGCCGTCGCGCCATTTCCGCTCGTCAATGTCCCACAGATTGCCGCTCGGGATGACGCCGGCATTGTTCACGAGGATGTCGATATCGCCGACCGCCTCCATCAAACGGTCTACGGCGCCAGGTGCGGCAAGGTCCATCGCATGAACCGTGACGTCGACCTTGTGGGCGTCCACGATCTCCGCCTTGATGGCATCCAGCCGATCCTTGGACCGGGCGACGAGATGAAGATCGCAACCTTCATCGCCGAATGAGCGCGCCAGGCCCTCCCCAATTCCCTGAGATGCGCCGGTAATGAGTACCGTCTTCCCCGTCAGCTCCAAATCCATAAAGTTCTCCTTCGTATCCTGTGGTGGCGCTCGTGCTCAAAACAGCTTCACGGTTTCGTTGCGGCCGTGCGCGCGGGCGACCATTTCCGGCAACAGACTCGCGAATTCTTCGACCCAGTGCGTTGGTACGCTGGTGCTGATCTTGATGAACTGGTCGCCGAAATTGGGCGTATGGTAGGCGCCTTGACGGATCATGATCCCTTTTTCCTGGAATGCCGCGACGAGAGCCTCCGGCGCAATTCCGGCACCCTTGCATTCGACGACCACGAAGTTTCCGTTTGAGGGATAGACGGGCATCGACAGCCCCGAAATGGCCTCGGCGGCGACCTTGACCAGCGTCTGATTCGCACGCTGCTGGGACAGAACGGCCGGAAACCATTCGTCCCTTATCGCCAATCCGGCGACCGCCGCACGCTGTGCCAGGATATTGGAACCGAGATTGTTCGGCGGCGAAGCGGCCAGCATATCTATGATTTCTGCGTCCGCCACGATGGCGCCAATGCGCAGTCCGGCGAGTCCCAGCCACTTCGAGAAGCTGTAGATTGTGATCGTGCGCTCCGGATAGAGCGGCGCTGCGAGATGATGCTGGTAGGCAAAATGCCGATAGGTGCAGTCGTGGATCAGATAGGCCCCGGCCTTCTTCGCAATGGCGGCGATGGCCGCGATCTCATCCGCTGTGCAGGCGGTGCCCAGAGGATTGTTGGGGTCGACCAGGTAGATGATGCGTGTCTTGTCGGTGATGGCCGCGGCAAGACGCTCGGGGGAGAGTCTGTAGCCATATTCCGCGCCGTAGATCGGAATCTGTTTGACGCTCGCCCCGACGGAACGGGCAAACGCCATCGGCCAGTTCCACGTCGGATCCGTGGTGATGAACTCGTCGCCGGAACGCAGCAGCGTGTGGCACGCATGATAGAGCGAGGCGACGGCTCCATCGGACACGAGGGCGCTTAGGCCCTGCAGGCCAAGATCGTCGATGATGCCCTGGCGCAGTTCCTCCAATCCCGCCGGCGGCGCGTAGATATGGAATTCCTCGTCCCGGATGCATTTTTCCATCGCTGCGAGGACCGCCGGATGCGGCGTGGCGTGGTTGGTGTTCTGCCCCATCCAGCGCAGATCCGACGAGTTCACGAGGCGGTCGAAATGGGCATTCCGAATCTCGAAAGGTCTCACGCTGAGGCTCCCTTTGTATGCCGTATGAAGGCAAATGGCGGTCCGATGCGCATTAGCTTGCACAAATTATGAGCGTCTTCCAGATTAAAAAATCCCAAAATGCATAATTTTGCATGCTGAAATCATATTTTTGCATAATATGGCTTGCGCTTGATGCCGTTAGAGGGAATCATCCGCCCAGGCGCTGCAGGAAGTCAGCGCGTTTCATCAAAGGGGAATTGTCATGCCGATTTCACGTCGCGAGGTTGTTAAGGGGCTGGGCATCGCGGGAGCGTTGGGCGCATCGCTTGCCATGCCGTCCATTTCGCGCGCCGCCTCCAAGGTCAGTTTCACCACCTCCTGGATTCCCGAAGGACCAAACCTGTTTGCCTATGTCGCGCGGGACAAGGGCTTCTGGAAGAATGCGGGGCTCGATGTCAGCGTCGCGCGCGGCTCCGGTTCGGGATCGGCGGCACAAGCCGTCAGTTCGGGCACATTCGACTTCGGCATGGCGGCAACGCCGACTGTCATCATCCAGGCCGCCAAGAAGCTTCCGATTACCTGTATCGGCCAGATCAACTACGATGCGCTTATGGGAGTCGGTGTGCTGGCGGATTCCCCTATCAAGAAGCCGAAGGACCTTGAGGGCAAGAAGCTCGGCGCAAGCGTGACATCGGGCGAATATCCATTCCTGCCGCTCTATGCCGACAAGGCCGGGTTCGATCTGAAGAAGGTCGATATCGTTCAGGTCGACGGCAAGGTCAGGGAGAGATCTCTCATGGCAAAGCAGGTCGATGCGGTTTCTGCTTTCGCCACCAGCACCATACCGTCCCTGGTGCCGCTTGGCACCGATGTCCGCTTCATGCTTTTCAGCAGCGCAGGCATCGAGTTCTATGGCCAGTCTCTAACGACGCAGCCGCAACGCCTCGCGAAGGACCCGGCTCTTTGTGAAGCGTTCGTGCATGGTGCGATGGAAGCCATACGTTTTACGATGACGAATTTCGATGAATCGATCGATATTTTCCTTCGCGCCAACAGCGAAGTGGCCATCTCCTCGACAGGTAAGGAATATTCGCGTGTTGGGCTTGGCTTGACCAATCTCACCAATCTGGTGCCGGAAGTGAAAGAGCACGGGCTTGGCTACGCAGATCCTAAAAAGGTCGAAACCATGCTGGACATGGTCATGAAATATGGCGTGGGAGATGGTGCGGTCAGGCCGAACGGTGATGCGCTTTTCACCAACAGCTTCGTCGGCAAGATCAAGCTCGGCGACAAGGAACTGGCTGAGGCGGAGAAGCAGGCTGCGGCGTATCGCAAATATGTCAACTGAGCTGAATCCAGTCTTGGCGCGGGAAACGGATACCATGCAGGCTGCGAGTTCTCGCACGGACGACCAGCACGCAGATGCCCTGGTATCCGTCCGCGACGTCAAGAAGACCTACTTTACGCGGCACTCGCCTATCCATGCGATAGGTTCGGCTTCGCTCGACGTCGGACGGGGCGAATTTGTCTCGTTGCTCGGGCCGAGCGGCTGCGGAAAGAGCACTCTTCTTATGATGATTGCCGGACTGGAACAGCCGACCGTCGGCACGGTTTCCCTCGATGGTTCTGTCGTCGTGAAACCGCGGAGCGATATCGGCATCATCTTTCAGGACGCGACCCTTCTGCCTTGGAAAAGCGCGCTGGAAAATGTGCTCTTTCCCATACGTATCCTGAAGCGACCCGTGGCCGAGTATCGTGATCGGGCACTCGAGCTTCTTAAAATGGTGGGCCTCTCCGGCTTTGAAAACAAGAAGCCGTCGGAACTTTCAGGCGGAATGCGCCAGCGCGTGGCGATCTGTCGTGCGCTTGTCCATGATCCCGATATCCTGCTGATGGACGAACCGTTCAGTGCGCTTGATGCCATAACGCGCGATCAGATGAATGTCGCCCTGTCGGAGATCCTCGAGACATACAGGAAGACGGTCGTTTTCGTGACCCATTCGATCCGCGAGGCTGCTTTCCTGTCCGATCGGGTCGTCGTCATGGGCGGCCGACCGTCTTCCATCCTCCTCGATCTGAAGATGCCTTTTCCCCGGCCGCGCCGTTTCGAAATTGAGGAAACGTCCGAGTTCACCCAGATCTGCCGCCAGCTTCGTCTGACAATCGAGGAAGGCCACGGCAACAAGGGCGGAGCATCGGCCGGAATTCCCTTCAAAGTCATTGAGTGAAGCCAGGATGTGTCTGGCTTGGAGACGGATTTCGCCATGAGGATTCTAGGTCAGGCAAAGCGAGGCTTTGCACCGGATTGGATCGACAAGATTATGGCCCTCCGGGCGGCGCCGGAAGTCGTCGAGCCGACGTTGAAAGCCTCTCATCCGCATTCCCGATCAGACCAGAGGGCCTAGCATGTCTACACGAAGCGTTCCGGCCGAGGCCGGCGAGATAATCGCTCCCCCCTCCTCAACCGGCGAGGGCATCGCAGGTATGCGGCCTGTGGTCCTCCCGATCGGGCTCGCTCTTGCGGTGCTTGTCGGCTGGCAAGCCTATGTTACGCTGGCCAATGTGCCGAGCGTCGTACTACCGTCCCCTGTCGCCATCATCGAATACATCTTCGACCACTATGACGTTCTCCTGACCCAGGCGGTGCCGACCACGGTCGAGTCCGCCGTCAGTTTCATCGTGGCCACAGTCGTCGGAGTGATTCTGGCGATAGCCATCACCTATTCGGATACGGCTCGCGAAGCATTGTATCCGAACCTGGTGTTTTTCCAGCTCATCCCGAAGATCGCGCTCGCCCCCCTGTTCATCATCTGGCTTGGTATCGGTTCGCAATCACGGATCGCCTTTTCCGTGTTCATTGCCTTTTTCCCGGTGGTCATCGCAACGACCGCGGGTCTCTTGAGCGTCGACAAGAGCATGGTGCGGCTCTGCCGCGGCCTGACGGCCACGGAATGGCAGATCTTCGCGAGTGTCAGATTTCCTGCCGCGCTGCCCTATATCTTCAGCGGCATGAAAATCGCCGTGACCCTTGCGATTATCGGCGTGATCATCGGCGAGTTCATAACGGCGCAAGCCGGTCTCGGCTACCTCATCATCTTCTCGACTGCCCGGGCAGACACGCAAGTGTCCATGGCCGCGATCGTGGTACTATGTATCTGCGGCCTTCTGCTATATGGCCTTGTCGCGCTTGGAGAATTGTTGGCCAACAAGGTCTACGCCACCGAAAGTCGATGAAATCAGATATGGAGAAGCAGCCGACAGCCCGGGAAGCATCGCCCCGTGAAACCGCATCGCTTTCAGCCGAGGTCGTTCACCGTCTCGAGACTGAGATCCTGAAAGGGAGCCGCCGGCCGGGAGATCGCCTCGACGAGCGTCAATTGGCGGAACAGTACGGCGTTTCCCGCACCCCTGTTCGCGAAGCCCTGCAGCGGCTGGCGGCAAGCGGGCTCGTGATTTCTCGCGGACGGCAGGGACTGCAGGTCTCCCAACTTTCCCTCGCCGACCTTCTCGATGCGTTCAGCGTCGTTGCCGAACTGGAAGGACTTGCCGCGGCTCAGGCAGCGCGCCGGATGCAGCCAGGCCAGAAGCTCTTGCTCGAGCAGGCCCATGAAGAATGCATCCGGGCAAGCGAGTCGGGTGATGAAGAATTTTTCTACGATGCCAATATCCGGTTCCATGAGACGGTTGCCGAGGCCAGCCATAACCGCATTCTGCAAGAGGAGTTACGCAGGCTCACGCTGAAGATCTCGCCCTATCGGCGGACGATCACCTATCAGCCGGGACGGGTCCTTTCGTCCATTCCCGAGCACAAGGCGATCATGGATGCGATACTAGCTGGGGATACGGAAAAGGCGCACGCCACGATGCGCAAGCATGTAACGTTATTGGGCGAAGGCCTCCCCGACCTTCTGCACTTCCTTCCAATGGTCGACAACTAGCTTGGGCGTACGCGACGAATTTCGCAAGGCGCCTGACATGCGCACAACCTCTCGCCCCAGAACCACCGGTATCCGGCAATTCCTCGATCCTGAGCAGCAGCGCGACTGGATAGAGGGCAAGGCCGGCCTGCCGGACGCGGCCGAGCGCTCGGAATCCCTGGAACAGCGCTTCAGATATGCCGCCCGGTTCGAGAAGCTGCTTGGTCGCCCGCAGGCAAAGGAAGTGTTGGCGATCCTCGGGATATACGGTCCGAACTGCATTCCGATCCCGCGCAGGACCGAGCGCATCTACTGGTCGGTTTCCTGCCTGCCGTCGACCTCGGACAAGCCGCTCGTTCGTGTCAATGCAAGCTGGATGGAGCTTTTCACGCTCTATGCCCGGGACGAAGACGTCCACGCCCGGTTCATCGTGCATCTTTCCGATTTCACGACGGACCGCTCTGCCACGCGGTGGGGCTGACAGGGCGAACGTCGCCAACTACCCCCGTCTCGCCAGGTGAATGGAATTAGCCACCTCTATGAGATGTGGCGCGATTTCCTTTCGCACCCGCTCGATGCTCCATTTCAGGCTCGATATGGAGCACTGCACGGTTGCCATCGGGCGCCCGTCGGCGGCAAGAATAGGGGCCGCGATACCGATCTCATTCAGGATGTTTTGGTTCTGCGTAAGCCCGTAGCCGCAGGCGGCCGCATCCTCGATTGCGGCAGCGATTTTCTTCCGGTCGAGCGTTGTCTTCGGTGTCAGGGCAACAATTGGCCATGTCTCGACCGCCTCCTTGCGCTCGCCCTCATCAAGGCAGGCGATCATGGCGCGGCCACTGGAGGTGGTGAGCGCGGGAAGGCGTCGGCCCGCGATCATGGCGCCAAAGCTCGTCAACTGTGTCGGGATGCGGATTATATAGACGATCTCGTGTCCGTCGAGTCGGGCTACATTAACGCGCTCGCCCAGTTTGCGGCCAAGTTCGATCATTTTGGGCATGGCTAGCTGCACGAGCGGATCCGACCACAGATAGGCGTTACCGAGTTCCAGGAACTTCAATGACGGGCGGTAACGCCGGGACTCGGGATCCTTGTTTAGATAGCCGATCTGGTGCAGCGTGTTGGTCAGTCGCTGCACGGCGCTCTTGTCCAGTCCGGTCAATGCGGCAATTTCCGTCAGCCCCAATGTGCTGTGCCGCTCGTTGAAAGCGCCGAGGACGCGCGCGCCCTTTTCAAGCGATCCGACAAACAAAGTATCCTGTTTTTCCTTGCTCAAGCCCGTGTCCCTTTTTCGTCGCTTTTGACCGCTGCCCACAGTTTATGCGCGCCGTCGCCTCTCGAGCGCTTCGGTTTCTTGACAAGCCCAAACTCGATTAATACGCTAAACCGTAATGCAGTGCTCTGTATTATTATATAATAAAAATCAACACCAGCCAGAGGGGCCGGGTGCGCCGGTTAAAAGCAGATGAATCCACGTCTTTTGATAAGTTCAGTCGCATTGGCCGTCATGATGACCACTGGCCAGGCCATGGCGGATAAGGCGAACGACACGCTCAATGCCGCCTTCACGAAGGAGCTTGAGAACGTCGACAGCTATTTCAACTCCTCCCGCGAGGGTGTGGTGCTGCAGCGGGCGGTCTGGGACGGGCTGATCTATCGCGACCCGAAGACCAACGAATATGTCGGCAATCTAGCGACCTCCTGGAAATGGATCGACGACACGACGCTCGAACTCAAGTTGAGGAAGGGGGTCAAATTCCACAATGGCGAGGACTTCGACGCCGACGATGTCGTCTACACCGTAAATTTCGTCGCCGATCCGAAGAACGGCGTGAAGACGCAACGTAACGTCAACTGGATGAAGGACGCCGAGAAGGTCGACCAGTACACCGTACGCATCCACACCAAGGGTCCGTTCCCGGCCGCGATCGAGTATCTCTCCGGCCCGGTTTCGATGTATCCGAAGGATTACTATTCGAAGGTCGGTCCCTCGGGCATGGGCCTGAAGCCGGTCGGCACCGGCCCTTACAAGGTTGTCGAGGTCGAACCGGGCAAGCATTTCGTGCTCGAGGCCAACGAGAACTATTTCGACGGCCCGAAGGGAAAGCCGAAGATCGGCAAGATCGATATCCGCACGATCCCCGACGTCAACACGCAGCTTGCCGGGCTCTTAAGCGGCTCGCTCGACTTCATCTGGCAGGTACCGTCCGATCAGGCCGAGCAGTTGAAGATAATGGACAAGTTCACGGTCGCCAACGAGAGCACGATGCGGATCGGCTACCTCAGCATGGATGCAGCCGGTCGTGCCGACAAGGGCGGGCCTTTCACCAAGCTGAAGGTTCGTCAGGCCGTCTCCTACGCCGTCGACCGCGGGGCGATCGTCAAGTCGCTCTTGAAGGGCGCCTCCAAGGTCGTGCATTCGGTCTGCTTCCCCTCGCAGTTTGGCTGCACGGAGGAGGTGAAGCACTACGACTACAATCCGGAAATGGCTAAGAAGCTGCTCGCCGAGGCCGGCTATCCGGATGGTTTCTCGGTCGACCTCTACGCCTATCGTGACCCCACCTATGCCGAGGCGATCGCGAGTTATCTCACCGCTGTCGGTATCAAGGCCAAGGTGCGCATGCTGCAATACTCGGCACTGCGCGAAGAGAACATGAAGGGCAAGGTGCCGTTTTCCTTCCAGACTTGGGGGTCCTACTCGGTCAACGACGCTTCGGCGATCGTCAGCCAGTTCTTCAAGTTCGGCTCGCTCGATGACGCGCGCGACGAGGAAGTCAAGAAATGGCTCGATGTTGCCGACACCGCGACTGATCCCGAAAAACGCAAGGAATACTACGCAAAGGCATTGAAGAAGATTGCCGAGCAGGCCTATTGGCTGCCCCTCTTTTCCTACAACTCGAACTACGTGTTCACCAAGGAAGTGAGCTACCAGCCGACGCCTGACGAGGTCTTGCGCTTCGTCCAGATGAGCTGGAAATAAGCACCGACATGGCAGGATAGTGCGAGATGCTGGCCTTCGCACTGAAACGCCTGGGGCTTGCCGTCCTCGTGGCTTTCACGGTGTCGCTTCTGAGCTTCGGGCTTCTGTTCCTCTCCGGCGATCCGGCTGCGGCGGTCGCCGGGGAGGGGGCGACCGACGCCGATATCGCGGCAATCAGCGCCTTCTACGGATTCAACCGGCCTTTCATCGTCCAATACGGCGAATGGCTGTGGAAGGCGGTGCACGGCGATTTCGGGCAGAGCTATTATTTCCAGCTCCCCGTCGCTTCGCTTATCGCAGATCGCCTCAGCATCACCATGACGCTCGGCCTCTGCGCTATCACCTTCGCGCTTGTGACGGCTATTCCGCTCGGCGTGGCCGCCGCTGTCCGTCCCAACTCGATCGTCGACCGTATCGCGCTCTTCATCTCGGTGATGGGGCAAGCGATGCCGAGCTTCTGGTTCGGCCTGCTTCTTATCGTCCTCTTTGCGATCAAGCTCGGCTGGCTGCCGCCCTCGGGCACCGAGAGCTGGAAAAACTTCGTCATGCCGACGGTGGTCCTTGGCTATTACGCGATGCCGGCGATCATGCGATTGACACGGGCCGGCATGCTGGAAGTGCTCCATGCCGATTTTATCCGTACCGCCCGTGCCAAGGGCGCAGGCGAGTGGCGGGTGCTCTTCAAGCATGCGCTGCGCAATGCCATCATCCCTGTCGTCTCGCTCGCGGCGGTCCAGATGGGCTTCATGCTTGGCGGTTCGATCGTCGTCGAATCGATCTTCGCGCTGCACGGCGCGGGCTTCCTCGCCTGGGAGTCGATCAGCCGTAACGACCTGCCGACCGTGCAGGCGCTGATCCTGATCTTCTCCATGTTCTACATTGCCTTCACGCTTCTCTCCGACCTGCTCAACGCGTGGCTCGATCCGCGCATGAGGGTCGCCTGATGTCGATCGCCCTCGATAAGAAGGCCGAGGAGATCGTCGGCCCGACGCCGATGCAGATGCTACGCCGGCGCGTCTTGCGCCACCAAGGCTTGATGATCGGCTCGGTGGTGCTGTTGATCGTCGTCCTGCTCGCCATTTTCGCGCCGCTGCTCGCCCCACACGATCCTTATGCGCAGGACCTCATGGCTCGCATGAAGCCGCCGGTTTTCCTCGGCGGCTCGTGGGAGCATCCGCTCGGCACCGATCTTCTTGGGCGTGACTTCCTTTCCCGGCTTCTCTACGGTGCCCGCATCTCGCTGACCATCGGCATCGTCGCGGCCTTCATCTCCGGCATTATCGGCACGACGATGGGCGTTGCCGCCGGCTATTTCGGCGGCCGCACCGACACGATCGTCACCTTCCTGGTCACCACGCGGCTCGCGATGCCTGTCGTGCTCGTCGCGCTCGCCGTCGTCGCCATCTTCGGCGGCTCGTTGAATGTCGTCATCCTCGTCCTCGGCTTTCTGCTCTGGGATCGCTTCGCAGTCGTCCTGCGCGCCTCGACCCGGCAGATCGCATCGCGCGAATACGTTACCGCCGCGCGCGCCATCGGCTGCTCGGTGCCGCGTATCGTGCTCACCGAAATCATGCCGAACGTCGCCAACAATCTGATTGTCGTCGTCACGCTGGAGATGGCGCATGCGATTCTGCTCGAAGCGGCACTCTCCTTCCTAGGCCTTGGCGTTCAGCCGCCGACACCGTCCTGGGGCCTGATGGTCTCCGAAGGTAAGCAGATGATGCTCTTCAGTCCCTGGATGATCACCATTCCCGGTATTGCGCTCTTCGTGCTGGTGCTTGCCATCAACCTCCTCGGCGACGGCCTTCGCGACGTGACAGCGCCGGAAAACCGGAGCTGAGGCGACGATGGGCGAACCACTTCTGTCGGTCCGCGACCTGACTGTCGACATCCCGGTCGCGGGCGGCACGCTGCATGCCGTGCGTGGCATCGGCTTCGACATCGCTCGGGGCGAGACCCTTTGCATCGTCGGGGAAAGCGGCTCCGGCAAGTCGATGACCTCGCTTGCCGTGATGGACCTCCTTGGCAAAGGAATGAAGCGCAAGGCGAGCCGCCTGTCCTTCGACGGCGAGGACCTTATGACCGCCAGTCCGCGCACCATGCGGCGGCTGCGCGGCGAGCGCTTGGCGATGATCTTCCAGGAGCCGATGACCTCGCTCAACCCGGCCTATACGATCGGCGACCAACTTGCCGAGACGATGCTCTTGCACCGCCGCGTTTCCAGGCAGGAGGCGCGGGCGAGGGCGCTGGAATTGCTCCAGAAAGTCGGAATCACTGCTGCTGAAAGCCGTCTTGGCCAGTATCCGCACCAGCTCTCCGGCGGTCTCAGGCAGCGCGTGATGATCGCCATGGCGCTGATGTGCGAGCCGGAACTGATCATCGCCGACGAGCCGACGACGGCTCTCGACGTGACGATCCAGGCCCAGATCCTCCGCCTTCTCGTCGATCTCCAGCGCGAGCTTGGCATGGCCATGATCCTCATCACTCACGACCTAGGGGTCGTCGCCCGTGTCGCCGACCGGGTCGCGGTCATGTATGCCGGGGAATTCGTCGAATACGGCACGGCGAAGGAGATTTTCGACACGCCGGCCCACCCCTATACGCGTGGCCTCCTGCGCTGCATCCCGATCCCCGGCCGCACTGCGCGCGGCGCCAGGCTCGGCTCCATTCCGGGCATCGTTCCGTCACTGATCGGCGACGTGCGCGGCTGTCCCTACCGCACGCGTTGCGAATTCGCCGTCGACGCCTGCGTAAACGCGGTTCCTGAGCGCCGCATCGAGGCTGGTCATGCCTATCACTGCGTTCATGAGGGCGGCGTGAAGGAAAGCGCGGAGGCTTCCATATGACCCCCGAGACGCCGGTTCTCGAACTCAGGGACATCACCAAGACCTACAGGGTCCGGCAAGGCTTTTTCGAGAAGGCGAAGCCGCTCAACGCGATCAACGGCGTCAATCTGAAGCTCGGTCGCGGCGAGGTTCTCGGCCTCGTCGGCGAAAGCGGCTGCGGAAAATCGACGCTCGCCAGAATCCTGCTCGGACTCGAACGCCCGACGAAGGGCGAGGTGCTGATCGAAGGCAAGGCGATCGGCGGCGAAGACCGCATCGCGCTCGCCCGCCGCATCCAGCCCATCTTCCAGGACCCGTATTCCTCGCTCAATCCGCGCAAGTCGATCGAAGACATCGTTTCGTTGCCCCTCAGGATCCATAAGGTCGGCGACAGCGCGAGCCGGGCCAAGGCAGTGGCCGACATGCTCGACGTCGTCGGCCTGCCGAGGCGGATGCTCCGCTCCTATCCGAACCAGCTTTCCGGCGGGCAGCGCCAGCGCGTCGCGATCGCCCGTGCGCTGGTCATGAGGCCGGAGATCGTCATCTGCGACGAGCCGACCTCGGCGCTCGACGTCTCGGTGCAGTCGCAGATCCTGAACCTGCTCTCCGATCTTCGTCGCGAGTTCGGGCTGACCTACCTTTTCATTAGCCACAACCTTGCCGTCGTCGAGCATCTCGCGACCCGTGTTGCGGTCATGTATCTCGGCCGTATCGTCGAGGAGGCGGACGTTGCCAATCTCTTCGAACGGCCGCGCCATCCTTATACCGGAGCGCTCCTGGAATCAGTGCTGACGCCGGATCCGTCCCTTGGCGTGCCGGATATCGGGCTTGGCGCCGTCTATCCGAATCCGATCGATCCACCGTCCGGCTGCCATTTCCATCCGCGCTGTCCAAAGCGCTTTGGCGAGTGCGACCGCATCTTCCCGCCAACGGTCGCAACCGAGGACGGCTATGTAGAGTGCCTCCTTTACCGCGAAGAAGCGCTGAAAGTCGCCTGATCCCGAGGAATCGAGCATGAACAACTTCTCCCGTTCCCAGACGGTGCGAAAGCCTGCAACGGTATCACGCGGCGGCATCGTCGCCGCTCAGCACCGCCGCGCGGCGGAGGCGGGAGCGGCCGTGCTCGAAGCCGGCGGCGATGCGATCGATGCGGCCGTCGCCGTCTCCTTCGCGATTGGCGTCGTCGAGCCGTGGATGAGCGGCCCGACCGGCGGCGGCGCCATGATGGTCTGGCGTGCCGACGAGGCGAAGGCGACGGCGGTTTATTACGGCATGCGCTCGCCGGCGGGTCTCGACCCGGCCGACTATCCGCTCTCCGGCGACGGCCACGCCTCCGATCTCTTCCCCTGGCGGGCGGTCGTTGATGACCGTAACGTGCGCGGTGCGACAGCCGTTGCGGTGCCGGGTGTTGTCGACGGGATCGGCGTCGCCCATGAGCGCTGGGGAAAGATGCCATGGCGTGACCTGCTGCAGCCGGCGGTGAGCCTCGCCAGGGAAGGGCTTCACGTCGACTGGTACGCGGCACTGATCATCGCTTCGGTATCGCGCGAACTCGCTCGCGACCCGGATGCGGCGCGGGTCTTCCTCGAGGACAGCCAGTGGCCGACCATCGCTGGCTGGACGGCGCTCTCGGACAAGCGGATCGATTTCGGTCCAATGGCCGACACGCTCGCCCGCCTTGCCGAAAAGGGCCATCGCGAACTCTACGAAGGCGAGATTGGCGAAGCGCTCGCCAAGGATATCCAGGGCAAGGGTGGCAGCCTTTCTTTCGAAGACCTCAAGGTCTACCGCGCTGCTTTCCAGAAGCCGCTCGTCGCGGAAAGCCGCCGCGGCCGGCTCCACGTCACTCCGGAACTCACCGCCGGCCCGACCATCGCCGACGTCTTCGCCCGGCTTGCCGAGGCGCCCGACCGCCGCGGCACCTCGGAAGGCGACAATATGCTTGCGGTAGCGGAAGCATTCGAAGCCGCCTATGCGAAACGCCTTTCGGCCATGGGCGACAATGAGAGCCCGAACGCGCCGGCCTGCACGACGCATTTCTCCATCGTCGACCGTCACGGCAACATGGTCGCAATGACACAGACGCTGCTTTCGATTTTCGGCTCGCGCATCATCTCGCCCTCGACGGGGCTACTCCTCAACAACGGCATCATGTGGTTCGACCCCGAGCCCGGCAATCCGAACTCGCTGGCGCCGAACAAGCGCTGCCTGATGAATGTTTGTCCGGTGATCGGCGAGGGCGAGAGCAAGCGTTTCGCCATCGGTGCTTCCGGCGGCCGCAAGATCATGCCGGCCGTCACCCAGCTTTCGCTTTCGATGCTGGAAGACGGCATGGATATCGACGCCGCCTTCCACCGCCCACGCATTGATTTCAGCGGCGGCACGACCGTCGTCGCCGACGAAACGCTACCGGCCGAGGTCATGGCGGCGCTGAAGGCGCGCTATCCCGTGCAGCCGGCGAAACGCACCGTCTTTCCTTATGCCTTCGCGTGCCCAGCAGGCGTCATGCGCGAAGGTGAGATCAATTCCGGCGCAACCGAGATCATGTCGCCATGGGGCGATGCAGTGCATGAGAAGGAAGGAACCTGACATGACCACCCGTGACGGCGCGATGGCGCGCATCAACGATTATCTTGTCTCGGGCGCCTTCGAAGAAGAGCTTGGCCGTATGGTGGCCTTCGAGACGGAGAGCCAGGAACCCGCCAAGCGGCCGGAACTCAGACGCTATCTGGTGGAGGAAATGGCGCCAAAGCTCGATGCACTCGGTTTCGCGTCTCAAATCCTGGAAAACCCGGTCGACCCCGGCGTGCCTTTCCTCTTCGCCGAGCGGATCGAGGATCCCGCCTTCGAAACGATCTTTGTCTACGGCCATGGCGACGTCATCCGTGCGCAGACCGAGCAGTGGCGGGAAGGACTGCATCCCTTCAGACTCGTCAGAGAGGGGGACCGTATCTACGGGCGCGGTACCGCTGACAACAAGGGCCAGCACTGCATCAATATTGCCGCGCTAAGGGCGATCATCGCCGAAAAAGGTTATCTCGGCTTCAATTGCAAGGTCATCATCGAAATGGGTGAGGAATGCGGTTCGCCGGGACTGGCGGAACTGTTCCGGCAAAACTCCGACCTCTTTGCCGCCGATGTCCTGATCGCCTCCGACGGTCCCAGGCTGCATCCCGAGCGTCCGACTCTTTTCATGGGGTCGCGCGGCGCCATCAATTTCGATCTTGTCGTCGACCTGCGGGAAGGCGCGCACCATTCGGGTAACTGGGGCGGTCTGCTCCGCGACCCGGCGATAGTGCTTGCCCATGCACTTGCAAGCATTGTCGACCGGCGCGGCCAGATCCAGATTCCCGAATGGCGCCCGACGAGCCTGACACCTGCCGTGCGCGAGGCCCTGAAGGATTGCCCGGTCAGTGGACATAATGGCCCTGACATCGATCCGGACTGGGGCGAGGAGGGCCTGACGCCCTCGGAGCGTGTTTTCGGCTGGAACAGCTTTGCCGTGTTGGCACAGTCGAGCGGTGTACCCGAGGCGCCCGTCAACGCCATCTCCGCGCGCGCCAAGGCCCATTGTCAGTTGCGTTATGTGGTGGGTACGCAGCCGGACGACATTCTGCCGGCGTTGCGCCGCCATCTCGACAAGCACGGTTTTGTGAATGTCGAGATTGTTCCGGCCAACCGAGGCTTCTTCCGAGCCACGCGGCTGAACCCGGATCATCCCTGGGTGGCGCGGGTGAAGGAGTCCATCGCAAGGACCACGGGCAAGAAGCTGGCCGTTCTGCCCAACCTCGCCGGATCGCTGCCCAACGAGACCTTTTCCGAGATCCTCGGCCTCGCCACGGTCTGGGTGCCTCATTCCTATCCCGGCTGCTCCCAGCATGCTCCAAACGAGCATGCGCTCGTCTCGATGACCGAAGAAGCGCTAGCGATGATGACAGGGCTTTTCTGGGACATCGGAGAAAAGAAATTGTCGGGTGATATCGCGTTAACTGACGGTGAGGCTTTAGCCGGATAGGGGGATAGGCATGAACATCTCGCCCGTCAGAAGATCGCGCGCAGAAGCGCGCCTTGCATGCCTGACCACGCTTGCCAAAGCGTGTGTGACAGAACCTATGCAGCCTGCAACAATTTCAATTGGCGAAGGCGGCCAGCTACTTCAGTTCCGAGAGGTAGTGGGTCTGGTCGGTCAGGCAGCGCGACACGCGTAGCTCCACCGGATTGCCTTCCAGATCGAAGGCCACGCGCATGATGCGCAAGAGCGGCGTCCCTTCCGCGCAGCCGAGTGCCTTGGCGTCGCTTTTCGACGCAGCGACAGCCTTCAGCTTCTCGCGCGCCCGCGCGATCGTAATACGCCAATTCTCCGAATAGAGCCGGTAGAGGTTGTTGGGAATGGAGGTCAGAGCCTCGAAGCCGGCGAAACGTGTCGTGGATAGCGAGATCGTCTCGGCAATCGCCGGGACGCCGCCGAGATTGCGGATGCGGGCAATGCGCCACACGGCAGCCCCCTTCGATAGCATCAGGCTTTCCCGTTCGGCGCCGTTTGCCTTTTCCCTCGACCAGCGCAGGATGCTGGAATCGGGGAAGGAGGCCTCGCCGCTATCGGGGACGATGCGGAAATACTGAAAGAGGATCCGGCTTTCGGCCGGCTCGGCGACATAAGTGCCGCGCCCCTGTCGGCGCACCAGCAGATTCTCCGCTGTCATGACATCGAGCGCCTTGCGGATCGTCCCCTGGCTCACCCCGATCTCGCGTGCGAGCTCTATCTCCGAGGGGATGATCTGACCGGGCTGCCACGCGCCGTCGATCAGACGGCGGATCAGGCTATCCTTCACCTGAATATAGAGCGGACGGTAGTTGAACGTCGTGCCCGTATCCGTTTCGGCCATTCATCATCCCCAGGAAGCGCTCACCCAAACCATTCGCGCCAATCTATCTGCGCACAATTGACTCTGCCAGACCTTATATCTTATGTCTTATATAAGACTGAAACAGAATGCAGCAGGAAGGGCAAGGTCGGATGGCGATACCGCATGTTCTGGCACACGAACACAAGGACAACGTGGCCGTGGTGGTCGTGGAAGGGGTCACGAAGGGAATGAAGCTGCTCGGCGTCGTTACCGCGGACGATTCGACCTTCGAGATCGAATCGAAAGCCGACGTGCCGATCGGCCACAAGATCGCGCTCACCGATCTGAAGAAAGGCGACACGGCGATCAAGTATGGCGAGGATATCGGCCGTTTCGTCGACAGCGTGGGGAAGGGCGATCACGTCCACGTCCACAATCTGAAGACCAAACGCTGGTAGCCGCGCCGGCATCCGCTTTTTCATTCACTTTCCGGACACAAGCCATGGCTTCGAAATATTCAAATCTGACCTTCAAGGGCTATCGTCGCGATAATGGGCGCGTCGGCGTGCGCAATCATGTCGTCATTCTTCCGGTCGATGATATCTCCAACGCCGCCTGCGAGGCGGTCGCCAACAACATCAAGGGCACGCTGGCGCTGCCGCATTCCTACGGCCGCCTGCAATTCGGCGCCGATCTCGATCTCCACTTCCGCACCATGATCGGCACCGGCTCCAATCCGAATGTCGCGGCCTGCATCGTCATCGGCATCGAGCCCGGCTGGACCAAGCGCATCGTTGACGGCATCGCCGAAACGGGCAAGCCGGTGACGGGCTTTTCGATCGAGAAGAACGGCGATCTCAAGACCATCATGGATGCTTCGCGCAAGGCGCAGGAATATGTCCAATACGCCACGGAACTGCAGCGCGAGGAATGCTCGATCTCCGACATCTGGGTTTCGACCAAATGCGGCGAGAGCGACACGACGACCGGCCTCGGTTCCTGTCCGACCGTCGGCAATATGTACGACAAGCTCCTTCCCGAGGGCATCTACGGCGTTTTCGGCGAGACCTCGGAGATCACCGGGGCCGAGCACATCGCCAAGGCGCGCGCCATCAATCCGGAAGTCGGCGAGCGCTGGTACAAGATGTGGAAGGCCTATCAGGACGAGGTTATCGAGGCCAACAAGGTCGACGATCTCTCCGAATCCCAGCCGACGAAGGGCAATATCGAGGGCGGGCTGACGACCATCGAGGAAAAGGCGCTCGGCAATCTGGAGAAGATCGGGCGCACCTCGAAATATATCGACATCCTTGAGCCGGCGGAGCAGCCGAAATCCGGCAAGGGCCTTTATTATATGGACTCGTCATCGGCTGCGGCCGAATGCGTCACGCTGATGGCGGCCGGCGGCTATGTCGTCCATACCTTCCCGACAGGGCAGGGCAACATCGTCGGCAATCCGATCGTGCCCGTCATCAAGATCACCGCCAACCCGCGTACGCTGCGCACGATGCGCGAGCATATCGATGTCGATGTCACCGGCATCCTGCGCCGCGACATGACGATCGACCAGGCGGGCGATGCGCTGATCGACATGATCGTCAGGACGGCGAACGGCCGCCTGACGGCGGCCGAGGCGCTCGGCCACCGCGAGTTCGTCATGACCAAGCTTTACCGGAGCGCATAAATTTCGAGATAGGCCCCAAAAGAGAAAACGATTGCGTGCGGCAAGGAGGGCCGCATGCAACCTACGTCTGCATTACCGCAGGACCGACAGTCGTCAAAATCAGCATTGGGAGGAATATGGATGTTTACACGTCGTTCATTCGCAATTGCCGCTCTTGCCACAGCGGTGCTCACCGCGCCGGCTTTCGCCGCCGATAAATTCCCGGATAAATCGATCGATTACATCATTCCGTTCGGTCCGGGCGGCGAGTCCGATGTGGCGGCAAGGATGCAGCAGCCGTTCTTCCAGAAGAAATTCGGTCAGGATCTTGTGATCACCTACAAGGCAGGAGGCGGGGGAGCAGTCGGCTGGTCCGAACTGAACTCGCTGACCGGCGACGGTTATACCGTCATGGGCATCAACCTTCCGCATGTCATCCTCCAGCCTGCGCAGAAGGATGTAGGCTATAAGACCGACGATCTCGTGACGGTCTACTGGTTCCAGTTCACGCCGAACGCGATCGTCGTCCCGGCGGATTCGGAATTCAAGACGCTCAAGGACCTGATCGACTACGCCAAGGAGAACCCGGCGCGCGTCACGATGGCGGGAACGGGCAAGGGGACGGCCAACCAGCTCGCCGCTGTCGAATTCGACAAACTCGCCGGCGTCAAGACCACCTATGTGCCGTTCAAGGGAACAGGCGCTGCGATGACGGCACTTCTAGGCCATCAGGTGATGGCGGAATGGGGCTATACGACGGTCGGCGCGTCGCAAGGGGACAAGGTGCGCCTGCTCGCAGTCGCCATGGACAAGCGTCACCCCCTCTTTCCCGATACGCCTACTTTCACCGAACTCGGCCTCGATATAGCCGGCGGCGCCTATCGCGGAGTAGCCGTCCCGAAATCGGTTTCGGAGGAGAAGCGCAAGCAATTGTCCGACATGTTCGGACAGATCAACAGCGATCCCGACTTCCGAAAGAAGATGGAAGACGCGGGCTTTGCCCTGATCGACGTGCCTTACAGCGACATGAAGGCCTTCATGGACAAGCAGAAGAGCCGGGATATCGAGGCTGCCAAAGAGGCCGGGATCCTGAAATAGCGCGAATACGAGAAAGCAGGTGCGCCGGGCAATCGAGCTCGGCGCTTCCCCTCAAGCTTTGGGATCCGCTATGCCCGGTCTTGCAAATTTCCTCGACGCGCTGACGCCGCTGAATTTTACGTTCGCCCTGTTCGGAGTGGCGGTCGGCACCGTCATCGGCGCCATCCCGGGTCTGACCGCGACCATGGCCGTCGCCGTTCTCGTCCCGCTGACATTCACCCTGCACCCAGCCTCGGCCCTTATCCTGCTCGGCGCGATCTATACCGGCGCTATATACGGCGGGGCCTATTCGGCCATCCTGCTCAACACGCCCGGCACGCCTTCGGCCATCGCCACGACCTTCGACGGATATCCGATGGCCAAGCGAGGCGATGGCGATCTGGCGATCACACTTGCCTGCCTGGCCTCGGTCATCGGCGGGCTCGTGGGGGCGGTATGCCTGTTGCTGCTCGCGCCACCGCTTTCCACCGTGGCGCTTGTTTTCGGCCCGGTGGAGTATTTCTGGCTGGCGATTTTCGGGCTGTCGCTGATCGCTGCACTCTCCGAAGGGAACATCTTCAAAGGTCTTGCTGGCGGCGCTCTCGGCCTGCTGCTCTCGACGGTGGGCGTGGCGGAGGTTTCCGCCGACGTGCGGCTGACATTTGGATTCCATGTCCTGCTCGGCGGCATCGAGATCGTGGCGGGCCTGATCGGGCTCTATTGCATTCCTGTCCTGATCGATCTTGCGGCAACGCAGGAGCGTCATCTGAAGATCGAGGACGAACCGCGCGGCTTCCGGCTCTATGACGCCATGCGCGTGCTTTTCGGCAACAAGGTCAACGTCGCGCGCTCGTCGATCATCGGCACGATCGTCGGCATCTTGCCGGGCGCCGGCGGCTCGGTCGCGGGCCTCGTTTCCTATTCCGAGGCACGGCGAACGGCACGGCCCGATCAGAAATTCGGCCACGGGGAACCGGGCGGCATCATCGCGTCGGAATCGGCGAACAACGCCACCGTCGGCGGCGGCCTGATCCCGACGCTGGTGCTCGGCATTCCCGGCACGCCGCCCGATGCCATTATCCTCGGCGCGCTGCTCGTGCAGGGCGTCCATATCGGCCCGACGCTCTTCGCCAGCCAGGGGGCGATCGTCTATACGTTCGTCTGGGGGCTGTTCCTGGCGACGATCCTAATGCTGCCCGTCGGCCTCCTTATCGGCCGCTACGCCTACAAGTCGATCCTCAACGTGCCAAAGCCCCTGTTGATCGCAGGCGTCGCCTTTATGACGATCATCGGCACCTATGCGATCCGCAACAGCGCCAGCGACGTCGCCGTCATGGTGGTGCTCGGCCTTGTCGGATGGATCCTCGCCCGCTTCCGTTTCGCGGTGTCGCCGATCGTGCTCGGGCTCATACTCGGCCCGATCGCGGAGCAGGGCTTCGTGCAAGGCTGGACGATCGGAACGGCCGTCGGAAACGTGCCGGCAATGTTCTTCGGCCGGCCGCTGTCGCTTGCGATCATCGCGTTCACGCTTTTGTCGATCCTCTGGCCAATCCACCGCGCGCGCCAGCATCGCCGGTCTGCCGGCGCCGCGGCAACCGGCACGCAGAGCGCCCCAGCCGTCGAGCGTGGCGATATAGATTGGGGCAGCGCCGTCATATCCGTGGTGTTGATCTGCCTGGCAAGCCTGGCCATCAACGATGCGCGCGGCTACACCGATATCGATTCAGTGGTCTTCCCCGTCGCGGTTTCGATCGCCCTCATCATCTTTTCACTCGCGGTACTGGCGCGCTCCCTTTTGGGGTATGGCGGCGAAAAAGAGGTGGACGAGGGCTCCTTTCCGCGCCGTGCGATCCTCGTGGTTTCCATGCTGGCGTGTGCGCTGCTGCTCGAAAGCCTCGGCTTCACCGTATGTTCGATCGCCCTTTTCGTCATTCTGATATTTGTCGGCATGCATGAACGCTGGACCGCGCGCACCGCCATCCTCTATGCGATCACCGGCCTCGTCATTATCGTCGGGTTCACCTGGCTGTTCCGTTCGGTGCTCGGCGTCCCGCTACCCGTAACGAACCTCTGACTGGCAAATCTCTGACAGGGAATTTCAATGCCGGACGTCATCATCACCG
Organism: Mesorhizobium koreense; assembly: GCF_031656215.1. Taxonomy (NCBI): domain Bacteria; kingdom Pseudomonadati; phylum Pseudomonadota; class Alphaproteobacteria; order Hyphomicrobiales; family Phyllobacteriaceae; genus Mesorhizobium; species Mesorhizobium koreense. Next base: position 4,525,241 of record NZ_CP134228.1, on the reverse strand, counting down.
AATTCATGGACGAGACCGCCGTCGCGCTCATCGAAGCGCGCTACGAGACGCTTTACGATCCCGCCCTGGCCGACCGCCAAAACCACATTCCGGGCATGCTGGAAGGCACAAGGGCGCTAATCGTCCGCAACCGCACGAAAGTCGGCGCGGCAATCCTGGACGCCGCCGACAGGCTCTCCTGTGTCGGCCGGCTTGGCGTCGGCCTCGACAATATCGACATGGAAGCCTGCAAGGCGCGCGACGTCGCTGTCTATCCGGCTACCGGCGCCAACGATCTCTCCGTCGCCGAATATGTGATTACCACCGCCGCGATGCTGCTGCGTCACGCCTATACCGCAAATGAAGCCATGCTCTCCGGCAAATGGCCGCGGCAGGCACTTGCCGGTCGCGAGCTGGCCGGCAAGACGCTCGGCCTCGTAGGCTTCGGCTCGATCGCGCGCGAAGTGGCATGGCGCGCGCAGATGCTGGGCATGACGGTGCTGGCCTACGATCCCTATAGCCCGGCCGACGACCCGGCTTGGCGCCTTGCCCGCAACGTCTCCCTCGACGGCCTGCTCGAGACTGCCGATGTCGTCTCGCTCCATACCCCGCTGACGGACCAGACCCGGCACATGATCGACGCCGGCGCGCTGGCACGGATGAAGGCCGACGCCATCCTCATCAACGCGGCGCGCGGTGGCATCGTCGATGAGGCGGCGCTCGCGGCGGCGCTGAAAGAAGGCAGGCCCGGCGGGGCCGCGCTCGACGTGTTCGAGACCGAACCGTTGACCGCGGAAGCCGGCGAAAAATTCAAGGGGATAGCCAATCTGGTGCTGACCCCGCATATCGCCGGGGTTACGGAGGAATCGAATGAACGCGTCAGCCATCTGATCGCCGAGAAGGTGCTGGCACATCTCGATGGCGCGGCGAACGCCTCATGATAATGACCGCCGAAGAGGTTCGCGAACTGATCGCTGGCGCGCTGCGGCGTTCGAAGACAAGCGAGGCCAATGCCGCCTCCGTCGCCAATGCGCTTCTTGCCGCCGAACTCGCCGGGCAGGGCGGTCATGGGCTTCGCCGGGTCGCGGCCTACTCGGCGCAGGCCCGCTCAGGCAAGGTCGACGGTTTTGCGGCACCAACGGGCATACCGACCCGCCCCGGCGCGCTCGCCGTCGATGCGGCGAACGGCTTTGCCTATCCGGCGCTCGATCTTGCAATCGATTGGCTGCCGGAAGCGGCCCGCAGCCAGGGCATCGCGATTGCCGGCATCCGCCGTTCGCACCATTGCGGCGTCGCCGGCGTTCCCGTCGAAAGGCTCGCGGAACGCGGCGTCATCGCGCTTCTTTTCGCCAACTCTCCGGGTGCCATGGCGCCCTGGGGCGCCAGCCGCGCGCTCTTCGGAACCGATCCGATCGCCTTTGCGGCGCCGATAGAGGACGCCGACCCTATCGTCGTGGATGTCTCCCTATCCAAGGTAGCGCGCGGCAAGGTCATGGCTGCGGCTCAGAAAGGCGAGGCGATACCGGAAGGCTGGGCGCTCGATGTCGAAGGTCGGCCGACGACAGACCCGAAAGTCGCGCTTGCCGGCACCATGGTGCCGCTCGGCGATGCCAAGGGAACGGCGCTGGCGCTCATGGTCGAGCTTCTCTGCGCCGGGCTTACAGGCGCGAACTACGCCTATGAGGCAACGTCGTTTTTCGATGCCGAGGGTACGCCGCCGGGCGTCGGCCAGACGCTGATCGCCATCGATCCGGCCGCTTTCGGTCCGAACGCGCTTTCGCGCTTCGCGGTCATGGCGGATGCCGTCGCAGGAAGCGAGGGCGCGCGTCTGCCCGGCCGCAGGCGTCAGGAAATGAGGGCACGCCTGCTGCGGGACGGCATAGTTGTCGATGATGCCCTTGCGGCGGAAATCGAGGCGATCGGTCGATAGGAGCGCCAGCTTTCGGCGTCACCACTCGGCGTACGTGCCGTCGATGTGTGTCCAGTCGGCGTCCGGGAGGAACCAGTCCGTGGCGCGGTTTTCCACGACCTCGCCGACGATTTCGACGCCGAGCCCCGGCCCGGCGAGCGGCGCAAAGGCGCCGTCGATCGTGGTGAGCGGGGCTGAATCCGCGAGATAATCATGCATCTCGCCTTTGGGCAGGCCGGAAAAGCCCTGATGATAGTGAAGCCCGAGACTCTGTTCCTGGATCACCACATTGGGAGTGCAGAAGCCGATCTGGAGCGAGGCTGCAAGCGACACCGGACCGTTCGGGCAATGCGGCGCGACCGCGACATCGTAGATCTCCGCGAGCCTGGCGATCTTTTCCAGTTCGAACAGGCCCGTGATCGAAATGTCCGGCTGAATGATATCGACGGCGCCGGTGTCTAGCACACGCTTGACCTCCCAGCGGGAGGCAAGACGCTCGCCAGTCGCTACCGGGATTGAGCCGGCAGCGCGCGCGAGCACCGTCAGGCTCTCCTCGTTTTCCGGCAACGTCGCCTCCTCGACCCACATCGGACGGAACTGTTCTATCTCCTTCAACAGCGGCTTCAGCGCCGCGCGGGAGACGCGGCCATGCAGGTCGAGCGCGATGTCGAGCTTGCCGCCGAAGGCGTCGCGGAGAGCGGCGACGCGCTCCACAGCAGCGTCGATTATGGCGCCGCCGCCGAGATAGGGGATGGCCGGCGTGGCGTTCATCTTCACCGCCGAAAACCCTTGCGAGATACGCTCGCGCGCATGCTCGACGACGCCGGCGGGGCTGTCGCCGCCGATCCATGCATAGGCGCGGATCCTGTCGCGCACTCGCCCGCCCAGAAATTCATAAATCGGCAGGCTGTGCCGCTTTCCCTTGATATCCCACAAGGCCTGTTCGATCCCCGACGCCGCCGTTCCAAGCAGGGGACCGCCGCGGAAAAAGGCGCCGCGGCGCAATCTTTGCGCTATGTCCTCGATGCGGTCGGCGTCGTAGCCTTTGAGGTTTCTTGCCATGTCCTCGATTGCGGCGACGACGGCGCCCGCCCGTTTGGGAATGATCGATTCTCCCCAGCCGACCAACCCGTCATCGGTCGTCACGCGAACGAAGATCCAGCGTGGCGGAACGCGGAAGGTTTTTACCTCGGCAATGGTGGCCATCGGATATGCTCTGCCTGCTCGTCAGGAAAGGGTGCGGCCGGTAGCTTCATCGAAGAGATGAAGATGCTCGGCCGCGCCCGAGAAAAGAACGGATTGCTGGACCTTCACGGGATGGTCGCGTGAGACACGTGCGGTCAGCGTCCCGCCATCGACGTTGAAATGTACAAATTGCTCGGACCCCAGCATCTCGACGACATCGACGATGCCTTGGACCGACCAATCCGCCGCCGCGTTCTCGCCGAGCGTCAGCCGCTCCGGGCGGATACCGACCAGGACGCGCCCGGCGCCCGAGTGGACGACCGCCTGCGCCTGCCGGGGCCGGAGCCGGATCGCCACGCTGTCGCTCATGAGCGTCACCGCCTCCCCGCTCCGCTCGACGCGGCAGGAGAGGAAGCCCATGGCCGGCGTGCCGATGAAGGAGGCGACGAATTTGTTGGCGGGAGAATCGTAAAGCTCGTCCGGCGTGCCGACTTGCTGGATGCGCCCCTCGTTCATCACTACGATGCGGTCGCCCATCGTCATCGCCTCGATCTGGTCGTGCGTGACATAAACGGCGGTCGCCGTCACTGTGCGATGGACGCGCAGTATCTCGGCGCGCATCTGGACGCGCAGATGCGCATCGAGGTTGGAAAGCGGCTCGTCGAGCAGGAAGACCGCTGGCTCGCGCACGATAGCACGGCCGAGCGCGACGCGCTGGCGCTGGCCGCCGGAAAGCTGGCGCGGCCGGCGCTCGAGATAGTTGGCCATGTTGAGCATTTCAGCCGCGCCGCGAACGCGCTTGTCGATCTCTTTCGTCGGCACCTTGCGGCGCTTCAGGCCGAAGGCCATGTTGTCGTAAACTGACATATGCGGATAGAGCCCGTAGTTCTGGAACACCATGGCGATGTCGCGGTCGCCGACATCGACGTCGTTGACGCGCGTCTCGCCGAAATAGAGATCGCCCGAGCTGATATGTTCCAGCCCGGAGATCAAGCGTAGCAGGGTCGTCTTGCCGGAGCCCGACGGGCCGACAAGCACGACGAATTCGTGGTCGGCGATGTCCAGATCGCAGTCGAAGAGAACCTGCACGTCACCATAGAATTTCGTGACATTGCGAAGCGAAATGCTGGCCATCAGGACGTTCCGTTCTGGTGTTTTGCGCCGAAGGCGATCTGGAAAGGGTCCGGCCGGCGGCTGATGTGGCGCCCGCCATCGACCGGCAGGATGGCGCCCGTGATAAAGGACGCCTCATCGGAGGCGAGGAAAGCGACGGCGGCCGCGACTTCCTCGGCGTGGCCGGACCTGCCGAGGAGCGCCGCGCTTGGTATGACGGACGCGCCGCCGGCATTCTCGGAAAGGGTTTTCTCGAACGCGGCGGTTGCGATGACGCCGGGCGTCACGGCATTGACGCGGATGCCCTCTGACGAAAGCTCGACGGCGAGCGCCAGCGTCAGGCTCGCTATCGCGCCTTTGCTCGTTGCATAGGCGGTATAAGTCGGCACCGGCATGCCCGCCTGGATGGAGCCGATATTGACGATCGCGCCGCCGCCCGTTGCCCGCATCGCCTGCGCCGCCTGCTGGCAAAGGACTCCGGCGGCAATCACGTTGACCGAGAAGACGGCCTGCCAGTTGGCTTCGGACGAATCCAGGAAATCCTGGCGCGGCCCGTGGAAGGCGGCATTGTTGACGAGGATATCAATACGGCCCCATTTCGCTACGAGCGTCGGCACGAGACGGGCGCGCTCATCGGCGTCGCCGAGATCGCATGTGATACCGACGGCATCGAAGCCGTGATCTGCGAATTCCCGTATCGTCTGTTCGAGGCGCGCCGTGTCGATATCGGTGAGCATCACGCGTGCGCCGTCCTCGGCCAGACGCCTTGCGATCGCCCGCCCGATGCCGCCGGCAGCGCCCGTGACAAGAGCTGCCTTGCCGGCAAACCTCTTTCCGTTTTGCTTAGGCACCGGCGACCGCTCCCGATGTCAGGCCGCGCACCATCGAACGCTGGACCGCGAAGAAGGCGATCATCAACGGCACTGTGGTCACGGTGGAAGCGGCCATCATGCCGCCCCAATCCGTCTTGAACTGACCGGTGAAAGTCAGGACGAGAGCAGCCGGCAGCGTCTGCTTGTCCATCGTCGTCATGAAGGTGATCGGGTAGATCAGGTTGTTCCAGGCTTCCATGAAGACGAAGGTTCCGGTCGTCAGGAGGCCGGGCAGGATGAGCGGCGTCACCACGCGAAGCAGGATCTGCCAACGCGGATAACCGTCGATGCGCGCCGCCTCTTCGACCTCTATCGGCACGGCATCGATGAAGCTCTTCATCATCCAGACAGCGAAGGGGAGGCCGAAGGTCGTGAAGCCGACGACGAGGCCGGCAAGGCTGTCGAGAAGCCGCGCGTTGAGGAGGAGGAGATAAAGCGGCGCCAGCATCACGACCAGCGGCAGCATGCGGAACAGGAGGACAGAATAGCTGATCGGGCCTCTCAGGCGAAAGCGTGCCCGTGACAGGGAATAGGCCGCTGGCGTGGCGATGATGACGGCGATGATGGCCGTCGCCAGGCAACTGATGACGCTGTTGAAGAAGAAGGCGAAGAAGGGCAGCGATTGGCCGCCGAGGCCAATATAGTTGGCAAGTGTCGGCTCGACCGGGATCGGCGTCGGGTCGATGCGGGTCGCCTCCAGTTCGGTCTTGAAGGAGGTCGCCAGCATCCAATAGACCGGCGCGAGGCTCCAGAAGAGCGCAAGCGCAATCGCCGCATATTTGACGATCCGGCCCGCGCTGATGCGACGGACACCCGTCGGAACGCTGGTTGCCTTCGTGTTCATGGATTCATCCTGATGGCGCGCAGATAGACGAGCGCGAAGACGAGCAGAAGCACGAGCCAGACGACGCCGATCGCCGATGCGTAGCCGAAATCGAAATTCTCGAAGGCAAGCCAATAGACATAGATGACGAGGGTCGTCGTCGAATAGCCGGGGCCGCCCTGTGTCATCGCCCATATCTTGGCGAAGTCGTTGAAGTTGGAGATGATCATCAACAGGCTGGAAATGAAAAGCGCGCTCTTCAGGAAAGGCAGCTTGATGTGGAACACCATGCTCCACGTTCCCGCCTTGTCGATGCGCGCCGATTCGATCACCTCGTTCGGGATGGCTGCCAGCGCCGCGCTGAGGAGCAGGAAGAAGAACGGCATCATCGCCCAGATATTCGCGGCCATGATCGCCGGCAGGGCAAGCGCGCTGTTGTTCAGCCACAGCACCGGCTTGTCGATCAGACCGACATCGAGGAGCACCGCGTTGATGACGCCGCCATTCTGCAGGTACATGTAGCGGAACAGGAAGGCGACGACCACGAAGGGCACGGCCCAAGGAGTGAGAAGAAGCGCGCGGACGCTCCTGAAACGCCAGCCCGTCAGGCTTTCCGTCAGGAGCGCCAGCGCAAGGCCGAGCAGTGAGGAAACGATGACGCTGCCGAATGTGTAGACCACCGTGTTCCGGAGCGAGGTCCAGAAGATCGGGTCGCTGATGAGATGCTCATAATTGCCGCCGCCGATGTAGCGCGGCGGCACCATGTCCAGCATGTTGTATTTGGTGGTCGAGAGAACGAGCGTGTAGATGACCGGATAGCCGATAACGACCGCCAGTACGCCGACGGTCGGAAGCACCATCCAGTCGATCCACGGCACCCGCTCGGCGTTCTTCCGGGCGGGCGCCGCTTTCGTTGACCGTTGGGCGGCCGCCGCTGTCATCAATTACCCAGATTCTGCTGGATCGAGGCGGCAATCTCGTCGATCGGCGTATCGCCCGTGACCGCCTGCTGGACACCGGCCATGATGGCGGTGGCGCCGGGAGCGAATTTGGGGCCGTAGGGGACCGCCGTCACGGTCGGCATGATCTTTTCGGAGAAAGCATTGAAGACCGGCGTGTCGAGCTTCTTGGCAAGCGCGTCGGTCGGTGCCTTCTCCAGCGGCGTCAGTGAGGCTTCATAGCTCAGCGTGTAATGTTCGATCGCGTAGGGTGAGGTGGCCAGATATCTGATGAACTTCCAGGCCGCTTCCTTGTGCTTGCCGTCCGAAAACATCACGAGCTGATGGCCGCCCTCGAAGGAATAGGATTTCCCCGATGCGCCGGCCGGCTGAGTGGTGACGCCGTAATGCTTGTTGAAATCGTCATCCGTCATCTTGTTGGTCGACTGGATGACGCCTTGGAGGAGCACCTGGTCCCAGAGAAACGCTACCTTGTCCTGTGCGATAAGGGGCCGGAATTCCCCGATCTTGCGGCCGGGATCAATGTAACCCTTTTTGGCAAGATCGCGCATCCACGACAGATAGCTCTTCATCGCATCAGAGGTGGCGCCGTTCTCGACGAACGGATCGGCCCCGAAAGCCTTCATCCATGGCCAATTGGAGATCAGCGAAAAGGCACGATTGGTCGTGTCGAGGCCGAGCGGAATGACGTCGGGCTGACTTTTCTTGATGGCCGCCAGGTCCTTCATCAACTCATCGATGGTCTTGGGCGGATTTTCAGGATCGAGGCCCGCCTTCTGCATCACTGCCTTGTCGTACCAGAGACCGGCCGGCGCCTGCGTCCAGGGAAAGGCAATCAATTTGCCCTTGTCGCTCAGGCCCTCGATCGATGATGGCTTCAGCGCCGCCTTCGTCGCGGCGTCGATATGACCGTCGAGCGGCTCGAGCTTGCCGGTTTGCGCCAGAAGCATCGTGTCGTTGCCGGCGATTTCCGCAACGTCCGGCGGGTTGCCGGATCGGACCCTTAGCACCAGTTGGCGAGCGATCTCGGAGAAGGAGATCGCCTCGCTCTTGATCTGGATATCCGGATTTTCTTTTTCGAACGCGGCGATCACTGCCTGGATACCCGGCCGGGTCGCGCCCTCCGCATCGGCCCAGTTGGCGAAGGTGAGCGTCACCTTGTCAGCGGCATGCGATGCCGTGGCAGCCAGTCCCACGGAAAGGATTGTCGAGGCGACGACGGCGGATCGCCACGCCATTCTGCTCAAGCGAAACAATGGAACCTCCCAATTGTTAACATGCCGCATCCCACCATTTCCCAGCTTCGGAAGCGATAACGGACCAGCAACCACCTGATCAGTATCTGATATTCCAGATACTGTCTATCCGGAGAAAGAAAATTCCGCTAATGAAGCTCTATCCGGAGGTCGAACCCTTGAGTCTTGAAAAACTGAACCGGCCTGAATCGCTGTCCGAGATGGCGGGGCGGGAATTGCGCGACGCCATCATCGAAGGGCGCCTGAAGCTCGGCGACCAGCTGTCCGAGATCAGGCTGTCCAAGATGCTCGGCATCTCCAAGACGCCCGTCCGGGAGGCATTGATGCAGCTGAGGCGTGAGGGGCTGGTCCAGATCGACCCTCAGCGCGGGACGTCGATTTTCCGCATCGAGGACCGGGAGATCGATCAGATCGCCGGATTTCGCCGGCTGCTGGAGACGGAGGCGGCCCGGCTGATCTTCCTCTCCGACAAAGCGCCCGTCCTGCGCCATATGGCGAAGATACTGGAAGCGATGGACCGCGCCATCGCCCGCGAGGCGTTCCAGACCTATCGGAGGCTCGACGCCGATTTCCACATGGCCCTGATCGAAGGCGCAGGCAATTCCTACCTCGTTTCGGCCTACGGTCTCATCGCCGCGAAAATCGGGGCACTGCGCAGCCGCGCGCATGACGACACGCAGGTTGTCGATCGCTCGCTGGAAACCCATCGCCGCCTGTACCGGTTGCTGGAGGCGGGGGAGGAGAGAAAATTCAACGAACTCCTCGGCGTTCACATCGCTAATACAGGCCGCGACTACCGCGCGTGGCTGGCGCGGCAGACGGCGGCCGGCGACGCCGCCGCGGCAGGACTGTCGTCCCCGACGGCGACCGCGAGCAGATGATTGCACGCCGCGATTTCCGGCCAACCGATATCGAAGGAACGAAGAAGCATGGAACTGCCCGTCAACCATTTCAAGAAAGCCATGCAGCGCAAGGGCGCGCTGGGGGTCTGGTCGATGAGCGGCAGTCCGCTGGTCGCCGAAGCGCTCGGCTGCGCCGGTTATGACTTCGTCGTGCTCGACATGGAGCATGCGCCAAACGACGTCCCCCGCCTTTTGCCGCTCCTGCAGGCGGTTGCCGGAACCTCCGCCGCGCCGCTGGTCAGATTGCCCTGGAACGACATTGTCGTCGTCAAGCAGGTGCTCGACATCGGCGCCAATTCGATCATGTTCCCTTATATCCAGAATGCGGAAGAGGCGCGCCGCGCCGTGGCGGCGACGCGTTATCCGCCGGATGGCGTGCGTGGCGTCGCCGGGATGAGCCGGGCGACGCGCTTCGGCGGCGTCGGCGGCTATTTCGGCAAGGCGGCGGACGAATTGTGCGTTGTGCTGCAACTGGAAACCATAGAGGCGGTGGCCAACCTTGCCGAGATCGCGGCGGTGCCGGGTGTGGACAGCATTTTCATCGGGCCTTCCGATCTCTCCGCCAGCATGGGGTTGATCGGCCAGGTCGACCATCCCTCGGTGCAGGAAGCCCTGGCGAAAGCGGCAGAGGCATGCGCCGCCGTGGGCAAGCCGACCGGCATCCTGGCCTCAGGCGCGGCGCGCGCATCGGATTATTTCGGCTACGGCTTTAACTGGGTCGCCTCGGGCTCCGACCTAGGCCTCATGATGGGAGCCGCGCGCGCCGAGGTGAAAGCGATCGAGCGCGGATAAGGCGATGCCAGTGCGCGTCCTGACGCCGGCCATCGAGGTCATCGGCGAGGCAAAAGCGCTCCTTGGCGAAAGCGTGTTTTATGACGCTACCGCGAACAGGCTTCACTGGGTCGATATCCCCGGTCACGCGCTTTTTTCCACCGACGCTTCGGATGGGCAGACGAAGCGCTTTTTGTTCCCGCAGCAGGCTGGTTTCGTGCAGCCTTGCAGCGATGGAAAGCTGCTGGTCGGGCAAGCCGATTCGATCCAACGTTTCGACCTTCGAACGGAGACGGCAGCCACTTTCATCGAGATCGAGCCCGACGATCCGTCAAGCCGAACGAATGACGCCGTCTGTGATCTGAACGGGCGTCTGATCGTAGGAACCATGCGCCCGGCGCCGCAGGGCACGACCCCGGATCCGGTCGGTAATTTCTATCTGGTCGACGGTGAGGGCGGGAAGACCGGTCTTCTTTCCGGCCTGTCCATCCCGAACGGCCTCGCCTTCAGCCCCGACGGCAGGACGCTCTATCTGGCCGATACGCCCCATCGGACCGTCTGGAAGGCCAGCTATGATCCCGAGACGGGGCTGCTCGGCGAGTGTAGCGTCTTCGCCAAACTCAGTGAGAGCCAGGGCCGTCCGGATGGCGCAGCAGTAGACGCGGAAGGCTGCTATTGGGCGGCGGCTGTTTGGGGAAGCCAGTTGCTTCGCTATACGCCGCGCGGCGAACTCGATCTTGTCGTGCGCCTTCCGGTAGAGCGCCCTACCAAGCTCGCCTTTGGAGGGCCGGACTACCAGACCATCTATGTGACCTCGGCCTCCGCCCATCTGACCGATCCGGAAAGCCAGCCACTCGCCGGTCGCTTGATCGCGCTCGATGTCGGGATAACAGGGCTTCCTGCGAATCCGTTTCGATGATGGACGGTATCGTCCGCTGCCGCGTGACGGTCTAATAAGGCACGATTGAATTGGAAGGATGATACGCCATGGGTAATCTGAAACAGCCTAGAAAGCGCATCGAGGATTTGCGCAGCCAGCGCTGGTTCGCCGCAAGCGATATTCGCGCGTTTTCGCATCGCCAGCGCACCCAGCAGATGGGCATGCGGCGCGAGGAATTCATGGGCCGGCCTGTAATCGGCATCATCAACACATGGAGCGAGATGAGCCCCTGCCATGCGCATCTGCGCGACCGTGCCGAAGCCGCCAAGCGCGGCGTCTGGCAGGCGGGCGGCTATCCGGTCGAATTGCCGGCGCTCTCCGTCGGCGAGGTAATGGTGAAGCCGAGCACCATGCTCTATCGCAACTTCCTCGCCATGGAGACGGAAGAACTTCTGCGCTCGCACCCGATCGACGGAGCGGTGCTCCTTGGCGGCTGCGACAAGTCCACGCCCGGTCTTCTGATGGGCGCGATCAGCATGGGCCTTCCGGCGATCTTCTGTCCGGCGGGACCGATGTCGAATGGCCAATGGCACGGCGTCAAGGCTGGTGCGGGCACGCACACGAAAAAATACTGGGAGGAATTGCGGCTTGGCAGGATCAGTGAGGACCAGTGGATCGATCTTGAAGGCCGCATGACACGCTCCGCCGGAACCTGCAACACGATGGGCACGGCCTCGACGATGACTTCGATCGCCGATGCGATGGGAATAACGATCACGGGGGCGTCGTCGATCCCCGCCGTGGATTCGGGTCATGCTCGGATGGTATCGTTCGCGGGTTCCCGTATCGTGGAAATGATCTGGGAGGACCTGAAGCCGACCGATATCCTGACCCGGTCAGCGATCATGAATGGTATCGCCGCCTATATGGCGCTCGGCGGCTCGACGAATGCCGCCATCCATCTGATCGCGATTGCCGGGCGCGCAGGAGTCGAGCTGACGCTCGATGACATGGCTCAGGTCTCGGCCCGCATTCCGGTTCTCGCCAATCTTTTTCCCTCCGGCGACAATCTTATGGAGGACTTTTATTTCGCCGGCGGCATGAAAGCACTTCTGGCACGCATCGGCGAGCATCTCGATCTCTCCGCGATAACCGTGGAAGGGCGTACGCTTGGCGAAGCGATCGCAGGGGCGGAGTGCTGGAACGATGATGTCATCCGCACTCCGGCCAACCCCGTAATACCGATCGCGAAAGGCCGTACGCTGGTGCTGCTCAGAGGCAATCTTGCTCCCGACGGCGCGGTGATGAAGACCTCGGCGGCCAGCCCGCATCTCCTTCGCCATGAAGGTGCCGCGCTCGTATTCGACGGGCCGGAAGATATGCGCAGGCGTGTCGACGACCCCGATCTCGATGTCACGGCCGATACAATCCTTGTCCTGCGTGGGGCGGGGCCGGTCGGCGCCCCTGGCATGCCGGAATGGGGCAATCTCCAGATCCCGAAAAAGCTGCAGCAGAAGGGCGTCACCGACATGGTGCGCATTTCGGATGGACGCATGAGCGGCACGCATTACGGCACCTGTGTCCTGCATGTCGCGCCGGAATCCGCCGTCGGCGGCCCGCTCGCGCTTTTGAAAACCGGTGATCGCATCCGCCTCGACGCCGAGGCAGGCACGCTCGATATGCTGGTCGATGCGGAAGAACTCTATCGGCGCCGCAGAGAATGGTCACCGCCCGAGCGCTACTCGCGTTCCTTCGCGGCGCTTTACCAGGCACATGTCAGCCAGGCCGACAAGGGCTGCGACTTCGATTTCCTCGCCGGAACAGCGCCGGTGCCCGAGCCGGAGATATTTTGAGGGCGCGGAGCAGAAGGACCGTCAGTGCAATTGGGGAAGGGGCAAATCCGTGACAACATCGGCCGCCACCACGCGGGCGTCCGGGTGATCCTGCAACAATGACGCCGGTACCGTCGGCGTCACGGGACCGTGCAACAGCTTGCGCACGATTGCGCACTGCCATGTCCGGTTCATGAAGATGCGGACCTTACGGCTTGCCAATATCTCTTTCATACCGACGGTGACCGCCAGTTCAGGGATATAGTCGATATTGCCCGACGCGGCCGTGATGGAGTTGATAAGCCGAGTCTCGCGCGACAGCCGCACCACCCGCGTCGGCAGCGCGGCAAAAGCCGCCCGGTCCAACGGCTCGCCGGGCTCGGGCGGGTCATTGAAGGCGAGATGGCCGGTAATGCCGACGCCGCCGAAACAGACATCGACCCCTCCAAGCCTGTCGATCAGATCGCCGGTTGCTTGCGGATTGCGCGGATCGGGGAAATGCCGTGCTCCCGGCGGCGGTGCCAGGTCGGCATCGAGCCGGGCAAAGAAATTGCGCTCCATATGGGCACGGAAGCTCAGCGGATTGGAAAGGGGAATGAAGTCCCCGCCGTCGGGCGTCAAATATTCGTCCATGTTGACGAGCACGAGATCCTTCAGGCTGACGCGCTTGTCATTGCAGTCCTGTGCCCACAATTCATACTGCCCTACCGGCCCTACCGGCAGGATGAAAACCACCTTCTCCCGACCGGCGGCCTTTGCGGCAAGGTATTCGGCCATGAGATCATCGGCAAAGCGCCGGATCACCGTCGCGTTGTCCGCAACGGCTTCGAACCCGATGGGGGATCCGCGCCCGACATCTTCCTTGGCGATTGCCAGTGGATTCTTTTTATCCATGAAAGTCTCTCAGGAAGCCGGTGCGATCAGTTTTCCGGTTTCGGCATCGAACAGATGCGGCTTGTCCGGATCGGCGGCAAGACGGATCGTCTTGCCGGATTTGAGATCAGGCGAAGGCGGCAGGCGCGCGATGATCTCGGTCCCGCCGAGCGGAAAGAAGACAAGCGTATCTGAGCCGAGCGGTTCTACGAAGCGGATGACGGCCTCGAAGGAAAGCGGGTTGTCTTCGCCAGCTATCGCGAAGTTTTCCGGCCGCAGCCCAAGGACCAGCTTGCGGTCCGCATCGCCGAGCGCATCGCGGCGATAGCGGGTGAGGGGGAAGCGGATGCCGTCCTCCGTTTCGGCTGTCGCCCCACCATCCGCCGCCAGACGGCAGGCGATCTGGTTCATGCGCGGCGCGCCGATGAAGCCGGCGACGAACAGCGTCGCCGGGCGATTGTAGACGTCGTCCGGCGTTCCGATCTGTTCCATATGGCCCGAACGCATGACCACGATGCGGTCGGCGAGCGTCATCGCCTCGACCTGGTCATGCGTGACGTAGATAACCGTCGTCCGCACCTCCTGATGCAGTTTCTTGATCTCGATGCGCATGTCGGAGCGCAGCTTCGCGTCGAGGTTAGACAAGGGTTCGTCGAACAGGAAAACCTTCGGATTGCGCACCAGCGCCCGTCCCATCGCGACACGCTGGCGTTGGCCGCCGGAGAGTTGGCCGGGAAGGCGGTCGAACAGATGCGCGATGTCCAGAATATCCGCGGCGCGTTTGACGAGCGCGCTGATCTGATCCTTCGGCTTGCCCTGCACCTCGAGCGCGAAGGACATGTTGCGGAAGACATTGAGGTGCGGATAGAGGGCGTAGTCCTGAAAGACCATGGCGATGTCACGGTTTTTCGGCTGTACCTCGTTGACCGTTTTGCCGTCGATCCGGATTTCGCCGGAAGAGACGTCCTCCAATCCCGCGACCATGCGCAGTAGGGTGCTCTTGCCGCAGCCAGACGGGCCGACCAGAACCAGAAATTCGGTGTCGGCGATATCGAGGTCGATGCCATGGACGACCTCGACCGCGCCGAAGCGCTTGACGACCTGGCGCAGATTGACTGTGGCCAAACGCTCCTCCTGACCCGCTCTGCCTCTCTTCACAGAAGCACGGCGATAGTGCATTCTGTAACCGATTACAGCGTAACAGGCCTTTTTTCTTTAGTCGAGATCAAGATGAAAACCCCGCGGAACGACGGAGAAAGCTCCTCGACAAGGAACGGCCCTGGCGACGTTCGCCGGTTTCCGGGCGTTCGCGATGTAGCTCTTTCGGCCGGGGTCTCGACAGCCACCGTATCGCGCTTCCTCAACGAGCCAGCCAGCGTCCGGCCGGATATACGCGCACGCGTCGAGAGCGCGGTCCGTGAACTCGGCTATATCCGGCACGGCGCAGCAAGGGCGCTGTCGATGCGTCGCTCGCACGCCATCGGCGCAATCATTCCCACGGTCGACAACGCTACCCGCGCCAGCAAGGTGGCGGCGCTGCAGAAGCGTTGCCGGGAACGCGGCTACAATGTCCTCTTGGCTTTGTTCGAATATGATCTGGAACTGGAACTGGCTCAATGCCGGAACCTCATAGAGGCTGGTGTGGACGGGCTTATGCTGGAAGGTGAACTGCACCACCCAGCGCTCTACCAGCTCATGGAGAAGCGCGGTATTCCCTTCGTCAACACCGCCATTTATGACCCGCGCTCGCCCCATCCCAATATCGGTTTCGACAACCAGGCCGCTGCGGCGCGGCTGACCGAGCATCTGCTCGACCTCGGCCACCGGGTCTTCGCGATGATCGCCGGTCCCAATCAGGTCAGCGATCGCGCCAGCGGTCGTGTGAAGGGCGTGCGCCGGGCGCTTGCGGCACGTGGGCTCGATCTGCCCGCGGAGAGGACTATCGAGGGTCCGTACCGGGTGCAGCAGGGGCGACAGGGGCTGAGAGCGCTGATGAGCGGTAAGCCGCGCCCGACGGCTATTGTATGCGGCAACGACGTGCTTGCTTTCGGCGCGCTGCTTGAAGCGCAGGCGCTTGGTTACCGCGTGCCGCAGGACCTTTCCATAGCCGGGTTCGACGATCTGGACTGGGCCTCGCAATTGCCTCCGGGCCTGACGACGATGGCGCTGCCGGCGCGGGAAATCGGCCAGTTGGCGGCGGACCATCTTATCGACAGCATCGCGGGGCAGACCGTCACCCATGCGACGGAAGTCGAGGTGAGATTGATCCTGCGAGGCTCGACGGGGCCGGCGCCGGAAAGTTGAGCAGTGCGGCTCGGCCGGTTGACAGTGATTGGGCTTTGCTGTCTACTGTTTGTAATCGGTTACAGTTACACTGCGGCGGCGAATTCGGGGAGGATGGATTTGCGCTTCGGTCTTATCGGGTACGGTCTTTGGGGCACCCATCACGCGGAGGCGATCGCCAAGGCGCCGGGCGCGGAACTCGCCGCGATCGCTTGCCAGAGCGAGGCGACGGCCGCCGCCGCCCGCAAGCGCTTCCCGGACATTCCGATCTATCGCGATTACAAGTCGCTTCTGGCCGACGCCTCGATTGAAGCCGTCGATATCGTCGTGCCCAATCACATGCATGAAGAGATCGGGGTCGCTGCGCTCGAGGCGGGGAAGCATGTCCTGCTCGAAAAGCCGATGGCGCTCAGCGTCGCTGCCTGCGACCATCTTCTTGACGCAGCCGGAGCTTCCGGCAAGGTATTGAGCATCGGCCATGAGTTCCGCCTCTCGACACAATGGGGCAGGCTGAAGGAACTGGTGGCGGAAGGCGCTATCGGGCGGCCGCTTTACGCCAATGTCAGCCTGTTTCGTTTTCCCTATCGGCAGGGGTCGGGAGGCTGGCGCTACAAGCGCGATCAGGTCGGCTCGTGGATCCTGGAGGAGCCGGTCCATTTCTTCGATTCGGTGATGTGGTATTTCGAGGAACTCGGCGACCCCAACCGTCTCGTCGCTTTCGGTAACGGGCGTCCGGCGCCTGGCACGGAAGGCAATGAAGCGGCGATGGCGCACAATTTCTCGACGGTCATGCACTGGCCGGGCGGCGCCTACGCCGTCATCACGCAGAGCCTTGCCGGCTTCGAGCATCATCACGTCATGGAACTCGTTGGTACGGACGGCTCGATCCGGACCTGGTGGTCCGGCGCCGAGGACCGCACGCGCGAACCTTCCTTCGAGATCAAGGTGCAGAGGAAGGGCCGGGACAAGGCGGAGAAGATCGAAGCCGCCGCGTCCGGCGAACTGTTCGAACTCGACCAAGAGCTTTGCCTGGCAGTGGAGGCATTCAAGGCAAACCGGCCGATCGTGACGGGCGAGGAGGCGCGCAAGCGCATTCTGGTCTGTCTGGCCGCCGAAGAAGCGCTTGCCAGGGGCCGCGAGGTGAAGCTCGACTTTTCGCGCCATTAGGAATGGCACGGATTTGAAGATCGGCAAAACGACAACACGCCAAACAGGGAGGAAGTCGATGAAAAGACTAGCATTGCTGTTCACCGCCGGAGCAATGGCACTGGCGGCCGGCTTCATGGCCGCGCCGTCGCAAGCGGCCGACAAGGAGATTACCGTCGTAACCTGGAATATCCCGTATTACACGGATGGGTTCCAGAAATGGGTGGATGCCTTCAAGAAGATTCACCCGGACTATGATGTTAAGCGCATCGACATGAAGGGCACCGAGCTGCCGGCCTGGTATCAGACACAGGTCGTCGCGGGCACGCCGCCGGATATTCTCGATCTGCAAGGCGGCATCTGGCTTCAATATGCCTCTCAGGGCGGTCTGCTCGACCTGACGCCTTATTTAAACAAGGACCAGGATTACACCAAGCGGATGTATCCGGAGGTGCTCAATAACTGGGTCTACAAGGGCAAGAACTACGGCGCGCCGCTCTATATCTCCAAGACGCTGCTCTTCCTCAATCGCGAAATGATGAAGAAGGCAGGGATCACCAAGGATCCGACCAGCTTCGAAGAGATGATGGAAGACGCCAAGAAGATGGCGAGTAGCACTACGTCCGGCTTCATCACGCTCAATTTCGACTGGCTCTACTGGCCATTATTCAAGATGAACGGCATCGACTTCGTCACGCCGGACCTCAAGAAAGCCGCCTTCAATACGCCGGAAGCCGTGAAACTGGTCGAGGAGCTTGCCAAGCTGACCAAGGAAGGCGTGATCGACAAGGTGAGTTGGACAGGCCGATGGGTCGAGCCGAACAGCGCATTCGCAGCGGGCAATGTCGGCATGCTGCATGCGCATGCGCCGGCCTATCTGTGGTTCAAGAGCAAGGCGAACTGGGTGAATGAGAACTCGGTCGGCGCCATCAACCTGCCGGGCGGATGGTCGACGCCCAATTCGCATGCGCTGGTCATCTCGGCAGGATCGAAGCATCCGGACGCCGCCTGGGATTTCGTCAAGATCGCGACCAGCGGTGACGGGGCCATTGCCTTCGGCGAGCAGACCAACAACCTCATGGGCGACAAGATAGCCGACGCCGAACTCATGAAGTATTTCGAGAAGAATATCCCTGCCGTCATTCCCGCCCTGAAGACACAGCTTGAGAATCTCGACAAGCTAACGGGCAACTGGCCCTTCGCGCAGGATGCGGCAATCAAGGAAGCGTTCTACCCGGAACTCCAGGCGGCGCTGCTCGGCCAGAAGAGCGCCAAAGACGCGCTCGACGCCGCGGAGAAGAAGGTCAACCGCATTCTCGAAGCGGAATAGGAACGGGAAGGCGCAATGGTCGAACGCGTGGCGGAGAGGATGACGGCAACCCCGCCAGATCCCGCCGCGCGGCCGGCCTTCTGGGCGCGCCGTCGGTCGCGCGAACTCGGGTTGATCTGGCTTTTCCTCCTGCCTTCGCTGGTGATCTTCCTGCTCTATCGCATCATTCCGCTGGTGTGGAATGTCGTGCTGTCGCTGGAATTCTGGTCGCCCTACAAGCCGGCACGCTTTGCCGGCCTCTATCAATACCAGAACATGCTGTTCTACGACGATGCCTTCTGGAAAGTGGTGGCCAATACGCTGATCTTCATGGCGTCGGCGCCGGTGGGGATCGCGCTGGCGCTCGGTGTGGCGCTTTTGGTCAACCAGCAAATCCGGGGGCGTGGTGTCTACCGCACCATCGTCTTCATGTCCTATCCGGTGATGACGGTTGCTGTCGGCATCATCTGGCAATGGCTCTATAACGAGAAGGTCGGGCTCATCAATTATGTGCTGATCTCATTCGGCATCATCCCTAAGGGCATCCCGTTCCTGGAAAGCTTCCAATGGGCGCTGCCGGCCGTTATCCTGGCGTCGCTCTGGCAGGTGATCGGTTTCTACATGATCATCCTGCTGACCGGACTGCAGAGCATTCCGCCCAATCTCTACGAAGCGGCATCCATCGATGGGGCAAGTGCCGGCCAGAGTTTCTGGCGCATCACGGTACCGCTCCTGAAGCCATCGCTTTTCCTCTGCTTCGTCGTCGGCATCATCAATTCCTTCAACGCTTTCGACCTGATCTTCGTCATGACGGGCGGCGGGCCGGGGCACGCAACGGACCTGCTCGTCACCTATATCTATTCGACCGCCTTCAAACTCGGGCATTTCGATTATGCGGCGGCGATGACGGTGGCAAATTTCGTTCTTTTCGTCGGGCTTGCCTTCGTCGCGAACCGGCTTGCCGGCGGCGAGGCCGGCGCGGTCAGGCGGAGTGCGTAGCATGGCTCGCGGTCGCAGGCATTGGCCCGTGCATTTTGCCCTGGCGCTGATTTCCGCCCTGATGCTCGTGCCATTCTACTGGGTCCTGAAGACCAGCCTTACAGGCGAGAACATCTTCTCCTATCCGCCTTCGCTCCTGCCGCATGAGGCGAACCCGTTCTATTTCGTCGATGTCTGGTATGCGATTCCGTTTCTGCGCTACCTCGTCAACAGTGTCGTCGTCTCGATCATGGTGGTGGTCGCCAATGTCTTCCTCAACGCCATGGCCGGCTATGCGCTGACGCGGGATTTTCCCGGCAAGGCGGCGACGATCATGCTCTTCCTCTCCTGCATGATGATCCCGTTCCAGGTGACGATCATTCCGGCCTATCTGATCACCGCCAAGTTGCACCTCCTCAATTCCTATTTCGGCATGGCGCTGCCGCTGATGTCGACGATCATCTGCATCTTCATCTTCAAGGCGGCGTTCGAAGCAATCCCGCATTCTCTGGTGGAAGCTGCGCGGATCGATGGGGTGCCCGACTGGCAGATCATGTTCCGCCTGATCATGCCACTGACCAAGCCCGCGATCGCGACGAACGTGATCCTGTCCTTCATCTGGTCCTGGAACAGTTTCCTGTGGCCGTTGGTCGTCGTACGAGACGTCAACATGCAGACGCTACCGCTCGGCCTGTCCCGTTTTCTCTCGGTGGTGGAGGACACGACCGGCGCCCTTTATGCTTTCTGCGTCATGGTGCTGGTGCCGGGCCTCTTGATCTTCCTCCTGGCGCAGAAGGAATTCATCAAGGGCCTGACGTCAGGCGCGACCAAGGGCTGATCGCATGAGATGGTCCTGGCTCAACAATCGCTTCACCGTCACCTTCGGCACCATCTTCGTGCTGGTCGTGATCTGGAACGTCTATATCGGCTTCCACGATCACGGGCTGATCGAGGGCAGGGTGGTCGGATCGGACGGGGCGCCGGTCGCCGGCGCTATTGTTACGCTTTTCGAGCAGACGTTGCTCGTCAACCAGCAGCGCGGCAAGACGACGACCGATGCCGATGGCCGTTTCAAATTCACCGGCCACCGCATGCACCGGCCCTATCTCCACGCCGAAAAGGAAGGCGTCGGAGAATTCGGCCCGCGCCAGTTCCCGCTCTACTTCCAGGGCGAGGATCTGATCCTCAAGCAGCCTCTCGAACTGACGGCCCGAACGTCATGAGCAGCCATGCCTTCTTGGATCGCCTCGGCTTTGCCTCGGGGCAGCGGGTCGCCGTCCTGCATGCAGACGATGTCGGCATGTGCCACGGTGCCAACACCGCATTCGTCGAGTTGAGCCGGCTCGGCCGTCTCACTTGCGGATCGGTGATGATGCCCTGCCCATGGTCACCCGAGATCGCGCGGATCGCGGCGGAAGACAGGACACTCGATCTCGGTGTCCATCTCACCCTTACCAGCGAATGGATGGGCTATCGCTGGGGTCCGCTAACGCGTGCCGGCAAGGCGTCGGGGCTGGTCGACGACGAAGGTTATTTCCACCGCAGCGTGGCCGCGCTCGCGGACGGCGTCGTGGAGGAAGCAGCGGAAGAGGAAATGCGGGCGCAGATCGACCGTGCGTTGGCGTTCGGCATGGATATCACGCATCTCGACACCCATATGGGCGCGGCACTCTCTCCACCGCTGATCGAGGCCTATTGCAGCGTCGGGCGCGACTATCGGCTGCCGGTATTGCTGCCTCGCAGCGCGGATCACTACGCACGCGTGCTCAAACTCGATCTTCTTGGCGCAAACGAAGCGCTTTCCGCAGCGGTGAAGCGACTGGATCAATGGGCGATGCCGCTCGTCGATGATTTCCGCATGACGCCCGGCGTGGCAACCGAGGAGAGCGAAGCCGCCTATCGCGAGCTGATCGAAACCCTGCCCGGCGGCCTCACCTTCGTGGCGCTTCACCCCAACAGGAGCGGCGACATCGAAACCGTGGTGCCGTTGCGCGCGCACTATCGCATCGACGAGGTCCGGCTGCTCGAAAGCGGTGCCATCGCCGGCTGGCTGGCGGCGAACGGGATCGGCACGATCGGCATGCGCCCGCTGCGCGATTTGTATCGAGAGGCCCTGCACGATGCAGAAGCCCAGACTCACTGAAACGGAAATCCGGCCATGACCACCAGGAAGACGATCGGCGTATTGCCGCTGGCGCGCTCGACATTCGACGTGCCGTTGTCGGAGGACTATCTCGAGCGCATGCTTGGCGTGCTGGAAAGCAGCGGTCACGCGATCGTGGGGCCACGCAAGCTTCTGATGGATCAGGACGCCACGCGCGAAGCGATCGCCGAACTGAAGCAGACTGCGCTCAGCCAGATTCTTGTCCTGCAGATCAGCTTTACGGATGCCGTGGCGATCGTGGAAATAGCCAACGCCTTTGACGAGCCGCTGTCGATCTGGGCGGTTCCCGAAGCGCGCACCGGCGGCAAGCTCAGGCTCAACTCCTTCTGCGGCTTGAACCTGGCGGCGTACGCCCTCGGCTTGAACGGCCGCGAATTCGGGTATCTCTATGCGGACCAGCAAAGCCCGGGAATAGGGGATGCGGTCAGTGAATTGCTTGCCGGCAAACGCCGTGCCGTCGCCGTTCCCGCACGTCCGGCGAATGCCGGCGATCCGGCAGGCCGGGAGGCAGCCCGGTCGCTCCGCGGCGCGCGCATTGGACGCCTCGGCGCGCATCCCGACGGTTTCGATACCTGCCGTTATGACAAGACCGCACTGAAGACACTTGCGGATATCACGGTCGACGAACTTGCAATAACCGACCTGTTCGATAGTGCACGAAGCGAGGGAGCCGACATGCCGGCCCGGCTCCGCGAGCAGGTGGCGGCGACGCTCTCAGGTCTCGATAAGGTCGATCAGAAGCAACTCGACCGTTCGCTCAGGCTGAAGGGCGCGCTCGATCAAATTCGTGCGGCCGGCACCTACGACGCATTCGCCGTGCGCTGCTGGCCCGAAACCTTCACCGAATATGGCGGAGCGGTCTGCGGCCCGGTCGCGATGATGGGAGAGGCGAAGGTGCCCTGCGCTTGCGAGGCGGATGTCTATGGCGCGCTGACCAGTCTGCTCCTGCAAAAGGTGGCCGGCGCACCGGCCTTCCTGACCGATCTGGTGGACCTCGACGTGACGGACAATACCGGCGTGGTCTGGCATTGCGGCCAGGCGCCTTTGTCGATGGCCGATCCCGACACGAAGCCGACTGCGGCGATCCATAACAACCGCCGCATGCCGCTCCTTTACGAATTCCCGCTGAAGCCGGGCAAGGTCACTTTTTTTCGGTTGAGCCAGGCGAAGGGCATGCCGATGGCGGTGATCGGCGGCGGCGAGATGCTGAAACGCCCGCTGGCCTTCAACGGGACGTCCGGCGTGGTACGTTTCGATTCCGGCTCGAGGAATGTGCTCGAGCACATCATGGGGGCGGCGCTCGAGCATCATATGGCGCTCGCCTATGGCGATCACCGTGCTGCCCTCGAGGCCGCCGCTGCCGAGCTTGGCCTGCCGGTCCTCATACTATGATATGCGAGATGAGTGGTATCATTGAGGTGGCCTGATCGAAGAGACGAGATAACGATCCATGGACAAGCCCGTCATCATCGCCGACCCACTCCCCCGGCGGCTTGATACGATCATGGAGCCGTCCGTGCGCCGCCGATTGGAAGCGCTTGGAGAGGTGATTCTGTCCGAGGATCGGCCGATGCCGGACGAGGAAGTCGACCGGCTCTTGCCCCGAACACATATCCTGCTCGGCCAGACTTCGCTGTCGCAAGAGCAGCTCGACAAAGCCCCTTATCTGCGGGCCGTGATCAACGTCGAGACGAACTTCCTTCCGAATATCGATTACGCGGCCTGCCAGAAGCGTGGCATCTGGGTTCTGACGCCGGCCTCCGCCTTCGCCGCGCCCGTTGCGGAAGCCACGTTGGGAATGGCTCTTGATCTTGCGCGCGGGATAACGCTCGCCGATCGTGATTTTCGCGCAGGCAGGGAAAAATACGGACAGGCAGGCAACGCCGACACGGTCCGTTTCGAGGGTGCGACGGTTGGGATCATCGGATTCGGTGATCTCGGACGTTCTTTTCGTGATCTCATCCGGCCATTTCGAAATGTCGTTTCCGTTTATGACCCTTGGCTGCCGGCGGAGATTATTCTTCGCCACGACTGTCGACCGGCCGGCCTCGAAGAAATCCTCTCCAGAAACGCTTTCATCGTCGTCTTCGCTTCCGTCACGAACGAAAACCAGGGCTTCATCGGCGCACGCGAATTCAGCCGCATGAAGCGCGGAACGATCTTTCTCCTCATGAGCCGGGCCGCGGTCGTTGATTTTCCGGCCATGCTGGAGGCCGTCCGATCGGGCCACATCCGGGCCGCTACTGACGTCTTCCCCGAGGAGCCTGTGGCGCCGGATGATCCGGTGCGCTCCCTTCCGGGCCTCCTGCTTTCCGCGCATCGCGCCGGCGGAACGGCCGATGCCCTTCTTGAAATCGGCCGCATGGCTGTCGCCGATGCCGAATTGATCATGCGCGGGCTTCCGCCGCAATTATGTCGTCGAGCGGATCCCGGCGCGGCGGAGCGTCTTCGTTCAAAGCCGGCTTCGTAAGCGACCTGCCACAAGGTGCGCTGTGCCCTCGAACACTGACAGTGTCACGCGGCGAACCCATAGCGTTTGGCGAAGTCGCCTTCCGCTGTCGCGGTCGCCTTTTGATAGAAAGGTTTCCACGGCTTGGCTTGGCCTGCCGTAAGCTCGTTCAGCCGCGTCAAACGCTTGCGGCCATCTTCGCGAAGCGCTTTCAGCACCTTACCGCTATCGGGAAACCCGTTCTCTACAGCGTTGAGCCAGATTGTGCGACCTGCAAGGAAACCCTGCGCTCCCGCGGAATAGGAATAGGAGAGGACACGCTCGAACTGTTCGGGTGCTGCGCCGCCGGAAAGCATGACCCAGGGAATGCCGGCGCCGGCGCAAACCGATCCTATCGCCTCGAACTGGCTCGCGGCTGCCTTGGCTGCAGCACTGCCATCGGGAGATGGTAGCGACGCCGCGGGTAGCGGTGTCTCCAGCTTGAAGAGGTCGACCGCATATTCGGGCTTGGCGAATTCCCGAACGCTTTCGATCACGAGGTCCGCTCTTTTGTCGGGTGATTCCACATAATCGGCGGTATAGTTTTGGCTGCCGGAAAAGGGATAGACCAGAAGCTCGAGCACGTAAGGGATGTCGTGACGCCTGCAATCCTCGCCGACCGAACGGACGAAATTCTTCTGGTGCTCTTTGACGTCGCGCCCGGCATCTGGGCGATACCAGGCAAGTACCTTGACGCCGTCGGCGCCCATCTGCCGGATCTTGTCGACGCTCCAATTAGCGATGGCGCGCGACTTGCGCCCCTCCGGTGTTTCCTCGACCCTGTGATCCTCGAGCGTCATGATCAGTCCCGTCTTCTTCGGTAGGATGTCGATCGCCGCCGGCACGGCGAAATTGGGATCGAAGAGCATGGAACTCGCATCCTCGGCCAGAGCTTCCACCAGAAGGCGCTTGGCCTTGAGCATGTCCTCGAATGTCACCTCGCCGGGCGCGATGCCGCGTGCCTTTGCGATCGCCGAGAAAAGCGGCGGCCGCTGATCGAGCGCGACCATCGTGAAATGTCCCTTGTCGTCCGCCAGTCGTGCCAAGCCCCTGTACTTGCCGATCGTCGTCATGCTGTTGTCCTTTGAAATGCGGTAATATCGTCGAAAGTGGGAATGCCGCCGCGACCGGCGGGCCTGGCGCATTTGAGTGCGGCAGCAGCCGACGCGAATCCAATCGCTTTCCTGATTTTCATGCCCGTGCCGAGGGCGAAGGCGTAAGCCCCGTGGAAGACATCGCCGGCGCCGTTCGTATCGATCACGGTAACGGCAAAGGCGGGCAGCCGGTGGGGCTCATTACCCTCTCGCCATTCCACGCCTCTCTCACCGAGAGTGACGGCGCTGACGCCGCAGTCATAGGTTTTTTCGATCCGCTTGAGCGCTGCGTCGATATCGGGGCCCGCGAAGCCGGCGAGAGCGGGCTGCGAGAAGATCGCGTGGTCGGTGAGTGGCAACAGCCGCTCGAAGACATCGGCGTCGGCGACCTCGGCATCCAGCACCGTAGGCACGCCGGCGCGCCGTGCAGCTGTAAACGCCGCTTCGGTGCCGTCGGGCCAGCGCGGATCGGAGAGAACCGCGGCTGCGGAAGCGATTTTCTCCAGCGGCACCCAGCCGGCCTCGTCAGGTAGCCCGTGGCCACGGAAATTGATGATGTGCCGCTCACCCTCGCCATCGACGAAAACGCCGGATACGGAAGAGCGGGCTCCGTCGAACAGCCTGAAACCATCGACATCGACGCCTTCGGCGGCGAGT
Source organism: Mesorhizobium koreense (assembly GCF_031656215.1). Lineage (NCBI taxonomy): Bacteria > Pseudomonadati > Pseudomonadota > Alphaproteobacteria > Hyphomicrobiales > Phyllobacteriaceae > Mesorhizobium > Mesorhizobium koreense. Next base: position 4,499,768 of record NZ_CP134228.1, on the reverse strand, counting down.
TCGTCATGCATAATGTGGCCTGCGGTGTCGTCACCGGCACGTCCCCAGAAATGGGCGTCGCCGCCAAGTCTTGCGACCGTCACCGCGGCCGTCGCCGCCATGCCGCCGCCGGCGGTGACGAACTGGCGGGCGCGCACCTTCGACAGAACAGGGTCCGGCAGGCGGTCGGCCTGCCAGATATAGTCGAGGGCCGAGAGGCCGACGCAAATGATCGTCGGCTTGTTGGAAGCGCCCGCGTTCATCGGCATATCCCGAATGTATGTGCGTTCCGACTGCCGTCGGATCGGGAAATCATCGGATTACCTCGCCCGTATCGGCATCGAACAGATGCGCCTTGCCGGTAGCCAGCGCGAGCGCGACCTGATCGTCCGGATTCAGATCTGGCGAAACGCGCGCGATGACCGGCGTGTCCGCAAGCGAGAAATGGATGAGCGTATCGGAGCTGAGCGGCTCGACCAGTCCGACCGTCACGGGAATGGCGTCGGAGCGCCATCGGGAACGTTGAAATGCTCCGGCCTGATCCCGAGCGTGATGTTTTTCGACGCTGCCTGCTTCAGCGCGCCGAAACCAGTCGCGCTTGCGTAACATGGGTTCTTCTCCCGATTGTCGGTCATGGACGGAGTATTTTAGGCCGCGTCATTCCAACTCCGACACCAATTGTAACCGGTTACATATTTATGTAAAGATGGCTGCCTAACTTTCTCACCGCCTTCTAACGCGTGTACACCCGGTGTAGTCGGCCTGCCGCCGCCTTTGTTCCGCCCGACCAATTCCAGCGACCCGTCCGATCTCTTCAGTCTCCAGCCTACCTCGGGACCTCCGACATCCGCATTCCGGAAGAAGACGGGAATCATATAGCAAACCGCGAGATTGACCGTTCCGATCTTCTTGCGCGGCGGATCGGGAAGCTCGTTCACGACAACGCGATTACTCTCCTTGCAAATGTAAGATTCTACAAGAATTCACATGAATTGATCGGTGGACGTGTCGATTATCTGCGGCGCAAAGTAGCGATGCTGTGAGCGGGAGGGAGCGATGAACGATAGTGCTCAGTTCGACTATGTAATCGTGGGTTCCGGCGCCGGTGGCGGGCCGCTCGCCGCCAACCTTGCGAAGGCAGGATTCAAGGTTCTGCTGATGGAAGCGGGCGGGGATGAGGACAGCCTCAACTACTCGGTGCCCGGCTTCAATGGCCTCTCGACCGAGGATCAAGCCTTTCGATGGGACTATTACGTTCGCCATTACGCTGGCCAGGAGCAGCAGGAGCGTGACCCGAAATTCGTGACAAGCCAGAACGGGGTTCTCTACCCGCGCGCCGGCACCCTCGGCGGCTGCACTGCCCACAACGCCTTGATTACCGTGTACCCTTCGAACAGCGACTGGGATCGCATCGCAGAGATTACCGGCGACGATTCCTGGAACGCGGCCTCGATGCGGAAATATTATGAGAAGTTGGAACGCTGCGAATATCTAAGCCCCGCTGAAGTTATCGCGACCGGGCACGGAAGCAGCGGATGGTTGGTCACGGAAAAATCCGACACCAGCGGAAGTCCGCAGGACTGGCAGCTCCAGACAACCTTGCAATACGCCGTCGGGGCTGCGGGACAGGCCTATGCAATGGCCCCCATCGACCCGTTACTCGACCCCAATACACGAAAGGTCGCAGACGAAGGCCGGGAAGGATATCTGACGATTCCGCTCGCGACCGCCGATCATGCCCGCAACGGCCCGCGCGAGTTTATCCGTCAGGTAGCTGCGCAGTTTCCGGAGAATCTGACGATTTGGACTGGGGTATATGTCACCCAGGTCCTGTTCGCGGATGGCGACGAGAACGTGGCGACCGGCGTCAAGTATCTGGCGGGCCGGAACCTATACAGTGCCGATCCCAATTCCGGCGTCCAGTGTAAGGTGACGAACCCGACACCCGGGGAAGTGCACGCGGCTCGCGAGGTCATCCTTGCCTGCGGAACCTTCAACACGCCGCAGTTGCTGATGCTGTCGGGGATCGGGCCAAAAGAGCACCTTGCCGAGCATGGAATCCCGGTACGCGTGGATCTGCCGGGCGTTGGGCGCAATCTGCAGGACCGCTATGAGGTGGGGGTCGTCTTCGAGATGGCTTCCGACTGGACCGTGAACGCGAACGCCACCTTCGATGACGATCCGGACTTCGACGCGGCGCTTGCGCAGTGGCAGGCCACGCGGACGGGCGTCTACACGTCGAGCGGAAGCGCACTTGCTTTTCTCAAGCGGTCAAAGCCGGATGTGCCTGATCCCGATCTGTTTGTTTTCGCGCTGGCAGCTCACTTCCAGGGCTATTTCCCGCGTTACTTCTCGTATTTCGAGCCCGTTCGGAACCAGTTTACCTGGGCCGTCCTCAAGGCTCACACCCGCAATACGGCTGGCGAGGTCAAGCTGGAAAGCGCCGATCCATTCGATCGACCCTACGTGAATTTCCACTACTTCGAGGAGGGGAACGACGCCGACGGCGACGATATCGCAGCGGTCGTGGGAGCGGTCGGCTTCGCACGGAGCATGATGAAGGGATCGCCGTATGTGATGCGGGAGGTGCTACCGGGGCCTGACGTTCAAGGGAATGAGGCGCTCGCGCAGTGGGTCAGGGACCAGGCGTGGGGGCATCATTGTTCGTGCACCTGCAAGATCGGCAGGAGCGATGACCCCGAGGCGGTGCTCGATGGGGATTTCCGGGTGCGCGGGACCAAGAATCTTCGCATTGTCGATGCGAGCGTATTCCCGCACATACCGGGCACATTTATCGTTTTGCCCATCTACATGATCAGTGAGAAGGCGGCGACGGTGATCATTGCCGAAGCGCGTGGCGTTGCAACAGGCGGTGCGGATCTCATGCCATCGACTGTCCCCGCTACCAATAGTTCGGCAAGGGGTGGCATCCTCTGAGCACCGTGCTTTCAGAGGCTACAGGCCGTTTGTCTTCCGGAGGACCTCATGACTGCAGACAGGACCGCTTCCCGCCGCCCGAACATCTTGCTCATCACGTGCGACCAGTACCGCTTTCCACGCTTTTCCTACGGCCCGGACGGCGGCTTCGCTCCAGGCCTGAAGGCGATCCTTGGCTTTCAGGGCGAGGTGGACGACAGTAACCCCTATGCGCGGTTTTTTCCCGGCCTGCGACGCCTGCGCAAGGATGCGGTCGTGCTGCGAAACCATACGATTGCCGCGAGCGCTTGCACCCCCAGCCGCGCGGCGATCTACACGGGGCAGTACGGTACGCGCACAGGCGTTACGCAAACCGGCGGGCTGTTCAAGAGCGGCGATTCCGCGACATTTCCCTGGCTTGAGCCGGACGGGATCCCGACCCTTGGTTCATGGATGCGCGAAGCGGGGTACACGACGCATTATTTCGGCAAATGGCATGTGAGCAATCCGCCGGACCACTCCCTCCAACGCTACGGTTTTGACGATTGGGAGAAATCCTACCCCGAACCACACGGGCCGTTGCCCAATGACCTCGGGATGTACCGTGACGCGGGTTTTTCTGATCTGGCGTGCACTTTCATTCGCCGCAAGGCCTTGGGTCTCGACTATACTCGCGATTATGCGCTGGATGTGGAGCGCGATCCGGGCGGGGCGCGTCCGGATCCGGCGGATGCCAAGCCATGGTTCGCCGTGGTATCCTTCGCCAATCCTCACGATATCGCGACCTATCCGGCCGTTATCGCCCAGGCCCTGCCTGCCGGCGAAGCGTCGCAACCGGTGGAACTTCCCGATGGCCGGACCCTTGAGCGGACGACGCAATCGATCTTCGGCCCTCTGGCCGTTCCCGGTTCAAAGGACGTGATGCCTCCGCCGGCCGGTGGCACAGCGCAGATACCGCTCAATCCTCTGGGCTTCCCCCAGAATTGTGCGAAACCGGCCCCGACCCAGGACGAAACGTTGGAGGGCAAGCCCGGCTGCCAGCACGAATACGCCTATAAGATGGGACTGGCGCTCGCTGCCAAAACCGGATTGAGCGTCGCCGAGAGAGCCGGCGGCGATTCGGATGAGATCGCCGCCCTTGCAGTAAAAGCCACCCTGCAAAGCTGCATTCCGTTCCGGCTGACCGACAACCCGGATTTGAACTGCCGGTTGTTCCTCCAGCTCTACGGCTGGCTGCACGCGGTGGTGGACAGGCAGATCGAAGCCGTGCTGAAGACGCTCGAGGATTCGGGCCAGGCCGATAATACGGTCGTGATCTTCCTGACCGATCACGGCGAGTATGCCGGCGCACACGGCATGATGATGGAGAAATGGCACTCGGCCTATGCAGAGGCCCTGCATGTACCGGTCGTGATACGCGACCCCCGACTGGCGGCTTCGGATGGCGCGTCGGAGTCAGTGCAAGACACCATTCTGCGTCAGGTCAACGCAGTCACAAGCCATATCGACATTCTGCCGACCGTGCTCGGATTGGCGGGCGTCGATGCGGCCGAGCGGACGGAGATCCATGACCGGCTTGCGGAAAAACGCCCCGTGCCGCCACTGCCGGGGATCGACCTGACCCCGCTCATCAATGGGGAATGGCAGGATGATATGGTGATCGGGCCCGATGGAAGCGCGCGAGAAGGCGTCCTTTTCATCACCGATGATGAAATCACCGCGCCCTTGCCGGCGACATCGGATCCCCACCAACGTAAGGCATATAAGGACTTTGGTATTTATACGCTGACGGTCGATGCCGTCCGCGAGGGCATAGACGGCAAAGATCCCGTGGCGATGACCCCCGGCGCGGTCAGGCAGCCCAATCACATACGCTGCGTGCGTACGGCGCGTTACAAACTGGCCCGATATTTCGATCCCGCGGGACAGGCGGCCCAGGAGTGGGAACTGTACGATCTCCACCATGACCCTAACGAGACGAGGAATCTTGTCGAGGTTTCCGTGACACCCCCCGCGGCACGTTCCGATATCGGCGACCGGGAAGCGGTGCAGGCCGAGGCGGACCGGCTGACATCGCTGCTCGAGAGGCTGGAGCGCCAGTTCCTTCTTTAATGGATGAAGCCCTCTTACGGCTTCGCCCGGCGCTTATCGTCGTTAGCGCCGCCCGTTAGGGCCCGTCGCGGAACGCTTCGAACACCATCGCTCGAAGCCAGCGGTGGCCTGCGTCGGCATCGATCCGCGGGTGCCAGATCTGCGATACGATGAGCTCAGGCATCCGAATCGGTAGTTCGAAAAGCGCTATCTCGTAGCCTGGGAGTGCCAGGCAGGCAGAGCGAGGGACCAGGCCCAGGAGATCGGAGGCCGACGCCACTGCGATCACCGCGGGAAACCCCGGGACGACGACATTCACCCGTCGTGAGAGCCCGAGGGTGGCCAGCGCCTCGTCTGCAGGGCTGGATCGGCCCCGCCGCCTCGCGAACACCACATGCCCCCAGGTGCACAGGCGTTTCGGCGTGATCGGCGCATCGAATATCGGATGGCCGGCCCGAGCGATGCCGATATAGGTATCGCGGTAGAGGGTCTGGGCGCGAAGTTCGCCGCCGTCGCCGGAGATCACCCCAATCTCGAGATCGACCGTGCCGTCCCGCAGGGGACCGATATCCTTGTCAGGCTTCGGCACGAAGCGCAGCCGCACGCCGGGTGCCACGGCGGACACTGCCGCGCTCAGCTTTGCGGCATAGAGCTGCGTAAAGGCCTCGTTGGCGCGGATGGTGAACTCGCGCTCCATGTGCCTTGGGTCGACCGGCGGCGGCGGCTGCAACACCGCCTGCGCCCCGGACGACAGCGCGTGGACCTGCTCCGCGATCGCCTCGGCATGGGGCGTGAGCACCATCGCGCGCCCGGCCGGCACCAAGACCGGATCGCCGAGCGCCTCCCTTATCCGCGACAGCGAGCGACTCATCGCGGACGTGCTGAGCCGGAGCCTGTGCGCGGCCCGTGTCACACTGCGCTCCTGAAGCAGGACATCTAGAGCGGCGAGCAGGTTCAGGTCGACGTCATACATGGCGTTTTACGCAATGGTCATTTGAGTTTGTTGCGCCTGGTGCAATTCCGGGGAGCGGCATATCAGGACGGAGTCACAAAGGAAAGCTCCCATGTCGCAGATGATACTCGAAGCCCATGCCGACGGCCTGCCAGCACCACGCCGTCACCTCGCCATAGCCGTCCTGCTCCTGACGTTGGTGCTCGTGGTGCTTGACAGCGCCATCGCCAATATCGCGCTTCCCTCGATTGCCGCCTCGTTGCATGCCCGCCCGAGCGATACCGTCTGGGTCGTTTCGAGTTACCAACTCGCGGTCCTGGTGGCGCTGTTGCCCTGTGGCGTCATCGGCGAGATGATGGGCCCCCGGCGGGTCTTTCTCGCGGGCGTCGCGCTCTTCACCCTGGCTTCGGCTGCCTGCGCCTTCTCCAGCACCCTGCACATGCTGGTGGCCGCGCGGTTCGTGCAAGGTCTCGGCGGCGGCGCGATAATGGCATTGGGCATCATGAATTTGCGGCTTTCGGTGCCGCAGCGTCTCCTCGGCACGATCATCGGCGTCAACGCGATGACGATCGCTATCGCCTCGGCCGCCGGGCCAGGTATTGCCGGCGCGATCCTCGCGGTGACGTCTTGGCCCTGGCTCTTCGCCGTCAATATCCCGCTCGGTATCCTCGTGCTGGCATCCGGTACTGTTCTGGCTCGGGCGGAGGGCGTGACACGCCGGCTTGATGGCAGGGCGCTGGTTGCCAATACCCTGATGTTTGTCCTGTTCTTCCTCGGTGCCGACCGCATCGCGCAGACCCCGGTATCGGGTGGCCTGCTGATCGCTGGGTCGGTTGTCTGCCTCTTGGCGTTGTTGCGGATCGAGCGCCGAAGTGCAGCGCCGCTTGTGCCGCTCGACCTTCTCGCTGTTCCGGCGTTCCGGGTCTCCGTCATCGCCTCGGTCTGCTGCTTCGCCGGCCAGATGCTGGGCCTGATCGCCTTGCCTTTCTACCTCCAGCACAGGCTTGGCATGACGGCGACGGAGGCGGGGCTCTACATGATGCCCTGGCCGGCGGCGGTGGCGTTAATCGCGCCCATCTCCGGGCGGTTGGCCGATCGGATGAAGACGGCCTGGCTCTGCGCCGCTGGCGGCGTCTTGCTGGCCATTGGCCTCGCGAGCGTCGGTCTGCTGCCGGCCGATCCCAGTGGGGTGACCTTCGTCATCGGCGCGGTGATCGCTGGCCTTGGTTTCGGTCTGTTCCAGACCCCGAACAACCGCATCCTGCTCTTGTCGGCACCCAAGGCGCGCAGCGGCGCCGCCGGCGCTATGCAAGGCACCGCACGGCTGACCGGACAGACCCTCGGCGCCATTGCGATGGCCGTCATCTTCGGGGTCGCTCCGCTCGCCTCGGCGCCGGAAGTCGCGCTGGTGCTGGCTGCCGCCTTCGCCGGCCTTGCCGCCGTCGTCAGCCTCGGGCGTGTGCGCCATGAGGCTGTAAACTGGAAGCGGGCGGCGGGGACCGCATCTTAGCTGCTGCCAAGGCTCAATGCGCAAAGCCGATTACGCAGGCGAAACGGACACCTATGCAACACGCGGCGAGCGCAAGAAAGCCGCCGGGCCGCTTCAGGAAATGCGACTCCAACCTTCAACGGCAGCAATTAGGTATGTTGCTGTCCGGAAGCCTTGGACCGGAAGCAGTGCTGGAGCCATGGCCATGGGTTGGCCGTGGGTGCTGCCTGCGGGAGCGTCGGGCCTCATTCAGACCAGCAGCCCGACGCACAGCGCTCCCATCAGCAGCGGAAATTGCATGCGCAGCCACTCCTGGGTCCTGGCCATCGAAAAGACCACGGCGGCGAGGATCAGGAGGGCCAGCATGGCGCCGTAGGCCCGCGTGGCCGTCGCCAGAAGCAGGGCCGCAGCGGTGAATTCCATAGCGGCGACGGCAAGGCGCAGCCAGGACGGGTAGTGCCATTTCTCGAATTCTTCCCGCACGAATTCCGGACCGGCCAGGTTGAGGCCGGCCGAGCCGGCGAAGATCGCGGCAAGCGACCACATGACGATCTGTTCGAGAATGCTCATCGGATTCTCCCTCTTCCCACGGGCCGGCCATGCCGGGCGCAGATGGTTCAGCAGGCGGTGGCGTGGAACACGGCGTTGCCGGCGCAGCCGGCGCATTGCGGCGCCAGGATGCCGCCCGCGGCAGTGCGGATGCGCATCGCCGAACGCTTGGCCTGTCCGACCACCTCGGCGACATCGCAATCGACCAGCTTGCCGGCGCGCTTGAGGATACGCCCGTCTACCATCACGGTATCGACATTGGCCGCGGTCGCGCCCATCACCACGGTCGTCTCGATGTTGGCCATGGGTGCCGTATTGAGATCGTTGGCGCGGATCAGGATGATGTCGGCCTGCTTGCCCGGCGTCAGTGAACCGGTGACACTGCCGAGGCCGAGGGCTTTCGCCCCGTTGATGGTCGCCATCTCGATGATTTCGCTAAGGCCGATAGGCGCAAGGTGGGCGGTGTCCGTCCCCTGCCACGGCACGCCCATGTTCCAGGTCACGCGCATGCTCTCCAGCATGTTGGGCGGCACCAGCGAGCTTGCGTCGCTCGACAGCGAAACCGATATGCCGGCCTCGCGCATCTTCAGGAGCGCGCGGCGCGCATCGCCGGTTTCGCCGAGGCGCAGTTCCGAAAGCGTCGCGAAGCTGAGCGGCGTGCCTGTGCGCGCCATCGCTTCTCGGTCGCTGTCGGTGGCGGTGATGTAGTGGCAGAACAGGAAGTTCGGGCCGAGGAAGCCGCGCCGCTCGTAGTCGGCGGCATCGTCCGAATTGGGCTCCGCCTGGCTGGCATGGATCGCCACCGGAAGCCCGAGCTTCAGCATCGTCTCCATTTCTTGGTAGAAGACCTCGACGTTGCTCTGGATCGCCCCGCGCAGGTTGACGCCGAGATGCACAAGGCCCTGCAAGCGCGAGGGATCGGCGAACCATTCTTCCCGCACGCGCGGCAAGTCCTCGTAGCGGTTGACCTGATCGACCGGCATCTTGTCGATATGGCCCATGGCGTAGCGCGCCCGGAGGCCGGAACCCTGGTGGGCCTTCAGTTCGGCGTCGACGTGGGCGGGCGAACGGTTGTTGTGCGACCAGTTGTGTACGGTGGTCACGCCGGAATTGGCGAGTTCCGCAAGGCCAAGCCGGACGCTGCGATAGAAGTCGTCGGCGTCGTACAGCGCTGCCGTCGCCCATTTCGCCTGGAAATATTCATAGCCGCCGTCCGACACGAAGTTGCGGCCAAGCGTGCTCCACATATGATAGTGGGTATCGATCAGGCCCGGCATCACGATCATGTCGGCAGCGTCGATCACCTCCATGCCCTCGGCCTCTATGCCGTCGGCGATCTTCTCGATGCGGCCGTCGCGAACCAGCACGTCCGCTTTCGGCAGGGTTCCGATTGCGCGGTCCACGGTGATGACCGCGCCGCCGCGGATGAGATAGCTGCCTTTTGGCTGCTGGATGATGCTCGACATCGATAAATCCTCGTCAGGTGAATGCCCGCGCCTTGCTTACGCGGGAAAGGGGCACGGCCGGGTGCCTTGAGGGCCGCCCGGCCGTGCCAGAAGGCTGGCACCGCGGGCCGGGAGCTATTTCAGGTAGTCGTTCGTGACGGCTTTGCTGACATCGATGTCGGCCGAGATCAGACCGTTCTCTAGCATGAACTTCTCCTGTTTCTCCCAAACGCCGGTATCCTGCCAGCCGATGCCGTTGGCTTCCGTCTCCGGGCTCACCGAAACCCTTGCGATTTCCTTGAGCGCGACCACGCCTTCCTCCTTGGAGATGGAGGGCACCTGCTTGATGACCCCGTCGGCCGCCTCGGCCGGGTTGGCGATCATCCATTCGACGCCCTTGCGCCAGGCGCGCAGGAATGCGCGATAGAGGTCAGGATTCTTCCTCAGCGCCTCTTCCTCGCCGACCAGCCCGAAGGTGTAGAAGCGCGGCACGCCGTAGTCGGTGAAGGTGAAGTAGGTGTAGGTCGAGGTATCGTCGGCCGGCTTCTTGATCTGCACGTTGTAGATCGGCGGCTCGTCCCAGCTGATGGCGTCGCCCAGCGCATCGATGCGCTTGGAAAGCAGCAGCGGCATCTGCGTGAAGCCGACGGTCACGATGTTGACTTTGGAAAGGTCGGCGCCTGCCGTCTTGAGGCTGTGCTCCAGCATCACCTTGTTGAACGGAATGCCGGTGACGCCGACATTCTTGCCTTCCAGGTCCTTCAGGCTCTTGACTCCGGATTCGGCCGGAACCAGCACGCCGGTGGTGCCCATCTGGTGGTTGGTGGCGATCGATACGACCGGCAGGTCCTTGCTGCGCGCGATGATGACATCGGTCGAATGCGCCGTCGCAAGCTCGGCGCCGCCGGACGCCACCAGCTTCAGCCCGTCAGCCGGCGAGTTGGGGGAGATCAGTTCGACCTCCAGGCCCTCGTCGGCGAAGAACTTGTGCTCCATCGCGTTGATTACCGCGGCGTCCCAGATGCCGGGGTTGGAGATGAGCGCATAGCGGAACTTGGTGAGTTCGGCCGACAGCGCTGGGCTGGAGAGCGCCAGTGTAGAGGTCAGTGTCGCGAGGGCGGCGCAAGCCAGCGGTTTCAGTTTCTGCAAGGCGATCATGATGTCCTTCCCCTGTGATTGGACGCTCTCAGCGTCGCGTTATGGTTTTCGCCGGTTTCCTTGATGCGCCGCCCGGCGTCGGGTGGAAGACGGGCGGTGTCCGTCATAGCTGGGAGCGGAAAAACGCCCCTGTTGTCGGCCCGTTCGCGCGGGCGGCGCGCAGCCAGGCAAGCGATGGCCGCTTATGGAGCCATGGCATGCTCAGCCGCTCGATGAGGCCGACCAGGCCGAACAGGGCCATGCCGGAAATGCCGAGCACGGTGAGCGAGGCAAAGACCCTGGTGGTGTTGAGTTGCGCGGTATCCTGCGCGATCAGGTAGCCGATGCCCTGGCTGGCGCCGACCCATTCGGAGATGGTGGCGCCGATCACGGCCAGCGTGGCGGCGACCTTGAGCCCGCCGAAGATGCTCGGCAGCGCCACCGGCAGCCGGAGCTTGAAGAAGATCTGCGCCGGCGTTGCGTTCAGCGAGCGGAAGAAGTCCACGAATTGCGGCTCCAGGCTGCGCAGTCCCGTGACGGTGGCGATGGTGAGCGGGAAGAAGGCGACGATTGCCGTGATGATGATGCGCGGCAGGCTGTTGTAGCCGAACCAGATGACCAGCACCGGCGCCATGGTGATGACGGGCACGGTCTGCGAGGCGACGACGAGCGGCAGCACGCCGCGCCGGAACGCCGAGGAATAGAGGATCAGCACGCTGAGCACCGCCGCCATGGCGACCGCCAGCGCGTAGCCGGCGAGCGTCTCGAACAGCGTGGCCTTGAGCTGCGGCAGGATCACCTTGGTGCCGCTCGTCACCAGTTCGCCGAAGATGGCGCTCGGCGCCGGCAGCACATAGGCCTTGACGCCGAGGAGATGGACGGCCGCCTCCCATACCAAAAGCAGCGAGAACATGATGCCGAGCGGCAATGCCGCATCGCCGAGGCGGGAAAGCGCGGAAGGGGACCTTGCGGTTCGGGTTGTCATGGCGGGGCTTTCTATTGGGCTCCGGAAGCGGTTGCCTGGCGGTTCAGTGCAGGGCCGTCGAGGCTTCGGCGTCTCCGCGAAGCAGGGCGAGGACCTCTCTCTTGTGGCGCGCGAATTCCGGTGTCAGGTTGACGTCGCTGGTGCGCTCGTAAGGCAGGTCGACGGGCACGATGCCTGCAAAGCGCATCGGCCGCGGCGTGGCGACATAGACGCGGTCCGACAGGTAGACGGCTTCATCCGGGTCGTGGGTGATCAGGATCATGGTCTGGCGGAACTCGCGCTGGATGCCGAGCAGCCATTCGTGCATCGTGGCCCTGGTCAGTGCATCGAGCGCGCCGAACGGTTCGTCGAGCAGCACGACGGAGCGGTCGCACACGATGGTGCGCAGGAGTGCCGCGCGCTGGCGCATGCCGCCCGACAGCGCCGAGGGATAGGAGTTCTCATAGCCTTCCAGCCCGAAGCGGCGCAGCAGCGCCAGGGCGCGGTTGCGCGCCTCCGGCATCGAACGCCCCGCAAGCTCGGGGCCGAGCACGACATTGTCGAGCACGGTGCGCCAGGGCAGAAGCAGGTCGCGCTGCATCATGTAGGCGACGTGGCCGGGTTGGCCGACGATCTTCCTGCCGTCGAGGGCGACTTCACCCGAATTGGGCGCAAGCAGGCCGGCAATGACGTTGAACAGGGTGGATTTGCCGCAGCCGCTGGGGCCGATGATCGACACGAACTCGTCGCTCTTCAGCGAGAGGTCGATTCCGCCGACGGCTGGCACGAACCCGCGCTCCGGCGTGACGTAGCCGCAGTGTAGATCGGAAATCCGCAGTCTTTCGCTTTCCATCGGCCTTCATCCTCCCGTCTGGCAACGGGAAGAGCATGGCCGTGGCGCACAAGCGGGTACGCTTGTCTGCCGGCGACAGTCTCCTCCCATTATAACCATCATACTGCTTTCCACTTTTCGTTCAACGAATTTTTTTTCGCTAAACGCCGATTTGGGGTTATTCTTTCCGGTACGGCTATTCGCCGACCGGCGGATAGTCGCGACCCTCCCAATGGGCGAGGCGCTTGGCGAAGTCGCGCTGGAAAGAGAGCGGGCCGTATTTCGCCGTCCAGTCCTGATCGTAGATGGCGATGAAGATGGTGAGCGACAGGAAGAAGTGCGCGCCCATCTCGAACAGCGCGACGATGTCATGGTTGATGAGCGCCTCGCGCTCGGCGTCGGTGAAGCCGTTGACCGTGGAGAACTCGACGCTGTTGAGTTGCGGCCCGATTGCTTGCTCCCAGCTGGTCACCAGCGCGCGTGGATCTTCCTTGTAGCGGCGCAGAAGTTCCGGGTCGCGATCGACGGTGAAGAGGAACTTGTTGACGTAATACCTGCTCATTGCGTGGCTCCTTCCGGATACCAGGTGATGTAGGCTTCCATCGTGTGAAAAAGGCTGAGGCTGTCGGCGTAGACGGCCTTGATCGGGCCGGCGATGCCCATCATCAGGATCAGGTCCATGAAGCCGTGCGTGGCGTTGCCGCTTCTGGCCATGCTCTCATGGGTGACGTTGGCTAAGATGGCCTCGATATTGCCGGTGGAAAGCCATTCGATCGCCTGGCGGTCGAACTCCGGGTCCGGTCCCGTCTCGCGGAACTGGCGCGGTCCGCCGAGTTCCAGCGACAGGTGGCCGCTGCCGATGGCGGCGATGCGCTTGTCGGAAGGATATTCGTCGATGATTTCGCGGATGGCGCGGCCGAGGTCCCAGAAGCGTTTGGGCGAGGGCAGGGGCGGCGCGAAGATGTTGGTGTAGATCGGCACCACCGGCAGGTCCGCCTGCGGGCGTGTGGTGATGATCGGGCAGATGATGGAGTGGTCGAGCTTCAGCTCGTCGGAAAAGGCGAAATCGAAGCCGCGGTCGAGCAGCCCCCTGTGCATGAAGCGCGACAGGTCCTCGTGACCCTCCAGCACGTATTTCGGAATGCCGAACTCGCGCTCCTCGTTGTAGAAGGTTGCGTCGTAGCGCGGCGCCTTGCCGATCAGGAACTGCGGGTAGTTGTCGAGGAAGAACTGGTGGAAATGGTCGGCGCCGACCATCACCAGGATTTCCGGCTCCGCCCTGGTCAGTGTCTCTCGGTAGGCTTCCACCTTGCGCTTCCACTCGGGCGCTTCCGGAATCTGCTGGTCGGCCGGCGCGGTGGTGGCCTTGAGATAGAACGGGTGGTGCGTGGTGGCGAGCACCGCTGCCAGCTTTGCCATAAGGTTTCCTCCTCCCTGTCTGCGTCGCGCCGGCTAGGCCAGTTGCGCGGACGGCAGCGTTTCTGCTTGCCTTTGCGGCCAGGCGTCCGGCGCCCTGGCCAACGCGGCGCGGATCGCCTCGCCATGCTGGTCGACGACCGGGGCCGCGACCACGGTGTCGGCGCGCACGCCGTCGAACGTATGGGCCGGCCGCACCGAGCGATGCGCGCCCTCGATGCGGCCCTCGACTGGCACGAACATGCCCATGTGCAGCGCCTGCGGGTCCGACACCGCGTCGGATATGGAATTGATCGGCGCGAAGGGCACGTCGAACCGGGAGAAGCGCTCGGCCCATTCGCTGCGCTCGCACGTGGCGAAGATGGCGTTGAGCGCGGCGTTCAGAGCATCGTAATTGTCGATGCGGGCAAGACGCGTGGCAAAGCGCGGGTCGGTCTTCAGGCTGGGCGTTTCTACCGCCTCTACCAATGCGTCCCAGAATTTTTCGATGGACGACAGATGGAAGGCGAACAGCTTCCCGTCGCGGCAGCGCATGATGTAGGCCTGCGCCAGGCGCGGCCGGTCGACGCCGCTCGGTTCCTCGCCGAGCGCGAAATAGCCCATGAACGGCTCGACCGCGAAATGCGTCATCGCTTCCAGCATGGAAATGTCGATGCGCTTGCCCTTGCCGGTGCGGGCGCGTTCCAGAAGGGCGGCCGAGATGCCGAGCGCGGCGTAGATGCCGGTGATCGCGTCGGCCAGCGCCGGCCCGATGAAGCGCGGCTGTTCGGGGTCGATCGCGACGCTCAGGAAGCCGCTGACTGCCTGCGCGACAGAATCGTAGACCGGCCGCTGCGCATAGGGGCCGTCCGGCCCGAAGCCGCTGATCGAGCAGTAGATCAGCTTCGGGTTGATGCCGGAGAGCGTCTCGTAGTCGGCGCCGATGCGTGCGGCGGCACCCGGCCGGAAGTTCTGGATATAGACGTCCGACTGCGCCACCAGCGCGTAGAAGACGTCGCGGTCGGTCTTGTCCTTGAGGTCCAGTCCGATGGCGCGCTTGTTGCGATTATAGGCCTGGAAATGCGCGCTGTAGAAGCCTTTCTTGAAGCTTCGGTAGGGGTCGCCGTTGCCCTTGGCCTCGACCTTGATGACGTCGGCGCCGAGATCGGCGAGCATCATCGCCGAGCACGGCCCGGTGATGAAAGTGCCCTGTTCGACGATGCGGATTCCGTCCAGTACCCGTGTCATGAAATGCCCCGACTGTTCAGTTCTCGTTGGCGACGAAGCCGGCCGGGGCCGGTCCGTCATAGCTTATGGCCCTGGCAGCGCCGTGCGACAGGATGAAGCCGATCGAGCGCGTCTGTTCTTCGAGCAGGTGCGCGACGAGGCTGGCGGTGCGCGCGATCAGCGGCACGCCCTTGAGCGCCTTGAGCGGAAAGCCGGCATCGAGCAGCGTGCAGGGGATGGCGCCGGACACGTTCATCACCAGCGGCTTGCCGACGATGCCGGGCAGGCAGCCTTCCACCGCCTGCGCCGCCTTTGTGTAGCCGCCCGAAAGGCCGAGCTGGCCGGCGACCGCGATCAGCCGTTCGGCGCGTGGGTCGCTGCCCTTGTGCAGCGGGTGGCCGAAGCCGGGGATGGCACGCCCTTGTGCACGGTAGCGCTCGACGACGAATGAGGCCGCGGCCTCGAAGCCGCCTTCAGCGGCGTCGTTTTCCTCGACGACCGCCTGCAGCAGCAGCCCGGCCGCTTCCGCGGCGCCGAGGATCACCGAACCGCAGCCGAGCAGGCCGGCGGCGACGGCGCCTTGCAGCGCCTCGGGCGCGGCGGCCAGCGTCATGCGCGCCGCTTGCACGCTCGGCACCAGGCCATGCTCGGAAATGGCCACCAGCGTGGCGTCGAGCATCGCGCGCTGCGTGTCGGTCGGCATCGTGCCGGCGACCAGCAACCAGATGTGGTCCGTGAAGGATACCGTCCCCACCAGTTCGCCGACCAGGTCATGACCGCGCACGACGATGGTTTCGGGGTTGGAGGTGCAGATAGACTGGAACGGGGCGTCCTGTTTGCCGATCTTCATTCTTCTTCTCTTTTCTGCGGTCTAGGCGTGAGCGGGCGCCGTCGTATCGACATGCTGGCGCACCCAGCGATGGAATTTCCGCATGTAGCCTTGCAGGAAGGCTTGCGTCGTCGCGTCGGCGATCTCGCCTTCCGGGGAGATAAGGCCGGGCGTGAGATAGAGGTAGACTTCGGGCTGGCCCATGGTCGGCATGTCGAGATAGCCGAGGATGGCGCGCAGATGCTGCTGTGCCGCAACTGTGCCCAACCGCCCGGCAGACGCGCCGGCAATCGCCACCGGCTTGGCCGTCCACGCATTGGCGCCGGCCGGCCGCGACAGCCAGTCGAGCGCGTTCTTCAGAAGCGCGGTGATCGACCGGTTGTGCTCGGGCGTGACGATGAGCACGCCGTCGGCCGCCTGGATTTCGTCGAAGAACCGGGCGACCGGGGGCGGGAAGCCGGCTGCCAGCATGTCCTGGTCGAACAGAGGCAGGTCATCAATGCGGCAGAAGGCGAAGGAGAACTCGGCGTCCGCCAGGCGCGTCAACGCCCTGGCCAGACTCCGGTTCAGCGAACCGGGCCTTGCGCTGCCGACCAGCACGGCGACGTGCAAACTCCTCCTCACCGCAAGTCATCCTCCCTGACTGCGCCCATTCTCCGGTGCCGGAACCGGCATCCCCGAATGGAACGGTCTGTTCTCTCATTCTGCTAGTTTTTCGTCTAGCGAATTTATTTTCGCACTATGAACGCGACGGGCGGGACTTGTCAAGCGCTCTTAGGGCGCCGTCCGCGATTTCCCGATGCGAGGCCAAAAGCCGTGGCGAACCATCCGATTTCGATCTCGGGCGATGCGCTGTGGAGCGGAAGCAGCAGATGCGTGGGAGAAAATCAGTGGGGGATGAGCGAGTGGAGCAAGGCTGGGTAGCGCATCAAGAGGGCGGAGATGCGGGCTGCCGCGATCTGCATTTCGGCCAGCCGCTGTTCGAGCAGGTCGCTCGGCTTCAGCCGGGGCGAATAGCCGGAAGTGTTGATGGCGGCGACCACGCGACCCGCGCTGTCCTTGATCGGCACCGCGAGCGCGGTGATGCCGTAGTCGAGCTGGTCTACGGTGATCGAATAGCCGTTCGAACGCACCTCGGTCAGGATGCCGCGCAGCGCCTCGATGTCGGTGACCGTCACGTCGGTAAGCCTGTGCGGCTCGACCTTATGGAAATAGCCGTCAAGTTCCTCTGCCGGCAGGTAGGCCAAGAGCACCCGGCCCATCGACGTCGCATAGGCCGGATAGGTCACGCCGATGCTGGCCATGCGGCGCGACGCGCGCGCTTCCGACAGGTGGGCGATGTAGAGCACGTTCGGCCCGTCGAGCACGCCGACATTGGCGGCATCGCCGAACAATTCGGTCACGCGGTAGAGTTCGGGCATGATCGCTTCATCGACCCGGACGGCCTTCAGATAGGCGGAACCGAGCGTCAGGATGCGCGGCGCCAGCAGGAAATGCTTGTTGTTGCGCCGCACGAAACCCAGGGCCTCGAGCGTATGCAGGTTGCGCCGAACGGTGGCCGGCGACATGTCCACCTTGCGCGCCAGTTCGGTGAGCGTCATTTCCGGGGTCTGGTCGTCGAAGGCTTCGATCACCGCCAGCCCACGCGCCAGCGCCTCGACATACTCGCCGTTCTTTTCTTCGTCCATCGCGTTCCATGTCTTTCGGTCGTGCCGGAAAAACCTCGAGCCGAATTCAAACGCGGCTCCTACCGAATAAATTGATTGAACAATATTTCGCCTAGCGAATGCAATGTAAAACTTGCGCCTAGCGGCTGATGACGAACGGTACGACGCATCTACCGACAGCCCGAAGCCATGAAACATTCCGCGCACCCCGCCGACCGGACTTGACACTACCCGGCTGTCGCATGTAATTTAGCGAACGGTGTTCGCAGTAGGTGAACAGATGGAAAGTGAACCAAAGAGAAAATTGAATTCGGCCAACCGGGTCGTCGACATTCTGGAAGCGTTTGCCTTCGAGAATTCCGTCTGGTCGGTTTCGGATTTGGCGCGCAGGCTCAAAATGAGCAAAGCGGCAGCTCACGCGATCCTCGCGAATCTCGAAAGCAGATTGTTCCTGGAGAAAGACGAAGAAACCTCGCGCTATTCGGTGGGCACACGCCTGTGGGAAATCGGCGTGAAGTTCGCCTCTGCGAACAAACTGCCGGAGATATGCGACAAGTGGCTCAGGCAATTAAGGGATAGAAGCGCCGAAAGCTGTTACCTCGCGGTCTACGACCACGGAGAGGTTCTTTATATCGGGAAGGCGGAAAGCGAGAATCCCGTCCAGGCATATGCGCTTTTGGGGTCGCGGGCCCCGTCCCACTGCACTGCATCCGGAAAGGTACTCCTGGCAGCGCAATCGGAACTGGAAATCTCCCGTGTGCTTGGTGAGCCTTTGACCACTTTCGCGCCAGCTACTGTTACGGATCCATCCGCTTTGCTGCGGATAATCGAGAAAACCCGTTCCGACGGGTTCGCCACCAGCGATGGCGAATGGCGCGGCGAGGTGACGTCGATCGCGGTGCCGGTTGCGTTCGACACGCGTTTGACAGCCGCCATCTGCATCACGGGCCCGACCTACCGCTTCGATATGGAGCGCGCGCTTGGTTTTGCCCCGGCGCTGATGCGCGCGGCGGAGGAGATCAGGGATCACACCTTCAGAATGCGCACGGTGCACACGAAGAGCAGTCACATCTGAACACGTCGCATTGCCAGAAAATAACGGGAGGAGAATATGAGAACTGGTTATAAAGCTGCGTTGGCGGCTATCGGGTTGGCGGTGACTTTTTCCTTCGGCGCTATGGCCGGGGAAACGGTTCGTATCGCCCAGGTGATTCCGTTGACAGGCCCCTGGGCCGATCTGGGCCAGATGGCGCGCGAAGGCGCAAAGATCGCGGCGGAAGAAATAAATGCCGCGGGGGGCATCAAGTCGCTCGGCGGCAAGAAGATCGAGGTCGTAGTCGCGGATGCCGGCGGTAGCCCCGAATCCGCAAAGAACGCGACGCAGCGCCTGATTTCCGACTATCCCGACCTCTCCGCCGGGATGGGTGCCATTTTGAGTTCAATGACGCTTGCCGCGACTACCGCGACGGAGCAGGCCGGGCTGCCTTGGGTCACCCAATCCTACGCGACCTCGATAACCGAACGGGGGCTCAAGCATGTCTTTCAGATCGTCCCCGATTCAAAAACCATTGCCGGGGAGACATTCCCGATCCTGACCAAGATCGCCAAGGCCGCCACTGGGAAGACGCCCTCGAAGCTCGCGATCATCCGCGACAACACGGCCGCGTCGCAGGATTTTTTCAAGCCCATGCTGGATGGCGGCTTCGAAAAGCTGGGCATCACCGTTTCGGTGGACGCGGCTTATACGCCTCCCCTCTCGGACGCCACCCCGATCGCGCTCAAGGTGCGCTCGTCGGACGCCGATCTCGTATTCCTGTTCATCACCGCGTTGCCGGACGTGAAGCGGGTACTGGAGGCACTCAATCAGTACGATATCAAGCTTCCGATCACAGCACAGGCCGCAACGCTCGGGATGCCTGGTGTGGCCGGCGCCATCAAAACGGATGCGCTGGAAGGTCTTATCAGCACGGCGGGCATATGGCCTGGCGCCAAGCAAAAGGCGGTGGTCGAAAAGTTCAAGCAGGCGACGGGGGAAAACTGGATGCCCGAGCCCGCGCTGGCTGGCTATTCGGGTACCTGGATCCTCAAGGAAGCCATCGAGGCCGCAGGCTCGGCCGACCGCAGCGTCATCACCAAGGCCCTGCATGAGATGGATCTGAAGGACGGCCCGGCCGCGGCGGCGCTGCCCACCGGAGCCGTGCACTTCGATGAGACCGGAAAGATCGCCTCGCCGACCATCACGGCATTCGAGTGGCTGAACGGCAAGCCTTATACGATCTATCCGCCGCAGGCCGCTGAAGCCGACCCGAAATGGCCAACGCGCTGAAGCCGATCGGACCTGCAAGATGCTCAACTTCGTCCAGACCCTCGTCGCAGGGTTGCTGATCGGGGGAGTCTACGCCCTGGTCAGCATCGGGCTGTCGCTGATCCTCGGGGTGATGAGGATTATCAACTTCGCTCAGGGCGAGTTCATGATGCTCGCTATGTACTTCACGTATTTCGTGACCGCTGCGCTGGGGGTTTCGGTCTTTGCCGATTTTGTAGGTCCCCTGGTTGCTGCGATGCTGGCGGGGCCGGTGATGTATATCGTGGGTATCCTAGTCTACAGGGTCCTTCTGCGACACGTCTCTGGAACCAGCAGCGGGGGGCAAGATGCCCAATTGCTGATCACCTTGGGCATCTCGCTCATACTGCAGAATGCCGCGCTCATGGCTTTCGGGCCGACGGCCTTCACCCTCCACACATCTCTCTCCGCGGATATCTGGAAGATCGGGCCAATCATCGTGAACAGGGCGCTGGCAATCGCGTTCGGCGTCTCGATCGTCCTGACTGCGGGATTTTACGTCTTTATGAGTCGATTTCGCGCCGGCAAGATCCTGCGCGCCTGCGCCGACAATCCGCAGGCCGCCGTCTATATGGGCCTTGACCCACACAAGGCGCATGCACGTGCTTTCGGCATTGGCGTCGGGCTCACCGCGATCGCAGGTGGTCTGGTCGCCACCTACTACCCGTTTACTCCGTATATCGGCCTCAACTTCATCGTGATCATGTTTGTCGCCGTGGTGCTCGGTGGCCTGGGAAGCACGACCGGAGCGTTCTTCGGCGGGCTAATCGTGGGGGTGGTGCAGCAACTCTGGACGCTGGTGATGCCCATGGAACTCCAGGATGCTGGGGTTTTCCTGCTCTTCCTGCTCATACTGTTTTTCCGCCCGCAGGGTCTCTTCGGTAAGAAATATGTATAGGAGCGAATGAGATGACGGGCTTCAGCAATCTCTATCGCCGAACAGTCGTTCTATTACTCCTGTTCGCAGTACCTATCGTGATCGGCTTGTCCGTAAGCGACTACAGCAAGCTTCTGATCTGCTATATAATTATCTGGTCTATCCTGGCAATCTCCTGGAATGTTTTCTGTGGGTATACCGGATTGATTTCATTCGGGCACGCGATCTACTGGGGGATTGGTGCCTACTCGCTCGGAATTGGCGTAAGCACGTTCGGCCTTCCGCCGCCCGTCGCTATTGTGGCGGGGATCATTCTGGCGGTGGTGGCTTCACTAATCATCGGCCTGCCGACCCTTCGCCTCACCGGCGCCTATTTCAGCCTGGCGATGCTTGCCTATCCACTGGTCACGATGAGCGTCGTCACGTGGCTTGGCTACAGGGAGATATTTCTACCTTTCGGAGAGAGCGCCTGGTGGAACCTGCGGTTTTCCCAACCGATACACTATATCGTGCTCTCTTCGGCCGTGCTGGCCGTAGCCTTCCTCATCAGCATGCGGATCCATTCTTCCAGATTGGGACATTGTCTTCGTTCCATCCGGGAGTCCGAATCCGCCGCCGCTTCCAGCGGGATCGATGTATGGCGGTGCAAACTGATAGCCAACACCCTCAGCGCCGCTATCGCTGCCGTCGCAGGTAGTCTCTACGGCCTCGTGCTGGGGGTCATGACGACAGAGAATTCATTCGGTTTCATGGTTTCGGCCCAAGCCGTAGTGCTCCCCCTGTTTGGGGGCGTTGGCAGCCCGTGGGGGCCGATAATCGGTGCAGGAGTTCTCGTGCCTTCCGCCGAATGGCTGAACGCAACCTTCGGCGATCGGCTGCCGGGCATATCGGGGTTGGTTTACGGACTTGCTCTCATTGTCATCGTTCTCGCCGCGCCGGAAGGGATCTATTGGAAGGTGAGGGACCTCTTCCATGCCCGACGCGGCCCGGCCAGCGATGCCGGTGTCGAGACCTTCGAAGAATCCGCGGCTGAAATGACGATCTTCGACAGGCCGGGCGAGGAGACATTCCATCATTCTGCAGATTCGGAAAAAGCCGATGCAACGGTGCTCGAGGTTTTCGATCTGGCGCATTCCTTCGGCGGCGTGAAGGCGTTGAGCGCAGTTTCGCTCAAGGTGAAGAAAGGAACGATCCATTGCATCGTCGGCCCCAACGGCGCCGGCAAGACCACGCTCTTCAATATCTTGAGCGGCTTTATCCACCCGTCGGCGGGGCGTGCGCTCGTCCACGGTATTCCGATGATTGGCATGAAGCCGCATGAGGTGGCGCGGGCCGGCGTAGCCCGGACCTTTCAGGTGCCTCGTATTTTCCCAAGGATGTCCGTTCTGGAGAATGTTCAGATCGGCGCCTACGCCGGTTCCCTCAACGATGCGGAGTCGTTGCACACAAGCCGTGCGGCGCTTGCCACGGTCGGTCTTCTCCAGAGATCGCAGGAGGCCGCGGGGGCCTTATCGACCTATGAAGTCAGGCTGCTCGAAATCGCCCGAGGGCTGGCCGGCCGCCCCAGACTGTTTCTCATGGACGAGGTTTTCGCCGGTATCGGCAAGGCCGAAGCGGTGAAAATCGAGGCGCTTCTCCTTTCCCTTCGCGACAATGGAATCACCATCGTGATCATTGAGCATACGATGGACTCGATGCTCAGAATATCCGATGCTTTTACTGTTATCGACCACGGAAAGACAATTATCTCCGGAAAGCCGCGAGAAGTCGTCAAAAATCCCAGCGTAATAAAAGCATACCTTGGTGAGAAGTGGTCGGAAAATGCTTGAGATAAACGAGATCTCCGCATCCTATAGCGGCCTCAAGGCGCTTCACAGCGTTTCCTTGACCATCGGAATGGGGGAATTTACCTCGATCATAGGCCCGAATGGCGCTGGCAAGACCACCCTTCTGAAATGCATATCCGGATCTGTGAAGCCGGATCACGGTACGATCAGATGGGACGGGGAGGAACTGCTCGCGATCGAAGCCAGCAGGCGTCCGCACCATGGCATAGCGCATATTCCCGAGGGGCGGCTCATATTCGCGACGCTCTCCGTCGAGGACAATCTGGTCGTTGCCGCGAATACACCGAAGGCCCGTGCGGCATGGAAGGATTCCCTGGATGCGGTGTGGAGCCTGTTCCCGCCCCTCTATGAAAAGCGAAACGAACTGGGAGGAACCCTGTCGGGAGGGCAGCAGCAGATGCTGGCCATCGGCCGCGGCCTGGTTGCCGTTCCTACGCTGCTGATGCTGGACGAGCCGTCGATGGGGCTGGCTCCGGCCGTGGCGGATTCCATCTTCGATGCGGTATCCAAAATTCATCGGGAAAGCAACATTACGATCCTGTTAGTGGAACAAAGATCTGCTGACGCACTAGAGCTGTGCGACAGCGCATATATTCTGGAAACGGGAATAATAAGAAGAGTAGATTTCGCAGATGGCAAATTAGCTAAAGACGAAATCGGAAAAACATATTTTGGCGATATCAACAACCACTAGGAAGGAGAACGACGGATGAAACGTGATCGCACACTGAGAGAGCTGGGCGCGAAAAATATCAACAACCTCGAATGGACGAAGACGCGCTTCGATGATGTATCCATCAAATTGCTGTCCTTTCGCGACGGTGTCGCCTGCGTCTACGATCGGTTCGCCCCCGGCGCGCGAACGTTCCCGCATCAGCATGGGTTTCGGCAGTTGCGCTACATTCTGGAAGGCGAGTTTATAGTCAATGGCGTCACGTATGGTCCCGGAACCCTGATCGACTTTCCGGAGTTCACCGAATACGAAACCATCTGCCCGAATGGAGGGCTATGGCTCTTGATCCAGATGCCGGGAAAAACGGGATTGGCACCGACCGATCCGACCGGATGGGCCTATAACAAAACGGACTCTGTCGCGAAGGCATAGTGTCCAGTTCGAGTACTGACCCAATCCGTCCATCACACATGGATATGTCCTGACCGTGGAAGATATGCATTGCGCTGCGTGGGCGCGATGCATGACTGAATTGGTTCCGTCGCGCATTATGTGGCCGGGATCTCGAACCGCTCGCCGAGCGAGGGTGCTGGATTGTAGGCATACCTCGCCTGCCGTTTCCGCATCATATGCACCGTCTCGACGCCCGATAGGGTTATCGCGGCGCCGGTCATCGATTTGAAGCCGAGCATGGGTCGGATCCGGCGCTTGATCCGCCGATGATCCTGCCCGATGCGATTGAAGTACTGGCTCTGCCAATACGGATCGCCTTCAGCTTCCACCGCGACCGGTCTCGCAACGACATTCGCCGCTACACGCAATGATTGTCTCTCGATTGATTTCTCGACCTTGCCGCTAAAGCCTTGCGGCGCAGCGGCGTCACGACGTCGGCGAGCGTCAGCCGTTCGATCGGTGCAGCCGTGCGGTGTGGGCGGATTCGATATCATAAGCCTCCACTGCCTGCGCCGGTGAGCTGATCAAGCGCACTTCCGAACAGAAGCGCATATGTGTGTTGACGAAAAACATAAGATTGAATAGCGTTCAAACTTGAATTGAGATTTCATATTGACCCGGAGCAGCTCAAGGTGGCTGTAGGAGGCTTCAATGTCGTCGGACCTTTCCGCCCGTTCTCCATCCAGACTTTCAGAGCCTGCGGCGGATCTGGATGAGGTCGGCAGTCCGCAGCCACGTCGAAAATCAAAAGCCGTGCGCACACTCCTGCGTTTTGGCTGGAATCTTATTCCGCTTGTCACCTTTGTCGCTATCATCGCCCTGTGGAGCGGCGCCGTCCGCTTCTTCGGCATTCCGGCGTACCTTCTTCCCGGACCGGGAAGTGTATTCTATCTGCTGATTTCCGAAGCTGAGATGCTTTGGCGGAATGCGCAGACGACGTTGGCAGAAATCCTGTTAGGCTTCGGCCTGACCCTCATCACGGCGATCCCGTTGGGCCTGATCATCGCCCTTTCGCCGCTGGCCAAGCAGGTCCTTTATCCACCGGCCATGCTGCTCCAATTGCTGCCCAAGGTGGCGGTGGCGCCGCTGTTCCTGGTCTGGTTCGGGTTCGGCATGGAATCGAAGGTCATCTTGACCTTGCTCATGACGTTCTTTCCGCTGCTGATCGCCAGCATCAGCGGATTCCAGATCCTTGATGAACGACTTCTCTATCTGACCCGATCTATGGGCGCGACGACCTGGCAGACCTTCCGGTACCTGCGTGTTCCGGCTGCCCTTCCCGTAATTTTCTCGGGACTGAGAACCTCGGCGACCATCGCCGCTACGGCAGCCATCGTCGCGGAGTTCGTCGGAGCGAACAAAGGCCTCGGCTACGTTCTGCTGAAGGGTACGAGCACCATGAATATCGAGCTGACATTCGCGGTTCTGGTTGTTCTGACGGTTATTGGTCTCGTCATCAACTACGCGGTCGATCTCAGCGAATGGCTTCTGGCTCCGTGGCAACGCGACAACAAGTAGATGGAAAGTCGTGATGCGATCGGCGCTTAGCGTAATCAAAGTGGAGGAAGAGCAATATGAATAGACTGTACAGCAAATTTTTGGGAGTGGCGTTCTCTGTCTCGAGCTTGATTTTTGCGTCGGCTGCGTTCGCGCAAACCGCCGTGACGTTCCAGCTTAACTGGTATGCGGGCGGTGCCAATGCCGGCTTCGCTGCCGCATTGCAGGAGGGCTACTACAAGGAAGCTGGGCTCGACGTCACCATCGTTCAGGGTAACGGCTCGGCCAATACGGCCCAGCTTGTCGCCAGCGGCCAAGCCCAACTCGCCTATGCAGATGCGGTGGCGGTCAGCCAGCTGATCGCCAAAGGCGCGCCGATGAAGATCGTGGCTACTGTCTACCAATCGAATCCGAACGAGGTGGAGGCCCTGAAGAAGGCTGGAATCAAGTCGGTTGCGGACCTGAAGGGTAAGAAGGTCGGCGTACCTGCGGGCAGTTCCCAGGTGACGATGTTGCCGCTGTTCTTCAAGGCTAACAATATTGATCCTTCCGAGGTCAACCAGCTCAATATGCCGCCGTCTTCGATGGTGCCGGCACTCCTGCAAGGCCAGGTCGACGCGATTCTCGGATCTGTCGACGACTACGGCATTCAGATCAAAGCCCAGGGCGCCGAGATCGACCGATATATGTTCGCCGATCATGGAGTGCCGACGGTCAGTACCTCCATCTTTGCCAGCGACGGCTACATCAAGGATAACCCCGATGTGCTGCGGAAGTTTATCGCCGCAAGCCTGAAGGGGTGGAGCTTCGCGTTGGATAACCCCGAAAAGACCGTCAAGGACCTGAAGGCTACCTTTCCGGATGTCGACACCAAGCTTGCTACGGCGCAACTCGCAGCGATTCCTCCGCTGTTCTGCAGTGGCGGCACGAAATATATCGGCGAGGCAACGGACGAGCACTGGGATCTGACCCAGAAACTCCTCTCCGAGGTAGGGCTCCTTCCTGCCGGAAAGGACCCGAAAATGTACTACACCAACGAATTCCTGCCGCCGGTGTCGCAGCTGCGCGCCTGTAAGAACTGATGTTGAGCGTTACGCGGCCCGCGGATCTTGAAGCGGGCCGCGACTGCTAAAAGAGAGCCTGTGTCAGGATGACTGGAAAGACTTCCTACCGTTATGACGATTTGTTCGTGGGCATGCAGTTTCGCAGTCCGGGACGGACAATCACGGATGCCGACGTGGTCGGCTTCGCCGGGCTTACCGGCGATTTCTCGGAGCTTCACACAAGCGATGTCTATGCCCGCAGCAGTGAGTTCGGCCAAAGGGTGGCTCACGGGATGCTTGGACTGGCCTATGCGCATGGCTTGATGTGGGCGCGAACCGGAGAGCTGAGAGAAACGGCGATCGCGTTCCTTGGAATAAGCGACTGGAAGTTCGTCGGTCCGATCTACATCGGTGACACGATCTTCGTGAACTATGCACTGGCCGAGTTGCGCGACAGCAGATCACGGCCCAGCCAGGCGATCGCTACATTCGACGTCGAAGTGGTCACGCAAGATGGAAAGACCGTCCAGCGTGGCCGCAAGGCGCTTCTGGTCTCCAAGGTTCCGCTCGAGGCGGTCGCGGCTTCGTCGGGTGAATCCGCAGCGGCTGTAAGGAATCCGCGGCCTTGAGCGAGATGAAGAACCAACGCCAGGTTTGCGGCGTTCCGATCGCCATCGAGAACGTCTCGAAGATATTCGGCGAGGATACGGACAAGCCTTTCCGCGCATTGAAGAAGGTGAGCGCTTCGATCGGCGCCGGCGAGTTCGTTTCCGTGGTGGGCGCGTCCGGTTGCGGCAAGAGTACTCTCATGCTCATGGTGGCCGGGCTTTTGGAGCGGACGACCGGCGAAATCGAAGTCGGCGGCAAACGGGTCTCGAAGCCGATCACGGATGTCGGGATCGCCTTTCAGGACCATCTGCTTCTCGAGTTCCGGACGGCATTCAAGAATGTGATGTTGCATGCCGATATTCGCGGGCTGCCGCGCAAGGAAATAGAGCTGCGCGCAAAGGAGCTGTTCGCTCAGCTGCAACTCGAACATGCGATGACAAAATACCCACGCCAGCTTTCAGGCGGTATGCGCCAGCGCGTCTCTCTCATTCGCAGCCTTGTTCACGACCCCGCCGTCCTTCTGATGGATGAGCCGTTTGGCGCTTTGGATGCGCTAACGCGTCTACAGGTGCGATCGGACCTCGAATCGTTGTGGATGAGGCGGAGGCCGACGGTTCTCTTCATTACGCATAGCGTGGAGGAGGCTGTCGGACTATCCGATCGTGTCCTTGTCATGAGCCCGAGCCCCGGTGAGGTGATCGACGATATCCATATCAATCTTCCGCGCCCGCGTCCGATCGTACTTGGCGATGCGCCCGAGTTTGGCGCGTACGTCAGCAGAATTCACAAGCATTTCGAGCGATTGGGCATTCTTCACGGGATCGGATCGCCGACCCGGCCTGCGACCCAAGGATGAAAAGCACCGGGATGGGTATCAAGCCGACAGAGGCCGGAACTGCTTCGAATGTCGCCACGGCGTCGCCTGTCTTGGTCGAGTTTCGTGACGCGATCGCCGAGATCACGCTTTCGAACGGCCCGCTCAATCTCGTCACGCAGCCGTTCCTTGTAGAACTCAACAAGGTGCTGGCGAGAGTGAGGGAAGACGGCAACCTCCGCTGCCTCATTCTTCATGGTGGAGAATCGCGGGCATTCTGTGCCGGGAGCGACATCAAGGAATTCGACGACCTTCACGCGGATGCGAGCCAACGCAAGATTCTCTTCGAGGATATGGTCCTGAGAAATCTTGCGCGCATCCCTTTTCCGACGATCGCTGCCATCGACGCGCCGGCGCTGGGAGGCGGCTTGGAACTCGCACTGGCCTGCGATCTCAGGGTCCTTCGTCAGGGCGTGAAAATCGGGTTGCCGGAATCACAACTGGGCGGGCTCGCCGGCAATGGATCGGTCCGTCTGGTGCGGTTGATCGGCCCGTCAAGGGCAAAGGAAATGCTTTTTACCGGCGAAACCCTGGATGCCAGCAAGGCTTTGGAATGGGGGGTAGTCAACCGGATAACAGACGGTTCGGCGCTGGTCTGCGCAAGGGAGCTTGCCGAGACAATCGCTCGACGCGGGCCTCTTTCCAACAAGCTCGCCAAGCGGCTGGTCGAGGCTGCGCAGGATGGGCCGTTGGACGCTGCTTTATCGGCTTCGACTGTGGCGCAACAACGGATCTTCGATTCTCGCGATCTCTATGAAGGCGTCGAGGCCTTCTTCACCAAGCGCGCGCCGGAGTTCGAGGGCCGATGATCAATCGTGTTCCAATACCGATAACGGCGAATAGTCGTGCGCTAGATTGGGCGCGGCAGGGTACAGCGTGCATCCGTGAATCCTCGGCGAAGCCGTTACATGCCTGCCAGCCTGTGTCTTTCCATCCAACGGCAGCACAATCCTGATGACCCACGTCCCCGCCGAACGTTGTCTGTCGATCATTCAACTGCTCGCGGAAAACGCGGATGAATTACCCTTGGGCGAGATAGCGGAGAAGCTCGAACTTCCGAAGAGCGGAGCACATCGGCTGCTCGCGACCCTGGTCGATCTCGGCTGGGCAAAGCAGGATCCGCAAACAGGCTTTTACAGGCTGACCATGCGTCTCGCTGTCCTCGGGCAGCGCTTCTATGTCGCAACAGGAATTCCCGATATCTGCCAGCCGCTCCTGGACAATCTTGCGGCAGCGTCGCGCGAGTTCGTCCGTATGGCGGTGGTCGATTCCGACACATTGGTTTGGGTCGCCTACGCGCAGGGCGCCAAGGGCGGCTTGATGTATCAGCCAACCGACACGGTAGCCACGGTTCCTCTCCACGCGACAGCGAGCGGGAAAGCATGGCTCTCGACGCTTCCTGTCGACGATGCGGTGCGGATCGTCATGAAGAATGGCGGGTTTGGTGATTCTGCTACGTTCGGACCCAACGTCGTCCGCTCGGTGTCATCGCTCATGCAAGAACTGGAGGTCACCGCTAGGCGTGGCTACGGGCTCGCGATGGGCGAGGCGGAGCCGGGCGTGACCGCTTTGGCGGCGGCGATCCGGTCGCGCGAGGACGGCCCGGTTGCGGGAACCGTGAGCGTTGCCGGGCCGAGCGTCAGGCTGACCGAAGAGCGCGTCCAGGAACTTGGCCCCGTCGTTACCGCGGCGGCATCAGAACTGTCGAAATTGTGGCCCTTGCGAATGAGACTGGACAAACAAATAAGGTCACCAGAAGTAAGTATGGAAAATATATCTTCAAATTGAGGCATTTTCTATTTAAAATATAAGATATTCTGCCTCGGCACGATAATATTTCCGATCAGAACGTACAGAAAGAATGCGAGATGAAGATCATCGGCGCCAAAGATGCGGCAAGCCTTGTTCAACCCGGAGACAATGTTTTCGTCAGCGGCTCGGGCGGCGGTCACTGCGTGCCTCAGGCCGTTCTTGACGCAATAGAGGCACGCTTTCTGGAGACGGGGACGCCCCGCGACCTCACCCTCATTCACGCTGTCGGGATCGGGGACCGGAAGCTGAAAGGAGCGGCCTGTTTTCGCCATCCCGGAATGCTCAAGCGGAGCGTGACGAGCGCCTTGATCGACTCTCCGCCCTTGATCGCGCTGGCGCGCGACAACAAGATCGAATCCTACACGCTGCCGCAGGGCGTGATCGCTCAGTTGACGCGCGAGATGGCAGCCGGCCGTCCCGGCCTGATCACCAAGACGGGACTGCATACGTTCATCGACCCTCGCCAGTTGGGCGCGCGCCAGAGCAGCAGCGCCAGGGAAGACCTGGTCGAACTGATCGAGATCGACGGTGAGGAATGGCTGCGCTTCAAGCCGCTGCCTCTCGACGTGGTAATTCTGCGTGGCACCACCTCGGACGAGGACGGCAACATCACTATGGAGCATGAGGCGATACCAGGCGAGATGCTTTCGAGCGCGCAAGCCGCGCGGCGCCAGGGCGCTGCAGTAATCGTCCAGGTCAAGCGCCTCGCCAAGCGCCGGACCCTGCCCGCGCGGGAGGTGAAGATACCCGGTATCTTCGTCGACTATGTCGTGGTCGATCCCGAGCAGAAGCAAACCTATGCGACGGCGTACAACCCAGGTTATTCCGGCGAGCTTCGTGTTCCTCTGGACGCGATGGTGCGACTTCCTTTCACCGAGAGGAAAATCGTCGCCCGACGTGCCGCGATGGAATTGCGGATCGGCGCAATCTGCAATCTCGGTGCCGGGATCTCGACCGGAGTCTCGGCCGTTGCTGCAGAGGAAAACATTCTCGACCGGATCGTTCTGACCAACGAGCAGGGTTATATCGGCGGTGCTCCGCTGACGGGTGTGGATTCCGGCGCCGCGCAAAACTTCGACGCCGTTGTCGACCAGCCTTACCAGTTCGACTTCTATGACGGCGGGGGGCTGGACGTCGCGTTCCTTTCCTTCGCCGAGGTCGATCCCCAGGGCAATGTCAACGTCAGCCGCTTCGGCGAAAAGATCGTCGGCGTCGGCGGATTCGTCAACATCAGCCAGAATGCCAGGAAGGTGGTGTTCAGCGGGACGTTCACCTCGGGCGGGCTGGAACTTCGGTGCGTCGACGGTCAGTTGAAGATCCTGAACGAAGGCCGTCACAAGAAGTTCGTCTCCTCGGTCGAGCAGATTTGCTACAGTTCCAGGTTTGCCTCCGAACAAGGCCGCATCGCCATATTCGTGACGGAGCGGGCGGTGTTCGACATCACGCCGGATGGGCTGCGGCTCATCGAGGTCGCCCCGGGAATCGATATCGAACGGGATGTTTTCGCGCATATGGCGTTCCGCCCGTCCGTCTCCGAAAAGCTCGTCACCATGGATGTCCGGCTGTTCGATCCCGCTCCAATGGGGCTTGCCGAAGATCTTAGGAGTGCGCCGTCGGGGGCTCGCGTGCCGCGAAGGTCCTTACCCGGCTGAAAGAGCGTCAATCATGCTGAGGTCTCTGTATCTCGAGATTCCCGGCTGACCGTTTCGTTTGATCGTGCCGGGGACCTCCCACCTGGCTGGAATCGCAAAGGAAAAATATCATGAAACTGTTCAGATATGGCTCTGCGGGCTCGGAAAGGCCGGGGCTTGTGGATGGTGCCGGAACATTGCGCGACCTGTCCGGTGTCGTGGCGGACATCGACCAGTCGGTGATTGCACCGGAAGGTCTCGACGCCTTGCGAAAGCTTGATCCGAACTCTCTTCCCGCCATTCAAGGACCCGTCCGGTATGGCGTCCCGGTCGCACGGGTACCGAACCTCGTCTGCATCGGCCTGAACTATACGGATCATGCGGAGGAAACGAACGCTCCTATTCCCCGCGAGCCGATCCTGTTCAACAAACACACTTCGGCGCTTTGCGGCGCAAACGATCCGGTACTGCTGGCACCCGGTTCGACGAAGCTCGATTGGGAGGTCGAACTCGCCTTCGTCATTGGCCAACCCTGTTGGCATGTTCCGGAAGAACGCGCGCTCGAATACATCGCCGGTTATTGCGTGCTGAACGACATTTCCGAGCGCGAGTTCCAACTCGAGAAGGATGGCCAGTGGACCAAAGGCAAGAGCTATCCGACCTTTGCCCCTTGCGGCCCGTGGCTGGTAACGGCCGACGAGGTGCCGGACCCGCAGAAGCTCGATCTCTGGCTGAACCTGAACGGCAAGCGTGTCCAGAACGGCACGACGACGCGGATGATCTTCACCTGCGCGTTTCTCCTGTCTTACCTCAGCCGCTTCATGGCGCTGCAGCTGGGCGATATCGTCACGACCGGGACGCCCCCCGGCGTCGGCCTCGGCAAGAGCCCGCCCGTCTTCATGAAGGCGGGCGACACCATGCGCCTTGGTGTCACCGGCTTGGGTGTGCAGGAGCAGCGCGTTGTTCCCTACGCTCCCGCGATGAGCGAGGCTTGGGCGCACGGTTTGTGGCCACAGCTTGCTTGAAACCCGACCGGGTATATTCACCGGCACAGCAGGCGGATGGAGAGTTTCGTCTTTTGCTGAACTGCGAACATGTGAGGAAGCAAATTGTCCCTGCTTGGCAAAGGTGTTCTGGCCATCTGGAACGGCATAGATCCGGAAATGGAAGGCGAGTTCCTGAAGTGGCACGTTCATGAGCATATTCCGGAGAGGGTTGCGCTTCCGGGCTTTTTGCGCGGCCGCAGATATGTGGCGCTCAACGGCGAACCGAAGTTCTTCAATTTCTACGAAACCTCCTTCGCTTCCGACCTGATGTCGCCGGCCTATCGGGAGGCGCTGAACGATCCGTCGGAATGGACGCGCGAAGTCGTGCGCTTTTTCCGCGATACATCCCGCACGATTTGCAATGTGGCCATGACTGAGGGATCGGGCGAGGGCGCTTTCATTGAGACGCTGAGGCTGCAAACGCGGATCGAAGCGTCCGGATTCAGACGCCGGCTTGTAGAGACGGTGTTGAATACTGTTGCACAGGAATACGGCGTTGTCGGAACCCACCTGCTCGAAGGGCAGGCCGGGCAGGGTACCGGAGAGACAGCCGAGATGCGGCTGCGAGGGGGACCAGACGAGACGGCGGCATGGGTCGTACTGGTTGAAACTGTCCAAGCCGATGTAATCGAGAGTTTACGCAAGGGGCTGCTGAGTGATGGCAACCTGGCGGCCGTAGGCGCAGATCCGGAGGTAAGACGCGGCACCTACGTGCTGCAATTCTCGCTGGCCAAGTCGGATTTGATCGGGAAGGCGAAGAGGCATCGCTCCTTCGCTTGAAGTGCGGGAACTTTAAGAATGAAAGCGATTTCGCGCGGCGTCGCCTTGGTCACAGGGTCTGGTGGCGGTATCGGCCATGCCGTCTCCACGCATCTTTTCGCGGCGGGCTTCGACGTTGCGATGGCCGATCTCGAGGAGACGCAAGAACCTCTGTCCCAGACGCCCGATGTGGGGAAGGGGGGCAGGGCCCGAACCTACGGGTTTGATCTTGCCAGGATTGAAAGTCATGAAGATCTGCTGGATCGCGTGGAAGCTGACCTCGGGAGGATCACTTGCCTCGTCAACAATGCAGGTGTGACGTCACTGGTCCGTGGAGATTTGCTTGACCTGCAGCCGGAAAGCTTCGATCGGGCGGTGGCGATCAATCTCAGGGGTACGTTTTTCCTTACGCAAAGCGTCGCCCGACGTCTTCTGCGGGATGCCGCAAAAGACGCCGCTTCAAAGCGCAGCATTATCACTGTCAGCTCCGCCAATGCAGAGATCGTAGGCGAAAACCGGGGCGATTACTGCATCACCAAGGCCGGTTTGACGATGATGACGAAGCTCTTCGCCTCCCGGCTCGCGGCTGCGGGAATAGCCGTCTTCGAGGTCCGGCCAGGCATTATCGCTACCCGGATGACCGAGCCGGCCGCGGGCCGTTATAACAACTTCATAGAAACCGGAGGCGTGCCGATGGGGCGGTGGGGAGAACCCGAGGATGTCGCCAAGGCCATCGCCACTTTGGCCAGAGGCGATATTCCCTTCGCCACGGGGATACATGTGGATATCGGCGGAGGCCTGCAGATACATCGCGTCTAGCAACTCGCCGGAACCGCCAGTGACGAGAGGAGTCAGGCAATGAAAATCGATGGAGCTACCAGACTTTTTGGAATCGTCGGCGATCCCATCAAACAGGCAAAAACACCGGCTCTTCTCAATCCCTTGATCCAAAAGTCCGGCGTCAATGCCGCACTCGTTCCCTTCCATGTCCCTGAAGAACACTTCATCAAGGTGATGGGCGGCATCATGAGCCTCGGAAATCTCGACGGGCTCGTGGTCACCTATCCCTTCAAGGGAAAATGTCTTGCCCTGGTCGACAACCCGTCCGAGAGGGCGCGGCAAATCGGTGGCATAAACGCCATGAAGCGGGAACCCAGCGGGCGATGGACCGGAGATATGTTCGATGGAATTGGCCTGCTTCGTGCAGTGGCTGTCCAGACCAAGGTCGCCGGGTCGAAGATCCTGCTTATTGGCGCGGGCGGTGCCGGCAGCGCTATCGGATTTGCTTTCGCCGAAGCCGGGGCTTCTTCGATTACCATCAATGATCTCGATCCCGGACGGGCGGAGGATCTTTCCGAGCGAATTCGGCAAAGCTATCCGAACTGTGAAACCCGTGTGGGACCAGCGCTTGCGAAAGGACATGATATCCTGATCAATGCAACGCCGATCGGCATGAAGGCAGGAGATGGGTTGCCGGGGGAAATAGGAGCGCTTTCCTCGTCAATGACCGTGGTTGACATCGTTCCCGGCAGCCAGGCCACGCCCCTTCTTCGTGAAGCAGCGAAAGCGGGCGCTAAACTGGTTGCTGGAACGGCCATGACCGAGGGCCAGGCAAGCGCCATATTGGAGTTCTTTTTGGAATGAAGAAGCCTTTGGCCGATACCTCACGAACGTAGCGATACTCTCCCGAGGTCAATGAAGGTGGCTGCTTGCAGCGCAAGCGGCGAGCATAACCCGGCCCGAACTTGATGGCTCACCGGCGGATCGTCTCATACGAAACCACGATCCCGCGCTCACTCGCAAATTCACACACCCAAGTTTGCGTGCCAGGGACTGAAGGGATCAGAGGAGTTTCCGCGCCGCTGCACTCAAGTATTCGACCAGATCCACCATCGACCTTTCCGCCGCCGCTTCGTCCTTGCGGCTGATCGCCTGCATCACCGCGACGTGCAGCTTGGCCGAAATCTCGGGGCCGTCGGTCGATCCAAAATGAAACCAGAACCGGCGTGAGTGCGTCTGTAACGGAGCCAGAACTTTGGTGATGAACTTGTTTGGGCAAGCAACAGCCAGAATTTCATCGAATACCTTGTCTGCCTTTAGGAATGCATGCACATCGGCGGATTTCGCGGCCGTTTCCATTTCACCAGCACAGACGGTAAGACTTGCCGTGTGGCCGTTGTTTGCATAGCGGGCTACGTTGCGCGCGAGAAGAGGCTCAAGTACGGCTCTCGGTTCCATCACGCGCATGTAGTCCTCGGGGCGAATGTCGCTTACACGAATGCCTGAGCGCGGAAGAACCTCAATCAGACCTTCCCATGACAAGCGCTGAATGGCCTCTCGGACGGGTGTCCGACCAAGCCCGACAAGCTCGATCAACTGCCTTTCGCTGAGCACTTGGCATGGCTGCAGTTCCAAAGTGACGAGCTTATCTTCCAGAATGAGATAGGCCCTGCGAGCTTGAGAAATGGCTGCCTGTTTCATCAGTGCTTTGGTCTCCTGTTCGCGCAAACTGATATATCATCTATTGACTCTTGATATCCTGAAAGGAAAAATACCGCATATCAAGCTTGGAGGTCATATTCGAGAAGCTGGGCGATCTTCGTCCCTCGGAATCAGCCGGTCTGAAGCCGCAAAAGAATTTCAAACAGGGGAGAATGGAAAATGAAAAGAAGAGATGTCATCAAGCTTCTCGGGTCCTCGGCCCTTGCCGTGCCTGCTCTCGCTACGATGGGACCTGCCGCAGCCTGGGCAAAGCCTGAATCCCTGTCGATCATGACGTGGGGCGGGCTCTGGGGCAAAAGCATGAAGGACAATGTTGACGCGGCGTTCACGGAGAAGACCGGAGTTGCGGTTGTCCAGGATACCGGCTCAAGTCCGGTCGAGCGTATTACCAAGCTGAAGATCAACGCAGGCAATCAGATCTTCGATCTGGTCCAGCTTCATGATGGCGTTGTCCCTCTGGCCGAGTCTCAGGGCGTATTGGAACCCCTTGATCCCAATTCGCCGAACATGCCTTATCTTGCCAAGATTCCCGAACGGTTCCGCCGCGACGGCTGGGTGGCCATGATCTATTCGGCCCTCGGTATCGCGTACAATCCCGAATTGGTGAAGACGCCGCCGAAGAGCTTCGCCGATCTGTGGAACAAGGACTACGACGGTCAGATCGTTCTACCCGCGATCAGCCATTCGATCGGCCCCTACATTATTCCGATAGGTGCATTGGCGGCCGGCAAGGATCTGAAGGACGCCGAAGCGGGTTTCGAGATGCTTAAGAAGATGGCCGATCTCAACCCGATCTGGGCAAAAGATACCGACACGATCCAGAGTTCCCTGCTCAGCGGTGAAGCGGCGATTGGCCTGTTGTACAAGTCGCAGACCTACACTGTCATCAAGCAGGGAGGCAATGTGAAGTGGGTGTTCCCGGCCGAAGGCGCCATCAGCTACATGTCCGGCACGAGCATCGCGAAAGGAACGAAGAACAAGGAATGGGCCGAGAAATACGTCAACACGACGATTGATCCAAGCCTGCAGGGATGGGTGGCACGCGTCTATAACTACGTCCCGACGAACCAGGATGCGTTGGCGAGCCTGCCCGTGGAACTTCAGGAGCGGGTGCAATTCAGTGACGCGGAAAGGTCGCGAATTATCGATCTCGATCAGCAATTCATGTCGGAGAAGCGTGCCGAGTGGACGGACCGCTGGAACCGGGTTGTCGCGGGCGGCTGACGTTTTCAAATGATGCGACGGCTTTGCGCCGTCGCTTTCTCTTCTTCGGCTGCAAGCGCTCATGACGTTCAGGTTCATTCGCGATCCGGGCCCGTTCGATGGCAGAACGCTTGCCTTCGTCAATCGAGCGCGAACGCACGGGCATGCCGTGACGGAAGTTGCCGACGGATTTGTGCTGGGGGAAGGAGCTTCCCTGGCAGCTGAAGCGGCAGGCCTGGTTTTGCAGGATATTTCAGGCCGGGTTCCTGGCAGGAGCCCTCCGGGCACCAGTGTTCCGCGAATTGCAATCTATTGCGGCAGCGCTGTCGGATATCCGTACTGGGCGTACTACGCCCATGCCTTCCTGAGCCTTGGATTGGGCTGCACCGGTATCGGCGCCGACGAGGTGATTTCCGGAAAGCTGGCGGACTTCGATTTGCTCGTGATGCCGGGCGGCTTTGCGACATGGGGCCTTGATCGTGCGGAGGCGAAGTCAGGTGTCGATGCCGCGATTCACGCGTTTCTTGCTGATGGCGGGGCCTATATCGGGTCGTGTGGCGGGGCATTTTACCTGTCGTCAGGACGACCTGAATGGCTCGGTATCATCGATGCTGTCCCACGATACACCCATGAATATCTACTGACGGGCGCCGGCCTCATCAGTGTTTCGCTTGATGACGCCAGCGACCTGGGCAGGGGCCTGCCGGAGGCTATCGAGATGCCGTACTACCACGGCCCGGTCTATGCCGAGCGGCCCCGCGAAGCGGCGACGTTGGCACGGTTCAATGATCTCATGCTTTCTGGGCGTCTGTTTATTGACAACCCACTCGACCGGGCACTCTTCGACAAAAGCATCCGCGGCTCCCCTGCCGCTCTCCTTGCCGCACCGCATAGGGGCCGTGCGATAGTCTTCTCGCCCCACCCTGAAATGGGTGAGTTCGTCCGCAAAGGCATTGTCCTCGACAGCTACGTGCGAAAATATTTGCCGGTCCGCGGCTCCAAGGTGATGAACGAAACCCTGTCCTTCTATGCCAAGGACGCATGCGCCGGCTTCCGTATGATCCATAACGCGGTGCAGTCGCTCGGCCTCTACGATCAGCCTTGCCACAATGCGTGCGATCTGGCTTCTACGCCGCCTGAGCTTCGGCTTTCATCGGTCGATGCCGCCATTGCAGCGTCGCTGGCTGTAATGCACGACCAGGCTCAGGCGGAAACATCGGAATTCCGTGGCATCGCGGAGCAGGAATTCGATCGGCTCTCCGCGGAATGGACCGATATCCGGAACCGGGCGATTGCCGCTTTTGCACGAGCCTCCCGCAAGAGCGCGGAAATTCTGACGACGCTACAGCGGCTCTTGAACAATGCCGAAGAGACCCTGGCTTGTAATTCGACGATAAGCTGGGTGGAGCGACTGGTATTGACCGAACTGCCGGTCCGGCTAACGGCAGCGGCTTGCCGCATCGTCGACTACGACGTTGCGCTTGCAACCCCTCTGAACAGCGCCTCGGAGAAGCCTGCCTCCCACGTCGAAAGGACGTTCGGTCAATGAGTGAAGCAGCCGCAGCCGTCGCGCGTATGTCAGGACCCGCACCTGCAGGCGTGCGCTTCGAATCCGTCGAGAAAGAATTCGGCGGGGTTACGGCACTGCATGCGCTCGATCTCGATGTCACGCCCGGCATCCTTTTTTCACTTCTCGGTCCGAGTGGTTGCGGCAAGACGACGACGCTCAGGCTGATCGCCGGTTTTGAGCAGCCGACGACCGGCAAGATTTTCATTGGCGGGCGGAATGTCACGGGCATCCCCGCCTACAAGCGAAACTTCGGGATGGTCTTCCAAAACTTTGCGCTCTTCCCGCATTTGACGGTTGGGGAAAATGTCGCTTTCGGCCTGGAGATGCGGAAGGAGAAGAAGGCGGATATCCAACGGAAAGTCAAAAGCACCCTTGCGCTCGTGGCGCTCGAGAGCTTCATCGATCGCTACCCGCGTCAGCTTTCCGGTGGCCAACAACAACGCGTCGCTCTTGCTCGCGCCGTTGCATTCGAACCTGACGTCCTGTTGCTCGACGAACCATTGAGCGCACTCGACAAGATGCTGCGCGAACAGATGCAGGTTGAAATCCGCGAACTGCAGAAGCGGCTTGGCATGACAACCGTCTTTGTGACGCACGACCAGGAAGAAGCCTTGACGATGTCCGACCAAGTGGCCGTCATGAACAATGGCCGAATCCAGCAGGTCGGCGCGCCGCGTGAGATCTACGATCGGCCGCGCACGGAATTCATTGCCACGTTCCTCGGGGCAAGCAACATCATCGTTGCGTCGGTAACAGGTCGGGATGGCGATGCGGCCGTTGTCGACCTGGGCGGCGTCGCCATGAGAGTTTCGGGCGCGATGGCACGACCGGGTGAGAAACTGAAGCTTGGATTGCGGCCGGAGAAAATCGCGGTACGTCCCGGAAGTGCATTGAAGGCGAAGCTCAGGAGCATCCTCTTCAGGGGCGCCCAGACTCAGCTCTTCCTCGATTTCCACGGTACTTCGATAAACGCTGTCGTCTTCAATGACAGTATCAAGGACCTTTCGCTCCAACCAGGCGCTGAAGTCGACCTGGACTGGCATCAGGATAACATGATGGTGCTGGAGCAATGAGGGGGGTGCTACCAACCGCATCCATAATGACGGCGATCCTGGTGCCGCCGCTGCTTATCCTCGTCGTCTTCTTCGTCGTTCCGCTCGCCTATCTTCTGTTCGTCAGCTTCATGGGGAATTCGACGACGAACCTCTATGACCTGACACCGACCATCATCAACTATACCGAGATCGCAACCGATCCCTTCTACTGGCTGATCATCAAGCGCACGCTGCTTTCAACCGCGACCGTTCTTACGTTCTGCTTCCTGATTGGCTATCCCGTCGCCTTCTATGCCTCGAGGCTGAACGCTCGGGGCCGCTTGATCATGCTCATGATATTGATGGTGCCGCTGATGGTCAGCAATGTCGTGCGCGCTTATGGCTGGGTCGCCATCCTGGGCCGCCGCGGCATGATCAGCGGCACGCTTTGGCATCTCGGGTGGATCGATCGGCCGATCCAATTCCTGTACAATTTCAACGCGATCACGCTCGGTCTGTTGACGATCCTCCTGCCGTTCATGGTGATCTCGCTCACCAATTCGCTCATTACGATCGACAAAAGCTATGCGGAGGCCGCTGAATCGCTTGGCGCTGGACCGTGGAAGACATTCCTGCGCGTCACGCTGCCGCTCTCGTCTCCCGGTATCGCTTCCGGGCTCATGCTGGTGACGTTCCTGACGCTCAGCGCCTATGTCTCCATCGCGCTGCTCGGCGGGCCCCGCTACAAGCTTCTGGTGAGCCTTGTATTCGACAGCGTGTCGACATTCCGCTGGCCGCGCGCGGCTGCCCTCTCCTTCACGCTTCTGATCATAGCCCTCGCGATTGCCCTGATCGTTCAGACGGTCGTGCGTCCTGGCAGGGTGCAGGGAAAAGGCTGATGAGCATCGGATTGTTTCTCCTCAAGGTCATTGTCGGGATCGCTCTCTGCCTGGTGATCGGTCCGATCGTCGTCGTGCTGGTCGTCTCCTTCAGTGCCGGGACATCAATTTCATTCCCTCCCCCCGGCTTCTCCCTCCGATGGTTCGCGGCATTCTTCTCAATGGAAGAAATGCGCAATGCGTTCATCCTAAGCGTGGTTTTGGCTTTTGCGGCGGCATGCGGATCGACCTTCCTCGGTCTGCTCGGCGCGATCTACGTGACCCGTACCCGCAATGCGTTCTCCGGCCTCATGCAGGCGCTCATGATCGCACCCCTGGTCTTTCCGGCCATCATTCTTGGCCTCGCGCTACTCCTGATCTACCGGACCATCCACATGCCGGTGACGCTCGGGCTGTTCGTCGCGCACATCGTCGTTTGCCTGCCCTACGCGTTTCGGGCCGTGCTGACCTCGTTGCAGAGCTTCGACACCACTCTCGAAGAAGCCGGGCAGAGCCTCGGCGCCAGCCCCTTAAAGGCTTTCCTCCGGGTGACGTTGCCGATCATCTGGCCGGGTGTGCTCGCCGGCTGGCTTTTCGCCTTCGTCGTCTCCTTCGGCGAGCTCAATGCGGCTCTCTTTCTGACAGGACCGGGCGTCGTTACTCTTCCGATCGAGATTTTCAATTATCTACAGTTTCAGGGCAATCAGCTTGTCGTCGCGGCAGCGTCGGCTCTGCAGGTCCTGGTGATCGCCATAGTCCTGATAGTTGCCCAACAGGTGATCGGGGCAAAACAAATCGTTCAAAGGTAGAAATCGATGTCAGCTTTCACTACCCGCCCCGAACTTTGTGGGACGTTCGGCGCCGTGAGTTCGACCCATTGGCTCGGCACCACGGTTGCGATGGCTGTTCTGGAAAAGGGCGGCAATGCTTTCGACGCAGCAGCCGCATGCGGCTTCGTTCTCCAGATCGTCGAACCGCATCTGAACGGCCCGGGCGGCGATGTCCCCATCATAGCCAAGAGCGCCAGCGCGGACGAACCCGTCGTCATATGCGGACAAGGCCCCTCGCCAGCTCTGGCGACGATAGAGCGTTATCACGCCATTGGCCTCGACATGGTGCCGGGCACCGGGCTGCTGCCTGCCGTGGTGCCGGGCGCTTTCGATGCATGGATGCTTCTGCTCAGGGACTTCGGAACGCTTCCACTGGAGGAAATCCTCTCCTATGCCATCGGATATGCGGAGCGCGGTTTCCCCCTTCTCGCACGGGCCGTTTCCTCGATTATCCCGGTTGCCGATCTCTTTCGTGATGAATGGCCGAGTTCCGCACAAGTCTGGCTTCCCGGCGGCGCGGTCCCGCGCCACGAC
Organism: Mesorhizobium koreense; assembly: GCF_031656215.1. NCBI lineage: Bacteria > Pseudomonadati > Pseudomonadota > Alphaproteobacteria > Hyphomicrobiales > Phyllobacteriaceae > Mesorhizobium > Mesorhizobium koreense. The sequence goes on along the minus strand of NZ_CP134228.1, from coordinate 4,458,280 downwards.
CGGCTATTCACCACACCCGGCATAGCGGAGACCTATCGGCGGCTGCTCACAGAGGCGAAGAGCGTGGGCGGCGATCGCATCGCGCAGATCGAGGCCGCGCGAAAAGCCTTCTACGGCGGCTTCGTGGCCGAGGCGATCGACCGCTTCTATTCGTCCGAAGTGCTATTCGACACGACTGGACGACGTAACGGTGGTTTGCTCCGGGGCGACGACCTCGCCGGCTGGAGCGCCAGCATCGAAAAGACGGTTTCGCGGGATTTTGCCGGTCTGACGATCCACAAGACCGGTCCTTGGGGACAGGGACCCGTGATGCTCCAGCAACTGGCGTTGTTATCGCAGTTCGACATCGCGGCGATGGACCCGTTGGGCGCTGAATTCGCCCATACGATCATCGAATCAGCGAAGCTCGCCTTTGCCGACCGTGAAGCCTTTTACGGCGACCCATCCGCATCGGACATACCGTTGGATCTCCTGATTTCGGATGAGTACGCACGCGAACGAGCAAAGTTGATTGGGCCCGACGCCTCCCTGGAACTGCGGGCAAGCCATCTTGATGGAGCCAGCGAACGTCTTGCCAAGATCGCCGCACGTGCCGGCAGCGAAGAGCCGGTTGGCCCGGGCGGCGGTGAAGTGACATTCGCGCCGGTGCCGGCAATCGAAGGCGATACCGTTCATCTGGACGTGACCGACCGCTTCGGGAACATGGTTTCCGCTACCCCCAGCGGCGGCTGGCTGCAGAGCTCACCTGCGATCCCGGGGCTTGGTTTCTCCATTTCGACGCGTGGCCAGATGTTCTGGCTGGACGAAGGGTTGCCGTCCTCCCTCAGGCCGAAGACGAGGCCTCGGACCACCCTGTCGCCAAGTCTGATCATGAAACAGGGCGCGCCCTGGTTGGCGATCGGTACCCCTGGGGGAGACCAGCAAGACCAGTGGCCGCTTATTGTTCTGCTTCGCCATCATCTGCATCGATACGCCCTGCAGCGGGCGATCGACGCGCCGATGTTCCATGCGAAACATTGGCCCGGCTCGTTCTATCCGCGCGATTACGAACTTGGTCGTGTCCTCATGGAGGATCGGTACGGCAAGGAAGTCATCGACCAGATGCGTGACCGCGGACATAAGGTTTCTGTAATGGACCCCTGGTCGCTCGGCCGTGTCTGTGCGGTTGGTCGGCGCGATGGCCTCTACCACGCGGCGGCGACTCCACGTCACATGCAGAGTTATGCCATCGCTCGCTAAGATCATGGGCAGCACGTAGGTGGAAAGCGAGACGCGCACGCCGATGCGGGCTATCAACCAGCCCGTGCCCGTCGCGCCGACATTGGCGCCAAATACGAGGCCGAGCCCCTGCGGGAAGGCCAGAAGCCCGGCGCTGACGAGGCCTATGCGGTGCGGCGGCGGCTTTGCTGAGGGCGGCCCCCGCGACGCCTCAGCCTGAGTTCGTCGGAACCATGGCGCCAACCGACCCCATGCCGGTAGCCCCGTCTCGACGTTGAGCAACAATCGACACTCCGCTGGTATTGACGGCCGAGGGCGAGAACGACACCGTACTCCAGGAACATAACGTCGCGTCGGGAGACTGTGGATGAAGCCTGACATGTTCGATGCCATTCGTGTGCGGTTCATTGAACGGTGCCGCGGCGATGTTGAGAGGCTCAGCGAGTTCCGCCGCAGATCGGCCGATCTGGCCGGCGGGACTGTGGACGACACGTTGTTAAGGTTAGCGCATGGGCTTGCCGGTACGGGCGGCACGCTGGGATTTCCAGAGATCAGCCGACAGGCCGGTGATCTGGAGACCCTCCTCATCGACACCGGTGGCACGGAAGCGGATCGGCGTCGCGCTCTCGATGCCTTGATTGGCTCGCTGGAGCGCCTAATCGATGCGGGGCCTCACTCTGACAACACCATCGCCTGACTTAGCCCGCTTTCGATGAGAAGCCGGTACGGATCATCTCGCCCCACGAGTTGTCCTGCTTGAGGAATTGCCAATAACCCTTCACACGCCAGAAATTGTTGATCTGGCGGTAGCCAAAATTCTCCAGTACGGCCACTGCGGTGAGGACGATGAGGTCGCGCGCCCGCGGAAAACGCTTCAATTCGGCTTCTTCCAGGATCAGCGACGAGACGCTGATGAACACGCCATAGAGGAAGACGAGAGCGGTGTAGGCAAGCAGATATTCGACCGACAGGACGCCGAGCAGCCAGAAGAGCGGCATCAGGATGTAGCCGATCACCTCGGTCACCGGACCGACGACATCGACGACGAAGATATGGCCGAAGCCGAGAAAGCCGACGCGGCCGTAACGTGGATTGAACAGCATGTGGCGGTAGCGGAAGAAGGCCTCAAGCGCGCCGCGCTGCCATCGCGAGCGCTGCCTGGCGAGCACGCCTAAGGTCTCGGGCGCTTCCGTCCAGCATACTGGCTCGGGAATGAACTCGATGCGGTAGGCCTTCTTCTGGTCGATCATGTGCCTGTGCAGCTTGATGATCAGGTCCAGATCCTCACCCATCGAGCCTTTGGTGAAGCCACCCACCGCGACCACTTCCCGGCGGCGGAAGACGCCAAAGGCACCCGACACCAACATCAGCGTGTTGATGCTGCTCCAGGCGAGCCGGGCCATGAGGAAGGCGCGCAGATATTCCATCACCTGGAAAAGTGGCAGCATCTTCGTGGGAAGCCGGATCGCCTTGATCCGCCCGCTTTCCACGATCGAGTTGTTGGCGATACGGATCGTGCCGCCAACCGCGACCGTGCGCTCGGGATCATCGATGAAAGGCTGGATAGCCCGCATCAGCGCGTCCGGCTCGAGGATGGAGTCGCCGTCGATGACGCAGAAGATCGGCGCCCGGCAGACATTGATACCGGCGTTCTGCGCATCGGCCTTTCCGCCATTGACCTTGTCGACTACGGTCAGCCGGTCCGTCGTTCTTGAACCATAGATGCCGCGGATCGGCTCGTGGGTGAGCGATTCTTCATGCGGCCGCTGGAACGGGACGAGCCTGAAGCCGTCGATGAGACGCTTCAGGGTCAGGTCCCTGGAGCCGTCATTGACAACGATCACCTCATAGTTCGGATATTCGAGCGAGAGCATGGAATGCACCGTCTCGACGATGTTCATTTGCTCGTTATAGGCGGGGATGATGAGCGCGATCGGGGGCGCGACCTCGCCATAGCGGTGCCACAGAAGCGACGAGCGCGCTACCGGCGGCCGCTGCGACAGGGCATAGGTGGCAAGGACGAGTTGCAGGATGTAGACCACTGTCTGCGCGAGACCGGAGACGATCACGATCCAGGCGATGACGCCGGCCGCCGACAGCAGGATCTGGTGCCAGTCGAAGCTCATTGCGCCTGCCCCTCCGCAAGCACCATGGAGGCGGTGCGCTGGCTACGCGAACCCTCGTCTTCCGCAATCTTGCGCAAGGCCTCGATGCCGGGCGCTCCCAAAGCCTTCATTGCCTTGCCCGCTGCATAGCGCACGGTCCATTCGCTGTCGGCGAGAAGCCCGCTCAAGCGTTCCACGCCGTTATCGAGGCCGATGCGCCCGGCCGCGGCCGCCGCTTCGGCTCGGATCTGCCAGTCGGGACTCTCCATGGCGGCAAACAGCGTGGCCGATGCGCCCGGATGGCCGATGCGGCCGAGCGCGCGGATCGCGGCTGCCGCGACCTCCGGAGCCTTGTTGCCGGCGAGCCGCTCGTAGACCGGCATGAAGCGGTAGTCGCCCGACATCGACAGCGCGTCCATCGCGGCGGCACGGACGAAGGCCGGACAGTCCTCCTGTGTCGCATAGACCGCCAGTTGCTCGATATGTTCGGTCGGAAGGTTCTGAAACAACTCGACCAGCCGGCGCGACCGCTGTCCGCGCGGCCCTATTCTGGACAGGACACGTTCCAGCGGCGGCAGGCTGCCCAATTTCGAAAGAGCGATCGCGGCGGAAATCCGTACTTCACGCGCATGATCTTTCTCGAGCGCGATCTCGAGGCTGCGGACAGTCTCCGGACCCGGGAAAGCCACAAGCATCTCGGTGGCGTGAATGCGATCGGCCTCGTTGCCGCGGCGCAGGCGCCCGCGAATGAAATCCGGCAGGCCGACCTCGGAGAACGCCGCCTCGATCGCCTCCCGCTCCTCGCCGCGCAGAAGCTCCAGGAACTCGAAACCCGCATCGGCGACGATTGCAGCCGGTATCGATCCAAGCACGGCTTCCACGGCGGATCGGTTGCCGTCCTCGGAAAACCGGATCAGAGCCGAAAGCACGTGGCGGCGCTCGGCCTTTGCGCGGTCCGCCCGGCGTTCGTTCACCACGCGCAACACCACCAGGGCGGCCATGATGAGAATAGCGGCAAGACCGAGGACGATTGACGTGATCCAGATGAACCGCAGCATGATCAGAACCGGAGCGACAGGCCTAAGCCGAACGTGTCCCTGTCGAACGCGGCCCGCTCCTCATGCGCATAGCTGGCGTTCAGCGTGACATCTTCCTTGAGGTCCAGGGACAGTCCGGTGAAGATCGTGCGCGCTTCCACCGGCGCCCCTTCAGAAATCTCCGGCGCGTTGCCATAGCCGGCGAAGAAACGCAGCCGGTCGGTCGCTACAATGTCGCCGCGCAGCACATAGCCATCGACGGAGACGCCCGCATCGTCCTGTGAGTGTACCCAACGCGCGCTGATGCCAAGCCGCTCGCCCAGAAGAAAGTATTGAAGCCCGGGTGAGACAGTGGTGACCTTGCTCTCTGGATAAAGATCGTACCGGACGTCGACGTTGAGGAATAGCGGCCCCCAATCGTTGCGACGTCCGATCGCCCGCCAGGAAGCGCCGCCGCCGACGGAGAATTCGGCAAGAAAGTCAGCATCCGGGGTCGCGGCCAGCAGGCCGTAGACGGACAGATCCGGCGTGAGAGCCTGGTCGAGACGCGCTTCGAACTGGGTATCCGTTCGACCCCACCGGGTCGCAAGGCGTAATCGCCCGGCGACGGTCGTCTGGGGTGAGAGACGGTAGGACAACGAAACCGCGTTGTCGGTCCAGGATGTGCGGCCGCCGCTCAGGTCGCTGACTTCGCTTCCGACATCGAGCCGCCACTTCCTTGGCGTCGTTGCCGCGAGCCGCTGCCGGACATCGGCGGAGTTCGGCTGCAGCAGCAATGCCTGACGATAGGCTTCCCGCGCGCCGGATTCGTTGCCGCCGGCCCGTCTCGCGTCGCCGAGACCCACCAATGCCTCCGTATTGCTCCGATCGTGCGCGACTATTGTCTGGAATTGCGCCTCGGCCTGCCGGTTGTCGCCCGCGGCAAGCGCGATGCGGGCGGACAATGCCAGCACTTCACCATTGTCGGGATATTCAGCAAGGATCGGATCGATCAGCTTGCGGGCTCTTGCCGTCTCGCCTCGCCAGATCGCCAGCCGTACCATGCCGAGCCGAGCATCGAGATCGCCGGGGCGCCGGCGCAGAGTCTCCAGGAAATAAGATTCCGCAGCCGTGAAATCCTGCTGGAAGCCTGCAACCAGGCCGAGCGCTACCAGGATCTCCGCATTGCCGGGCGAGAGGGCCAAAGCCTTGCGGTAGAGCGCCTCGGCTTCCTTGAAATGGCCGTCTATGCGTTGCTCGCGCGCCCTGGATAGAAGTGCTTCAAGCTGTTTTCCTTGTTTGGATGCTTTGGGCGAGGCCAGTGTGGGCCGGCCTATTTTCCCGGACACGCGCGCTGCGGCGCGTGCAGTCGCCTCTTCCGCCCGTTTGATCGATGCGAGGAGCGCCATGGCCTCGGCGTTACCGGGTTGCGCTTTCAGGACGATGTCGACCCGCTCACGCGCTTGTTGCAGATCGCCGTTGCGGAAATCTATCTGCGCCAGACCGAAGCGCGCGTCCTGATAGCCAGGCGCAATCTCCAGCGCCCGGGTAAAGGCAGCGCGGGCCCCAGCGTTGTCGCCCAGGGCCGACCGCGAGAAGCCTAGCTGGACCTGCATGTCGGCATTGTCCGGCTCGAGCGCTGCCGCCCGTTCGAGCACCGCAACGGCGTCCTTGAACCGCTGCTCCTTGCGCGCTGTCATCCCTTGGCCGTAAAGCTCGGCCGCGGTCTGTGCGGCTGCCGGAACGGCCGACACGAGACACGCGATCAAACAGAAGCCGGCAAGCCGCATATGCCTCATTGCGCTTGTCACTGCCTTCGAGCGAGGAGTTTCGAGAGCCGCGTCAGCAATTCGTCGGGAATGAAAGGCTTGACGAGATAGTCTTCGGCGCCGCGTTCCAGGGCGGAGACAATGTCCTTTTCGCCCTTACGCGCGGTCAGCATGATAACCGGCGTGTCCGCCAGTTCCGCGTCGTCCTTGATACGTCCGAGCACTTCGAAACCGTCGAGCCGCGGCATCATGGCGTCGAGCACCACAAGCGACGGCTTTGCGCTCACCATCTTCTTCAGCGCTTCCTCCCCGTCCGCGGCGGTGACAACGTCGTAACCCTTCGCTTTGAGGCGGAATTCCATCAACTCGACGAGAAGCGGGTCGTCGTCGCAGACAAGGATCGTGTGCTTGTTCATCTGTTCTGTCCTCCGATGCGATCGACCGGCTTACCGACCTCCCATACGGATCACCGTAATCCATGCAGCATGAGCCCGTCGAAGGATGGCCATGCGCCAAACAGGTGCAGCAGTTGCGAGCGTACATCCCACAATTGCCGATGATCTCCCATAAAGCTGATTCGCGACGGGTCTGTCCTTGTTTCATGGCCGAGGGCATAGACCAGACCGTCATCCGATGCGCGGATGTTACCGGAATGCAACGTCACCCGCCCCTCGCCATCCCTGTAGGAGAAGGCCAGCCTTCCGGTTTCGGCGCGTGTATAGGTCTGATGAATTTCGATCGGCAACGCGCCGTTTTCGAGCGCGATGCCGACCCGAACGCCGTGCGTGGCGCCCCAGGCAAGCCACGGCTCGCTCAACGCGAAAATCTCGTCCGGAGCCGTGCGGTACGCCATGACGACCACCTGCGAGATCGCATCGCGAGCCGTCGCGAGCGCCGCCAGCCCGGATGCTTCGCCGAGCATCCAGAAGGGGACGACAACGGAAACCGCGCCGCCCCATGTTTTCGAGAGGGAAACGATGCTTTCCGCCCATCCTCGCCAGGCATGGGCAGCATCGCGGGAATAAGCGTCGAGCAAGTAAGGCTCCACGTCGAACTGAATGCCCGAAAGGCGTGCTTCGGGCCGCGCGTCCTTTTGATAGCGCGCGATGGCCGTTGCTCGCGCGATTGCGTTTTCCCGCCCTTCGACAGCGGCCATCGCCGGATCGCCTTCGACGGCATAAACCTCCACGCCATGTCTGCCGAGTTGCTCGATGAGCGTCGCGAGTGCCTGGGGCTTTGCCACCATCGCGCCCTCGATGCGCAACTGCAGGTAAATGCGATTGAGATCGGCGTCCGATGCCAGCTTTGTCACGACCTGCGGCTCGTCGATCCACATCTCCGGCTGCCAAATCCATGTCCCTGCGCCGTTTTGCAGCTTCGGAGGCAGTTTCGGAGCAATCACGATCGAGCTTATGACTGCCTCGGCTACGCCTGCTGGGCAGGTCAGGACGATGTCGCGCAATTGCGGGTGTTCGGACCATTCGCTGGCTGGTATGGGCACGATCGTTTGCCCCGACCGCAGCGTCGCCACGGGTTTAGCCAGTGCATCTTCCCTCTCCCTGACGATAGAAATGCCGATATCGCCGCGCGCCCTGGCATGAAGGACCAGTTCCGAAGAGACTCCCCGAGGAAAATGGAACGAGCTGCTGCCAAGCGCCAAGCCGGCTGGTTGCCGGCCGGCCTCGCAGCGTGCCGTCAACCCCTGGGCGGACGAATGAAACTCGACTCGCTCCTCCATGCCGAATGCGCGAACGTCGAGCAATGGCAGGATATCGCGGACAGGCGTCAGGGCGGTCGAGGCAGGCTCGGTGTGACCGGCTTCGGGAAACCTGACGACATTCGGCTGGAAGCCGTTAGGGGTTAAAGGCCCATCAATGACAACGCTGGGAGGCGGCGACGCAGGCGCTTTCACGGCTCGGCTCCATGTTGGCTCAGTCATGGATCGCGTACCGCTCACCTCGTCTCCTCCGGCTTGCGCTCGTCCGCTCGACAGACAGGCAGCGAGCAGCAAGGCAAGATTGATGGCAAAACGGCCCATCCGATCTTCATTTCTCCCCGTTCGTTGACCGGCCGCCGGTTCAAGAACCTCTCAGATATTGCCGCGCCTGCCCGGCGAGCGTCATCGGGTCGAACGGTTTCGCGATCACGCCGACCGCACCCAGCGAGAGAAATCGTTCGATCTCATAAGATTGCGTCCGTGCGGTAATGAAAACGGCCGGAATGGCGGCTGTCCGCGGATCGGCTTTCAGGCTCGCCAGCGTTTCCGGTCCGTCCATTCCCGGCATCATCACATCCAGGAGGATGAGGCTAGGCTGCCAAGTCGGCGCCACCTGCAGCGCTTCGCTGCCGGACGCACAGGCCCGCACTTCGATATCGCCGTCGAGTGAGAGCGACATCGATGCGATCTCGCGAATATCGGCTTCATCGTCGACGTAGAGGATCCGGAGCTTGTTCATCTTCCACTCGCGTTTTCGGCTGACGTTCCACCTGGGAGCGGCGCGGCGACGATCAGAGACTTGACGAGGTCGGCGATGGCGATCTCGGATGTCTTCGTCTTGGTCAACGCCGTCGTGACTCTGGCCGCCAGGGCTTCATCCACCTCCAAAGCGGAAAAGATAACCACTGCCGTTCCAAGGGGTATTACGCTTATCAGATCGGCACCCGAGCCATCCGGGAGACCGAGATCGAGGATGACGAGATCGAACCGTTCCTCGCGCAGCATCCGCCGCGCTTCGGCAGCACTCCTTGCCGGGGTGACAGCGACGTCGTCTCCAAGGCTCGCCGAGATGACCTTCAAGACATCCTCGTCATCCTCCACATGAAGGATCGCCGGCTTTCGCTCCGCCATCTGATGCCCGATCTTTGCGATGGCCGCGTAGAGGCGTGGCATGTCGATCGGCTTTTCCAGCCAGTCGATGATACCGACGGCAGCTCCGTTCAAGGTCTTGCGCGCCTCGTCGGCGACAGCAGATATGACGATGACCGGCAGATCGGCACTAGCCTGCATCGAGCGCAATTCCCGATAGAGGATAATGCCGGACTCCCCGGTGAGGCCAAGGTCCAGCGTCATTGCCATGTAGATATTGCCGGCAAGCAAGGACCGCGCCGTATCCATATCAGGCGCAACATCGCTGACCATTCCCTTCTGGTTGAGCGCCGCCGCGATGACTTGTGCGGTTTCGTGGTCATCTTCGCAAATCAGGACACGCGGCTGCGAGCCATCCGGCTTTTGCGCCATCACAGTGTCTTGCGCGGCTGGCGGCTCCTGCACGACTTCCGGCAGATCGACATGAAAGGTCGTTCCAGCGCCGAGTGTGGTCTCGAAGGAAACGGCGCCGTTCAGCCGCTCGGTGATCGCCTTGACGATGCTCAGCCCTAGCCCCGTCCCGCCTCTTTCTCTCGTATCCGACGAGTCGGCCTGTTCGAACTTGCCAAAGATCCGGGAGCGAAACTCCTCCGGTATTCCGGGACCGTGATCGGTGACGGAAATACGCACGGTGCCTTCCATCCGCCGCAGGTGGATTTCGATGCTGCCTTGTGCCGGCGAGTACTTGATGGCGTTGGAAAGCAGATTCAGCATCACCTGGTGAAGCCGGTCCGGATCGACGATTGCTATCGCTTCCGGTGCGTCGTCGACCAGCGCCAGCTTGACCTCATGTTCGGCGAGGTAGCCGTTGCTGGCTTCCATCGACTGCTGGACGAGCGGCGCCAGTGCCATGGGCCGGACATCGAACGGCATGCGGCCCGACTCGATCTTCTCGATATCCAGTATGTCGTTAATCAGGCGCACCAGTCGTTCGCTGTTGCTGTGGGCGATATTGATCAGGCCTGCGGCTTTCTCGGGCAAGGGCCCTGCCACACCCGCTGCCACCAGCCCGAGCGATCCACGGATCGATGTCAGCGGCGTGCGTAGCTCGTGGCTCACCGTCGAGACGAAGTCGTTCTTCATTTGCTCGCTGCGCTTCTGCTCGGTGATGTCGAAAAGCGAGCCGTCCCAGACCAGTTCACCATTTAGATCGACCCGCGGTTCGGCGGCCGCGCGCATCCAAAGCGTGCTGCCGTTGGGCCGGGTGAACTCCGTCTCGAGATCCCAGGCTTTACCGTCGGCCGCCGAGCGGGCCAGCAGTGTCTCCACTTCACTCAGCGCCTCACGAGACATCATGCGCACGATCGCTTCGGGGCTTCTTACCAGCACATCCGCAGGCGTTCCGAGGATCCGCTCGGAACCGCCCGAGACATAGCGGAACGCACCCCGTCCTTCGGGCGAGAGACAGAGCTGGAACAGGACGGCCGGGGCGTTATTGGTGATCGCTTGCAGCCGCGCCTGGCTCTCCGAATATGCGGTCAGGGCCCAGCGGCGTTCCCGGTCGGCGATGATCAGGAATCCAAGCAACAACACACCGACGAAGTTTGTCGGCACTACGAGCACCATTGCATCCAGGAAAATCGGCCAGGGCGGCGGTGAGATCAGGTACAGGGCCAACGGAGGCAGGATCGCTGCCATGACGGCCAGGATAGTCACATCCATGGGCGTGAAGCGGTTCGCTGATTTTGCCCGCAGCCAAATCCACAGACAGGATGACGCCATACCGACAACGACGATGCCGGCAACGCCTGCAGTCGTACCGGCTCCTCCCGTCAAAACACGCATGGCAGCCAGGATTGCAGCCGTTATCGCGGCACTTAGCGGTCCGCCTATGGCGCCGGAGAACGCCATAACGACGTTGCGCCCATCGACCAGCAAGCCGGGCGATACTTCGACCGGGGCGGCCATGCTGATCAAGCCAGTGACGCCGAAGACGATGCCGAAGAGGATGCTTCGAAGCCAGACCCGGCGCTCTAGTCGATCTCCCACAAATGCGAGAAACAGAACCGCCAAGACGACGACGGCCGCGCTTTGGATCATGCTGATGACTGACGTCATGTCGAAGCGGCCCTATCGGTCCGTGATCTACACCAGTTCGTAGGACGGAGGAATTAAGGGTTTGATAAGAATCGGTGCCTGCCACGAAAGCGATCTCTGAGGACAGCGGCAACGTACTGGCCCGACTTCGCCTGAGCATCGACATTAGCGATGTCGTTATTCAGGAGCGGCAAAGCCGACCTCTTCGACCAGCATGGTGCCGAAAGCGGGTCGGCTTTTAAGCGTGTACAGGCACAGCCTTGGTGCCATGCGGACATGGTCAATGTCCGAGCATTTTCAGCCAATCCTCAAACGAAGAAGCACCGTCCTGTTCAGCAGCCGCGATCGAATGGGGGAACTGGGATATATTGCGGGCTTCACGCGGGCTGTAGCCGAATTCATTCGTAAAAGCGCGGCTGAAATTTGCCGCCGAACTGAACCCGACGCTTTCCGCGATATCGATGATCCGGCGAGTCTTATCGGGATCGCTCAAGGCAGCGTGGGCCGCAAGGAGCCGGCGCCTCTGAATGTAGCGATTGACGCCGCCACTAGGCTCGAACAACTGGTATAGTCGCGTGCGCGAAATTCCGAGTGCCCGGCTCATGCTGTCCGACGTAAGTTCGGCGGATTTCAGATTGCGCTGAACATACCGACGCGCTCTCTCCATCAGCGCTACACCTGCCAGTTGTTCGGCTACGGCGTTCTGGTCTTTTGCGGGCAAAAGGCACGCCACGATCATATCGCGCGTCGCCTGGACGATACGGGGAAGATCCGTTTCGGTAAAAGTATCCAGTCTCGCTTCCATACCGTTTATGTATTCGATGAGAAGAGCGGCCATGTTGCCCGACAAGATCGAGTTGTTCTTCGCGTCCATGGCAGCGGATGCCTGATCGAAAAGCTCGCGGGGGAGGTAAAGCAGGAGACTGCTGGTTTCAGTCATCCTCCCGCGAAAGGCGTGGCCAAGCGACCTGAATTCCATCCTTCCCGGCTGGTTCGCGACAACGCGCCCGTTGACCTCCGTCCACGTCTGGCCGCTCCGCGGCAAAAGAATATACCAGTGGTCGATCGAGCTGGACCGAAGCCTTGCGTCTGAACGGGTATAGCTGTGGGCCGGCACCTTCTGCTGCACGACCAGCATGCTGCCCAGGTTCCAAGCCGTGTGCTCGGCCTGAAATCCATTATCCGGAGCCACGCCCTCAGGCAGAGCGACATCGACAAGCGGCGCCACCAGCGTCCGCCAGGCGCCGAACTGATCCCTGGTCTCAAATTTGCGGGTGGAGAAGGTTAACGGAGCGAGCGCCGGCAGTATTCGGGCGCCGGGGTTTCCTTCGTCGGACATGAGCTGGCGCGGCCAGCGTCGCCGCTCGCGCTCAGGCGTCCTCCCGTCTCCCGACGTGCCGTTTTGATCCTTCGGCGGTTCCATCTGCTGCCGCGTCGTTCTTCATTCCGACAGGGCCCCACCGACTCGAATTATGGAATCTGCCCCGTGCAATAGCAACCTCGCGTTGACGTGAGCCCCGTCACACGAAACACCTCAAGAAATGTATTGCGCGATAAGTTTCTGGATGCGGCGCTAACGACATTTCGCGGGACAAAAACTAAATAGTACGCATCGGCGGGAGCTTTGGGACAGTTAGTCCTCGGAAACGATCTCACCACCAAAAGTAGATACTTTATCGAACAGGTCATTGTCGCAAAACGCTACAATAAGCGTTCTGTGGGTGCTCTGTGCGTAGGTATCTACCGGAAAATAGACGAAGCAATGTTCGCAGAGCGGGCTATGACAAAATTTCGGGAAAACTATCGGGGCCATGTCGAAGCCGACTTGAATGGCGTGCTCCTACTGCTCCGGGACAGAACGCCACGGCGAATTCTCGTGACCGGCGGCGCCGGCTTTCTTGGGTCGCATCTCTGTGAAAAGCTGCTCGATCTCGGTCACGAGGTGCTCTGTGCCGATAGCTTTACAACCGGGCGGCACAGCAATTTGGAAGGGTTGAGAGGCAACCCCCGCTTCAGCATCATTCGACATGACGTCTCGGTGCCACTCGATGTGGAGGTCGACGAGATATACAATCTCGCCTGTCCCGCCTCGCCGCCGCACTACCAGGCTGACCCGATCCAGACCATGAAGACCAGCGTGCTCGGTGCGCTCAATCTTCTGGAACTGGCCAAGGCACGCGGCATAAAGATCTTTCAGGCCTCGACTTCCGAGATCTACGGCGATCCCCAGATTCATCCCCAGCCCGAATCCTATTGGGGCAACGTCAATCCATTCGGCCCGCGCTCCTGCTACGACGAAGGCAAGCGGTGCGCGGAAACGATGTTCCATGATTTCCACGACCGGCACGGCATCGAGATCAAGGTCGCGCGCATCTTCAACACCTACGGCCCTCGCATGCGGCCCGACGATGGCCGGGTTGTCTCGAACTTCATCGTCCAGGCTCTCCGTGGCGATGACATAACGATCTACGGAGACGGTTCGCAGACCCGTTCCTTCTGCTTTGTCGACGACCTGATCGACGGTTTCTTGAGGCTGATGGCTTCGCCGCCTTCCTTCACCGGCCCGGTCAACCTCGGCAACCCCGGCGAATTCTCCGTTCGGGAATTGGCCGAGCAGGTGATCGATCTCACCGGCTCGCGCTCCAGGATCGTTCATCGTCCGTTGCCTGTCGACGATCCCCGCCAGCGCCGCCCCGACATATCGCTCGCGGCCCGCGAACTCGATTGGCGGCCACGGGTCCCGCTGTCCGAAGGGCTCAAACGGACCATCGTCTACTTCGACGGCCTCCTGGGGCGGTCGCAAGAGCTTGCGGAGACGGCCTGATGTACGCGCGGAACGTTCTCATGACGGATGGCGCCGGCCACCCCGCCGAGCTGACGAAGCGCGCGGCCGAACGACCCGAGGCGCTTACGGTCCCGGTCCTGACCGGGTACCGTCGCGTCGAATTTCTCCTCGGCGCTTTCCTGTGGCTTGCGGCTCTGGTCTGGTTCGGGAACTGGTGGTTCGATCCGGCGCACTATATCGGCCTGTTCGGCTTTGCGACCATCACCGTCGTCCTGGCCTGGGTCACCCTGCTGCCCGCCTATTTCATGTTTGTCTTCTATCGCAGCCGCAGGCCGGCCGGGGCGTTGCGGCTGCCTGCAGGAAGCCGCGTCGCCATGGTGGTGACAAAGGCTCCTTCCGAGCCGTTCCCGGTGGTGGCGAAGACGTTGGAGGCGATGCTCGCCCAGGACGTACCGCACGACACATGGCTTGCCGACGAGGATCCTTCCCCGGAAACGCTCGGCTGGTGCGAACGGCATGGCGTTCTCGTTTCCACGCGCAAGGGCAGGAGCGACTATCACAGGGCCACATGGCCGCGCCGCACGCGCTGCAAGGAAGGAAACCTTGCCTTCTTCTACGATCACTATGGCTACGACCGCTACGATTTTGTCGCGCAGCTCGATGCCGACCATGTGCCGGAGCCCGGTTATCTGCGCGAGATGCTGCGGCCGTTCGCCGATCCGGCGGTCGGCTACGTATCCGCGCCCTCGATCTGCGACAGCAATGCGGCGGAGAGCTGGTCCGCGCGTGGACGGCTTTATGCCGAAGCCAGCATGCACGGTTCGCTTCAGGCCGGCTACAATGGCGGCCTCGCTCCGCTCTGCATAGGATCCCACTATGCGGTCCGCTGTACGGCGCTCAGGCAGGTCGGCGGGCTTGGCCCGGAACTCGCCGAGGATCATTCCACGACGCTGATGATGAACGCGCATGGCTGGCGCGGTGTGCATGCGCTGGACGCGATCGCGCATGGCGACGGCCCGCGCACCTTCGCCGACCTGGTCACCCAGGAATTCCAGTGGTCGCGCAGCCTGATGACGCTGCTTCTCCAGTATTCGCCGATCTATGTGCCCCGCCTGCCGACCAGGCTGAAGTTCCAGTTCCTGTTCTCGCAGCTCTGGTACCCGCTTTTTGCGCTGTTCATGGCGGCGATGTTCGCGCTGCCGATCATCGCGCTGCTGCGCGGCGAGAATTTTGTTGCGGTGACCTATCCCGGCTTCCTCGCTCATTTCGTGCCGCTTTCGGTGATCCTGACCGCTCTCGCTTTCCGCTGGCGCGCAACGGGAACCTTCAGGCCGTTCGATGCGAAGATCCTGAGCTGGGAAATGATGTTGTTTCTCTTCGCGCGATGGCCGTGGGCATTGGCGGGGACGATCGCTGCGCTCCGTGATTGGGCTACCGGCTCTTTCGTGGACTTCCGCATCACCCCGAAAGGGACGTCCGAAGTCGACCCTCTGCCGCTACGCGTCCTCGCCCCGTACGGATTGCTGTCGCTCGCCTCGGTGCTCCCCGTGCTGCTCATTGGCAACGCTGGGGATACACGCGGCTTTTATATCTTCGCGATCGTCAACTCGGCGCTCTACGCGCTGCTGCTTCTGGTGATCGTCGTCCAGCATGATCGCGAGAACCGGGTCAGGCGCCCCAGAGGCGTCTACCGCCCGGCCATGGCGAGCGGCCTGCTTCTGCTTGTTCTGCTGCCCGGCATTGCGACGGCCGAGCGCGGCAAGGATGGCCTTGAATCGCTGGCGTGGAGCACCGGTAGGCTCAGCTTCTATGAGATCAAGTATTCGGTCGCCGGCGCCGGAGGCGCGGGGGTCAGCAAAACAACGTTCAACCCGAGATGGCTGCGCAGGTCGAGTTGATATCGGCGCGGCACAGAACGCAGAAAACCAGGAAACGAACAATGGAAAAGTCACGTCATAGCAGCCGGAAAGCGCCGGCTCTCAAAATGGTCCGAGGCTGTCTTCTGGCAGCATCGTGTCTCTTGTCGATCTTCGCATTCGGAAATCCGGTCGAAGCCGCTGGCAAGGGCCCCACGCCCCCTCATGATGCCCGTCCCATGACGAGCTTCGAGCTTTACACGCTCTACCGCGACAAGTCCTGGAAGTGGCCGGCAGGGGCCGGGCGGCTGCAGGCCGACGGACGACGTTTTACCGCCTGGACTGGTTCCGGAGACAAGGCGATCTGGGCGGAAGGGCGATGGACCGTCGATGATCGCGGTCGCCTGTGCCTCAAGGCGCAATGGCACATGGCCTCCGGCGTAGTCCCGAACGCTACTTGCTTCAGCCACCGGAAGCTCGGCGAGGTCATCTACCAGAAAAGAGAGCCGTCGGGAGACTGGTATGTCTTCAAGCACGCCGCGCCAGCCGAAGGCGACGAGTTAGACAAACTCGTCGACCAGGACCTGGTCTCCCAGGACATGGAGCAGATCAGGTCAAGCCTTCACTCCGCTCCAAGAACCAATCCTGTTGCGAGGACAAAGCTATGAACCCGGTCAAGACGAACTTTGCGAGCGTGTTCGCGGCTTCGCTCGTTACGATTTCGCTGTCGGGAGCCGCAGTGGCCGCCATCTTGCCGCTCGGCATTCCTTCAGCGGACAGGCAAGCCAGCGAGCAGTTCACCGACAAGAGACCCGTCATCACCGACCAGTCGGTCGACTTCGGCGCCTATGATCCGCACGGCGATTTCAGCAACGACAAGAACGTCAAGATCGAACACCTCTTCCTTCCCTGGGAAGATGTCGACCTGTCGACGCTTTCCATCGCCGACGAATATGCAATGCAGCGAGGGCGCACGCTCCTGATCACCGTCGAACCGTGGTCATGGTCCGTTGACTGGCGTGTGACTTCGGAACAGCTTCTGAATGGAATTCTGGGGGGCCGATACGACGCCAACATGGCCTCCGTCTGCTCGGCTGCCGCAAGCCTGAAGAGCCCCGTGATCATCCGCTGGGCCCAGGAGATGGATGAGACCGACAACCAGTTCACCTGGGCGCATTGGAAACCGGAAGGTTACATCGCCGCGTATCAGCGCATGGTGACCGTCTGCCGCGAACACCTGAAGTCGGCGCGATACATGTGGTCGCCGAAGGGGAATCCCGATCTGGTCAAATTCTACCCGGGAGACGACTACGTGGATATCGTCGGCCTCTCCGTGTTCGGTTACCAGAAATACGATCGCGACCTGTTCGGCAAAGATCGGACGTTCACCGAGGCACTGGAGCCCGGCTATCAACTGGCGCAAAGCTTCGGCAAGCCGATCATGGTGGCGGAACTGGGTTACGAGGGCGACCAGGCCTACGTGACGAACTGGGCGCAGACCGTCGCGCAGAAGCATCCGGAATTCCCGCTCCTGACCGCCGTCGTCTACTTCAACGATCGCGAAGTTTATCCCTGGCCGGGCGGCTATGGCCGCCCGAACTGGCGGGTCGTTCCTGACCAAAAAACCAACTAGCGCATGGCGCTTATTCGGAGAACCAAGATGCGGAAATTACAGATATTGCTGACGCTTATCGCAATCGCTGGCTGCACGGGCCTCGGCTCGCTCAATGCCGCGGCAGCGACGAAAAGCAAGGTCAGCCTCGCGGCGGAAAAGGCAACGCCGCTTACGACAGATGAACTCTTTCGCCTGTACGCCAACCGGTCCTGGCTCTGGAAAGACGGGGCGGGCTACTTTCCATCCAAACAACGCAGGTTCATAGCCGCGACCGGCCAGGGCAGGAAAAGCTCCTACGGCGACGGCATATGGTTCCTGACATCTCCGGGCAAGCTTTGCTTCCGGGCGACCTGGTACGCGAAAAGCGGATCGGCGCCGGCCCTGACCTGTTTCAGCCACCGCGAGAAGAACGGTGTCATCTACCAGAAGCGGGAGCCGAATGGCGAGTGGTATGTGTTCAGGAACAGGCCGACAAGAGCCGGCGACGAGTACCGGAAGCTGCGTCGGGGCGACTATGTCAGCTCCAAACTGAAACGGATCAAGGCGAAGCTGTCTGCCGCCGGCTGAGCCTTGTACCTGGGCGGGGCGCTCCAGCGGTCACGGCACCAAACCGTGGCCGCTGGAGCTGTTTCGTTGAACAGCTAGGAACAATCCGGCACCGCCGCCTGCCTGTGCCGTGTATCTGCAGCTACCCTCTACGGAAGCAGCTCGATGTCCTGCCAAAGCCGCTCGGCGTACAGATGTAAGGTGCCTGGCCAAGGAAGCCGTAGCTCACCGTTTGCACGCGCGGCGTCATTGCGGCCACCTTTTCAGGCGTCGACACCTCTCTCTTCTTGTTGGATATGTTCGAGTGGTGAACCTCTCCCGATATCGACGACACGAGCGTCCTGTCGGGCGCTATTTCGCAACCGGATACCAATAAAATCGCCACGAAAGCGGTCAGAGTAGCGCTGTAAAGGCCTGATCCGGCCTTTTCTCTCCGAAATTTACTTATGTTGCTTAAGAAATTTCGTCGTGCATACCAGTTCACTGGAATTTTCATTTATGCTCTCCCCGTTAGATTTTTAAATCATGGCATAAACGGATTGAATCGCGCTTAAGAGGCGCTCGAAAATTTGCATGCTGGGAGTAACGAAAAAGTCTTCATTTGCTGAAGCGAAGGCTGCGAACAAAAAAGCCCTGCAGCGCGCCCGTCCGAGAGATCGGCTGGCTATCCTGTCAGACCGGCTGCTGAACCGGCAGCGCTACGCCGCGTTGAATGCGCTGCGGTCCGCCACTTCGATCCGCGCTCGTCCATTCTGCTTGGCGACGTACAACGCATCATCGGCTCTACGGAATATCTCGGGAAGAGTTTCCTGCTGCAGGGCCAGCGTGACGCCTCCGCTAAAGGTAAATGTCAAAGGTGCGTGCGATTTGGTGCTTGGTAGCGGCTCGAGGGTGAGCAGCGCTCGTTGCAAACGCAGCACTGCGCGCTCTTCCGCTGCATTCGGCAGGACGACCAGGAATTCCTCTCCGCCGAGGCGGGTCACAAAATCGCCATCCCCGAGCTTGTCGGAAAGATGCCGTGAGAAATGGACGAGCACCTCGTCTCCGACCAAGTGCCCATACGTGTCGTTGATCCGCTTGAAATGATCGATGTCCAGGATGGCGAAACAGACCGGCAGGTGCGCAAGCCCATGTTCGGTCAGAATCGTCTGTGCGTGCTGCAGGCCATATTTACGGCTGGCTACGCCTGTGAGAGCATCGACCTGCGTTTCCTTCACCGCCGCGTCATGGGCGGCCCGCAGCCTGACCTCCTCGTTCTTGGATTGCGATATGTCGCTGGCAATAACGAGAATCCAGCCGTTCGGCATCCGGTAGTCGTTCACCCACCACCAGCTGCCGTCCATCATGTCCAACGCGAAATTGTATCGGTCGTCGCCATTCTTTCGGCGCGCCCTTACGCGCGGCACGAACACATCCAGTGGCATGCTTTCCAGTTTTATCCCCTTGCCCGACGCGATATCTGCGGCAATGGCGTCGACAAAATCGAACGGCATCGGCGGCGCGCTGGGAAAAAACGTCGAGCGGAACTTGTCATTGACGAATTGCACCTGGTCGTCGGCGTCGCACAGGCAGATGCCCACATGAGTCCCACCTAAGGCAGCGAAAAAGATTTCGAGAGTGGCGGGGTCAACCTCGGAGCCCAGAAATTGCATGCAGCGAATGTTCCTCCGGAAAGGAGTTCATCACGGGTCTATTGACGTGAATTGATTTCACCTCTGTCGCGCGACGGAGGACTACTAAATTCACGTGCTGCAGAGAAATCAATTCTGGAGCCACTGTCGGCAGTTCAGCGTGCCTGTCAGTTCCTAAACCTGGGTTAACAAGGAGTAAAACGCCCCATTCACCCGAACCCGTTGCCTCTATTCGGGAAACAACCCAGGCGTCGCTCGCTCAGGGCACTAGCGCAGCCAACCTGTCCTGACCGCAGGCAGCGTGTGTGCCTTCAGCGTGATCGCCGCTGGTGTCGGGAACGGCAAAGTTGAGTCTACGACCTGTATGAGGAGCGCAAGACGGTCGCGCAACGATTGTAGGATGCCGCTCGATCCGGACGTCCTTGTATGCAAACATATGTACAATGCCGCTTGGCGGGAGATCGTGGATGACTGGATACCGAGCGAGGGGCAACTCAATTTCGGGGCAGCTCAAGCGGCGTCAGGCTGTCGCTGACGCGATCGATCTGCAGAAGGTGGACATCAGCTCCATACGCTTCGGGCCAGGTGAAGAGCCATCATTTCGGGTTATCGCCTCAAATGAGGCTGGTCTGGTCCGGCAGCGAACTCTCGACCTTCTTCGCGGTGGCGTGATGCCCCCAGGACCGGGCCTCGAGCCGTTGTACAACGAGCCAAACGACCGATCGAGCATCGATGCCGCGGAAGCTTGAAGCCTACCGATCGAAGCGTGATTTCGACAGAACGCCAGAGCCTCGGGGCGGCTTCTCCGAGCAGGGCGCCAATCGCTTCGTCGTCCACAAGCACCACGCCACGGCGGATCACTACGACTTGCGCCTGGAAATGGATGGCGTGCTGAAAAGCTGGGCCGTGCCGAAGGGGCCTTCCCTCAATCCTGCCGACAAACGTCTGGCCGTCCAGACAGAGGATCATCCGCTCGACTACATCGATTTCGAGGGCGTCATTCCGGATGACGAATACGGCGGCGGACCGATGATCGTGTGGGACATTGGCGTGTGGGCGCCCATGGAGGACCCCGAAACGTCTCTCGAGAAAGGCGCGTTCAAGTTCCGGCTGTCCGGGGAAAAGCTGAAGGGCGGCTGGATGCTCGCAAGGCTGAAGCCGAAGGAGAGTGAGGAAAAGATCAACTGGCTACTGTTCAAGGAACGGGACCAGGCGGCCAGCACGACGGGTGATATTCTCATGGACCGGCCGGAAAGCGTGAAGTCCGGGCGAAATATCGAAGAGCTGGTCACCAAGCCCAGGGCAGCGGCGAAACGCGTTGCACCGAAGCCCGGCAAGGCGCCGGGAGCCGTCAAGGCCGCAATGCCTTCCCGCGTCGAGCCACAACTGGCGACGGCCGTTGCTCATCCGCCCTCAGGCGACGACTGGCTGCACGAGATCAAATTCGACGGCTACCGCACGGCCGTCCACGTCGTCGACGGCGCCGCGACCTTCGTCACCCGCAGCGGCCTTGACTGGACGAAGCGCTATGGCACGCTGAAGGCGGCTTTCGCGAAGCTGCCTTGTGCGACGGCCATCATCGACGGCGAGATCGTGGTGACCGACGACAAGGGGATCAGCCGGTTTGCCGCGCTGCAGGACGCGCTTGCCGAAGGCCAGACACACAAGCTCACGTTCTATGCCTTCGATCTTCTCTATCTCGACGGCTGGGACCTGACGGGCGTGCGCCTCGACAAGCGCAAGGAACTGCTCGGCCAACTTGTTGCGGGCGTGGTGACGCCGAACGGCGCACTGCAGTTCAGCGATCACGTCGGCTCGGATGGCGAGGCCCTTTACGAGCGGGCATCGGAAATGGGCCTGGAAGGCATCGTGTCGAAGCGAGCCTCGGCCGCTTATGTGTCCGGCCGCTCCGAGAGCTGGACCAAGGCCAAGGCTCGGCAGGTCGGTGATTTCGTCATTGCCGGCTACACCGTTTCAGAGGCAGCGGAGGGGCTGGCGGCGCTGGCGCTCGCCGAATGGGTCGACGGTGAGCTGGAGTATCGTGGCAAATGCGGTTCGGGCTTCGATGCCGAAACGCTGCCGGTGCTCCTTGGGCGGCTGCGAGCGCTTGAAGACGGTGCGGTCCGGCTCGAGGGTATGCCGCGAGAGGCTATCGCCGTCCGCCCGGTGCTTACCGCTCATATCCACTATTCGAACCGGACGACTGATAACGCCTTGCGGCATGCGGTCTTCAAGGGGTTGCGCGAGGCGGAGCTCTCGGCCGGCCCGGCAAAG
The DNA here is from genome assembly GCF_031656215.1 of Mesorhizobium koreense. Lineage (NCBI taxonomy): Bacteria > Pseudomonadati > Pseudomonadota > Alphaproteobacteria > Hyphomicrobiales > Phyllobacteriaceae > Mesorhizobium > Mesorhizobium koreense. The sequence goes on along the minus strand of NZ_CP134228.1, from coordinate 4,436,562 downwards.
GAGCGCAAACGACTGATCTCGGATGCAGATCTCGCCGGTATTTTCGTGACCAACCCAACCCGCCGTATCTTCGGCAAGACCGGGCCGACGAAACTCGATATCGCGGTCTATTATGCCGCCGTCGGCGACTTCATGCTGCCGCATATACTCGGCCGTCCCGTATCGCTGGTGCGCTGCCCGACGGGAAAGCCGCAGGACTGCTTCTTCCAGCGCCACGCCTTCACCGGAATGCCGGCGACGATTGCGGCCTTCGACACGACGAATTCCGAGGGCGAAACCAGGTCATACATCTCGGTCGAGGACGCGAAGGGCTATCTGGCCCTCGCACAGTTCGGCGTCGTCGAATTCCACACCTGGGGTTCTGAGCGAAAATCCCTCGACAAGCCGGATCGCGCCGTCTTCGATCTCGATCCGGGTGAGGGGATCGGCTGGCGGGAAGTGGTCGAGGCGGCGGTCCACGTCCGCTCGGAATTGCAGCGTATCGGCCTGGAGCCTTTCGTGAAGACATCAGGCGGCAAGGGCATTCATGTCGTCGTGCCGGTGAAGAAGAAACTCGGCTGGCGGCAGTTCCACCAGGCGTGCAGCGAAATCTCGTCGGGCATCGCGGCAACCGCGCCGGAGACGTTCACCACCATCATGGGCGCGGAGAACCGGCGGAAACGGATTTTCATCGATTTCCATCGCAATGCGCGAAGCCACACAGCGGCGGCCGCCTATTCGCTGAGGGCGAGGCCGCACGTGCCGGCTTCGACACCCCTGACATGGACCGATCTGGAGTCCATCGACGCTGCGGAGGATTTGAACTATTCTTCGCTGCCAGGTCTCGTTGCCGCGACCGGCGATCCTTGGGCGGACATTAACGACTTTGCGGCAGAGTTGCCGGCGCCGTCAAAGGCGTGAAGAGAGTGTGATTGTCGCGTAGGAGGTGAAAATGGCACCCAGGGCGAGTTGGAAGGGATATCTGAAGCTTAGCCTGGTGAGCTGCCCGGTGCGGCTTTATCCGGCGACAAGCTCAAAGGACCGCATCACGTTCAACCAGCTTCACAAGCAAACGCACAACCGCATCAACATGAAGCCGGTCGACCCCGAACTTGGCCTCGTGGAGCGTTCCGATCTCGTCAAAGGCTACGAATACGAAGACAAGCAATATGTGATCATCGAGGACGGCGACCTCGAAAGCGTGCGTATCGAATCCAACCACACGATGAACATCGAGGCCTTCGTCGACGAGAAGGATGTCGACGTCATCTATCAGGACGCTCCGTATTATCTCGCTCCGGATGGCGCCATGGCCGAGGAAACCTTCATCGTATTGCGCGAAGCCATGCGTAAATCCGGCAAGCTGGCGGTTGCGCGTCTGGTCCTTTCGAGCCGCGAGCGCGTCGTCACTATCGGTGCGCGCGAAACCGGCATGTTCGTCTGCACGCTACGCAATCCGAGCGAGGTGCGCGGCACCGCCGAGTACTTCGGCAACATTCCAACGGGCACGCCTGATCCGGAGATGTTGCAGCTCGCCGAAGCCCTCATCCAGCAGAAGCTGACCAGGTTCGATCCGAAGAACTATGAAGATCGCTACGAGATCGCCCTGATGAACATGATCAAGGAGAAGCTGAAGGGCCACAAGCCGATCATCGCAGCGGCGCCTGAGCGCGGCAACGTCATCAATCTGATGGACGCGCTGAAGGCCAGTCTCGGTCAGACCAAGCCCCCGGCGAAGAGCAAGACCAAGGCGGCGCCGGAAGAGAAGCCGGCCAAGGTCGCGGCGGGCGGAGGCGCTCGGTCCGCCAAGAGCAAGAAGTGATCTCGCCGCGAGGCAGAACCTTCGGCCTCGTCGGCGGGCTTGCCGCGTTTCCACGCCGGCTCGCGGCGCGCGAGATCCAGGCGCAGGGTGGCAACCTGCAGCGCGGCGTATCACGGCGAACCACGCATCTCGTCTTCGGGCGCAAGCTCCTAGACCGGTCTGACCTTGGGAAAATCGAAATCCGGTTCCGACAGGAGACGGACAAGGGGCGCAGGCTTTTAAGCGAGAACGGCTTTCTGCGTGCGCTTGGCCTCCTCGACGAGGCGGCCGCGCCAACGCTTAGCCGGCAGTCGATCACGGAGCAATCGCGACTCCCTGGCGAAACCTTCGACCTGCTTGCTCTGTTCGATGCTTTCGAGCACGACACCGAGCCGTTTTCGTTTCGCGATCTGATCCTCGCCAAGAAATATGCCGGCCTGATCGCCTCCGGCGCGACCTGGAGCACCATTGCCAGATCCGTGCGTCGATCCGGTTCGGTCGCCTCGCTGACGGCCCTGTCGCTGCACGCGGAGCGCTTCGATGCGATCTATGCGCGATCGGCGGAAGGCTTCACTGAACTCGACGGCCAGGTCCTGCTGCCGCTTGCACGCGTTGCGGATGAGGATCTGGACGAATTGTTCGCCGAAGCGGAGGAGGCCGAAGAACAGGGCCGCCACGCGGCTGCGGCCGACCTCTACCGACGCTGCATCGCAATCGATCCGACCGATGCCACAGCCTTTTTCAACCGGGGCAACTGCCTGCTCGCCGCCGGCAGTTCGGAAGAAGCCAGGACGTCCTACCTCGAGGCGCTCAAGCGCGATCCGCAATTCGTTGAAGCCTGGTTCAACCTTGCCGACCTGGCTTCGAAATCGGGCGACCGCGACGCCGCGCGCCGTTATCTCGCAACCGCGATCGAGATCGACGGCGGGTATGCCGACGCGATCTTCAATCTTGCCAGTCTCGAATACGAGGCTGACGATCTCTTCGAAGCCAGGCGATGGTGGGCGCGTTACCTTGAGCTCGACGATGCCTCGGAATGGAGTCACAGGGCCAGGCGTGGGCTCCAGCTCATCGATCTGCAATTGGCAGGGAAATCGGCGGGAGCGGCATGACGTTTCTCTTCGATGGTCCGCAAGACGCGCGCATCACCATCCTGCTTGCGCATGGCGCCGGCGCACCGATGGACTCGGCCTCGATGACCGCGACCGCCGGGGCCTTGGCTGTGGTCGGATTTCGCGTCGCCCGTTTCGAGTTCAGCTACATGGCGGGCCGCAGGACCGATGCGGGACGCAAGCTGCCGCCTCGCGCCGAAACGCTCAAGCCGGAATATCTGGCCGCCGTCGCCGCGCTCGATCCCGCTGGCCCCTTGATCATCGGCGGCAAGTCGATGGGCGGCCGTGTCGCCAGCATGATCGCGGACGAACTCCATACGTCCGGAAAAATAGCCGGGCTGCTCTGCCTCGGCTATCCTTTCCATCCGCCGGCAAAACCCGAGCAGTTGCGGACCAGGCATCTCGCCGGACTGACAACGCCTGCTTTGATCGTGCAAGGCACCCGCGACGAATTCGGCACGCGCGATGAGGTGCAGGCCTATTCGCTTTCGAGTGCGATCGAGGTCTTCTGGCTGGAAGATGGCGACCATGATCTCAAGCCGCGCAAGAGCGTTTCGGGATTTTCGGCGGCCGATCACCTGAAGACGACGGCAGCGAAGGTCGCGGGCTGGGCCGAAGGGCTTGCACGCTGAGCGATGAAGATCGCTACCTACAACGTCAATGGCATCAATGGGCGGCTTCCGGTTCTGTTGCGTTGGTTGGCAGACGCGCAGCCGGACGTGGTCTGCCTACAGGAGTTGAAGTCGCCCGACGAGCGCTTTCCGATCGCGGCGGTCCGCGAGGCGGGCTACGGCGCCGTCTGGCACGGCCAGAAGAGCTGGAACGGTGTCGCCATCCTCGCGCGAAACGGTGATCCGATCGAGACCAGGCGCGGTTTGCCGGGCGATCCCGATGATAAGCATAGCCGGTATATAGAGGCGGCGGTCGGTGGCGTGCTGGTCGGATGTCTTTATCTGCCCAACGGCAATCCCGCGCCCGGACCGAAATTCGACTACAAGCTACGATGGTTTGACAGGCTGAAGCAGCATGCCGCCGATCTGCTCGGTCATGGAGTCCCCGTCGTGTTGGCCGGGGACTACAATGTCATGCCGACTGAACTCGACGTCTACAAGCCGGAGCGTTGGATGGACGATGCGCTGTTCCGTCCCGAGGTGCGCGAAGCTTTTCACGAACTGGTCGCGCAAGGATGGACCGATTCCGTCAGAGCGCTTCATCCGGACGAGCGCATCTACACGTTCTGGGACTATTTCCGGAACGCCTGGGGTCGGAACGCGGGGCTGCGGCTGGACCACCTGCTGCTCAGTCCCGCGCTGGCGACACGTCTCATTGCGTCCGGGGTCGACCGGGAGGTCCGAGGCTGGGAAAAGGCCAGTGATCATGCACCGGCGTGGATTGAGCTGGTGTCTTAGAGATCATGCCACAGGTGCCGTCCGGAGATGTCTGTTCTGGGTAAGGCGCCCGCTGATCTCAGTAGCTATCATGAGGACGCGAATGAGCGCCCGTCCTGCTCGTCAGGAGCCTCTTTGGCAAGCCGCTGCTGAACGATGTTCGTGGGAACTGCGCATCCATCCACTAGATGAAGTCGGCTCTGAATCCGATTGCTCCTCAATCCTCCTTGACTCTTTCCGAGTGCGGTCGCACGATTAACTGGTATAAAAGGTGTGCCAGCATGCGGAATGTGTCCATTCGCCATCGCAAGCTCTACGAGGACGTGGCGCACCACCTTGAGGAGATGATCCGCGACGGCGAGTTCGCGGAGTCCGGACGGCTCCCTTCGGAGCGCGAACTCATGCGCCACTTCGGCGTCGGGCGGCCGTCCATTCGCGAGGCGCTTTTCCATCTACGCAAGATGGGGCTGGTGGATATCCGCTCCGGCGAACGTGCCCGTGTGACGCGGCCCACGCCTCAATTCGTCATCGACGCGTTGTCGAGCACCGCAAGACACATGATCGCGGCACCGGATGGCGTTCATGATTTCCAGGACGCCCGTATCTTCTTCGAAGCCGGACTGGCCCGTCATGCCGCGCTGCATGCCACGGAGGAGGACATCGCGAATTTCAGAGAAGCGTTGGAGGTCAATCGGCAGTCGATCGGTGACCTCAAGCTTTTCGAACGTACCGACGTGGCCTTCCACTACGTCCTGGCCCTGGTGCCCCGAAACCCGATCTTCACCGCAATCCATGCCGCGTTGGCGGAATGGCTGCTGGAACAGCGCCAGACGACCCTGGCGCCCGGCGAGGATCAGAAGGCATACGACGCCCACGTCCTCGTCTTCGAGACAGTGGCCGCTCGCGATCCTGATCGTGCGGAACAGGCCATGCGGGCCCATCTCGACTACGTGGTCCGCCGCTATACCGACGTCGTCGAGGGTCGAAGATGAGCGGCTACGCGATCATCGTCGATTTTGTTCTGGTTCCGGGAAAGCGGTCCGAGTTTCGTCGCCTTGTTGACCGAAACGCACGGATTTCTTCCGAGGCGGAACGGGGCTGCAGGCATTTCGACGTCCTCGAGAGCCGGGAGGAGGCCGATCGTGTCCTTCTCTATGAGGTGTACGAGAACGAGGCCGCATTCGAGGCGCATGTGCAATCGTCCCATTTCGACGAATTCGACCGGGAAAGTGCGCCGCTCGTCACCAACAAATCGGTGATCCACTGCAACCTCGTCTGCGAGGAGCGTCCAACGACCGGAAACTGAAAGACGTGACCCACACGAAAGCGGGACACGAAGGAGGAGAATTGGCATGACGGAAAAGGGCCTGAAGGCAATGGCCGGCTCGCGGCAGGCGAAGCTCGGACACTTCATCGTGGAATTCGCTACGCCGGGTATCGGCCATATCCTCAAATCGGCGGGCTGCGATTTCGTCCTGTTCGACCTGGAGCATTCCGGCTTCGGTTTCGAGACGGTGAAAAGCGCCATGCGCTATTTCGAGGCGGCGCAACTGCCGGCGATCGTGCGCGTGCCCTCGAAGGAATACCACCACATCGCGCGTGCCATGGATATGGGGGCCGAAGGTCTCATGCTGCCGATGGTGGGCAACGTCGAGGAAGTTCGCCACATCGTCGATTCCATGAAATATATTCCGGTAGGCAAGCGGGGCGTCGCATTGCAGGTCGCGCACGATCGCTACCGGCCCGGGGCGGTTGCCGATAAGTTTGTCGCCGCCAACAAGCGCACGACGCTCTTCTGCCAGATCGAAACGGCGGAGGGCGTTGAGAATGCCGACGCCATGGCGGCAATCGACGGGGTCGACTGCCTGTGGGTCGGGCATTTCGACCTCTCGGTATCCCTCGGCATTCCGGGCGAGTTCGACCATCCGAAATTCAAGGCCGCGATCGACAAGACGATTGCGGCGACGAAGAAGCACAACAAGGCGCTCGGACGCCTGGTGCCGACCGTCGAACTTGGGATCGACCTGTATGGGCAGGGCTTCGATTTCGTTTGCTATTCAGGAGACGTCTGGGTCCTGCACGATGCCCTCGCCGCGGCGATCGGCAAGCTGCGCGCCGGCTGCGGAACGGTGGCGAAGGCGTAGGAGCGCGAACATGGCTGACAAGACGTTCCGTGTTGCTCTTTCCGGCGATTTCAAGAAGGCCGACGGCTCGCCGACCTATCCGGATTTCGACCTGGCGCCGCTCCGCGCCGCTCCAGGCGTGGAGGTGGCGTTTCTGGAACCGTCGAACCCCATCCGCGCCGAGCAACTCGAAGATTTCGACGCGCTGATCCTGTTGGCGCACCGCTTTGGTCCGGAGAGCGTTCCGAAAAGCGGTCGCCTCGGCGTGGTTGCGCGTTTCGGCGTCGGATACGACACCGTCGACACCGAGGCTTGCACGAACGCGGGAATTGCGCTCGTCATAACGCCCGACGGCGTACGCAGGCCCGTCGCCGTCTCGATCCTCACCCTCATGCTGGCGCTGGCCGGCAAGGTCATGGTCAAGGACCGCCTGACCCGGCAGGCCGCCGCCGGCTATGCGCGCCGGTCGGACCACATGGGTGTCGGGCTGGTCGGCCGCACCTTTGGCTCTCTCGGCATCGGCAACATCGGCGCCGAAGTATTTCGCCTGCTGAAGCCCTTCGACATGAAGTTCATCGCGCACGATCCGTACGCGGACAAGAAGGTAGCGGCCGATCTGGGCATCGAACTGGTGGGCCTTGAGGACGTGTTTCGCCGTGCCGACGTGCTGTCGGTCAGCGTTCCGCTGTCTCCCGAAACGCACCACATCGTCAATGCGGAACGGCTCGGTCTCATGAAGCCGACCGCTTATCTCATCAACACGTCGCGTGGACCGGTCGTGGACCAGAAGGCGCTGACGAAGGTGCTGCAGGACGGGCTGATCGCCGGGGCCGGGCTCGATGTCCTGGAACAGGAGCCGCCCGATCCGGATGACCCGATACTGACGCTGGACAACGTCCTGCTGGCGCCGCACGCGCTTTGCTGGACGGACCAATGTTTCGCCGGCAACGGAGCCGCCGACGTCGCGGCGGTGCTCGAATTCCAGCATGGGCGTGTCCCGCGCGGTGTCGTCAATCGAAATGTCCTTGAGAGCGCCGGATGGAAGAAGCGTCTGGCGAGGCTCGGGGAGATTTTCGGCAGCTAGAAGGGGCCGTTTCGATACCCGGGCGCTGGCGCTTCGCATGCAAATGCGCGGCATGACGGGAGGATGCTCTACCGGACGCCCACGGGATGAGCGGCAGGAAAAGGGATGCAGCCGTCCTCATGCGGCCTCGTCCCCTTTGGGAGGAGTAACGAGAATGGACGATCGTGAGAAACGTGACTTCGAAGCAGGCCTGTCGGCCGAGATCGATTCCTGGCTCAGAGGCGAGCCCACACGCAGGACCTTCATAACCAGATTCGGCCAGGCCATCGGAATGCTTCCGCTCGCAGGCGGCATGCTTGGCGCTGCGACCGAATGGGCGCTGGCCCAGGCCAAGGTCGACCTCGCCGATCCCTCGACGCCGCTCGGCAAGGCGCAGGCCGCGGCGATGAAAGCGTCGACGGAAGGTCCCGCCGACGGATCGGCCTTTCGCGCGGTGAAAGCCGCCAAGCAATATTCGGGCGTGACGCTGAACATGACCTACGAGGCCGGACTGCAGGCGCTCGACCCCCGCAACTTTTCGGGACCGGTATGGGAGCAGTTGACGGGCATCAAGTCGAATGTCGTGGAGCTTTCGCACCCCGACCAGTATTCGAAGCCGATTGCCGAGCACATCGCCAATTCGGGCGCCTATGACATCCTTGACATCGAGCCGGCATGGACGCCGTCGCTCGCCGATGGCGGCGTGATCGCGCCGCTCGACGACTATGTCGCGAAATACATGAACCAGGACGATTTCAACGACTACCACCCGCTCTACAAGGCGCTGCCGACCTATAAGGGGAAAATCTGGGGCTTCTTCGACGATGGCGATATGTTCGCGCTCTACTATCGCAAGGATGTGTTTGACGACGCCAAGCTGAAGGATGCCTATCAGAAGAAATTCAACAAGGCTCTCGAAGTGCCGAAAAGCTGGGAGGACTACGCCCAGGTCGCCCAGTTCATCACCGACAACATGGCGCCGAAAATCTATGGCGCCGGACATTTCCGCAAGGCCGGCAGCCCGGGCAACCAGTTCGATTTCCTGCAACAGTTCCGGGCCAATGGCGGCGCCTTCTTCGACGACAAGATGCGTGCGCAGCTCAATTCGCCGGCAGGCATCAAGACGCTCGAGAACATGATCGCGGCCAACAAGGCATCGATCCCCGGCAACAATGAAATGGACGCCGTCTCGCTTTGGGCGGCGTTCCTCCAAGGCAAGGTGGCGATGATCTACTCCTGGCCGCCGACGGGGCGGATGTGCGCGAACTATTCGCAAAGCGCCAAGGCCATCAACTTCATACCGCAGTCCTCGATCGCCGGGAAAGTCGGCTACGCAATCGTTCCAGGCGGTCACCCGGAACACGCCACGGGCTACAGCAAGGCGCTGACCGCGGAGTCAGGCAATGCGGAGGCCGCTTATCTCTTCATGCAGTGGGCGTGCTCGCCACCCGTGTCGCTGGCGCGCGTCATGCTTCCGTACTCGCTGCGCGATCCCTACCGCCTTTCCCACTTCAAGTCGCCGGAATACAGGGCGCTTTGGCCGGATGCCAAGGAATACCTGGTCAACCTCAACAACTCGGCCAATGTCGGCCTTCTCGACATGATCATGCCCGGCTGGCAGGACTACGCGCTGTCGCTCGATCGCATGTGCACCGCGGTGTGGGCTGGGACCGATCCCAAATCGGCCCTCCAGACCGCAGCGGCGGAGTGGGACACGACGACCGACCGCCTCGGCGCGGATTCCCAGAAGGCCTTCTTCGAGGAATACAACAAGCTGCCGGGCTCGTCGGCCGACCATACCGTGGAATCCATGGGCATGGCCGTGAAGATGGACTAGCCGCCGCCAGCTTCGGGTGTGCCGGCGCTCATCACCGGCACGCCTTCGACACCTCAAGGGCTCAGTTGCCGCGGAACCGCTGGCAATGCCGATGGCATGATGAACGAGGCTACCGCCGATGTCCGAGATTGCGGCAGGGGAGGGAGATACGAAGGGCGCACTGCCGCCCCTTTCCCGGTTTTCGGACTGGAGCGACCGCAATTTCAAATGGCTGCTGGTGGCTCCGGCTGTCCTGCTCATCCTGGCGCTGTCGGTCTATCCGCTCCTGTTCTCGCTGTGGGTGAGCTTCGTCAACTATGACTTCCAGATTCCCGGCCACGCCTTCGTCGGCTTGAAAAACTTCGAACAGGTGATTGCCGATCCAGTTGCCCGGTGGTCGCTGGTCCTGACCGCCATTCTGTCGGCGGCAAACGTCATCATCGAATTCCTGCTCGGACTGGCGCTTGCGCTTGCGATGGTTCGGAACTTCCCCGGGCGCGGACTCGCGATGTCGATCATCATCGTGCCGTTGTTCATCAGCCCGGTGATCGTGGGTCAGGCATGGGCGCTTCTACTGCAACGGCCGTTCGGGCCGACCGACTATATCCTGAGCCGGATCGTCGGCCATGACGTGACCATCTCCTGGCTGACGCAGAGCCCGTGGATCTATTTCTCGCTGATCCTCGCCGACGTCTGGCAGTGGACGCCGTTCATGTTCGTCATCCTGCTCGCCGGACTGACCGCGATCCCGCCGAACCTCTACGAGGCCGCGGAACTCGACGGCGTCAACGCCTGGCAGGCGTTCTGGTCGATAACGATGCCGTATCTCAGGCCGATGATCCTGCTCGCCGTCACGTTCCGCCTGCTCGACACCGTCAAGCTGTTCGACACGATTTTCATCATGACCGGCGGCGGCCCCGGCACCAAGACGTACACCGCCTCGTTCTATCTCTACACGGTCGGGTTCACCCAGTTCCACCTTTCCCAGGCAACCGCGGGAAGCTGGATCTTCCTGGTACTGACGGCCGCCATCGTCGGCCTCCTTGTCCGGCGCCTCCTGAAAGCGGAGCCTACATGACCACACAAGCCAAGACCAGGAGACGCCGTCGCCGGGCCGTGCCGATCGGACGCATCCTCCTTATCGGCGGATTCATCGTTTTCGTGCTGGCGCCTCTTTACTGGATGTTCGTGACATCGATAAAGCCGAGCGACGACTATCTCGCGGTGCCGCCGGTCTGGTTCCCGAGCGAACCCACCTCGGTTCACTACACCGCGGCGCTGTTTGCCTATCGCGGCCTGAAAGGACTGATCAACAGCCTGATCATCTCCCTGTCGGCCACGGTCCTTTCGGCGTTCCTCGGAACGCTGATGGCCTACAGCCTCGCCCGCTTCAACACCGGCGGCGCCCATCTGTCGTTCTGGGTGCTGTCGCAGCGTTTTCTGCCGCCGGTCGCGATCGTGCTGCCGATCTTCCTGATCTATCGCAATATCGGGCTGCACGACACGCATTTCGGGCTGATCATCGCCTACACCGTCTTCACCTTGCCGGTCTCGGTCTGGATGATGTTCGCCTATTTCCGGCAGATGCCGAGATCCATGGAGGACGCGGCGCTCGTCGACGGCTGCACGCGCTGGCAGGCGTTTTGGCAGGTCGCGGTGCCGCTGGCTGCGCCCGGCATCGTCGCGGCGGCGGTCTTCGCCTTCATCGCCTGCTGGACGGAATTCTTCTTCGCCCTGGTGCTGACGAGCCGTTACGCCTTCACGCTTCCCACCGTCTTCCGCGCCTTCCTCGGTTTCCAGGGCGCGCAATACGGCGAGGCCAGCGCGCTCGCGATCGTCTCCCTCGTGCCCTCGATCGTGCTTGGCGTGCTTGCCCAGCGCCATCTGGTACGCGGGCTGACGCTCGGTGCGGTGCGCGGGTGAGACGAACCTATGGAGTAGCCTGATCATGGCGCAAGTGAAAATAAGCGGACTGCACAAGCGCTTCGGCGGCTTCCACGCGGTGCGCGGCATCGATCTCGACATCGATGACGGCGAGTTCACGGTCCTGGTAGGGCCGTCGGGCTGCGGCAAGAGCACCCTTCTGAGGACCATCGCCGGGCTCGAAGAGGCGAGCGAAGGAGAGATCCGGATCGGTGACGACGTCGTCAATGACATGCGCCCGCGTGACCGCGACGTGGCGATGGTCTTTCAGGACTACGCGCTTTACCCGCACATGTCCGTCGAGCGGAATATCGGCTTCGGGTTGAAAGCGCGAAAACTTCCGCCGGCCGATATCGCCGTCCGCGTGCGGCGTGCGGCGGAGATGCTGGGCATCATGCCATTGCTCGACCGGCTGCCGCGCCAGCTCTCCGGCGGTCAGCGCCAGCGGGTGGCGATCGGCCGGGCCATCGTGCGCAATCCGCGCATATTTCTCTTCGATGAACCCCTGTCGAACCTGGATGCCCAACTCCGCGACGAGATGCGCGGCGAGATCAAGAGGCTGCACCAGGAAATCTCCACGACCATGATCTACGTCACGCACGACCAGATCGAGGCGATGACGCTCGCCGACCGCATCGTGCTGATGCGCGACGGTGTGATCGAACAACAGGGCAGGCCGCTCGATCTTTTCGAGCGGCCGGCAAGCCGTTTCGTCGCCGGCTTCCTCGGATCGCCGCAGATGTCCTTCGTGCCGGGCAGCCTTGTCGGGGGTACTGGTGGATGGCGCGTTGCGTTGGGCGACGGAACCATCAGCTTGCCGGTTCCGGTCGGGCGGAGCATACCCGGTGCAAGCGGGGGCCGGCGCGTGTTGCTCGGCCTGCGGCCGGAGCACCTGACGCGCTCGCATGGGGACGCGTCCGAAGGTACGGTCCGTCATGAAGCCACGATCGAGTTGCTGCAGCCCACCGGGTCGCGCAGCTACGCCACATTCCGCCTCGGCGGCATACCGGTCGTAGCCGAGCTGCAGGCACACGATGTGAGCCGACCGGGGCAGGTCGTGCCGATCGACATCAACCTGAAACGGGCCTCGATCTTCGACGAACGGTCCGAGAAGGCGCTTTGACGGAGGAACGGATGGTTTCGCGCGCAGTCAGGCTTTGCGGCACGGAAAGTGTCGATGCCCCCATGCAAACGCTGAGGGCAGGCGCTCTTTCCGCGGAATTCGACAACGGGGCGCTGCGCTACATCCGGATCGGCTCGACGGAAGTCATCCGGGCCATTGCATTTCTCGTGCGCGACGAGAATTGGGGCACCTTCACGCCTGCTATCGAGGATCTGAAGATCGATCAGGCGGCCGACCGGTTTTCCGTGACCTATCGGGCGACGTGCGCAGATTCGGCGCGGACGCTGGTCTATGAGGCCCGCATACAAGGTGAGGCCGACGGCACGCTTTCCTTCGAGGTCGTGGCCGAACCGAAAACGGACGTCCAGACCAACCGTACCGGCTTCATCGTGCTTCATCCGCTCGAAGGCGTGGCGGGCAAGGCGGTGAAGGTGCTGCACGTCGACGGTCGCGAGGAGGCCGCGACGTTTCCGGAAGCGATCGATCCGATGTGTCCCTTTCAGGATATCCGAGCCCTGTCGCATGAAATTTCGCCCGGGGTCTGGGCTACCTGCACCATGGAGGGCGATACGTTCGAGATGGAAGACCAGCGCAACTGGTCCGACGCCTCCTACAAGACCTATGTCCGCCCTCTTTCCCGGCCCTGGCCCTATACCTTGGCCAAGGGACAGAAGGTGGCGCAAGCCGTTCGGCTCGCCGTTTCGGGAAGATTGCCTGCGCCCGCCGATAGAGGCGCGAACAAGGCGATCAGGATCGATATCGGCAAGGCGTCAGGCGCGTTCCCGAAACTGGGGCTCGGCGTATCCGCCGACGAAGCGGCGCACTCGCTCGACCAGATCGAACTGGTCAAGCGCCTCGGCCCGAAATGGCTCGTCTGCCAGGTCGATCTCAGGAAGGAATCCAGCCACGAAGATCTCGGTGCCTATCGGCGCCTGGCGGAAGCGACCGGCGCGGAGATCGTGCTTGAGATCATTACCGCCGGAAAGCCGGACCCGCTTAGAGAACTGAAACCGCTGGCTGCCGCCGTCGGCCAGGCCGGCCTGAAACCGAGCGCGATCGCCATCTTTCCCGCACAGGACATGAAGTCCGTTCTTCCAGGGTCGAAGTGGCCGGAGGCGCCGACATTCGAGGAAATTTATGCCGCCGCCCGCGCGGCGTTCCCTTCGGCAAAACTGGGCGGCGGGATGGCGACCTACTTCACTGAACTGAACCGCAAGCGCCCGCCGGCAGACCTCCTCGACTATGTCACCCACACGACCTGTCCCAACGTCCATGCCGCGGACGATCGATCGGTCATGGAGACGATCGAGACATTGCCCTACCAAATCCTGTCGACGCGCTCTTTCATGGGAGACCGGCTCAGCTATCGGATAGGTCCGAGCCAACTCGGTTGCCGGGAAAATCCCTACGGCAGGACCACCGCCGCCAACCCCGACAACAAGCGCGTTTGCCTCAGTCGCATCGACCCGCGTCAGCGCGGTCTCTTCAACGCCGCGTGGATGGTCGCCTACGCCGCGACTCTGGCGCATGGCGGCGTCGAAGCGGTTGCCCTCGGAGCTCCGACCGGGCCTTTCGGCCACATCTACAGACCTGCGGACTTCGCCCAACCCTATTTTGATATACTGGACCGGTCTGCGGTTTATCCAGGCTTTCACGTTTTTGCGGGGCTGTCGCGATGCTCCGGAGCACCTCTTCTCGAAGTACGCCTGTCGGAGAAGGGAAGGATAGCGGCTTTCGCGACTGGAGAGGCAGGCAAGACGGTGCTGTGGGTAGCCAACCTGACCGCCGACGAGATAGTCGCGGAAATACCGGCGGTGTCCGACAGCAGCACCGGGATTGTTTTGATGAACGCCGATGCATTCGAGCGTCTCACAGCAACGCCTGATTTCCTCGAATTGACTGGCGCCGAGATGTCAGGAGCCAAACTGATGCTCGACGCCTATGCAGTTGCGCGGATCACGATCAACTGATCTCAGTCCGACAAAGGACTTCAACTGTCAAAGGCGCTTTTCTTATTCCTAGGGATCGTTAGCAAGAACGCCCGATGGCTCCCCGCCGCGCAACACGTAATTCGCGAACAAACTGCGTTTAAAACATTGATCTTGCTTGGGAAATAGTTGGCTGGGGAACCTGGATTCGAACCAGGACTAACGGAGTCAGAGTCCGCTGGTCTACCGTTAACCTATTCCCCAGCATCGGGCCGGCAACCCTGAAGCGAGCCGGTCGATGAGGCGGGTTTTAGCTTCCGCTCTGAAATAGTCAAGCTTGCGGCGGCTTCAAGGGCATACGTCGGCGACACCTGCATGTCCGTGCCGCACGAGAGCGGGAGCCGGCCCGGTCGGGAAGGTGGCTCCGGACAGGGCTCGAGGAGGGATGCCCGAGCGCTGGCTCTCGCCGCTGGAATATGCCGACAGGCCCGTCTGCCGGGCAATTGAAGCCAGATCGTGCATTTCCTCTCCGGTACAACAGGCCTATATCAGCCGCCGATGCAGGAAGATCACGTTGATTCCGCGAAGGGCGCTGCCGCCCCGACAACGGACGCGCGAGAGGCGCCGGATAACGATTCGCGAGCCGCGCCGAAGAGCCGCTCCGCGGACAGGCCGGCCGAAGGGGGTCTGGCATCCGCCGATACGCGGGTCTTCAGCCGCATCGTTCCGATCGTGCTCGCGGTGGCGCTGTTCATGGAGAACATGGATTCGACCGTGATTGCCACCTCGCTGCCGGCCATCGCGGAGGATATCGGAACCACGGCGATCGCGCTTAAGCTCGCGCTAACCGCCTATCTGGTGTCGCTCGCCATCTTCATCCCGATGTCGGGCTGGATGGCCGACCGCTTCGGTGCGCGCAACATATTCCGCATCGCCATCGGCGTTTTCGTCGTCGGCTCGCTCGCCTGCGCCGTCTCCGGCTCGCTCGGCGAAATCGTGGCCGCCCGCTTCCTGCAGGGCATGGGCGGCGCCATGATGACGCCCGTGGGTCGCCTCGTGCTCGTGCGCACCACGCCGAAGCGCGAACTGGTGACGGCCATGGCCTGGCTCAGCATCCCTGCGCTGATCGGCCCGATGATGGGGCCGCCGGTCGGCGGCTTCATCACCACCTATTTCAGTTGGCACTGGATCTTTCTCATCAACCTGCCGATCGGCATCCTGGGCATCGTCGCGGCGAGCCTGGTCCTGCCCAAGGTGCCGGGCGGTGGCGCCGCGCCGATCGACCTCGTCGGCTTCGCGCTCTCGGGCATTGCGGCGTCCGGCCTCGTCTTCGGGCTCTCCGTGGTCAGCCTGCCGGCCCTGCCGCCGATCGTCGGCGTGCTGACGCTTGCCGCCGGCTGCCTTTCGATCGTGCTCTATATCCGGCATGCGCGGCGCGCACCTTACCCGCTTCTCAATCCCCGGCTCTTCGCAAATCCGGTCTTTCGCGCTTCCATCATCGGCAGTTCGATCTTCCGCATCGGCGCCGGCGCCGTTCCCTTCCTCCTGCCGCTCATGCTGCAGGTCGGGTTCGGCCTGTCGCCGTTTCATTCCGGCCTGCTGACGTTCGTTTCCGCCTTCGGCGCGCTCGCCATGAAGGTCGCGGCAAAGCCGGTCCTGAGGGCTTTCGGTTTCCGCTCCGTCCTTATCTTCGCCGCACTCGCGGGCGCCGCCTTTATCGGCGTCAACGGTTTTTTCACGGCCGCGACGTCGCACGCCGTCATCATTCTTATCCTCTTTGTGGCCGGCTTCCTGCGCTCCATATTCTTTACTTCCTCCAACACATTGGTCTTCGCCGAAATCGACGACGGGGAAGCGAGCCAGGCGACGGCCATCGCCGCCGTTTCGCAGCAAACCAGCATCGCGCTTGGCGTGGCGATTGCCGGCGGCGTCCTTGAGACGGTGACGTGGCTTTCCGGCCGCAGCCTCGATGCCGCCGATTTTTCCGTGACTTTCTTCATCGTCGCGGCGATGTCAGCCTGCTCGGTCCTGCCTTTCCTCGGCCTTTCGCCCACGGCGGGCAGCGCGGTTTCCGGTCATGGCGGCAAGCGAGTCAGGCTGGGGTTCCCGGTACGCGGGACGGCGCGGTGACCATAAGCATGTCTCCCGAAAGTGGCTCCGGTTTCGGGATAAAGACATGCGCAAAATCAGGAAGCTAAAGCGCACTGAGCAAATTCGGAAGATCGCGACGCGCTTTAGCCCATCAGCCGCCCTTGAAATCCTTGGCCAGCAGGTAGAGTTCCGCCGATTCGTCGCGGCTTGCCGGCGGCTTGATGTGGTGGACGGAGCGGAAGTTGCGCTTCAGCCGGTCGAGCAGCGCGGCTTCCGTTCCTCCCTGGAACGTCTTGGCGAGGAAATGCCCGCCCGGCGGCAGCACCGAGATGGCGAAATCGGCCGCCGCCTCGCACAGATGCATGGTGCGCAGATGGTCGGTCTGGCGATGGCCGGTCGTCGGTGCGGCCATGTCGGAAAGCACGATATCGGGCGGTCCGCCGAGTGCATCGACCAGCATCTTCGGTGCCTCCGGATCGAGGAAATCCATCTTCAGCAGCGCCACGCTCGGCAGAGGGTCCATTTCCAGATAGTCGATCGCCGCGATGAGCGGCTTCTCGTCGGTCGATTTGACCCGTTCGGCGGCCACCTGGCACCAGCCGCCGGGAGCGGCGCCTAGATCGATGACGCGTTTGCCGGACGAAAGCAGGCGGTGACGATCATCGATCTCGACCAGCTTGAAGGCCGCGCGGGACCGGTATCCTTCGGCACGCGCGCGGTGCACGTAGGGGTCGTTCAGGTGGCGTTCCAGCCACCGACGTGACGAATTCTTCAGCCCGGTCTTGCGGACTTTCGCCTTGAGGGCGCGCGCGCCGCCGGCTCCGCCCCGGCCGCTCTTCGTCCCGGCCTTTTTTACCATTGCCGGTGGCCGCGCCGGCGCCAGACGCCGTCCTCCGACATGAGTTCGCTGAGGATTCCTTCGCGCAGGCCGCGATCCGCTACCCTCAGCCGATCCGACGGCCACACCCGCCGGATCGCTTCGAGGATCGCGCAGCCGGCCAGCACGAGGTCCGCGCGGTCGGCGCCGATGCAGGCATTGGCCACGCGCTCCTCGAATTTCCAGCCGAGCAGCCTTTCGATCATCCGATCGACGTCGAAATCGTCCATCCACAACCCGTCGACGCGCCGCCGGTCATAGCGTGCGAGCCCGAGATGCAGCCCCGCGAGCGTGGTCACCGTGCCGGACGTGCCGAGCAGGTGGAAGCGCTCGCCGCGCGCCAGATGCGCGAGTCGGTTGCGGCCCTCGAACGCTTCGAGCAGCGTACCCACCTCGGCTATCATGGCTTCGAATATCTCGGGTGTGACATGCCGGCCGCCGAACCGTTCGGCAAGCGACACCACGCCGACCGGCAGCGAGGTCCACGAGACGATATGGTTGGCGAGCCTGGGCGAGCGCCGCCCGGAAAGATCGATGAGCGCGATCTCGGAGGAGCCGCCGCCGATGTCGAAGAGGACGACGCCATGGGTGTCGCGTTCGACCAGCGAGCCGCAGCCCGATACGGCAAGCCGCGCCTCGGTTTCGCGGTCGATGATCTCGAGTTCGAGGCCGGTCTCCTCAGCCACCCGCGCCAGGAAGGCCGGACCGTTTTCGGCCGAGCGGCAGGCTTCCGTGGCGATCAGGCGCGTGCGCCTGACCTGCCGCGCGCGCAGCTTCTCGGCGCAGACGCCGAGCGCCTCGACCGCGCGGTCCATGGCCTGGTCGCTCAACCGGCCGTTTGCGGAAAGGCCCTCGCCGAGCCTGACGATGCGCGAGAAGGCGTCGATGACGCGAAACTGCCCCGGCCGCGTCGGCACGGCGACGAGGAGCCGGCAATTATTGGTTCCAAGATCGAGCGCGGCATAGACCGGGGAAAGGTGGCTGCCGCGCGATGGCGAACCTCTCGTGCGCTCCTCCCGCACGATCCATGCGGGTCCGGGGGCGGGACCGGGTGTGACGGAAGTCTGCGGCCTCGCCTGACCGTTGGCGCTGTCCCCGGCTGCCTTCCGGGCCTCGGGCTGCGCCCCGTTCGCGACGTGCCCATTCACGGCATTGTTGTCGCGCGCGAAGACCTTGCGGCCACGCTTCCTTCTCCGGCGCTTTTTCGATGGCTTGTTTTCTTGCGAGGCACCGCTCCGGGCCGTCCCGCCATCATGGCCGGAAGCCTTGGATCGTCCCTCCGGGCGCCGGGGTCGCGAGTGGCCGCGTCCGGGAAACCTGGAGGTCGGAGGCGCCCCGTCTTGCGGCTTGTCGCCGCCCTCGTCGGGGTCTTTCACCTTGTTTCCTTCCGGCGCCGCGCATCTTGAAGGACGCCGCCCGCGCTCGTTGTTCTGCTGTTGCCGGCAGATTAGCAGGAGGCGGCGGGTTCACCAAGCCGCTTGTCGAAGATTTGCCGAGGAAGCCGAAATGACGAGGAGGGGACTGCATGGCCGAAACCGTGAACAAGATCACGTGCGCCATTCCTCCAACCCGTTCTTTCCATTCATCATTCGCATTTTTTCACCCTGCTCTTCTCCACGCCTTCCGCGCTTCCTCCATACTCCCTGTCAGTTCCTCCCATCGGGAACACCGATCATGACGGTGATTGCGTGGGGAGGAGCCGGCGCCTCCGCCGTGATGCCGACGTGGCATCACGGCCGGGGAGGTTCCGTCTGGAGGTTCCCCTGGGGGCACTATGACCCCTGCGTGCCGGTAGAAGGCACACAGACCCCGGGACGAGCACTGAACCTGTTTGGAGTGGCTACCCTTCGGCAGGTTCAGGGTGAGGCTCGGGGAGCAGCGGAACAGGCGGGAACAGAAATCGCCGGCGGTGCGCGAGTGTCGCGCCACGTATTTATATTCGGAAGGCACGGCCGCGCGCCCCGCTTCCCGACTGAACAATGGCCAGGGCCGACAGGCAGCGTGGCGAGGATGGAGTATGTGCGATCATAAATACGGATAATCTGCGCCCCTTCGCACCCCCCTCTGTCCTGCCGGACATCTCCCCCTCAAGGGGGGAGATTGGCTGTCGCTACGGCCTTCGCCAAATCTCCAAGATTGCAGAAAAGGCGCTGCCAGAGCGGCCGGCTGATCTCCCCCCTTGAGGGGGAGATGTCCGGCAGGACAGAGGGGGGTGCGAAGGGGCGAAGGACGAAGGACGAAGAAGGATGCTCGCAAAAACAATGGACCTCAAATGAGAGGCGCCCCAACGCCCGACCGGGCGTCGCGGCATGTGCCGCGCCTCCGCGGAGCCCAGCCGCGAAGCGGCGTACGGGCGTGAGCGAAAACAAAACCCCGTCAGCGAAAACAAAACCCCGTAGCCCAACCTACCTTTTCACCGTCGGCGATACGTGGTACCTGCCGCTGCCATCCGTAACGAACGGATCGGGCACTCCAGCCGGGCGCCGGGCCGTTCAGACTGTTTTCCAGGGACGACCATGGCAAGAATAATCGAGTCGGCTACCGGCGCGGAGGCGCTTACTTTCGACGATGTACTGCTGCAACCGGGCCACTCCGAGGTGATGCCCGGTCAGACTGACATCCGTACGCGTATCGCCCGTGATATCGACCTCAACCTGCCGATCCTTTCCGCCGCGATGGACACCGTCACCGATTCGCGGCTCGCCATCGCCATGGCGCAGGCCGGTGGCATCGGCGTCATCCACCGCAATTTCTCGCCCGCCGAACAGGCCGAGGAAGTTCGGCAGGTGAAGAAGTTCGAATCGGGCATGGTCGTCAACCCGGTCACGATCGGCCCCGAGGCGACGCTCGCCGATGCCCATGCGCTGATGCGGGCGCACGGCATTTCCGGCATTCCGGTGGTCGAGAACGGCGGAGTGGGAGGCCAGAAGACGGGACGGCTCGTCGGCATCCTCACCAATCGCGACGTACGCTTCGCCTCCAACCCGGACCAGAAGGTCCATGAACTGATGACGCGGGAGAACCTGGTCACCGTCAAGGAGAACGTCGATCACGACGAAGCCAAGCGCCTGCTTCACCAGCATCGTATCGAGAAACTGCTGGTGGTCGACCCGGGCGGCAATTGCGTCGGCCTGATCACCGTCAAGGACATCGAGAAGTCGCAGCTCAATCCCAACGCCGCCAAGGACGCGCAGGGAAGGTTGCGCGCCGCCGCCGCCACCAGCGTCGGTGACGACGGCTTCGAGCGTGCCGAACGGCTCATCGACGCCGGGATCGATCTGCTTGTCATCGACACGGCGCACGGCCATTCGCAGCGCGTCCTCGACGCGGTCGCGCGCGCCAAGAAGCTCTCCAATTCGGTGCGAATCATCGCCGGTAACGTCGCTACTGCCGAAGGCACGCAGGCACTTATCGACGCGGGCGCGGATGCGGTGAAGGTCGGCATCGGTCCCGGTTCCATCTGCACGACGCGCATCGTCGCCGGTGTCGGCGTACCGCAGCTTTCCGCCATCATGGCGGCGGTGGAGACGGCCGACCGGGCAGGCGTGACGGTGATCGCGGACGGCGGCATAAAATTCTCGGGCGATCTGGCGAAGGCACTGGCCGCCGGCGCGGCGGCCGCGATGATCGGCTCGCTGCTCGCCGGCACGGACGAGAGCCCCGGCGAGGTCTATCTGCACCAGGGCCGCTCCTTCAAGGCCTATCGCGGCATGGGGTCGGTCGGCGCCATGGCGCGCGGCTCGGCGGACCGCTACTTCCAGGCCGAAGTGCGCGACACGCTGAAGCTGGTGCCCGAAGGCATCGAAGGGCAGGTGCCATACAAGGGACCGGTTGCAGGCGTATTGCACCAGCTTGCCGGAGGGCTTAGGGCTGCGATGGGTTATGTCGGGGCACCGGACCTTGATGCGCTGCGGGACCGTGCGCGTTTTGTCCGCATTTCCGGCGCCGGCCTGAGAGAGAGCCATACGCATGATGTTGCGATTACCCGCGAAAGCCCGAACTATCCCGGTGCGGCCTGAGGCCCTCGTACCGGGCCTGAGGCGGAGCGCTGTCACGCTGTGCGCGGTGTCGGCAGTGCTGTTCGCCGTGATGATCGTGCTGGAATTCTTCTATTTCCAGCGTCTTTCAGGCGGGCTTTCGTCGCTGGATATCCGCCTGACGGGCTTTTCCAGCGACGACGCGGTCGCCTGGCTGACTGCGCTCGGCGAACCGGGACGAGAGGCGGTGCTGGTCTGGCAATATTCGAGTTTCGATCTGTTTTTCCCAGCCGTCTTCGGTTTGGCGCTGCTTGGTGTTTTCCTCAATATCGCCAGCCGGTCGCCCGTGCTGGCGCTGCGATCCAGGCGTGCACAGCTCGCCGCCGGCACCCTGATTGTCCTGCCTTACGTCGTCTCCAACTACGCGCAGAACCTCTTCATCGTGCGGATGCTCTCCGACCCTTCGGCGGCGAGTATATGGCTGACTTCGGTCACCTCCGTGCTTGTCATGGCGAAGTTCGTCTTCGCCCTGGCTGCAATGGTTGTGATCGCGGCCGTTTTCCTGCGCAGCCAAGGTCGGCCATAAGGGCTTAGGGGGCATTCAACCGCATGAACCAGATCGCAATCTTCTGGCCTGTCATCGCGCAGGTGCTGCTGGTTTTCATCGTCTACGGGCTGCTCAGCCTGCGCCGGACGGCAGCCATAAAGGCCGGCAATGTCAGGCTCTCCGATTTCCGCGCCAACCGGCATGAGCCGCGCGAGAGCGTTTTCGTCAACAACAACCTGCTCAACCAGTTCCAACTGCCGGTCCTGTTCTACGTCGTATGCCTCTGCCTTTATGTCACGGAAGGCAATTCGGTGGTCACGATCGTGCTGGCATGGCTGTTCGTCGCCTCGCGCTATATCCATGCCGCCGTCCACGTTACGACGAACCGCATGCCATACCGCCAATCGGCATTCGCCGTGGGGTATGTCGTGCTTGGCCTGTTGTGGGTCTGGTTCGCCCTTCATCTTCTGGCCATCGTCTAGGAGCGGATATGCGCCTCGGTGGCAGGCTGGCGGCAGCGATCGAAGTACTGGACGATATCGACGGACGGCACCGGCCGGCGGCGGACGCGCTGAAGGACTGGGGCCTGTCGCACCGTTTCGCCGGCGCCGGTGACCGCGCCGCGATCGGCAACATCGTCTATGACGCGCTGCGCCGCCGCTGTTCGGCCGCGTGGCTGCTCGATGGGGATACGTCGCGCGCCCGCGCTTTCGGGGCGCTTCTGATCGAGGGCGGCATGGACGCGCCAGCATTGAACGCTGGACTGGAGGGCGATCGCTTCGCACCGGCGCCTTTGTCGGAGAAGGAAATCGGACTTGTCGGGAAGCGCCTTCTGGCCGATGCGCCCGATGCCGTTCGCGCCGATTGCCCG
Organism: Mesorhizobium koreense; assembly: GCF_031656215.1. NCBI lineage: Bacteria > Pseudomonadati > Pseudomonadota > Alphaproteobacteria > Hyphomicrobiales > Phyllobacteriaceae > Mesorhizobium > Mesorhizobium koreense. Next base: position 4,413,943 of record NZ_CP134228.1, on the reverse strand, counting down.
GACTGGTGCGTGCCGCTTTTCGTCCGGGCTTTCGGGGAGAGCTGGATTGAAGAAGCCGCCGCGCTTTCCGAACGCCCACCGCTCGACCTGCGGGTCAACACGCTGAAGGCCGATCGCGAAAAGGTTCTCCATGCGCTGAAAGGCGCCGCTGCCGAACCCTCCCCGATCATGCCGACCGGCATCCGCGTGCCGCCGATCGCCGGAAACGGCCGCCATCCTAACGTTCAGGTGGAACCGGCCTTCCAGAAAGGCTGGTTCGAAATCCAGGACGAGGGTTCGCAGATCGTCGCCGATCTGGCCATCGCAGGCGATGTCGCGCAAATCCTCGATTTCTGCGCCGGCGCGGGAGGAAAGACGCTGGCGCTTTCGGCCGCGATGGGAAACCACGGCCAGATCTTCGCCCATGATGCCGAAAAGGCGCGGCTGGCGCCGATCTTCGACCGCGTCAGGCGGGCAGGGTGCCGTAATGTGCAGGTGATCCAGCCTGCCGCCTTGTCACCGCTCGAAGCTTCGATGGATTTAGTGCTCGTTGACGCCCCCTGCACGGGCTCGGGCACGTGGCGGCGCCGGCCGGATTCCAAATGGCGCTTGACAGACAGGCAACTCGACCAGCGCAAGGCAGAGCAGGCCGCAATCCTCGAGGACGCCAAGCGCTATGTGAAACCCAGCGGCCGGCTCGCCTACATCACCTGTTCCGTCTTTCGCGAGGAAAATACGGATCAGGTCACGGCTTTTCTCGCCCGTAATCATAGCTTCCGCCCCCTCGATCATGCTGGATTATGGCGTACCCGGCACCCGGATCATCCCGACGCCGCCTTGATCGATCCGGAAGGCGGCGTCGTCCTCACTCCGGCGCGAAGCGGCACGGACGGTTTCTTCTGCTCAGTCCTGCAACAGGTGGCTTGATTGGCGCGACAGATTATCCCGCACTGCACCATCGCACGATTGAACGAAGCCGGTGCGTTTGCGATAACGCGTTCCTGAAAGGGGTCTCGCATGGTTCCGGAAATTCTCGTGGACGACGATTTCGAGACAAGGGTGCGTTCGAGCTTCGCGCGCCAGAAGGCGATGACGACGATCGGCGCCGAACTGACGCTCGTCACGCGCGGCACAGTGGAGATCGAGATGCCCTTTGCGGACGCGCTCACCCAGCAGCACGGTTTCCTGCATGCGGGTGTGATCTCTATCGCGCTCGATTCCGCCTGCGGCTATGCCGCCTATTCGCTGATGCCACCCGACGCCGCGGTGCTGACTATCGAATTCAAGGTCAATCTGCTGGCGCCGGGCAAGGGCGAGCGCTTCCTGTTTCGCGGCGCCGTCACCAAGCCCGGCCGCACCATCATCGTCGCCGACGGGCAGGCCTATGCGTTCGGCGCCGATGGCGAGGCAAAGATGATCGCGACCATGACCGGCACGATGATGACAGTCACCGGCCGCCAGGGCATAGATGGTTGAACCGGCCGTTCCGCGTGCCCCGATCACCGAAATCGGCGGCAGGCGATTGCTCTTCGTCATGGCGGTGGACGCCGAATATGGGCCGCATCTGAAACGCCGCTTTGCCCCCTTGATGACCGGCGTCGGACCGGTCGAAGCCGGCGTCCGGCTTGGCGCCGAACTGGCGCTTCTGTCGGAGCGCGACACCCTTCCAGATTTCGTCGTGTCGCTCGGCTCGGCCGGCAGCCGGGTTCTGGAGCAGACGGAAATCTATCAGGCCTCTTCGGTCGCCTATCGTGACATGGATGTCTCATTGCTGGGCTTCGAGCGCGGCGCGACGCCGTTTCTCGATCTTCCGGCGATCGTTCCGCTCGGCCACGCCATACCGGGCATTCCGCAGGCTTCGTTATCGACGGGTGCGGCAATCGTTTCCGGCGCCGCATACGATGCTATCGCAGCCGATATGGTGGACATGGAGACGTTTGCAGTGCTGCGTGCCTGTCAGCTTTTCGGTGTCGGCATGATCGGCCTGCGCGGCATATCCGATGGCGCTGCCGACCTGAAGCATGTCGACGATTGGCGCCAATACCTCCACGTCATCGACGAAAAGCTGGCCGCAAGCGTCGATCGGCTCGAAACCGCCATCGCTGAAGGCATGCTCCCATGAGGGCCGAAATCCGCCGCGCCCGGCTGGGAGAGGAGGCCGCCGTTTCACGGCTCCTAGAGGAGGTCTGGCACGCAACCCACGATGTTCAACTCGGCCGCGACAAGGTGGCGGAGATCACCGCGAAATGGCACGCGCCGGCACTTCTTCGCGCGCAGATCGACAATCCGGATAAATGCTTCCTTGTCGCCGAGGCAGCGGATAACAGCCTTGTCGGCCACGCCATGTCCTGGCTCGACGGTGACGGCGCGATCAATCTGCTCAGGCTCTATGTCCTGCCAGGCTGGCAGGAAAGGGGCCTCGGCAGCAATCTGCTTGCCGCAGCTATAGCCGCCTATCCGGCGGGACGGCTTCTGCGGCTGGAGGTCCAGGGAGGGAACGAACCGGCGATCCGGTTTTACGAGAGAATGGGATTGCGGGTGGTTGGCGACACCGCTGAGCGTGGCGGCCTTACCGACATCCCGGCCCTCGTCATGGAGAAATCGCTCCCTCTTGAGGGCGGTGGAAGCTTTTCGTGAGCTACATGAATCGTGCTTTGAGCTCCAGCGCACAACCCATTGCGTCGACTCGTTTCTTTCTCTAAACGCCCGCCATGAAGAACACAGCTCACCCCGATACCGTCCTTATCATCGACTTCGGCAGCCAGGTCACGCAGCTTATCGCGAGGAGGGTGCGCGAGGCCGGCATCTATTCCGAGATCGTTCCTTTCCAGTCGGCGGAGGAAGGCTTCCGGCGTGTCCGGCCGAAGGCGGTTATCCTTTCGGGCAGCCCTCATTCGGCGATCGATATCGGCAGCCCGCGCGCACCGGATGCGATCTTCGAAGCGGGTCTCCCGATCCTTGGCATCTGCTATGGCGAGCAGGCCATCTGCGCCCAACTCGGCGGCAAGGTCGAGGCCAGCCACGAGCGTGAGTACGGCCGCGCCTTCCTCGACATCCGGGAGGATTCGGCACTTTTCGACGGCATTTGGGCGAAGGGCACGCGCCATCAGGTCTGGATGAGCCATGGCGACCGGGTGACGGCTCTGCCGCCGGGTTTCCATGTCATAGGCACCTCGACCGGTGCGCCTTTCGCGGCGATCGCCGACGAGAAGCGCAAGATCTTCGCCGTGCAGTTCCATCCCGAGGTAGTACATACGCCGGACGGCGCGAAACTGCTCACCAACTTCGTCCACAACATCGCAGGGCTGAAGGGCGACTGGACCATGGCCGCCTATCGCGGGCAGGCGGTCGAGGCGATCCGCCGGCAGGTCGGCACGGGCAAGGTCATCTGTGCGCTTTCGGGCGGCGTCGATTCTTCCGTAGCCGCGCTCCTGATTCACGAGGCGGTCGGCGACCAACTCACCTGCATTCTCGTCGACCACGGCCTCATGCGGAAGAACGAGGCGGCTGAAGTGGTCGAGATGTTCCGCCAGCACTACAATCTGCCGCTGATCCTCGTCGATGCGTCGGACCGCTTCATCTCCGCGCTGGAGGGCGAGGCCGATCCCGAGAAGAAGCGGAAGACGATCGGGCGTCTTTTCATCGAGGTATTCGAGGAGGAAGCGAAGAAACTGGGCGGCGCCGATTTCCTCGCCCAGGGTACCCTCTATCCAGATGTGATCGAAAGCGTCTCCTTCACCGGAGCCACCTCCTCCACCATCAAGTCGCATCACAATGTCGGCGGCCTGCCCGAGCGCATGAACATGAAGCTGGTCGAGCCGCTGCGCGAACTCTTCAAGGACGAGGTGAGGGCGCTCGGCAAGGAACTCGGCCTGCCGGAAAGCTTCATCGGCCGGCACCCCTTCCCGGGTCCGGGCCTTGCCATCCGTTGCCCAGGCGGCGTGACACGCGAGAAGCTCGACATATTGCGCGAGGCGGACGCGATCTATCTCGACGAAATCCGCAAGGCCGGCCTCTACGACGCCATCTGGCAGGCCTTCGCCGTGCTGCTGCCGGTACAGACGGTCGGCGTGATGGGCGACGGCCGCACCTACGAGTCCGTACTGGCGTTGCGTGCCGTCACCTCCGTCGACGGCATGACCGCCGATTTCTACCACTACGACATGGATTTTCTGGGCGCGACCGCGACCCGCATCATCAACGAAATCAAAGGCATAAACCGCGTCGTATACGACGTCACATCAAAGCCGCCCGGCACCATCGAGTGGGAATGAGGCCGGAAACTTAGCGCTTCGCGAGCAGCGGCGATCGAAAACAAACCTTGGAGTGTGCATCCGGAAGGTCTTTAATGGGCGAAAGAAGCGTTCGCCCGGACCGACTGGAGCAGCCCATGCAGCCAAGGATCGACACCAATCTCGGCATAAAGGGCGAACCCGATGCATGGGTCCATTCGGCATGCATCCTGTGCTCCAACGGCTGCGGCGTCGATATCGCGGTGAAGGACGGGAGCATTGTAGGCGTTCGCGGCAATGCCGATCATCCGGTCAATTTCGGTCATCTCGGTCCGAAGGGCGAACATGGCTGGGTCGCCAATAATTCCAGGCGCCGCGGCACGACCCCGATGATCCGACGGAGAAAGGGAGCCCCGCTCGAGCCGGTCGGTTGGGCGGAGGCCATGGATTTCTTCATCGAGCAGTTCAGGGCCGCCTGGCGGCAGGGGCACGAAAACCTAGCCTGCTACAATTCCGGGCAACTCACGATCGAGGAATTCTATACACTCGGAAAGCTGTGGCGCGGCGGGCTGCAATCCTCCAACATCGACGGCAACACGCGGCTATGCACCGCGACTTCCGCCACCGGCCTGATGGCGAATTTCGGCGTCGATGGCCCCGTTGCTTCCTATGTCGATGTGGATCAGGCGGACTTGCTTTGCCTCTACGGTCACAACGTCGCGGAGGTGCAGACAGTACTTTGGGAACGCATGCTGGCGGCGAAGGCGAAGAACGGCGGGCGCATCATCGTCGCCGATCCGCGCCGTACGCCGACCGTGCTGCAGGGCGCCGACCTTCATCTCGCGCTCAGGTCCGGCACGAATGTCGCGTTGATGAACGGGATCATCCATTTGCTGATCGCGCGGGGTTGGACAGACCGCGGCTTCATCGCGAAGCACACCGTCGGCTTCGACGCGCTCGATGTAGTGACCCGTGAATATCCGCCCAAGCGGGTGGCCGAAATCTGCGATATTCCCATGCACGATCTGGAAACCGCGGCCGAGTGGATCGGCACCACGCCGCGCATGGTCTCGACCGTCTTGCAGGGGTTTTATCAGAGCGTCGAGGCCACGGCCTCGTCCTCGCTGGTGAACACGGTGCATCTGATCACTGGCGCGATCGGCAAGCCCGGTGCCGGGCCGCTCCTGATGGCGGGCCAGCCCTCGGCGATGTGCAACCGGGAGGCCGGCGCCGGCGGCTCCTATCCCGCTTACCGCAATCCCCATTGCGAAACGCAGATGCGCGATCTTTGCGAACTCTGGAACATCGACTTCGACAAGTTTCATCCGGAGGTGCCGAAAGACATCCTTTCGATGATGGAAAGCGCCGAGCGCGGCGAGATCGAGTTCATGTGGGTGATCGGGACCAACCCGCTCGTCAGCCTGCCTGACCAGAACCGCAGCGAGCGCATCCTGCGCCGGCTCTTCTTGGTGGTGCAGGACCCGTTCGTGGACGCGGAAACCGTCGACCTTGCCGACATTTATTTCCCCGCCGCGATGTGGGGAGAGAAGATGGGCTGCGTCACCAACGCCGACCGGAGCGTTAATCTGCTGCTGAAGGCCGTCGAGCCGCCGGGAGAGGCGCGCAGCGACTTCGACATCTTCGTGGAGGTCGCTGGCCGGCTGGGGTTCAAGGACCGGGATGACGGATTGCTTATCCCGTTCAAGGAGCCCAGGGACGCATTCGAGGAATGGCGCAAGGTGTCGAAGGACCGGCCGTGCGACTATTCCGGCATGACCTACGAACTGATCCTCGAAATGGGCTCCGTCCGCTGGCCCTGCAATGAAAAGCACCCGCGTGGCTCCGAGCGCCTTTACGGGGATTTCAAGTTCTGGACCGGCATCGATGAGTGCGAAACCTATGGGGCGGATTTCCTGACCGGCCGCAAGAATACCCGCGGCGACTACGAACGGATCGATCCGAAGGGCAAGGCATTCCTGAGACCGGTGGAGTGGCGGCGACAGCCGAACCCGACCTCCGAAGATTATCCCATGACGCTCATCACCGGGCGTGTGGTCTATCATTTCCACACCCGCACCAAGACAGGCCGATCAGCCGTGCTGAACGAGCGTGCGCCGCATCCTTATGTCGAGGTCCATCCCGATGATGCGGCCCGCCTAGGGATCGGACTTGGCGACGTGGTCGAGATCACCTCGCCGAACGGCCGCTGGGAAGGCGTGGCGATGGTGGTCGACACGGTGCGTCCTGGCGAGGTGTTCGTGCCGTTCCATTATGGCCACGGCGCACAATCGGCGAACCAGCATACCTGGTACGCGCGCGATCCGATCAGCCACCAGCCGCAACTCAAATCCTCGCCGGTCGCCGTGCGGCGGCTGAGCTTCGGCGAGCCGGAGCCATGGCTCTTGAAGCGGCTTGCCGAACTGGACGGAAGTTCAACGGAGCCGTTTGCCGCTCAGGAATTCGGTGGCACCGTCAATCGTGCGGTTCAGCCTGAACTCTGAGGAAAGAGCCGCACGGAACACAGGGAAACTCCCATGACAAAGACGTTCAAAATCGGCGACCATGTGAGTTGGAACTCGGAGGCAGGCCGTGTCTCGGGTACGATCATTTCTGTTCATACCGAGGATTTTGATTACAAGGGCCATACCCATCGGGCGTCGCGTGACGATCCCCAGTATGAGATCAAAAGCGACAAGACCGACCACATCGCCGCCCACAAGGGCGGCGCGCTGCGGCTCCTTCGCGACTAACCGGCGGTAGTGGCGTCAGGAACGGCCTCCGCCAGGATCGAAGCGATCGCCGCCCCGAGGCGCATGTCGTCGAGATGGCCGAATTTGTTGAGGCGCAGCCGGCCTTCGCGGTCGAACAGGAGCGTCGTCGGGGTTCCCTGCATCGCGTATGCCTGCATCGTTTTCGGCAAGCCGGCGTCAGGGTCCTTCGCGTCGATGCCGACAGGAAAGCCGATCCGGTATTCATGGAGGAAGGCGGCAAGGGCGGCCGGGCTTCCCTGCGCCTCATGATGCTCGAACACCGTATGAAGTCCGATCACCGCGAGGCCATCTTCCGCGAAGGTCTGGCGGGCGCGCACCGCCTGCGGCAGTGCGTGGCTGACACAGCCGGGGCACAGCATCTGGAAGGCGAGGGCGAGGACGACCTTGCCCCTAAGGTCCGCGAGCCCGATCGGTTTCGGCGTGTTCAGCCAATGTTCGACTTGCCAGTCGGGTGCGGGCGTGGACATCCTCAGAAGTCTCCTTCCTTCACATAGGGCCTGCACCACAGGATCGCCTGAAGCAATACGGCCTTCGACCAAGCGGCGTGCATCGCATCGACTTCCTTGGCCGAATGGCCTTTTCCGGCAAGGAAGGGCTTCATGGTGACCGAGATCGGTATGGCGAGCGCCAGCACATGGCGCATCGGGATATGCGCGGCCGCCGATGCGCCGTCCGTTCTGTTCTTGCCGATACGGTGGTGCCGGCGGCCTATTTCGTCCTGCCAGGCAAGCCAGTCCTTGCCGTATTCGGCACGACAGGTGTCCAGGATCCATTGCCCGAAACGCTTGCGCACGGCGGCGAGATAGTCGCTGTCGGGCGCACCGGTCACAGGATCGGAAAAATAGGCGAGCAGATGCGGCGTGGCTCCGACGAAGCCGTACCACACATCGAGGATCGCCTCGACCTGGCCCTTGACCACGTCATGCGCCTTACGCAGCGCGGCGGCATCTTCATCCGTGAAGAGCAGTGACGTCTTGAGATCCGCGAGATCTTTCTCCGTCAGCGGAGATGCGGGCAGTGCCGGATCGCCCAGCCGGTATCCGGGAATGGCGGTGGTGGTCATGAGTGGCTCCTTCAAGTGATTGCTAGTAGCAACTATAATATTCTGCTTGCATCATTCGTCAATATGATTTCGAGTAGCAATTATGCCTATTTCTCCCGAAGCGCTCGAAGCGGCCCGCCTGATCGATCGCCTGGAACGTCTGACGCGTTTCGGCGAGCAGTCCGGCGACCTCAATCCCGCGCAATGGGAGGCGCTGAGGTATCTGGGGCAGGCCAACAGGTTTTCGCGCACGCCCGCCGCGCTCGCCGACTATCTGGCATCGACACGGGGCACGATCTCGCGCACGCTCGCCTCGCTTGAAACCAAGGGCTATGTCGAGCGTCGCAACAATTTGCGAGACGGCCGTTCGGTGGAGTTCGTCCTGACAGGTAAAGCTGCCGCCACTCTCGAAGGCGATCCGTTGCTGGCGCTTGCGGAGGACATCGAAAAAGCGGCGGGCAGTGACATGGTGCCCATGCTCGAAGGCCTCAGGCGGACATTGCGGGCTGCCATCGCCCGCAATCGCGGGCGAGCTTTCGGAGCCTGCCGATCATGTTCCTATTTCCGTGCCAATGTCCGGCCGGACTCCCCGTCGGTGCATCACTGCGGGCTGCTGGATGAGCCTTTGTCCGACGAGGAGAGCCGTTTGATCTGTGCCGAGCATCAGCCACGAGCCGCGTGACCCGTGATCGGCCCGGCCATCTGCCGGCTACTGACGATTGGCTTGGGCGTGGTTCGGCCGTCGCACGACCCTGACCTTTCCGCTATTGCCGCCACCACAGAAGAAGCGGTCGTGGCCATCGGATTCGAGGCCTGAAATGCCCGTGCCGGCGGGCATGTCGAGCCGCTCGAGGGTTTCGCCCGTATCCGGATCGATATGGCGCAGATCGCTCTTCTCGTCCTCCCATGTTGCGTGCCAAAGCTCGCCGTCGACCCAGGTTACGCCGGTGACGAAACGGTTGGACTGGATAGTACGCAAGACCGCCCCCGTTTCGGGATCGATCTGGTGGATCCTGCGTTCGCGATATTCGCCGACCCAGAGCGATCCTTCCGCCCAGGCGAGGCCCGAATCGCCGCCATTGCCGGGCGCGGGGATGGTCGAGGCCACGCGGCCGGTCTTGGGGTCGATCTTCTGGATCCGACTGTCGGCGATCTGGAACAGGTGTTCGCCGTCGAAGGCGGTGCCAGCATGCGCGGGGACCTCGATGGAATCGAACGCCTTGCCGTCTGCTGGATCGATCGCGTTCAGCCGGTCGCCGGAGGCGAACCAGACATGCTTGCCGTCATAGGTGAGGCCGTGCACCTGTTCGGCACTGGGGAAGGGGCCGTACTCGTTGATGATTTCGGCTGCTGAATGTTTCATGTCTCGCTCCTGTCGGGTTGTTTATGGAGCCTGATGCTAGCCAATCGAAATTGGGGCAGGGAGTAACAAGGTTGTCGGGAAACCCGGCACCGGCGGCGTCATCCAGCGCCGCGCCCGCGCCTGCCCGACCGCCTGTACCTTTCCCTCTTCCACAAGGGTCTCAAGCGCGCGCTGCACAGTGCGCTGACTGACGCCGAGCGCCAGTGCCAGCGCTGTGCTCGACCAGGATTCGCCGTCGGCAAGCAAGGCAAGCACCGATGCATGTTCCTCCTCGACGGGCGGGGCGAGCACGACGACCTCGCCAGTGCGATTCAGCGCAAGCCGAAACCCTGCCGCCGTCGCTTTCACGTCTGCCATGCCCCTGAGCGCCTTGCGGAGCCGCCCGATCTCGACGCGCAGCCGGGCGCGATGCGATTCGTCGGCGTATCTGGCCCGGAAGGCACGAAGAAGCAGCGTCTCCCTCGACACGTCGGCCGGCCAGGCCTCTGCCAGCGCCCGTGCAAGCGCGAACAGAACCGGCCGCGTTTCGAGCGGAACGACTTTCCCTGCACAGCGCACGGCGAAACGGCATGCATCCACCACAAGCGCGTCTGACGCGAGGAGGGGTTCGACCTCGTCGAGGAGGAGGGGGCGCGCCTCGCCCTTGGTGATCAGCCGCGCCGCGGGCGTATCGAGGACAAGCGCTACGGCTTCAACCTCTGCCATCAGTGCAGGGATGGCGGCCATGCGCGCCGCTTCGTCGGCGCGGGCAAGCGCCGCGCGCGCTGCTTTGGCCCTGATCCGCCGGATCGCGATCCCGGCGGATACCAGTTCGCAACCGGTGTGCAGCGCGGGAGCGAGGGAGATGGATTCGAGGCCGACAAGCGCCTCCTCGGCCTCCCGGAGACGGCCGACAAGAAGGAGGCGGCGTGCCTTCAGGTAACGCGCATAGGCGACGTTGGCGCGGTCGCCATGCTCTTCGAGCGTTATCCGTGCTCGCTCGAGCGCCTTTGTCGGCCAGGTGAGGTTGCGGGAGATGAGCGCGATCTCTGCTTCGGCGACGGCGCAGCGCGCGCGGGCCATCGCCTCTTTCGCGCCGAATGCGCGCGCCGCACTTTTCAGGAGCGTCTTGGCACGGGTGAGATCACCAAGCTGCGCCATGGCGATACCCCGGAGCGCAAGCGCCGGCGCATCGTTGCGCAGAGCGACAAAATTCAGCGCGCCAAGCGGGTCACCGCCGGCAAGAGCGTGTGCCGCGGCCGTAATCAGCGAGTCCATCGAAATCCCGACATACTTGTCACTCTCGCCCTCGGAAATGGGCCCTTAACTTAGGTCAGCCTTACCGATGAGCCCAGCCCTACGGAGAGCAAGGAGAACGGCCATGACCACGAACCGGACCGCAAGCCAAAAACAGTGGCTCGGCGCTGGCTTTGTGCGAGGCGCGAGCCGGTGGCTATGCCTCGCCGCCAGCCCGACCTTCGCACTCATGGCACTGGTCACGGCTGTTTCCGAGGGGCACGAAATGGGCTGCATTATGGGGCAGTCGCCGCTTGCAGGGATGGTGCCGATGTATCTCCTGATGAGCGCCTTCCATCTGGCGCCGTGGCTTAGGCTGGCATCCGGCAGCTTTAGGCCTACCGGTTGATCGCTCCATCGCGAGGCAACTACAGGGCTCGACATCTACTTCATCAAGAACATATAGTGAACAAAAGTATATGGAGTTTGCGACGTGGCCGGACAGCTTTCGTTGGCCTTCGAAGCAGCGACCGTGCGGGTTCAGGACTATTTCGCACTGCGGCCGGCTCTCACTGCCGCGTATTCATTTGTGGAGTTCGCGGAAGGGTGCCGCCGGTCATACGGACTTTCGGAATCTGCCTACGGCCCTCATCGCTTGCATGTCTCGTTGAATACGGTCATGTCGCGTCGAGGCCCCCGCAAGGGCGATCTCGAAGCGGCGTTGCGTGCGGCGGAGCGCGTAAGGTTTTCACCTTTTCCGCTGGCTTTCGGCAGTCTCCGCACTTTCCGGGTTCGCCGCGACAAACAACCAACGGTGTTATGTTGTTGTGCCGGCGCAGGGGAGTTGGCCGCGCTTCGCGATGCACTGCGTCATGCATTGACAATGGAAGGGCTCTGGCGCGGCCCGGCCGGTTTCGAGCCGCATGTGACACTGATATGGGACCGCCGAAGCGTTCCGCCGTCGCAACTCGACGAGCCGATCGGCTGGATGGCCGAGGATTTCGTCCTTCTGCGCACCATTTGGGGTGAAGGCAGGCAAGTGGAAATCGGACGCTGGCCGCTCCGCGCGTAGTACCCACCCGTTGCGCCGCACCGGCAAATCGGCAATAGACCGCGCATCGAAACAAAACGTCGGAAGGCGAAACGCGCATGCCGGAGACACCCCTGCCGGGAGACATCCGCCGCTCTCTGGCCATTTCGCTGCTGCGCGCGCGCGAGGCGGTGATGGGGCGGTTCCGGCCGATGCTTGCGCGCCACGATGTCACCGAGCAGCAATGGCGGGTCCTGCGCGTCCTCGGCGAGGGAGCCCCGTGCGATGCCTCGGAACTGGCCGACCGCGCCTGCATCCTGGCTCCCAGCCTGACGCGCATCATCAAGGCGCTCGAGGAGCGGGAGATGATCACGCGGGAGAAGCATGGCCGCGATGGAAGAAGGGTGCGCCTTGCGATCGCGCCGAAAGGGCTGGCGCTCATCCGCGAAGTCGCGCCGGAAAGCCGTGCCATCTATGCCGAACTTGAGAAGCTTTACGGCGTGGAAAAGATCGAGCGGCTTCTCGGTCTGCTGAACGAACTGGCCGATCTGCGGGACGAAAGCTGACGAGCTTTCAGCCTCGCGACGCGCTCATGCGAAACGGCAGGTCACCGTCCCGTGCGGCCCGTAGTCGGCTACGATGGCGCTGCCGGGCGTCGCCTCGATCGGCCGGATGAAAGAACCGGCAAGCACGATTTCTCCCGCCTCGATGCTCTCGCCATAGGCGGACAGCCGGTCGGCGAGCCAGGCAACGCCGAGCGCCGGATGGTTGAGCACGCCGGCGCCCAGTCCGGTCTCCTCCACCACGCCGTTGCGCATGACGATCGCCCCCATCCAGCGCAAATCTGTACTTTCCGGACAGATCGCCTGTCCGCCAAGGACGATCCCCGCGTTTGCGGCGTTGTCGGCGATCGTATCGACGATCATGCGCGCCTTCTTCGTCTCCGGATCGAGGCGCAGTATGCGCGTATCGAGGATTTCCAGTGCGGGCGTGACATGGTCGGTCGCCTTCAGCACGTCCGGCACGCTGATGCCCGGCCCCTTCAGTGGGGCCTTCATGATAAAGGCGATCTCCGCCTCGATCCGCGGCTGGATGAAGCGGCCGGCGGGCACCGTCGTACCGTCCTCGAAGAGCATGTCGTCCAGAAGCACGCCCGAATCCGGCGTGTCGATGCCGAGCGCCGACTGCATGGCTCTTGAGGTGAGCCCGATCTTCCAGCCGATACGCCTGCGGCCGGCGGCAAGCTTCTTGCCAACCCAGGCCGCCTGTACGGCATAGGCATCGTCCATCGTCATCGAAGGATGCTTGTGCGAGAGGAGGCCGATCTGCTTTCGCGTGCGCTCGGCCTCGTCAAGGGCCTCGGCGGCGTGAGCGATTTCCTCGGCAGTCAGCGTCATTTCTCGTCCTGCACGCGATTGCGCAATATGCCGATTCCCTCGGCTTCCACCTCGACCGTGTCGCCGGGCTTCAGCCAGACCGGCGGGTCGAGCCGTGCGCCGGCGCCGGTCGGCGTGCCGGTGAGGATGATGTCGCCGGGAACGAGTGTCGTGAAAGTCGAGATATAGGCGATGATCTTGCGGAAGGAGAAGATCATGCGGCCGGTGCGATCGCTCTGCCGCGTTTCGCCGTTGACGCGCGTTTCGAGCTTTATGTCGGCAAGCTGCGTCTCGTCGGTGAAGGAAACGAGCCACGGCCCCATCGATCCCGAACGGTCGAAATTCTTGCCTTGCGTCACATTGAACTTGGCGTGCCGCACCCAGTCACGGATCGTGCCTTCATTGGCAAGCGTAAGCGCGGCGATGTAGGCAAGCGCTTCCGCTTCTGGGATACGGCGTCCGCCCTTGCCGATGACGATGGCGACCTCGCCCTCATAGTCGAGTTGCGGCGATTCCGGCGGGCGCATGATCGGCTCCTCGTGGCCGACAAAGGAGCGAGGAAAGCGCACGAAAAGCGAGGGGTTCGGCGGCGCCTCCTTGCCGTCCTTGTATTCGGCGTTGCGGTCCGGATAATTGACCCCGACGCAGATGATCTTTTCGGGCGAGGGGACCGGGATGCGATAGCGTATGTCGGTGACGGCGTAATCAGTTGGGCGCCCCGCCGCTTCCTCGGCGAGCGAGTCAAGCGCGCCTTCGGCAATGACCTCTCGCAAGGTTGGCCATCGTCCGGCGTAGAGCGCGGACAGGTCGATGACACGCTCCCCGTCGATGAGCCCGTAGCGGCTATGGGTCTCATCGCCCTCTACCGTGAAAGTTGCGAAGCGCGGTCTTTCCGTCATGGCCGTCGCCTCACGCCTTGTTGCGTGCCAGTTCGGTGATGACGTCGAACGCCGTGTCGGCGTCTGCCTCGGTCATCTCGAACTGCCCGGCCTGGAAGCGGATCATCACCTTCCCGTCGACGCGGCTCTGGGTGAGATAGATGCGCCCGTCGTCGTTGATGCTACCGACGAGATCGAGATTGTGTTGGTCGAGATCGTCCGTCGCTGTGTGCCGGAACGAGAACAGCGACAACACCGGCTCCGTGACGATCTCGAAATCCGGCTCGGCTTTGAGCCGTTCGGCCAGCCTTTCGCTCCAGGCGACATGGTTGCGGATCATGGCGCGCAGGCCTTCCAGCCCGTGGAAGCGCAACAGGAACCAAAGCTTCAGCGCGCGGAAGCGGCGGCCGAGCGGCACCGACCATTCCGAATAGTTGATGAGGCCGTCATGGCCGTGCGTCTTGAGGAATTCGGGATGGATCGCGAGCGTCCGGACAAGGTCTTCGGGATTGCGGATGAAATGCGCCGAGCAATCGAACTGCGCGCCGAGCCATTTATGGGGGTTGAATACGACCGAGTCGGCCCCCTCTACTCCCACCCACAGATGCCGGAATTCCTCGCAGATCATCGCCGAGCCCGCCCATGCCGCATCCACATGTACGTAGAGACCATTTTCGCGAGCCACCCGAACCACGGCGGAGATGTCATCGCAGGCGCCGACATTGGTGCCGCCCGCGCAGGCGATGATTCCGGCGGGTACATGGCCTGCCTCCCTGTCGCGCGTGATCGCATCGGCCAGCGCGACGGCATCCATCCCGCGATGCCCGCCGGTTGTCGGGATGCGCACCAGATTCTCCTCGCCGATGCCCGAAACCCAGATCGCGCGGTCGATCGAGGTATGCACCTCTTGGGAGGCGTAGATGCGCAGGCGCGGATTGGCGGCCAGCCCTGCCTTGTTGCCCTTCCAGCTGAGCGCGCGCTCGCGCATCACCAGCACGGCCGCGAGCGTGGCGGAAGAGGCCGAATCCTGAATGACGCCGGCAAAGCCAGCGGGCAAGCCGATCGCCTGCCTCAGCCAGTCCAGCACGCGCGTTTCGAGTTCCGTCGCCGCCGGCGAGGTCTGCCAGAGCATGCATTGCGCGGCCATCGCCGTCACCAGATATTCCGCTACGACCGATACGGGCGCGGCATTGGCGGGGAAATAGGCGAAGAAGCGCGGATGCTGCCAATGCGTCATGCCCGGCAGCAGGATCTTCTCGAAATCGGCGAAGATAGCCTCCATCGCCTCGCCCTGTTCGGGCGGCAAGGCGGGAAGCTGCGCCGCGATGGTGCCGGGCGCCGTCTGCGCCCGCACCGGCCGCCCGCGCAAAGATGCGCGGTAGGCGACGCCCCATTCGGCAGCCTTCTTCGACCAGCGTTCGAAATCAAGTTCTTCGGGCATTTTCCTGAATCTCTGGCTTAGGGTGAGCGCCACTCCGTCCGCTGTTTTCACGGCGCGATGATCGGCTGCGCCTTCAAAAGAGGCTCCTGCACCTCCGTGTCAAGGAAGAGGCTGCCTTCCTCGAACCATGAGCGCGGCGCGGGCGCCCCCCACAGTGTCTGCCGCTGCGGGTCTTTCAAATCCCATTTGATCGGCTCCAGGTCTGGATCGACGGTCTGGTAGTCCGAGCAATAGATCTCGATGCGGTGGCCGTCCGGATCGCGGAGATAGAGGAAGAAGGCGTTGGAGATGCCGTGCCGTCCCGGCCCGCGCTCGATATTGGCGAGATAGCCGGTGGTCGACATCAGATCGAGCAGGTCGATGATGTTGAGCGGCGTCGGCACCCAGAAGGCCGCGTGATGAAGCCTCGGCCCCTTTCCGTTGGTGAAGGCCATGTCGTGCACGCCGCCCTTGCGGTGCAGCCACGCCGCCCAGAGCCGCTTGCTCTCATCGTCCTCGGTGTATTCCGTCACGCGGAAACCCATCGCGCTGTAGAACTCGACCGACGCGTCCACGTCCGGCGAGAAGCAGTTGAAATGGTCGATTCGGAGCGGCTTGACGCCGTGATAGAGCGCATATTTCTGGTGGATCGGCGGCAGGCGGTCCATCCTGAAATAGAGTTCGAGCGGCGTGCCGAAATTGTCCCGCGCCCTCAGGGTGCGACCCTGATAGGGCCGCTCCACCCACTCGGCCGGCAATTGCCGCTCCTCGAAATAGTCCTTCGCCCGGTCGAGGTCTTCCTCGCAGTATAGCTTCAGACTGAGCGCGCCGACTGAGGGTTCCTTCCCCTGCCGCAGGACGACGGAGTGGTGGCCACGCTCCTCCATCGCCCTCAGATAGACGGCCTCTCCGTCCTCCGCCGTGACTTGCAGGCCGAGCAGGTCGGCATAGAAGGCGCGGCTCTTCGCCAGATCGGTCACGGTGTAATCGACATGGCTCAGCCGCACGATGTTGAAGGGTGGATAGAGGTTCGGCTTCGGTATCGGCATCGCCTCTCAGCCTCCAAGCTTCGGGATCGCATGCGCGCGCGTGGCGAAGGCGATGTTCTTCGTTTCCATGTAGAAATCGAAGGACCAGTCGCCGCCGTCGCGGCCGACGCCGGAACTTTTGACGCCGCCGAAGGGTGCCGGCAGGTGGCGGACGTTCTCGGAATTGACCCAGATCATCCCAGCCTCAAGCGCGTCGGTGAAGCGCAGCGCCCGCGTCACGTCCGAGGTCCAGACATAGCCGCTCAGGCCGTAGGAAACATCGTTCGCCAGCCGAAGCGCTTCGGCCTCGTCGCGGAACGGAATCGCGGTCAGCACCGGCCCGAAGATCTCTTCCTGCGCGATACGCATGCCGTTATCCGCATTCGTGAAGAGCGTCGGCGCGACGTAGGCGCCACCGCCGGGACCGGCGACCTTGCACCCGCCGGCGGCGATGGTCGCGCCTTCCGCCCGGGCGAGATCGACATAACCCAGCACCTTCCTCTCGTGGTCGGGATGAATAAGCGGCCCGACTACGGTCTCAGGATCGAGGGGGTGACCGATCTTTATGCGCTTGGCCTTTTCGGCCACCAGCGCGGTGAATTCGTCATGGATCGACGTCTCCACCAGCAGGCGCGAGGAGGAGGTGCAGCGCTCGCCGTTCAGCGAATAGATCATGAAGACGGCCGCGTCCGCCGCCCGCTCCAGATCGGCGTCGGCGAAGACCACGACCGGGTTCTTGCCGCCGAGTTCGAAATGCACGCGCTTCAGCGTGTCGGCGCCCTGCTTCATGATGAGCGAGCCGGTCCGGCTCTCGCCGACGAAGCCGATTGCCTTGATGTCGGGATGCTCGGTGAGCGCCTTTCCGGCGTCCTCTCCGAAGCCGTTGACGAGGTTCCACACGCCCTTCGGCAGCCCGGCCTCCTCAGCGATCTCGACCAGCAGACGCGCCGTCAGCGGCGACAGCTCCGCCGGCTT
Source organism: Mesorhizobium koreense (assembly GCF_031656215.1). Taxonomy (NCBI): domain Bacteria; kingdom Pseudomonadati; phylum Pseudomonadota; class Alphaproteobacteria; order Hyphomicrobiales; family Phyllobacteriaceae; genus Mesorhizobium; species Mesorhizobium koreense. Next base: position 4,396,634 of record NZ_CP134228.1, on the reverse strand, counting down.
ATGGACGATCGTGCAGCCGGCGGCGAGCGCCGGCGCGATCTTCCATGTCGAGAGCATGAAGGGCGTGTTCCACGGCGTGATGATGCCGACCGGGCCGATCGGCACGCGCGTGGTGATATTCATCTGGCCTTCGGTCCGAAGTGCGTTCCCGTCGCGGGCCTCGGGCGCCCGGTCGGCGAAGAAGCGGAAATTCTCCGCGCCCCGCAGCGCCGCTTTCGACATGAAGCGCCAAGCCTGCCCGGTATCCATGCACTCAACCAGCGCGATCTCCTCGGCGCGGGCGACAATGGCGTCGGCTATCCGGTGCAGCAATTTCTTGCGCTCTGCGCCCAGCATCGCCGCCCATTCGGGAAACGCGGCCTTCGCCGCCTTCGCGGCGCGGTTAATATCCGCCGCCTTGCCGTACGCGACGGAGGCAAGCGGCTTCAGATCGATCGGTGAGATCGTCTCGAAGGTCGAGCCGTCGGCAGCCGGCATGGCTTCGCCACCGATCTGGTTCAGAACGCCATTCTCGCGGAAGCGAGCGAGATGGCTTTCCGCCCTGGTGAGGTTTTCCTCTAACGTGGACATCTTTGGCTCCGGTGAGGGTAGAGGGTCGGCTCGGGCCGCGGCTCAGCTATTCCCGCCGGCTCGAAGCCGGGCGTGCATGGCGTTCTTCTTCCACGATAGCTCCGCGTCGATCTCCCGGATTTCCAGCGAAAGGGCGAAATGCGGGCTTTTGAAAAGAGGTGCCAGCACTTCGCTTGCGGTGGCGAAGATCGCCTCACCAACCCGTTTCCTGTCTTCGGTGCCGCGCCCCTTGCCGATGCGGAAAGACATGTCGACAAAGGCATTTTCGGGCAGGAGATCGGCAATCGCGAAATGGCGCGCGGGGAAAGCCCTCACGCGCACCGCGCCGATCTCGAACAGGCCGCTTTCAAGGATCGCTCCATGTACCGCGCGGCAGAGCGCGTCGAGATCGACCTTTTCCTCGAGATTGGCGGAATATTCGATCGTCAGATGCGGCATACCCTCTCCATGATTTGCGGCAGCATATTGATTAACGCGTTAATTATACCGGGCATGCCGCCAAGGCAAATCCTTTTCGAGGATGCTGCCGCAAGCGCGGATTGGCAATCGCGCCGGGGCCGGCCCCGTCACGGTCTACTTTTGGACTATTCAAATCGTGTTGCACCGCGAAAACACGCGGCTATGGTCCGGCGGATGGAATCTCACACGGCTTCTCCCACCCGCTACGCCTTTGCCGGAATGGTCGCCATGGCGGTGGCCATGGGCATCGGCCGCTTCGTCTATACGCCGATCCTGCCCGGCATGATGGAGGGGCTGGGGCTCTCGGCCTCGGATGCCGGCTCGATCGCCTCGGCGAACTATCTCGGCTATCTGGTGGGCGCGATCGCCGCGGCCTTCGGCTGGGCGCATCGGCGCGAGCGGACGATGATGCTGACGGGGCTTGTCGCCAACGCCGTGCTTGCCGCCGCCATGGCTTTCACGACAAGCCTTACCGCCTTCCTGCTAATCCGCTTTGCTGCCGGTGTTGCCAGCGCTTTCGTCCTTGTGTTTTCGGTGACGATCGTCTTCAGCCACCTGGCCGCAGCGGGTCGAAACGACCTTCAAGCGCTGCATTTCGGCGGCGTCGGCCTCGGCATAGCCCTCTCCGCACTCCTCGTCGGCAGCCTGCATATGGCAGGTGCCGGCTGGGCGGCGGGCTGGATCGGCGCGGGCGTTCTTTCGCTTGTCGGCTATCTGCTGGTGGCGCCGCTGATTCGCGAAGGACCGCTTGCCGCCGGCAACGGCAGTCGCGAGCCGCGCCTGCCGCGCAGCACGGCGCTTGCAAAGATAATCGTTGCCTACGGCATTTTCGGCTTCGGCTACATCATCACGGCTACCTTTCTCGTGGCAATCGTCCGACAGGGTGACGGGGGGCCTTTCTTCGAGGCTGTTGTCTGGCTGGTTACAGGCCTTGCCGGCTTCCCTTCCGTCTATCTGTGGCAACCGGTGGCCGCGCGGCTCGGCGGCATGAAGACTTTCGCACTCGGCTGCCTCGTCGAGGGCATCGGCGTAGTGGCGAGCGTGAAACTTGGCGGCTATGCCGGCCCTCTCATCGGCGGCATTCTGCTCGGCGGTACCTTCATCGCGCTGACGACGATCGGCCTCGTGGCGGGGCGCACGCTTGCGGCGCAGTCGCCGCGGCGCGTACTCGCCGTCATGACGGCGTTCTTCGGCACCGGCCAAATCATCGGACCGATCGTCGCTGGCTTCCTCGCTGACCGTACCGGTAGCTTCACCGCCCCCTCGATAGGGGCTGCGGTTGCGCTGCTCATGTGCGCATTAATCGCGCTATCCGTCGGCGATACCGCGGACCCACGCCGCCAACATTAACAAAAGACAATTTGGATGCCGGTGCCGCTGCTGATAGGCATTTGAGCCTCGCACCTGTCGGCTCCGTTTCATTTCCGTCGCAATTGTACTGCAAGCGGATTAGCGGGAACGCGGATTTCCCTCTCTCCAAGGCCCTTCGCTGATGTTCGTCTCCTTTTTCCCGCGTCCGAAGCTGTTCTTGACGACACTGGTCGTATGGAGCCTGGCTGCGGTTCTCTTCTGGTTTCTTGGAGGGCAGGAACTCGGTGGTCTTTTCGGGCTTCCGCCGGCTGCTGCGGATGCGGCGCCGATCATCGGCGTCGGCGTCTTCTGGTCGAAACCATATCTCTGGTTTTACATATATTTTGCGGTGGTGGTGCTGATCTTCTATGGCTTCTGGGCCATTTACGCACCCCATCCCTGGCAGAACTGGTCCATCCTCGGCTCAGCCTTCATCCTCTTCTCCACCAATTTCTCAGTACAGGTGAGTGTTGCGCTCAACGAATGGCGAGGACCGTTCTTCGACATGATCCAACGGGCGCTCACGCCGCCGGCGGGAGCGGTCAAGCCGGCCGATCTGTACCAGGGCATATGGGTGTTTCTGGTGATCGCCTTCGTCTGGATCGGCGTATACGTGGTCACGCGTTTCTTCGTCAGCCACTATATCTTCCGCTGGCGTACTGCGATGAACGGTTTCTACATGTCCCACTGGGAACGGTTGCGTACCATCGAGGGGGCGTCTCAGCGCGTGCAGGAAGACACGATGCGCTTCTCGACATCGGTTGAGGATCTGGGCACGAGCCTGGTCGAGTCCGTCATGACCCTGGTCGCCTTCCTCCCCGTGCTGGCCCAGCTTTCCAGCCATGTGACCGACTTACCGATAGTGGGAAGCATACCTTATCCCTTGGTGATTGCCTCGTTAGCATGGTCGGCGTTCGGCACCGTGTTGCTGGCTGTCGTCGGGGTCAGGCTTCCGGGCCTTGAGTTCCGCAACCAACGGGTCGAGGCGGCCTATCGCAAGGAATTGGTCTATGGCGAGGACGATGCGGATCGGGCGCGTCCACCGACCGTCGCGGAGTTGTTCGCGAACGTGCGGCAGAACTATTTCCGCCTCTATTTCCACTATGCGTATTTCAACGTCGCACGTGCCTTCTATCTGCAGGCGGACAATATCTTCGCCTACGTGATCCTCGTCCCCACCATCGCCGCAGGGAAGATAACGTTCGGCATCCTGCAGCAGATCCTGACCGCCTTCGGACAGGTCAGTTCCTCCTTCCAGTATCTGGTGAATTCCTGGCCCGACATTGTCACGCTGATATCGATCTACAAGCGCCTTCGCGCCTTCGAAGCCACGCTGGAGGGCGAGGCGCTACCGGGCATCGACCTGCGCTATATTCACCGCGCGGCCGACGACCCGGACCCGGCCTGAGTTGGGTTTCAGTTGGCCGGCGCGGGCTGTCCGATATCCTCCGCCTGGATGCGTTGGGCAAGGTCCCGGTAGGAGATGCATTCGACGTCGGGCTTGGTGCAGACATCTGTGGCGAAGCGTTCGAGCGCCCGCCAATAGGCGCCGCCGTTCATCAGGGTGAAATGAAAGCCGATCTGGAGCGGGATGCGCTCGCCGTCATACTGCTGCTGAAAGGCCGCCTGGAAAGCGCTATAGGCGCGCTCCTCATATTCGGCGGCGTGCGCGACATCCTCCTTGCCGTGCGAGTGCCGGACATAGAGATTGTAGTCCATCGCGATGACGCGGCGGTCCGACGGTCCTTCCGGGACGGTGGGTAAGGAAAATTGTACCAGCCCCCCGCGCTCGAACGGCATTTGCGGCCCGCGTGAGACGCCGCTGGCGCTATAGAGAAAGCCGTTTTCCGCAAGCGCCGCGTCGAGGCCCGGGCTTGTCGAAAGATACGGCGCACGGAAGCCGACGATCCCCGAGCGCACGAAATCCCGCCAGCGGGCCGGTTCGTACGGGATATCGTTGACGGTCCACGCGTCGCGGAAGATTTTCCGTACCTCTCCCAGCTCCGCCGACCAGTCCTTGCGGCTCCACTTGGCGGCGTCGAAATGGCCGCACCCATGGCTCGCTATATCGTGGCCTTCGAGCCGGGCCGTCCAGATCTCGCGCAGCCGCCATGCGACGTCCTCTTTCGAGGGCGCGAAGCCGATATTGGAGGCGCCCACCCGATGGCGGGGCGGGTGGTAGAGATCGCGATCCTTCCTCGTCAGCAGGAAGACGCAAGAGACGAAATAGGTGAAGGACGCGCCTGTGCGGCGCGCAAGCGCACGGCTGCGCTCCCATTGAGGAAGGTCGTTCGCGCCGTCGAAGGAGATCGCCACGATCTGGTTGCCCCGCTGCGATGGCTGGGCAAATGCCGGGAAGGCGAAAAGACAGGCAAGAAGGATCGATGCGATACGTGAGGCCAGTGGCATGCGGATGGGCTTCGCGGTCAATGGGCCGCCGCTGGTAGGGACCAAATGTGGCGGCAATGCATCCTTGCCGCCTCGTGCAGGCGTTCCGCGCTCGTTCCGCTGCTCGGTCACCGCTTTTGAATTTCGGGATCAGGACTTGCTCGCGACGATCCTGTCGCGTTCCTCTTCCAGGGACTTCAACTCCTCCTCCTGTTCCGCGATTCGGTCGGCGGCTCGCTCCTCATCGGCTGCTCCGGAACTGCCGGCCGCCTGCTCGGTGAGTTCACGCAAATTTTCCCGAGCGACCGCTATTCGATCCTCGATTTCTGCAAGGGACGGCAGAATTTCGGGCATGCTTTTCTCCTGTGATGCGTCATTGCGACATCTAGCGCGACAGTCGCGATCGGCGAGTGGGACGAGGTTCGCATTCCCAAATCCGGTCCGGACGGTTACGTTGCCCGCCAAACAACGAGGTTGCCATGAGTTTTCTTGTCATCGGCCTGGTCCTTTTCCTCGGTGTGCATTCCGTGCGCATCGCAGCTCCCGCATGGCGGGACAGGCGCATCGCCGCGATGGGGGAGGGGCCATGGAAGGGTCTTTATTCGCTTGTCTCGATCGTCGGCTTCGTACTGCTCGTCTGGGGCTACGGCCTTGCCCGCCCGGAAGCGCCGATCCTTTACGAGCCGCCTTTGTGGATGAAGCACGTCACCGCGCTTCTGATGGTCTTTGCCTTTGTCAGCCTGGCCATCTATGCGGCTCCGGCGGGTCGATTGAAGCCGGTGCTGAAGCACCCGATGTTGGTAGCGATCAAGCTTTGGGCGCTGGCGCATCTGCTCGCGAACGGCGACCTAGCCTCCGTTTTGCTCTTCGGCGCCTTCCTCGTCTGGGCGGTGTTCGACCGCGTATCGGTCAAGCGTCGTGCCGCGCCGATTCCTGCCGCCGGGCCGGTCCTCAACGACGTGATCGCCATCGTCGGCGGACTGATCGTTTATGTCCTGTTCGTCTGGCGGCTGCACGAGTGGCTCTTCGGCGTCATGCCGTTGCAGTAGAGGATGCCGGCCGCTTTTTTGCCGCGCCCCCCTTTCAAGCCGGGGAATTTCGGCTAAAAGGCAGGCCTCATTCTGGTTTTGGGCGCTTTGCGGGGCGGTTTCGGTCCCCTTGCCGCCGGAAAAATGCGGTTGGCTTGGATGGCGGACGACAATTTTATTCGCGAGGTCAATGAAGAGTATCGCCAGGACCAGGCGAAGGCTCTGTTCGACAGATACGGCTTCTGGGCGATCGGCGTTGCGATCATCATCATTCTCGCCGCCGCCGGTTGGCGTGGCTATGATTATTGGCAGTCGAAGCAGGCAGCCGCTTCCGGCGATGCCTTCGCCGCGGCGCTGACCCTTGCCGACCAGGGCAAGACGGACGAAGCGATCAAGGCGCTCGACGATCTGGAGAAGAACGGGCACGGCGCCTACCCGGTCCTGGCACGCATGCGCGTCGCGACCGCGCTTGCCGACAAGAAAGACTACAAGGGGGCCGTGACTGGCTTTGAAGAGGTTGCCGGCGACAAGTCCGTCGCGCAGTCCATTCGCGATATCGCCAACCTCCGCGCGGCTTACCTATTGGTTGATCACGGCAGCTATTCCGACGTCGCCAAGCACGCCGAGGCGCTGACCGACGACACCAACCCGCTGCGCTTTTCGGCGCGCGAGGCGCTCGGCCTCGCCGCCTGGAAAGACGGCAAACCCGCCGATGCCCTGAAGCTCTTCGACGAAATCTCGGGCGACGCCACCGCTCCATCTGGCGCCCGCCAGCGCGCCAATCTGATGGCCGAACTGATCCGCGGTTCCGGCGACGTGAAATAGCGGTGACATATGGCCTTCACCGCAGCGATCGTCGGCCGCCCGAACGTCGGCAAGTCGACGCTTTTCAATAGGCTGGCCGGCCGCAAGCTGGCGCTGGTCGATGACCTTCCGGGTGTGACCCGCGACCGCCGCGTCCATCCGGCAAAACTTTACGACCTCCGCTTCGACATCATCGACACGGCCGGGCTGGAGGACGCCCCCGCCGTGAGCCTTGCCGGTCGCATGCGCGCGCAGACCGAAGCGGCCATCGCCGAAGCCGGCCTGGTCCTGTTCATGATCGACGCCAAGGCGGGTATCACGCCCGACGATCGCACTTTCGCTGATCTCGTCAGGAGATCGGGCAAGCCGGTCGTGCTCGTCGCCAACAAGGCGGAGGCGCGCGGCGCCCAGGCGGGCATGCTCGAAGGCTGGGAGCTCGGCCTCGGTGAGCCGATCCCGATTTCCGCCGAGCATGGCCAGGGCCTGCCTGATCTGCGCGAGGCGATCATCACGGCGCTCGGCGAAGAGAGGGCCTTTGCGGAAGAGGAAAAACCCGTCGCCGAGGAGATGCCGCTTGTCGGCGAGGATGTCGCCGACACGGATGACGAACATGTTCCGGCCTATGACGCCACAAAGCCGATGCGCGTCGCCATCGTTGGGCGGCCGAATGCCGGCAAGTCCACCCTCATCAACACGCTGCTCGGCGAGGAGCGCCTCCTGACCGGGCCGGAGGCCGGCATAACCCGCGATTCCATCTCCGTCGACTGGGAGTGGCGCGGTCGCGGAATAAAGCTCTTCGACACGGCCGGCATGCGCCGCAAGTCGCGTGTGCAGGAGAAATTGGAAAAACTCTCCGTCGCCGACGGGCTGCGCGCCATTCGCTTCGCCGAGGTCGTGGTCGTCCTTTTCGACGCTACGATCCCGTTCGAGAAACAGGATCTGCAGATCACCGATCTCATCATCCGCGAAGGCCGGGCGTTGGTCATCGGCTTCAACAAGTGGGACCGGGTCGAACACCCGCAGCAGCTTCTCGCCGAGTTGCGGGAAAAGACCGAGCGACTCCTGCCGCAGGTTCGCGGCGTGCTCGCCGTTCCCGTCTCGGCCGAGACGGGGCGCGGCCTAGACAAGCTGATGGACGCGGTGATGAAGGCGCACGAGACATGGAATCGGCGCGTCTCGACCGGCCGCCTCAACCGCTGGCTGGAAGGCGTTCTCGCCCGCCATCCGCCACCCGCCGTCTCCGGCCGCCGCCTCAGGATCAAATATCTGACACAGGTGAAGACGCGGCCGCCCGGCTTTGTCGTCTCCTGCTCGCGCCCGGATGCGATGCCGGCTTCCTATCTGCGCTATCTCGTCAACGGCCTGCGCGCGGATTTCGACATGCCCGGCACGCCGATCCGCATGGTCCTGCGCGCGCCCGACAACCCCTATGCCGGCCGCGCCACAAAGCGGTGATTCCACGAGAAAGCTGCGTCTCATTAACCGTTGATCAAGGTTAATGGATCATCTTCCGAAACGGTTGAATTGTTGCGTTTCTGGAGAGTGGCGGTGCGTTCTGGGGTTATGCTGCGGCTGCGTCGTTTGAGCCGCGATCACACTCTCATTCCCCCGCGCGTCCTCGATCCCTGCATCCAGGCGGCTTCGGTTGGCCAGAATGTCGCCGGCGTTCTTTCCAGCGGGATGAGTGCATCCTGGAAAGTGTCCACACGTTCCGGAGCCATCCTGCGTCGTTTGAGCCGCGATCGCGCTTTCCTTTCGCCGGTCGTTCTAGGCCTCGCCATCTGGATCGGCTTTCCCACCGTTTCGGCCCGTCAGGATATCCTCAGCCTGCTCTCCGACAGCCCGGGCGCCCGCTGGGATTCCTATATCGAGCGTTCGGTAGCCGGTTCGGTCCAGCAGGCGGAAATGCGCTTTTCCGTCGATGACGCGCATACCGGCGCCATCTCCGGCGCCGGCATCAGCGCGCCAGGCATCGGTCAGGTGGCCTTCTTGACCAAGTCGGGCAAGGCCAACGAAGTACCGGACGAGGATCGCATAAACCGCAAGGAAAAGGCAGGCCGCGTCGTCAAGGTCGTTCCGGTCGCCCCGCCGAAGGCGTTCAACGCCGGCACGGTACTCGAGCGCCAGAGCTCGCTGATGAACCCCTCGCTGCAAGGCGATCTGAAGATGGCCTTCGCCAAGCCCGACATTAAAGGCGAAGAGATCAAGATTGCAGAAGCTTTCCATCCGCGGGTACAGCGCGATCCGACTGGCGGCCTCCCGATCATGGTGGCGGCGCTCGTCAACAACGACCATCCCGACGTGCTGGCGTATGCGCCGGCGCAGCCCGATTACGAGAAGAAATCGCCGTTCGAGTCCCTTCTGAAGGATGAAAGCCCGACTGCCGGCCGTTTCATTCCGCCAATGGAGCCCGGCGACCACGCCTGGGTGAGCAGTCCGCTTCCGGCTTCGGTCTTTTCAAAGGGTGAGCAGCAATGCTTGACGGCGGGCGTCTATTTCGAGGCCCGCGGCGAACCTGTGAAGGGCCAGGCCGCGGTGGCGCAGGTCATCCTCAACCGCGTGCGCAATCCGGCCTATCCAAAATCCATCTGCGGCGTCGTCTATCAGAACGAAAAATGGCGCAACGGCTGCCAGTTCTCCTTCGCCTGCGACGGTGTGCGCGACCGCGTGGCCGACAAGCACTCATGGACGATCGCCGAAGATGTCGCGCTTGCCGTCACGGCAGGCAAGATCTGGCTGCCGGAAGTCGGCTCCTCGACGCACTATCATGCAACTTACGTGCATCCGCGCTGGGCGCGAGCCATGGAAAAGATGAAGAAGATCGGCCGTCATATCTTCTATCGCACCTATGGCGGCGGCTGGAGTTGAGACGGCGCGCTCTGCGGGGCCGGTACGGATTCTCCCGCATGCGCTTCTCCTCGCCGGCATGGCGCTTTGTCGCACCATGCTAAATAATTGAAATAAATACGTAATCCGACCCTTCCAATATCCCCTGCGCTGGCTTGACTGGGTGCGGTGCGCAAACTATGTTGCGCGCGACTTTGCGGCAGGCCGTGCGGCTTAGCTTGACCGGGTGCGGAGGTTTCATGGCCGGATCGGACAGGCCGGATGAGACCGGCGGAAACGAGTCCGGCAAGAACTCTCCTTCGCCGGCCAGCGACATCGAACTCGACCGTCGTCGCCTGCAGCTCGATCGTGCGCTCGCACGGCAGCGGCAGGAACGGCAGGAGGGGGAGGAGCGGGCGAAGTCGGGAATTGCGAGCGGTTACGCCGTCGCGCTCAGGCTTTCCAGCGAATTCATTGCTGGCATCCTTTTCGGCGCGGCAATCGGTTGGGTGATCGATCGTTTCGCGGGCACTTCGCCTTGGGGGTTGATCGTATTTCTTCTCCTGGGCTTTTGCGCCGGAATCCTCAGTATCCTTCGCTCGGCCGGCATGGTTGCGGAGCGCGGGGCATCCGGATCCGGAAAGGATGACGGCAAGGCCGACAGGCATTGACCGGATTTGAACAACGGGGCCGCGAGCGGCCGGTAATGACGGGGATCGAAATTGGCGGCTGATAGGGTTGACCCCATCCACCAGTTCCACATCAACACGATCGTGCCGATCCATGTCGGCGGCTACGATCTGTCGTTCACCAATTTCTCGCTGTTCATGGTCATAGCGGTGGTGCTGTCGGGCGGCCTGCTCTACTGGGCGACTTCCGGGCGTCGCGTCGTGCCCAGCCGGTCCCAGTCGGTAGCCGAGATGACCTACGAATTCAGCGCCGCCATGCTGAAGGATTCGGCCGGCAACGAGGGGATGCGCTTCTTCCCCTTCATCTTCACGCTCTTCGTCTTCGTACTGATGGCGAATTTGCTGGGCATGTTCCCCTACTTCCCGACGGTCACCAGCCAGTTGATCGTTACCGTCGCCCTTGCGCTCGTCGTCTTCTTCATGGTGATGATTGCCGGCTTCATCCGCCATGGCTTCCGCTTCTTCAAGCTGTTCGTGCCGAGTGGCATTCCGGTGGCACTTTTGCCGCTTGTTGTGGCGATCGAGATCATTTCCTTCTTCACCCGGCCGGTCAGCCACTCTGTCCGTCTTTTCGCCAACATGCTGGCGGGTCACATCACGGTGAAGGTCTTCGCCGGCTTCATTTTCTCGCTCGGTACGCTCGGCGCCCTCGGTATCGCCGGCGCGATCCTGCCGCTCATCATGGTGGTCGGCCTCACCGCGCTGGAAATCCTGATCGCCTTCCTGCAGGCCTATGTGTTCGCGATGCTGGCATGCATCTACATCAACGACGCCATCCATCCGGGACACTGAGCATTCGCCGGCGGAAAGCCGCCATACCCATCCGCAACATTTGGTCAGATCCACAAGGAGTAGAAATATGGACGTAGAAGCAGCAAAGATGATCGGCGCGGGCATCGCCGCGATCGGCACGGGAGCCGCCGGCATCGGTGTCGGCAATCTGTTCGGCCAGTACCTGCAGGGTGCGCTGCGCAACCCGTCGGCTTCCGACGGCCAGTTCGGCCGCCTGATCTTCGGCTTCGCCGTGACCGAGGCGCTCGGCATCTTCGCGCTGCTGATCTCGCTCCTGCTCCTCTTCGCCGTCTGAAGAAAGCCGGGCGTTGGTGCGGCCGCATCCTAAGCGGCCGACCTTTCCGATAGGAAGATCGCAGCATGTTCGTGACCACCGCATACGCGCAGACCGCTGCGCCGTCCGCAACGGAAGCGCATGAGGGCGTCGCCGCCGCAGGTGGCGGCCACGAGGCCTTTCCGCCGTTCAATCCGGAATTCTTTCCCTCGCAGCTTCTGTGGCTGGCGATAACCTTCATCGCCTTCTACTACTTCGTGAAGAAGGTCCTCCTGCCGCGCATCGGCGACACCATCGAGCATCGCCGCCATACGATCGCCGGCAATCTCGAGGAGGCGGCGCGCATGAAGGAGGAAGCGGACGCCGCAGTTGCCGCCTACGAGCAGGAACTTGCCGACGCGCGCGCCCGGGCACACGAGATCGCCACCAAGGCGCGTGACGAGGCAAGGGCGAAGGCGGAAAACGACCGCAAGAAGGTCGAGGCGAGCCTGGACGGGAAACTCGCCGAATCCGAAAAGCGCATCGCTTCGGTCAAGTCGTCCGCCATGAAGGACGTCGGCTCGATCGCGGAAGACACCGCCTCGATGATCGTCGAACGGCTGCTCGGCAGCCCTGCGTCGAAATCCGATATCGCCGCCGCAGTCAAGGCGGCGAGGGAGTAGCAAATGGACGCCACCTCCTGGGCCACGCTCTGGGCGCTGATCGGCCTCATCATCTTCTTGGGGATCTGCCTCTACATCAAGGCGCCGGCCATGCTGGCCAAGTCGCTGGACGAGCGGGCAAAGCGCATCAGCGACGAGCTGGACGAGGCCAAGCGGCTTCGTGACGAGGCGAAGGCGCTGCTCGCCGAATACCAGAAGAAGCGCAAGGATGCGGAGACGGAAGCCGCCGACATCCTGACTGCCGCGAAGCGCGAGGCCGAGCTCTTCGTCGAGGACGCCAAGGCGAAGGCCGAGGATTACGTCGCGCGACGTACGGCATCCGCCGAGCAGAAGATCGCGCAGGCCGAACGCGATGCCGTCAATGAGGTGCGCTCGCTCGCAGCCGACATCGCCGTCGAAGCCGCCCGCCGCACGATCGCGGCCAAGGTCGACGCGAAGACCACGGCGAGCCTCTTCGAATCCTCGCTGCAAGCGCTGAAATCCAAGCTCAACTGAGCCCAGCGACAATTCGGGATTGCCAAAGCCGCGCCGGCCAAGCTGGGGCGGCTTTATTCTTGCGCGAGCACCAGTTCCTCTTCGACCTCGATCTCCACTGTCGCCAGGCGGAAGGGCGCGAACGTCGTACGGTGCAGCCGGGGCAGGGGGCCGTTGTCGGCGATCTCGGCGCGGTGCCGTGCGGTCGCGTAGCCCATATGCACGCCGAAGCCGAATTTCGTATGTACGCGGCCGGCCTGCGCCATCATGCGGTCGCGCGTGACCTTGGCGACGATCGAGGCCGCCGCGATGGATTGCGAGCGCTGGTCGCCCTTGACGACCGCCTCGGCGGGGCAAGGAAGGCCGGGCGGCACGTCGCGCCCGTCGGCAAGCGCCATGCGCGGGCTCACGCATAAGCCGGTGAGCGCCCGCCGCATCGCTTCGAGGCTCGCCCTCAGGATGTTGCGCTGATCGATCCCGCCGGCGGAGACCGACGCCACCGAGACGGCAAGCGCACTTGCAAGGATATCGCCGAAAAGCGCCTCGCGTTCCGCTGCCGTCAATCGTTTCGAATCGTCAAGGCCAGCGGGAATGGCTTTGGGGTCGAGGATCACGGCTGCGGCCGCCACCGGTCCCGCCAGTGGTCCGCGCCCGGCCTCGTCCAGCCCCGCGACCGGCCACATTCCGCTTCGTATCGCGCGCTTCTCCATCGAGAAATCGGGCGCGAGCGGGAGTTCGAACAAAAGCGGAGAATCGGAGCGCGAACGAGCCATTGTGCGGCGATGCTCGCATCCGCCCCGATTCTCCGCAACCCCTTCCCGGCGATTGGGGAGACCGCGGGGAAGGTACCGTCGCCTGTGAGGGAGGACAGGCGGGACGGGAATGGAAAGGATACCGCCCGAGCATGACATAAGTGACACATGGGAGCCGGGCGGCATCCATCAAAGAAGCATCAATTGCTCGCCGGCTCCCTTCGGCGCCTTGAAGAGGTCGGTGCGAAGCCGGCGCCTTTCGAGATTGAAGCCATACTTGCGCGCGGCAAGCTCGAAACGGCGGCCGATCTGCCAGGCATAGGGGCCGTTGCCCTTCATGCGCTTGCCCCATTCGGCATCGTAATCCTTGCCGCCGCGCATGGAGCGCACCAGCGACAGCACGTGCCGGTAGCGGTCGGGATAATGGCGTAAAAGCCAGTCCTTGAAGATCGGGCTGACTTCGAGCGGCAGGCGCAGGATGACGTAACCCGCCTCACGCGCGCCGGCGGCTCTTGCGGAATCGAGGATGCGCTCGATCTCTTGGTCGTTGAGGCCGGGGATGATCGGCGCCACCATCACCGAGGCCGGTATGCCGGCTTCCGCGAGTTGCCGGATCGTCTCCAACCGCTTCGGCGGCGTCGCCGCGCGCGGCTCCATCGTCCGCGCCAGCGTCCGGTCGAGGCTCGTCACCGAAAGCGCGACCTTGGCCAACCCTTTCCCGGCCATGCGCGACAGGATATCGATGTCGCGCGTCACCAGCGCCGACTTGGTCACGATGCCGACCGGGTGGTTGTAGGCCTCCAGCACCTCCAGGATCTCGCGCATGATACGCCATTTCTTCTCGATCGGCTGATAGGGATCGGTGTTGGTGCCGATGGCGATGATCTTCGGCTGGTAGCCTTCCTTCGCCAGTTCGCGTTCCAGCAGCCTTGCCGCGTCGGGCTTGGCGAACAGCTTCGATTCGAAGTCGAGCCCCGGCGACAGACCCATATAGGCGTGCGTCGGCCGGGCGAAGCAGTAGACGCAGCCATGCTCGCAGCCGCGATAGGGGTTGATCGAGCGGTCGAAGGAGATGTCGGGGGATTCGTTACGCGTGATGATCGTGCGCGGCTTCTCCACCTGCACCTCGGTCTTGAAGGGCGGCAGTTCCTCGATCGTGTCCCAGCCGTCGTCGAAGACGTGGCGGCTGACCGGCTCGAAGCGGCCGGACGGATTGACGCCCGCGCCGCGTCCGCGCCGCCGCTCGGCGTCGATCCGGATACCGCTATGCTCGATGAGGGCATTGGCCAAAAGCGTGCCTCCATTCCTGAAGGCTGCAACATCCGCGCGTGCGATCGGTTCCATTTCTTGGTCTCGCGATGCTCTTTATCGGCCACCCGAATCGGCCGCTTCATGAAATTATTCCTATCCATCGAATGAGAACAAAGCAAGAACTTTTGTGAGAATGTTTCTTTCGCTCACGCCCGTACGCCGCTGACGCGGCTGGGCCCCGCGGGGGCGCGCCAGCGGGCGCGACGCCCGGTCGGGCTTTGGGGTATGCCTCTCGTTTGAAGTTTATCGTTTGTAAAAATACTCCCCATCCTCCGCCCCTTCGCACAGGATTATCCGTCTTTGTCATTGCCCACGTTTCATCCCCGCCACGCCCGTTTCCGGTCTGGCCATTGAAAGTCGGGAAAGACGGGCGGCCGCAGGCTCGCTCATCTAAGCAATTTACGTGCGACCTTGCGGCCGCCCGCCGGCGATTTCTCCGATCAGATCCAGCGCTCTTCTGCCTCGGGTCTGTGTGTCTCTTTCCGACACGCAGGGGTCATAGTCCCCCCAGGGGAACCTCCCGGCAGGACCTCCCCGGCCGTGATGCCACGTCGGCATCACGGCGGAGGCGCCGGCTCCTCCCCACGCAATCACCGTCATGATCGGTGTTCCCGATGGGAGAACTGACGGGGAGTATGGAGGAAGCGCGGAAGGCGTGGAGAGAAAGGGAGAGAAGAAAAATGCGGGAAGCGCGGAAGCTAGCGGCTTCCGGATGCAGACAGGCTTGATCCCATCCACGTTTTCGCCGACCTCTCCACGTTCGTCATCCTCGGATCCGCACTTCGCTGCGCTCGACTCCGCCCTAGGATGACGAAGCCGAGAGAACCGCTTCGCTCCTGCTCCGCCCGTGGATGGGCCCAGATGGAGCGGGTAGCTATCGGTCGGTCTTCCGGCCGTCGCTTCGCTGCCCGAAACCGGGATGACGGAGGGAAACGCTCAGCTTTTCCCGCGCTTCAGGTGCTCGTCGAGCCTCGGCATGATCTCCACGAAATTGCAGGGCATGTGCCGATAGTCGAACTGGGCTTGAAGAATCCCGTCCCAGGCGTCCTTGCAGGCGCCGGGAGAGCCGGGCAGCACGAAGACGAAGGTGGTGCCGATCAGCCCGGCCGTGGCGCGCGACTGGATGGTGGAGACGCCGATCTTGTCGTAGGAGATGCGGTGGAAGACTTCCGCGAAGCCGTCCATGCGCTTGTCGAACAGCGGCTCCAGCGCCTCCGGCGTCACGTCGCGGCCGGTGAAGCCGGTGCCGCCGGTCGTAAGGATGGCATCCACCTCGCCGTCGGCCACCCAGCCGAGCACGGCTTTCCGGATCGCCTCGGCGTCGTCGCGCACGATGTCGCGCCGAACGAGGCGATGGCCGGCGGCTTCGATGCGGTCGGAAAGCGTCTGGCCGGACTTGTCTTCGCCAGGCGAACGCGTATCGGAGACGGTGAGCACCGCGAAGCCGACCGGGATGAAAGGGCGCCTCTCGTCAATTCCCGGCATGATGTTCTCCTGAAGCCGCGAAGGTCTGGGTCGCCACGACAAACCAGCCGGGCTGTACGCGCCTGATGGCGGCGGCCGCGGCTTCCGCCTCCCGGTTTGTATCGTAAAGGCCGAAGCAGGTCGCGCCCGAACCCGACATGCGAAAGAACTGTGCCTGCGTGGCGCGAAGCGCTTCGAGTGTGTCGCCGATTACGGGTGCCAGTTCCCGCGCGGGAGCCTGTAGGTCGTTGCGCGTTTCGCGGAGCCATGCATGGAGGACTTCCCGGCCACCGACAGGGCGATCGGACATGGCCGAATAACCCCCACTCCGTCGCGCTTCGCGCGCCACCTCTCCCTCATTTTCATGGGGGAGAGGAAGGGTGCCAAGCATTGCGGCCGGCGCTTCCTCTCCCCCGTCGAGCGGAGGATAGGCGGTTTGCGAAGCAAATCGGAGTGGGGGTCGAACTTCAGATGCGCCTGTGCTCCGGCCATCGAAAACGGGCCGCCCCAATCCCGGATTATTTTTCACCTTCAGTCGGGAAAACACTGCCGGCGTCGATACTTCCACGCCGGGATTCACAAGGACGATGAAGAGCGGTGGAAAATTAGGTATCCGCTCGACATTTTCCCCGATGCCGGAAACCAGCGCCGGCGATGACGACAGGCACATCGGCACGTCGGCCCCGAGCGGCAGGCCGATCTCCTCCAGTGAAATCTTGTCCGTGCCGCCCCAAAGCCGCTCCAGCGCCTTCAGCGTCGCGGCGGCGTCGCTCGATCCGCCGCCGATGCCGGAGGCGGGCGGCAGGTTCTTTTCCAGCGAAATGGAGACCGGGAAACCCGCGCCCGAGGGCAGGGCGGCGCGCAATGCGTCCCGCGCCCGCAGGACGAGATTGCTTTCATCGATGGGGATCGCGTCGGCATAAGGGCCGGTCACGACGAATTCATCGGCTTCGGCCCGATCGACGGTCACCCGGTCTCCGAAGCGGGTAAAGACGGCAACGCTTTCGAGCAGATGGTAGCCGTCGTCGCGCTGCCCGACGACATGGAGCGCAAGATTGATCTTGGCCGGCGCCTGAACAGGACCGATGGCGGACGCGATTACCGACATGCGACGTGGGGGATCAGTCTTTCGCCAGCCTGTATTCGCCGGTGACGGGATCCTTGACCAGCGTTCCGATGGCGCCGTTCTGGGCTTGCTTTTCCTGCCGCCTGACCCGTGCCGAGACGCGTTGAGCCTCGCGGACGAACGATCTGTAGCCGTAATAGACGACCAGCGCGACAAGGGCGAAGAATATCAGCTGTGGCATGGCCTTCAGCTCCTCCGGCATGATCCCGAAAAGTGGACGCCGCTTTTCGGACGGAGATCATGCGAAACGACACGCGGCGCGGGAAGGTTTGCCGGCCGACTTTCATCCTCACTATAGGACTTTTCCGGAACGGATCAAAGGCCGAAGCGGTTCCACAGCGCTCGTTCCTCCAGCGTATCAAGCACACTACTGACAGCGCCGGCTGCCATTTCGGGCAGATAATCCGTGTTTCGGGAGCCGAGGAAGCCGAGCCGGCGCGCCAAAAAGCCGCGCGGCTGCGTCACCAGCTTTAGGCTCGTCTTGTCGCCATAGCGCGTCTTGAGGACCGAGCGCATGTCGCCAAGGCTGTCGACGAGGCCGAGCGCGAGGCCACGCTTGGCGCTCCAGAAAAGCCCGGTGAAGAGGTCCGGATCGTCGGTGAGCCGCTTGCCGCGCCGCTCCTTGACGAGTTCGATGAAAGTCTCGTGCACTTCGAGCTGCAGCGCCTTCAGCCGCTCGACGTCTTCCTTCTTTTCCGGCCGGAAGGGATCGAGCACCGCCTTGTTCTGCCCGGCGGTATGGACGCGCCGCTCCACCCCTATCTTCTTGATCAGGTCCTGGAAGCCGAAGGAGGCGGAGACGACGCCGATCGAGCCGACGATGGAGGAGGGATCGGCGATGATCTCGTCGCCGGCAAGCGCGATCATGTAGCCGCCGGAAGCTGCGATGTCCTCGACGAAGACGAGGACATGCTTGCCCTTTTCGTCGGCTAGGTCGCGGATGCGCTTGTAGATGAGGCGCGACTGCACCGGCGAGCCTCCCGGCGAGTTGAGCGAGATCGCCACCGCCGGCGTCTCCTTGAAGGCAAAGGCCTTTTCGATCAGGCCGGCCGTGCCCGCCAGCGAAAGCGCGGGGCGGAGCTGGTTGCCGCCGGCGAAGATCGCGCCTTGCAGCCGGATCACCGGGATGGTGATGCCTTCCGAACGCAGGCGCTTCGGCAGGATGCGGTTGAAGAATTTCGGCACGTGGGCAAGCCTCCCGTTGGTGTGGGATGGATGTAGGTATGTTGGCGCCGGGCACAAGCGTGGGGCTTCTTCCTCTCAATCGCTGAAAAATCAGCTTAAGTCAGCACCCGCTCTCCGTCCGGCTTCGCCGGGCCACCTTCTCCCCCTGGAAGGGGGCGAGGAAAGGCCGGCCGCATGCTTGGCTCCCTTCCTCGCCCTCGCTTGCGGGGGAGAGGTGGCGCGCGAAGCGCGACGGAGAGGGGTACCGCCCGTTCCTCCTTGCTCAATCCCCGAAAAGCCCTGCCGTTCCGTTGCAGATGGTGTCGGCGCGCGGCGTCAGGGCGCGGCCTGTGTCGTGCAGGACGAGCGGCGGGGAAAGCGCCGGTCCGCCGCGCGAGCCGTGACGGGCCCTCAGCACGATGCGGATAGCGTCTTCCTCCGCGCGCGGATGGATCGGCACGATCCTCGCCTCGCCGAAGCGGCCGGCAAGCGCGGCGAGGATCGTTTCAAGCGAGACCGGCCGGGCGATCAGGGCCAGCCCGCCGCCGGGCTTCACGATAGCGGCGGCCGTGCGAACCCATTGCTCGAACATGTCGGACGGCATGACATGGGCGCGTTTCTTCAGATTGTCGGAACTGGCGCGGTCGGCCGGCGCGTTGAAAGGCGGGTTCATGATGGCGAAGTCGTAGGCGCGGTCGGCGAGTCCCGCGGCGGTGCGCGCCTCGCCGGATAGCGTTACATCGGCGGCGAATACTTCCGCGCGGCCGATAAGCGCCGCGTTCTGCGGCAATCCCAGCGATCTCCGCGCGTAGGCGACCATTTCGGCATCGCGCTCGACCAGCACGATCCTGGCATCCGGGCAGCGCGTGGCAACTGCCAGCCCCGCCGCGCCGGCGCCGGCGCCTAGATCGGCAAGACGGCCCGTGAAGCCGGAGGGAACGGCAGCGGCGAGGATCATCGCGTCGAGACCCGCGCGGTGACCGCGCCCGGCGGGCTGCGCCAGGAAGAAAGCGCCGCGATGGAAGGCGTCGATCGTGGCGCCGGCCATGCCGTCAGGCGGATCGGCCGCTTCGGCCGGCATGGTCAGCGCCCCTTCATCTCGTGCGATATGCCGGCGTCCTTCAGGATACGGCGCGCCTCGACTTCGCGGTCTCTCTCCACCATGACCCGGCGCGGCAGGATGCCGAGCGAGCCTTCCACGATGCTCATGTTCTGGTCGGCGACGAAGAAGCCGATGCCGGCATCCCGCATCAGCGATTCCACGAAAGAGATCAGCACGGGGTCGTTGGTGCGCAGAAGTTCGATCATCGGACGATCCCTGTGACGGTGAAGGCTCGAAAGCTTTTAGCCTTTCCGTTCCTGCGCGCCAATCCGCCCGCATGGTCTGGCTTCCAGCGCTCCATAAGTTCCGCTAAGAGGATATCTCGATTACGGGAATCTTGACGGGGAGTACCCGCATTGGGCGTCGTTCTATCGCTTGAAGAGGGCAAGAGGGGCAATCCGACGATCGGCAGGCTGCTCGACCTGACCGCCGCCGACATGGCGCGCGTCAACGAGTTGATCCTGTCGAAGGCGGGTTCCGACGTCGATATGATCCCGCAGATCGCCGAGCACCTGATTTCGTCGGGCGGCAAGCGCCTGAGGCCCATGGTGACGCTCGCCGCCGCCCAGATGTTCGGTTATTCCGGCGAGGGCCATGTGAAACTCGCCACCAGCGTCGAGTTCATGCACACCGCCACGCTCCTCCACGACGATGTGGTCGACGAGAGCGGCATGCGAAGGGGCCGGCAGACCGCGCGCATGATCTGGGGCAACCAGGCGAGCGTGCTGGTCGGCGATTTCCTGCTCGGCCAGGCTTTCCGCATGATGGTCGATGTCGGCTCGCTCGATGCGCTCGACGTATTGTCGACCGCTGCGTCCGTCATCGCCGAGGGCGAGGTGATGCAGCTCGCCGCCGCGCAGAACCTGGAAACGACGGAAGACGAGTACCTCGCCGTGATCAGGGCGAAGACGGCGGCGCTGTTTTCGGCCGCCGCCGAGGTCGGGCCGATCATCGCCGGCGCTTCGCGCTCCGACCGCGCGGCGCTGCGCTCCTACGGCACCAATCTCGGCCTCGCCTTCCAGCTCGTCGACGATGCGCTCGACTATGGCGGTTCGAGCAAGGACCTCGGCAAGAATGTCGGCGACGATTTCCGCGAGGGCAAGGTAACGCTGCCCGTCATCCTGAGCTATCGCCGGGGGACGGCGGAGGAGCGCGATTTCTGGAAGCACGCCATCGAAGGCCGCGAAAACGGCGATGCCGAGTTGGAAAAGGCGCTCGACCTGATGGCGCGCCGTTCGGCCATAGGAGACACGATCGGCCGCGCCCGCCATTTCGGCGAGATCGCCCGCGACGCGCTGGCGCCGTTGAAGCCGACGCCGCAGAAATCGGCGCTTCTCGAAGTCATCGATTTCTGCATCAGTCGCGTATCGTAAAGGTTTGCCTCGTATCTTGAGTCTATCGACGTTGGCGCGACGGTCAGCCAGATTGACCTTCATCGCAAAAAGGCCATGCTTCGCCGCTTGAATGCCCGATAGAATCCGACCGCGCGGGCGGCGTTTCGGCACAGGAAAGGGATGACATGCCGCAGGCAAGCGGAAAACTGATCGCGACATTGCTGCTCGCCTCCTCGATGCTGGTAGCCGCCCTGCCTGCGCATGCCAGCAAGGAGGCTGGCGATCTCGGTACGGATACACTCGCCGGCGCCTTTCTCGCCGCCCGTGTCGCCGAGGCGGACGGCGACCTTCCGAACGCCATCGCCTATTACACGCGCGCGCTTTCCTTCGATCCCGATAATGAAAATCTGCAGCAGAACCTGATGGTCTCGCTGATCTCGAACGGCCAGTTCGACCGGGCGCTGCCCTACGCCCGCAAGCTGAAGAAGGTCGCCCGCGTCGAGCGTTTTTCGAGGCTGGCGCTGGCGGTCGATTCCTTCCGCGACAAGAAGTACGGCGACGCCGAGAACTGGCTGAAGCTGGCGATGGAATCCGACCTCGACAAGCTTATCACCGGCATCATGACCGGCTGGGCGAAGGAGGGAGAGGGGCATACGGGCGAGGCGCTCTCCTATCTGAAGAAGCTCGACGGGCCGGAGTGGTATACGCTCTTCGTCTCCTACCATCGCGCGCTCATCGCAGAGCTTGCCGGCCGCAAGACCGACGCCGAGGCCGCTTACAAGGAAACGCTCGACAACGCGCCCGCCGGCGCCGCCGCGCCCGATACCTATATGCGCGCGGCCGAGGCCTATGCCCGCCTGCTTTACCGTTCCGGCAAGAAGGACGAGGCGCTCGCCGTGCTCGACAAGGCGGACGAGTTCGCGCCCGACCGACTGCCGATCACCGCGCTCCGCAAGGAGATAAAGGCAGGCGCCACCGTTCAGCCGATGATCGGAAGCGTCAACGATGGCGCGGCCGAGGTGCTGCTCGATCTCGGCGCGGCGCTCAACCGCTCCGGCGGCGAGGATTTCGTGCGCCTCTATCTCGAATACGCGCTGGTGCTCGCGCCGAAGAGCAACGACCTCCTGCTCCAACTCGGCGTCGTGGCCGACCAGCAGAAGAACACCGAGGAGGCGATTGCCTTCTTCAAGCGCATATCGCCCGATTCGCCGATGAAGCGTGTGGCGGAGATGCAGGTCGGGCTCGATCTCGCCGATATAGGCCGCCACGATGAGGCGATAGAGCACCTCAAGACCGTGCTGGCGCAGGATCCCGACGACATGAAGGCCTACCTGGCGCTCGGCGGCGTCTATGCGGCGAAGGAGGACTACCGCTCCGCCGCCGAACTCTACGACAAGGCCGTCGCCCGTATTCCCAATCCGACCGCCGACAACTGGACGATCTTCTACCGTCGCGGCATCGCTTATGAGCGGCTGAAGGAATGGCCGAAGGCGGAGCCCAATTTCAAGGAAGCGCTGAAGCTTTCGCCGGACCAGCCGCAGGTCCTGAACTATCTCGGCTATTCCTGGATCGACATGGACATCAATCTCGAGGACGGCCTCAAGATGATCCGCAAGGCCGTCGACCAGCGCCCGAGCGACGGCTACATCGTCGATTCGCTGGGCTGGGCCTACTACAAGCTCGGTCGCTACCAGGATGCGCTGGTACAGTTGCAGCGCGCCGTCTCGCTGAAACCCGAGGACCCGGTCTTGAACGACCATCTCGGCGATGCGTTGTGGCGCGTCGGCCGCAAGCTCGAGGCGAGCTACCAGTGGCGCCATGCGAGCGACATGCATCCCGACCCGCAGACGCTGGCCAGCGTCCAGAAGAAGCTTGCCGAGGGCCTGCCGCCGATCGAGCCGAAAAAGGCCGCCGAAAGTCCGGAGAATTCGCCTGCCGCCCAGGACAAGGACGGCAAGGATGACGGCCGCAAGAGCTGATTTGGCTTATGCCGTCATCAACTTCTTCCTCAGGGTTGATGACGGCCGGATAGCCGTCAGTTCACCGTTATGCCGTAGGGCGATTTCACCGGGCAGGCTACCCAGCGGCCGTGCTCCATGCCCCAGCATTGCAGTTCCAGCTTGCGCACGTCGGTTTCGCCGGGATTCATCTTGCGGCAGATGCAATCGGCGTTCGGCAGGCGAACGGTTTGGCAGGTGCCGACGCACTGAAGGCCGGTGACCCAGTCGCGGTTCTCGCGGCCGCCCGGAAATTCGTCGGCCCACGCGGCGGATGCGACAAGGAGCAGTGCGGCGCCGGCCGCAGCGAGCCCTGCGACAAGCATGCGCATTGAGCGGATTTCGCTGGTTTTCATTCTCTACACTCCTGCAATGGCGGCAAGTTCAGGGTCGGCCTTATCGAGTCGGGATACCATAGCGCGGCTTGACCGGGCAGGCGACCCAATGTCCGCTTTCCCTGGTCGAGCAGGCGAGGAGGACTTTTCTTGCATCCGTCTCGCCCGGGTTGCGCTTGACACATATGCAGTCGGCATCAGGCAACCTGACGCTCATACAGCCCGGACTGACGCACCGATAACCGGTTGTCGGGTCGGTTGTCTCGCCGGCCGCGTCGGCGGCCGCCTTGGAAGCGGATGTCACGGAAACGACGAAAACGGCGAGGGCGATCATGATGGCTGAGGAAAAAGCTGAGATGACGGATTTCATCTATGGGTTCCTTTTGATCGGCAGGTGATACGGCCCGGCTAACCGCGGTCACGAATAGAAACGAGCGATCTTCCTCCCGTCGTTCAACCTTTGCGATCACGTTTGCGCGAGCAATCGTGAGGAACGCCGTTGCGAGCGAACCTTTGGGCGACCTCTTCCCTCCAGCGGGGAAAGGCTCTAGGACGTGCGCAGTTTTCAAGCTGCCAGAGCATCCCGTGACCGGAAACCTGCCCGACCATCTGCACCCGAGCCGTTCGTTCCAGGGCCTGATCCTGACGCTTCAGGAATATTGGGCGGCCTATGGCTGCGTCATCCTGCAGCCTTACGACATGGAAGTCGGCGCCGGTACCTTCCATCCGGCGACAACCTTGCGCTCGCTCGGGCCGAGGCCGTGGAACGTGGCCTATGTGCAGCCCTCCCGGCGGCCGAAGGACGGCCGCTACGGCGAGAATCCCAACCGGCTTCAACACTATTATCAATATCAGGTGATCCTGAAGCCCAACCCGCCGGATCTGCAGGAACTCTATCTCGGCTCGCTGGGGGCGATCGGCATCGACCCCCTTCTGCACGATATCCGCTTCGTCGAGGACGATTGGGAGAGCCCGACGCTCGGCGCCTGGGGGCTCGGCTGGGAATGCTGGTGCGATGGCATGGAGGTTTCGCAGTTCACCTATTTCCAGCAGGTCTGCGGCATCGAATGCGCGCCTGTTTCGGGCGAGCTGACCTACGGGCTGGAGCGGTTGGCGATGTATGTCCAGGGCGTCGACCGCGTCTACGACCTGAATTTCAATGGACTGGAAGGGGCCGACAGGATCACCTATGGCGATATTTTCCTACAGGCCGAGCAGGAATATTCGCGCTTCAACTTCGAATTCGCCGATACCGGGTTGCTGTTCAGGCATTTCGACGACGCGGAGAAGGAATGCACGGCGCTGCTCAAGGCAGGGGCGCCGACCCATAATGGGCCGCACAAGCTCGTGCTGCCTGCCTACGACCAGTGCATCAAGGCCAGCCACGCCTTCAACCTGCTCGATGCGCGCGGGGTGATCTCGGTGACCGAGCGGCAGAACTACATCCTGCGCGTGCGCAATCTCGCCAAGGCTTGCGGCGAGGCGTTCCTCCAGACCGAAGCCGGCGGCATGAACATGAAAAGGGAAGCGGCCTGATGGCGAAGACCTTGCTTGGGATGGCGGGTGCGGACCTGACCCCGCCGAAGCTTTCGGACACTGTGCTGATCGTCATCGACGCGCAGAACGAGTATGTAGACGGCAAGCTGCCGCTGACCGGCGTTAAGCCGGCACTCCGGAACATCGCGCGGCTGCTCGAAAGGGCGCGTGCCGATGGCGGCCGGATAATCCATGTCCAGCATCGCGGCCGCGCGGGCGCCCTCTTCGATCCGGCGACGAAGGCATTCGCCATCGCCGACGAAGCCGCGCCAAAGGCTGGCGAGACGGTGGTGGAAAAGCCGCTGCCCAATGCCTTCGCGGGCACGACGCTGGACGAGACCCTGAAATCCATGGGCGCGAAGCGGCTCGTGCTGGCCGGCTTCATGACGCATATGTGCGTGTCTTCCACCGCGCGCGCCGCGCTCGACCTCGGCTACCAGACGACCGTGGCGGCGGATGCCTGCGCCACGCGCGACCTGCCAACCGGAAGGGGCGATATCTCGGCTGCCGATCTCCATCGCGCCGAGCTTGCCGCGCTCGCCGATCGGTTTTCCATTGTCTGCGATACCGAGGCGCTGGTTTAAGGTAGGGATTTCTAGAGTACGTACGGCACACGGATGCCGGGTGTGTCTTCGCCGAAATCCTTCGTATTGCGGGTCACCAACAGCAGCGAATGGATGTCAGCCGCTGCCCAGATGATGGCATCTGGGAGCTTGATTCCATGTTCCCTGCGCAGCGAGACGGCGCGCTCGGCGACCTCACGATCGAGTTCGATCATGCCGAAGCCGGCGAGGAAGGCGCGCGTCGCCTCTTCCACTTCCGGAGGGGCACCGACCAGCACTTCCATCCAGCTTATGACGCTGATGCTGATCGCTTCGTAGCGGCCGAATTCATTGCGGGCTTGCGGCACCGCGTTGAGATAGTCGATGAGGATGTTGGTGTCGAAAAGCGCTTTCACCATTCGCCGCGCATCTTTTCCTGATAGGCCAGGCCATCGACCTTTCGCCGGCCCCAAAGGCCGAATGCATCCTTCCGGGCGTCCGTTGTCTGGCGTTGCAGATAGTCGGAAACGGCATCGCGAACGACCGACGCGCGGGACCGGTTCTGGTTTCTCGCCAGACGGTCGAGTTCGCGAATCTGCTTCTCGTCCATGTTGATAAGGGTGCGCATGGCTATCTCACGATAACTGATATCGGCAACATATATCGCTTATATATAGAGCTAATGGTGACAAGCGCAATCGGCCTTGGTAGGGCGGACGCGCAAACCGGAAGACCTTTTCAAATGCCCGACCTTCTGCTCGAACTCCGCTCCGAGGAAATCCCTGCCCGCATGCAGCGCAAGGCCGCCGGCGATTTGAAGAAGCTGGTCACCGACGGCCTGGTCGATGCCGGGCTGACCTATGAGGCGGCGCGCGAATACTGGACGCCGCGTCGGCTGACGCTGGATGTGCGCGGGCTGACGGTTCGTTCCCGCGATGTGCGCGAGGAGCGCAAGGGACCTTCGACAAAGGCGCCCGAGCAGGCCGTGCAGGGGTTTCTGCGCTCGGCCGGGCTTTCCTCTGTGGAAGAAGCCGAAATCCGCACCGACCCGAAAAAGGGCGATTTCTATGTGGCCGTAATCTCGAAGCCGGGCAGGGCGGCGGAAGCGATCATCGCCGACCTGCTGCCCGGTGTGATCCGCAACTTCCCGTGGCCGAAATCCATGCGCTGGGGCGCGGCCTCCGGCCCGAAGGGTGTGCGCTACGGCGCTGTCGAGGGGCGCGGCGGCGAGGCGCTGCGCTGGGTGCGGCCGCTGCAATCGATCCTCTGCACCTTCGGCCCTGAGACCGAAGAGCCCGTGGTCGTCGATTTCGAGATCGACGGTATCCGCGCCGGCAACGTCACCTACGGCCATCGCTTCCACGCGCCGGGCGCGATCACCGTGCGCCGCTTCGACGATTACGTGGCCAGGCTCGAGGCTGCGAAGGTCGTGCTCGACGGCGGGCGGCGCAAGGAGATCATCCTTGCAGACGCCAGGAACCTCGCCTTCGCGCGTGGGCTGGAACTGGTCGAGGACGAGGGCCTGCTGGAAGAGGTTTCCGGGCTGGTCGAATGGCCGGTCGTGCTGATGGGAGAATTCGAGGAGGATTTCCTGTCGATCCCCTCCGAGATCGTGCGGTTGACGATCAGAGCCAACCAGAAATGCTTTGTCACCCGGCCCACCTCCCCCTTGTGGGGAGGTCGCGGCGAAGCCGCGGGTAGGGGTAACGGCCGTGCCGATATACCCCCACCCCTAACCCCTCCCCACAAGGGGGAGGGGGACTCGGTGCAACTCTCCAACCATTTCCTCCTCACCGCCAATATCGAGGCGAAGGACGACGGTGCGGAGATCGCGCGCGGCAACGGCAAGGTAGTGCGGGCGCGCCTGTCCGACGCGCTGCATTTCTGGAAGACGGACCAGGCCGACCTGCCTGACCTCGACCGGCTGAAGGCTTCGGCTGAAAAATTCGGCCTCGACCTGAAGAAGCCGCTCGACCAGCGCATGGCCCGCCTCGACCATCTCGGCGTCACCTTCCACGCAAAGCTTGGCACGCAAGGCGAGCGCGTCGAGCGCATCGCACGGCTGGCGGAGGAACTGGCGCCGGTCGTCGGCGCCGATCCGAAGCTTGCCCGCCGTGCCGCCATCCTCGCCAAGGCCGATCTGCAGACCGAAGTGGTGGGCGAGTTCCCCGAGCTTCAGGGCCAGATGGGCCGCACCTACGCGGCACTGCAGGGCGAGCATCCCTCCGTCGCCACAGCGATCGAGGAACACTACAAGCCGCAGGGCCCGTCTGATCGCGTGCCGGGCGATCCGGTATCGATCGCAGTGGCGCTGGCCGACAAGCTCGACACGCTCACCGGCTTCTGGGCCATCGACGAGAAGCCGACGGGGTCGAAGGATCCCTATGCGCTGAGGCGCGCGGCGCTGGGCGTGATTCGGATATTGGTCGAGAATGGGGTGCGGCTGGGGCTCTCGAAATGGGCCGAAAGGGACCTCCTCTCCTTCTTCCACGATCGCTTGAAAGTTTATCTGCGTGATCAAGGTGCGCGGCATGACCTGATCGACGCGGTGTTGGCGAGCGGAATCTCCCCCCTTGAGGGGGAGATGTCGGTGAAACCGACAGAGGGGAGGGAAACCGTCGCCGGTGCACCCCCCTCTGCCCTGCCGGGCATCTCCCCCTCAAGGGGGGAGATCACGCTTTCATCGAACGACGATCTCCTCCTGATCGTCCGCCGGGTGGAAGCCCTTTCCACCTTCCTCGACACCGAGGACGGCAAGAACCTGCTCGCGGGCACCAAACGCGCGGCGAACATCCTTGCGGCGGAGGAGAAGAAGGGCACGCGCATCGCCGCCGCTGTCGATCCGGCGCTTTTCGCCGAAGCGGGCGAAAAAGCGCTCTTCGCGGCGGTGAATCAGGCTGAGAAGGAAGCCGGCGAAGCCATTGGAAAGCAGGACTTTTCCGCCGCCATGCGCGCGCTTTCCGCGCTGCGCGGGCCGGTCGATGCCTTCTTCGAGGAAGTACTCGTGAACGCCGAGGATGAGGCCGTGCGCGCCAACCGCCTTGCGCTTCTGGCGCGCATTCGCGAAGCGACAGGCCAGGTCGCCGATTTCTCCCGAATAGCCGGCTGAAAGCCCGGCGGCTGACGCAGCTACTGGATTTTTGTTTGCGGGACGATGCTGGCGGGCAGCGGCGCCGGCGGGGGCGTGTTGGGCTTATTCTGCGGTTGCCGTGAAGAGGATGCGGACTGCGAGGAAGCGGCTGGAACGGTGGCTGGCGCCGACCCGCCATTGTCAACCACGCCGCCGCGGATCACTGTCGGTAGGGGTCCGAAAAACTCGCGACGCCGCTCGGCCTCGCTGTCGTCCGTGTCCTTGTCCACCGCCGCGACCTGTTCGAAGCTGACCCACGGTTCCGGTTCGGCCATGGCGATGATGGAGGCGCTCACGCGCACGAACTCGGCATCGCCGGCAGGCGTGAGCCCGGCGCTGCCTTTGCTGCCGGGGAACGGATAATCGAGCGGCGCTTCGTCAATCGCGGCGGCGATGGTTTCGGCTGGTTTGGTCCGATTGCTCGCGGTCGCCGATTTGATGGCCGGTCCGCCGAGCATGATCATGGAAGGGCCGAGTTTCGCGGTCATGGGCGCGGGCGTGACGAAGGACGACGCCGAAGCCGCCCCCGTCGTCAGGAGCGTCGCCAAGGCCAGCCCTGCGATTGTCCGCGTCAACAAGAACTGCCCCGCACAGCTAACTCGTCCGATAAGGATAGAAGCGGATGCTTGCCGCCATCTTGCGAAAACCACTAGCATTCTAGTCATTAACGAAAGCGTGCCCGCGGCGCTTGCCAGCGGCGAATGGCAGGCTTAGGTGACGACACGGTTAATGAAGGGTAGTGATCGTGGCGGTGGTCCTGACGGCTGAAGAAGCGCTGGAGAAGGCCGCGAAGCTCATCCTGGCCGGCAATCCGGTCGCCGTCCCGACCGAGACCGTCTACGGCCTTGCCGCTGACGCGACCAACGGCGAGGCGGTGGCGCGCATCTACGACGTCAAGGGCCGGCCGCGCTTCAATCCGCTGATCGTCCATGTCAGCGATATGGAGATGGCCGACGCGATCGGCGAATTCGATCCGCTGTCGCGGCTTCTGGCGGAAAAGTTCTGGCCGGGGCCGCTGACGCTCGTCCTGCCGCTGAAAAAGAGCGCCCAAATCCATCCACTGGTGAGGGCGGGGCTCGACACGATCGCATTGCGTATGCCAACCGGCTTCATCTCCCGCCTCATCGCTCGCGTCGGCCGGCCGCTGGCGGCGCCGAGCGCCAATTCGTCGGGCCGCATCAGCGGCACGTCCGCCGCCGCCGTCAACGCCGATCTCGGTGCCCGGATCGCGCTCGTCGTCGATGGCGGGCCGACGCCGGTCGGCGTGGAATCCACCATCGTCAAATCCGAGGGCGGCAGGTTGCGGCTGTTGCGGCCGGGCGGCCTCGCCGCGGAGGAAATAGAAGCCGTCGCTGGCGTCAAGCTCGAGCGCGGCAGGAAGGCCGGTCTCGAGGCGCCGGGCATGATGACCTCACATTATGCGCCCGGCGCCAAGGTAAGGCTGAACGTGACGGAAATCGCTCGGGGCGAGGCGCTCATGGCCTTCGGGCCGGCCCGCGCCAAGGGAGCGGAAGGTGCGAAGGCCGTCTGCAATCTGTCGCCGAAGGGCGATCCGCACGAGGCCGCCGCCAATCTTTTCTCCATGCTCCGGGAACTCGACGCGACCGGCGCGGCTGTCATCGCCGTCGAGCCCATACCCGCCGAAGGGCTCGGCGAAGCCATCAACGACCGTTTGCGCCGCGCCGCCGCCCCACGTGACATCGACGGCATCTCTGCCTAGGATCACCCCATGCTCAATGACAATAATGACTTCAAGCCGGCGCTGCTCGACCGTTTCGTGGCGATCGTCGGCGACCGCTTCGCGCTCCATTCACCCGCCGATATAGAGCCATACGTCAACGAACCGCGCGGGCTCTATGGAGGCAGGAGCCCGCTTGTGCTCAGGCCCGGTACGGTTGACGAAGTGAGCCGGATCATGAAGCTCGCCACCGAGACGCGCACCGCGATCGTGCCGCAAAGCGGCAATACGGGCCTCGTCGGCGGCCAGATGCCGGACAGGTCCGGGCGTCAGCTGGTGTTGTCGCTTCAACGGCTTGATCGCATCCGCGAGGTTGATACCCGCTCCAATACGATCACCGCCGAGGCCGGCGTCATCCTGCAGAATTTGCAGGAGGCGGCGGACGCGGCCGACCGTTTCTTCCCTCTGTCGCTCGCCTCCCAGGGCACCTGCCGCATCGGCGGCAACCTTTCCTCCAATGCCGGCGGCACCGGCGTGCTTGCCTATGGCAACGCGCGTGAACTCTGCCTCGGCGTCGAAGTGGTCATGCCGAACGGCGACATTTTCGACGATCTGCGCAAGCTGAAGAAGGACAATACCGGCTACGATTTGAAGGACCTCTTCGTCGGAGGGGAGGGCACGCTCGGCGTCATTACCGCGGCGGTCATGAAGCTATTCCCGAAGCCTCGCGGCAACGAGGTTGCATGGGTAGGGCTGGAATCGCCGGAAAAGGCGCTTCAGCTTTTCAATCTGGCGCTCGACCGTGCGGGCAGCGGTCTGACCGCCTTCGAACTGATCCCGCACATCATCCTCGATTTCACCGTCCGCCACATCCCCGATTCCACCGCGCCGCTGGCGACCGCCTGCCCCTGGTATGTGCTGATGCAGGTGTCGTCGGGGCGCTCAGCCGAGGATGCGCGCGGTTTGATCGAAGAAATCCTCGCCGACGGGCTGGAGCGCGGGCTGGTGGTCGACGCCACGCTCGCCGCCAATCTGGCGCAGGCGGCGACGCTGTGGCGCCTGCGCGAGACCATGCCGGATTCACAGAAGGCCGAGGGTACCTCGATCAAGCACGACATATCCGTACCGGTCGCTTCGATCCCCGAATTCATCGAACGCGCGTCGAAGGCGGTGGAACAGGTGGTGCCGGGCGCGCGGATCGTGGGCTTCGGCCACATGGGTGACGGCAATCTTCACTTCAACATCTCGCAGCCGATCGGTGCAGACGGCGAGGCGTTCCTGAAGCGCTACGGCGATGTGAACAAGGCCGTGCACGATATCGTGCGCGCGCTTTCGGGCTCGATCTCCGCCGAGCATGGCATCGGCACGCTGAAGCGCGATGAGCTTGCCGCCACCGCCCCGCCTGTCGCCATCGACCTGATGCGCCGCGTCAAGGAGGTCTTCGACCCGCTCGGCATCATGAACCCCGGCAAGGTGATCTGACGGAACGGGTGGTTCAATTCCTGTTGCCGCTATGTTTCTTCGGCGGAAGTTCGAAAGGCGGTTCGAGTTCGGGCTCTCGCTCCGTGCCGGGGAAATGCCTGGCAACGTGACGGCCGGTCTCCCTTAGGTTTATGCTTCCGGCCGGCGCGCGCTGGTTCCTTGACCGTTGCAGGCTATCGGGATTGCCGATCGGGGTTTTCTCTTTCATCTCTCGTCTCCGGCGGTTTCCTGTCGAGGAAACGGCCGGATGGGATGCATGTTCCGCTTGAGGATCGACTGATCGCCGGATTGCCGGCTACCGCCACCTGCTGCGCGTCTTGACCGGCAGCGGGCGGACGCCCTGTGGCTCGAAACCGTAGCGGGCATCCGGATCGGGCTTGTGGGCGCGGTGCCCGTAGCCGTAGCCGCCGCGGAAATCCCCGCGCGGGCCGGATGCCGGAACCTCGGGATCGTAGACCGGCACGAGGCCGAGTTGCATCGCCGCGTCGAAAGCCATTTTTGCAAGCTGGCGGTCGGTGCGGCGTGTTTCGGGCACGGCCGTGCGGATATAGGCGACGAGGCCGTTTACCGAGACGACCGAAGACAGCGGCCTGACCTGCAGATCCTCGAAAATCACACGCTGGATCTTTTCGTCCACTTCCGGCGCGAGTTTGGACAGGGAAGCCATCCAAGAACCTCCTGACGGCCCGCCCGCGCCTGTCGCCAATATAGGTGGTTTCCTGATGCCGCGACAGTATATGCCCTAACGGCAGTTCGGTGCAGGATAGGAATATGGTTTATGATTGGTGAAGGCGGGGCCATCCCAACATGCCGGTCGGAGTATTCTTCGACCGGAAATCCTATTGGATGTGCATGAGCAGGTAGACGGCGATTACGGCGGCCAAGAGCATCATCGCGGCCTTTAGTATCCGATGCCATTTGATATTCATCTCAGGGTAGCGATATTTCGCAGTTGATCTGCATTCCTGCCGCTTTCGTCGCTGCGATGAACGCCGTTCGCGCCTCGTCGGCCGGCGCCTTTCCCATCATCGCGGCGCTGCACTTGTTCATCGCAAACGTCCAGTCGGGACTGTCGTTTCCAGCCCAATGGTCGAAAAGGAAATCGGAAGCGTTGGCCAGGTCGCAGATGACGCGGAATTCCCTCGAATCCTTGAGGTAGACGGTAACCGGCGCCTTGAAGGATTTGCGATCCATTGATGGGCCCTGCTCCTGTTGAGGGATTGGGTGCCTGGCGGGCACCTTATTCAACGTTTGCGGCGTGTCTTCTTTTTTGCGCTGATCTTTTGCACCGGGGGCTCCTCCGTCGCCTCTAGCGCCAACCGGGCGGCACGCAGACGCTCCGTCTTGGCGTCGCGCGCGTTTACTTCCTCACTTATGATGGCCTGTGCCGCCCTCGTTGTCGCGTCAACCCGTAGTTCAGCCTGCGATGGCTTCGGTTTGAAGACGTTGTCGACAGGGATGGCTTTCCTCATATGTAGCTCCCAATGCAAAAAAGGCCGGGCGAACCCGACCTTCTCCTCGGCGCCTCGACGGCCTGTGCCAGTACATCCGTGGTCAAAGGCCAGAAGCGCGATTTATCCTTACGCGGCTTTAAGGTTCTCGGCGGCGCTCTTGCCGTTCCGGGCGTCCTTCACGATGTCGAAGCTGACCTTCTGGCCCTCGACCAGCGACTGCATGCCAGAGCGCTCGACGGCGGAGATGTGGACGAAAACGTCCGGCTGGCCGTTACCCAGTTCGATAAAGCCGAAACCCTTGGTGGAATTGAAGAACTTGACCGTTCCCGTATTCATGGCGATTTCCTTTCAAATCGGCATAGATTTTCGACGCCTGACCGAATGCCAAACGCCGTATTCTTCGAAATTGAGAGGGAAGATCGTCAGGGCGCCGTAGCGCAGCAACAAAGTTCATCAACAAGATCGACCGATAGAAGATACAGTTTAAAGGTGTTGGAAACAAGGCGCGACCGAAAATTGTTTATTTTCATCTGCCGGTGAAACGGATGCCGCCGAATATTTCCGGTCGAGCTGCTTGTGCCGTGCAGCCAATTTCGGCGAGCCATGCGCCGGCGCTCCCGTGCGGCAGCCAACCGTGCGCCGCCGCCAAGCCGTTTCCCCCTTGGCTTAACCTTTGCTTCAATTGTCCTTTCATCTCCTTACCTTGGGTCGCAAAGCGCTAACCATCGGCGCGATCAGCGAAAATTTAACCGACTTCCTTAAGCCCGCCGGTAAGGAGCGCCGCCTATCCTTCACGCCATAAACGAGGCCGGGAACACCGGCCCGCGAGAACCGCAAAGGCTCTCGGGAGAAGCAGGAAGGCGTCAACATGAACACCGGGCTGAAACCAGTCTGGGCGGGCTGCAACATGCGGCTCGACCCGTTTCGTCTGCCGCAGGCGACGAGCTACGCGACGCGCGATGATTTCGGCGACGTGCATTTCACCATCGACCAGCGCGGCGTCGTCATCCGGCGCCTGCTCGAGAAGAGCGGGTTGCCGGTGACGGTGATCCTGCCTGCCAATGCGTTCCGCGGCGTTGCCGCGCGCGCTATCGAGGACGGAGACGGCTGTGTGACCGTTACGCTCGAATTGCTGCACAATGATCCCATGCTGGCCGTGCCGCTTCTGGTGGCGGAGAATCTCGACGATGTCGCCGCCGACTGGCGCGCCTGGTCGGACGCCTACCGGCTGCCGATGCTTCTGATCGAGGCGGACGGAGTTGCCCGCACGCTGGAAGAATCGCTCGGTGCGGTAAAGACCGAGCCGCCGAAGGAGCGGCGCAAGGGCAGGCCGGTCCGCACAAGGCGCCCGCGTTTCCTTGCGCGGCGCAAGCCGGGCGATCTCGGCCTCAGGCTGATCGTGGATGGCGAGGAGATCATCGCGCGGCAATGAGCTTGGCCGCGCCTGCCGCTATATCAGCGGCGCGAGGCTCGCCCATATTCCACCGGCCAGAAGGCCGACGAAGATCAGCCAGCCGACGACCTTGTTCGAGTGGAACAGTCTCAGGCACTGGTCCGGGTTGTCGATATCCAGCACCCGGATTTGATGGGCCATATGGAAGCCGGCCGCGACCAGGCCTGCGAGTGCCGGCAGCGGCACACGCGCCAGCGCGAAGGCGATCGCCATCAGCATCAGCGCGCCACCATAGAGCCTGACCAGCCACCATTTCGTATTGTTGCCGAAGAGCCGCGCGGTTGAGCGTACGCCGACCAGCGCGTCGTCCTCCTTGTCCTGGTGGGCGTAGATCGTGTCGTAGCCGATCACCCACAGGATCGAGCCAGCATAAAGCAGGACCGGCGGCCAGTCGAGCGAGCCGTAATGCGCCGCCCAGCCCATCAGCGCGCCCCAGGAAAAGGCAAGTCCCAGAACGAATTGCGGCCAGTCGGTGATTCTCTTCATGAAGGGATAGACGGCGACGATGGCGAGCGACGCGATGCCGAGGAGGATAGCGAAGGGATTGAACTGCACGAGCACCGCCAGCCCGACCAACGCCTGCAGCACGAGGAAGCCCCATGCCTGCCGTCGCGTCACCTGTCGCGAAGGCAAGGGCCGCGAACGCGTCCGCTCGACGGCGGCGTCGATGTCCTCGTCGGCGAGATCGTTATAGGTGCAGCCGGCGCCGCGCATGGCGATGGCGCCGATGAGGAAGAAGAGGAGATGCCAGGGCGAGGGCAGGGCCGACCACAGGGGTATGCCAGGCTCGGCGTGTGCGCTTGCGGCCAGCGCGGCCGACCACCAGCATGGCCAAAGAAGCAGCCACCAGCCGATCGGCCGGTCCCAGCGCGCAAGCTGCGCATAGGGCCATAGCCATGTGGGCAAGGCGCGATAAACCCAATGGCCCGAAGGCGCATCTGCAACCCGACCCTGTCCGGCGCGTGACTGGATGCTTTCCATGGAGATGGGAGTGGCAGGCAAGAGGCGGGGCGTCAAGCGGAAGCGGTTGTCTTTTCCGTTGAGTATAAGCCGCGGAACCTTGATCCGGGTGCCCCGCTCCCTTAGCAGGGGAGCATGAAAACGCCGGCAACGCCTTCATGAACGTCCTTCTGATCGGCTCGGGCGGGCGCGAGCATGCGCTGGCGTGGAAGATCGCGGCGTCTCCGATGCTGACGCGGCTGTTCGCCGCGCCGGGCAATCCGGGCATCGCGAAGGAGGCGGAGTGCGTCGGGCTCGACGCCTCTGATCATGCAGCCGTCCTTTCGTTCTGCCGGGAGAAGGCCATCGACCTTGTCGTGATTGGCCCGGAGGCGCCGCTGGTCGCCGGGCTTGCCGACACGCTGCGGGCGACGGGTGTTCGCGTTTTCGGGCCATCGGCGGCGGCGGCGCGGCTGGAGGGATCGAAAGGCTTCACCAAGGATCTTTGCGCCCGCTACGGCATCCCGACCGCCGCCTATGGCCGCTTCGGTAATGCCGAAGACGCCAGGGCCTATGTCGAAAAAGTCGGCGCTCCGATCGTCGTCAAGGCCGATGGATTGGCGGCGGGCAAGGGCGTCACCGTCGCGATGAATGAAGGCGAGGCGCTGGCCGCCATCGATGCCTGCTTCGACGGGGCGTTCGGAGGCGCTGGCGCCGAAGTCGTCGTAGAGGAATATCTGGAAGGCGAGGAGGCGAGCTTCTTCTGCCTCTGCGACGGCACGACCGCGCTGCCCTTCGGCACCGCGCAGGACCATAAGCGCGTCGGTGACGGCGACACCGGGCCGAACACCGGCGGTATGGGCGCCTATTCGCCGGCGCCGGCGATGACACCAGCGATGATCGAGCGCGCCATGCGCGAGATCGTGGAGCCCACCATGCGCGGCATGGCGGAAATAGGTGCGCCGTTTTCGGGCATCCTCTATGCAGGCCTGATGCTGACGGCCGACGGGCCGAAGCTCATCGAATACAATGTCCGTTTCGGCGATCCCGAATGCCAGGTGCTGATGCCGCGTCTGAAGGACGATATCCTCGTCCTCATGCAAGCTGCCGCCGACGGTCAGCTCGGCCATATGTCGGTCCGCTGGCGTGACGAGGCCGCGCTTACCGTCGTCATCGCGGCGAAGGGTTATCCGACGAACCCGGAAAAGGGCGCGCCGATCTCCGGGATCGGGGCGGCCGAAGCGGACGGAGCGATCGTCTTCCAGGCCGGTACGGCGGAGAAGGGCGGACGACTGGTCGCTGCCAGCGGCCGCGTGCTCGACGTGACGGCCCTTGGGCGTACGGTCGTCGAAGCGCAGCGAAAAGCCTATGAGGCGGTGGACAGGATCGGCTTTCCGGGCGGCTTCTGCCGGCGCGATATCGGCTGGCGCGCGATTGGATGAGACTGCGGGTACGCCGGCGATGAAGACGGGAAGGCCGGCCTTCGCGTAACCTTCGCCCTAGCTTCCGGACCCTGTCCGGGCTCCGGGATCGCCTGCCTTCCGGACGCCGAAATAGCCCCTGTCGGCCCGGATGCTGAAATCCACGCCGTCGGATACCTTCGGTGCATGCCTGAACGTCATGATGACGTAGCCGTTCGGGTGCGAGGCCATCCAATCCCCGACCTGGGTGTTGTCGATCTCCACAAACGGTTTTTCCAGCCGCGCCAGGAAACCGAACTGGTCCTGGTAGTCTCCGGCGAAAGCCCAGTCCGCGTCGCGTCTCTCGGCGATATAATTCGCCAACGGTTGGAGATCATAACGTCTAAATAGTGTCTGCGAGGCGACCGCCTGGCCGATCCCGGCCGCCACCAGCAAAAGCACCGCGCAACTCCTGATCGGCAGAAGCGGCGCCGACACCAGCAAGTATCCGATGCCGATCGTGATCAGGGGAATGAGGGGAACGAGGTAGTGCGGCTGCTTTCCGGAGATGAGGCTGAACGTCACGAATACGCCGACGCTCCATGACAGGAGCAGACGAAGCGCCCGGCGGTCCGCCGCCGAAAGGAGGCTTCGGCCCTGCGACCTGATGCGTGACGCCGAACGCCATAGTTCCGGTGACAGAAGCCAGGGAAGGGCAATGATCGGCAGCAGCAGGGCGTAGAAATAGATGGGCCGGTCGTGGGAGTTCCGCAAAGTGCCGGTGATCCGGCCGGCGGACTGGCTCCATATCAAGCTGTAGATGGCATCGCCCATATGGGCGACCACCGGCACGAGCCAGAACAGCACGACCACGAGAGCGGCGAGAAGCGAGAGTAGGGCACCGCGATAGAATTGCCCCGGGGTCAGCTCGCCGTCCGGGTTGCGCCATATCGGGTAAAGAACGATCGGCCAGCCGACATGGATGAGCATCACCGGGCCCTTGGCCAGCAGGCCTAAGCCGATGAAAAACCCGGCGAGGAGCGCATATCGGCGGCCGCGCCCTCTGGCGAACAGGAGCAACGACAGGAACGATGCGACGATGCAGTCCGTCAGCAGGATGTCGAAGAGGATCAGGCTGGAATAGATGATGAAGGCCACATTGCCCAGGACCAGCCACGGCATGCGTCTGGAGAGCGCCGCGGCATCGGGAAAGAGGGCCCGCGCCAGGCGTGTCGTCAGATAGATGAATAGGCATGACGCCACGAATATCACCAGAAGCGCCGAAACGCGGCCGACGCCGAAAACGCCCCAGGAGATGTCGATCAGCCAGAAAAGCAGCGGCGGCTTGCTGAAATAAGGCACGAAATTCATCGTCGGAACGATGTAGCTGCCTTTCAGGAGCATTTCCCATGAAACGCTGAGATATCGTGTTTCATCGACCGGCAGCACTGGCCGGAACGCTATCGTGGTTACGAAAAGGAGAGCCAGTAAAAGGTAGGGCAGGATCCGATCGGACGCCACCGATCCAAGGTATTCGGAAGCCAGCGTCCGAAGGTTCGGCGCGCCTCGGTTCTCAAAACGGCCTTGACCAGTGCGGTTGGGCATTGATTTCCGCCAAAAGCAGACCCCACGCTTTTCGCCGGGAAGGGTGGGGGGGACCGTTTGATGAGAAGGTTCTGGCAGCTCGGCTGGGTCGGTTTGTTTCCGTACCCAACCGCTCCGTCTTTGATGTCGTATCGTAGAGTTTCTGGGGTGTCCAGCGGCCGAAACGGGTTTCAGTGCCGGAAGCTCCACCGGGCGAAAAAATGCCTTCGTCCGGCGATTGCCTGCGCTACGGCCCGTGCGGAAGGGGGTCGCCTTTCGCTTCCTCGACAGGGATCGCCGCGATGGTGATCGGGTCGACCCCCGGCGAGGACGCATCCAGCCCGGCATAGGCGAGCACGCCTTCCCCCAGTGAGCCGAGATAAGCGAGGAGGGCTTCGGCGAGCCGCGCCGTGGGGTCCTCCACGGGCGGACCCCCAGCCGGATAGCGGTTGCCGGCTCGCGCATACGCTGCGGCGAGCAGCTTTGCGTCGCTTGTCGGATCGACCGTCGCCCAGACGATGGGTTCACCCCCCGAAAGCGCCTCTTCACGCCCCAACGGCACCGGCACGTTGACGATCAGCTCTTCCTTGCGATCCACGAGCGCGTCGAGCGGCCAGGCCTTGCGCAGCGCGTCGGCATCCATCGCCGCGACGTTGATGTCGATATCGGTCGGTGTGCCGGGAACGCGATAGGGACACTGGCGGACGCTGCAATTCGCCTGCGAGGAGAATTGCCACAGCGTGTAGCCGTCCCAATTGCCCTTGGGAAAATGATCGGCGATTTCCGGCTTGTAGCGCGCGTACCAGAGCGGCAGCCGCGACAGGAGCGGGTACTCGTCCTTGTGCGCCGCGATGAATTCTGCCGTCACATTGTTGGTGTAGAGCACCGGATAGCGCCCGATACGGCGCATGACATGGCGTGCGAATTCCTCCGCGTCGGCGAGCGACATCCACCTATACGGATCGTTCTCCTCGATATCGAGCGCTACCAGATCGTCCGGTCCGGGCTCCACGAAATCGATGAAATGGTTGGCCTGGTCGATCGGATTGCCCGGCCGCGCCAGATGATAGGCGCCCCATTTCAGCCCGAGCGCCTTGGCAATAGTGCGTCGCGTACGGAAAAGCTCCCTTGCCACCGAGTAGCGCTTCCACAGCGCCTTGCAGAGGCGCAGTTGCACATCGTCGTCATCCTCGCATTTCGCGGGCGGCGGTAGCCCGTCCGTCGCCTTGTTGATGAAGCCGACGACGCGCTTGTCCTCGGCAAGCTTCGTCCAGTCGATGGAATTATATTCGTAGGCGTCGACCACCAGCGCGCGGTCCGGCCTGAGCCACGGCTTGCTGAAATCGGAGGCGTGCCCGTATGCGGGCCACAGCATCGCCGCGGCGACCAACGCGGCCGCGCTTCGGGCGAGCGCTTTCGGCAGGTTCGGCATCCGGCTTCCTCGTGACGCTGCCACGCTGAAGGAAGATGGTTAACGAATTGCCACCGCCGCGTGGATAGACGGATGGCTCTCCGATGACCGCCCGATGATCGCCCAATGATCGATTGTCATCGGGCGGCCGCCTTCCTATACCGGCTGGAACGCAAGCAACGGATCGGGAGGCCGGAATGTACCGGGCGCCAGTCGCTGAGATCGCGCATACGCTGAAGCACACCGCCGGCCTGAAGGCCGCGCTCGACGAAGGCAGGCTGGGCGATCTGACCGAAGACCTCGCCGATGCGATATTGGAGGAGGCGGGGCGCTTCGCCGGGGATGAGATCGCGCCGCTCTACAAGGCCGGCGACGAGATTGGTGCCGTGTGGAAGGACGGCGCCGTCACCACGCCGCCCGGTTGGAAGGAGCTCTACGCGCGCTGGATCAGGGGCGGCTGGAATGCGCTGGCCGGCCCGGTCGAATATGGCGGGCAGGGCCTGCCGGCGATGCTTGCGATCGCCGTGCTTGAGATGTGGAACTCCGGCTCGATGGGCTTCGCCGTCGGGCCGACGCTCACTTTCGGCGCGGTCGAAGCGATTGAAAAACACGCGTCCGAGGAACTGAAGCGGACCTATCTGGCCAAGCTCGTCTCCGGCGAGTGGATGGGCACGATGAATTTGACCGAGCCGCAGGCCGGCTCGGACCTCAACGCGCTCCGCACACGTGCCGAGCCCGCCGGGGACGGCACCTACCGCATTTTCGGGCAGAAGATATTCATCACCTATGGCGAGCACGATTTCACCGACAATATCGTGCATATGGTCCTTGCCCGACTGCCTGACGCGCCGGCCGGCACGCGCGGCATCTCGCTCTTCCTAGTGCCGAAATATCTGGTGAATGCCGATGGCGCGCTTGGCGCCCGCAACGATGCCTATTGTGCCTCGATCGAGCACAAGCTCGGCATAAACGGCTCGCCCACCTGTGTCATGCTCTATGGCGACGGCAAGTTCGGCGACGCGCCGGGCGCCATCGGCTGGCTGGTCGGCGAGGAGAACAAGGGGCTGGCCTGCATGTTCACCATGATGAACAATGCGCGGCTGGCGGTGGGCATCCAGGGCGTCGCCGTCGCCGAAGCCTCCTACCAGAAGGCGAAAGCCTATGCCGGGGAACGCCGGCAGGGGCGGGCGCCAGGCGATTCGGGCGAGGGCATGAGCCCGATTGTCGAGCACCCCGACGTGCGGCGCAATCTCCTTACCATGAAGGCGTTGACCGAGGCCGCGCGAGCGCTTTGCTATTCCTGCGCGCATGCACTCGACATGGCCCGTGCGACGGAAGGCGACGAACGCCGGCACTGGCAGGACCGCGCCGGCCTGTTGACCCCGCTGGCCAAAGCGTTTCCGACCGATATCGGCGTCGAGGTCGCCTCGCTCGGCATACAGGTGCATGGCGGCATGGGCTTCATCGAGGAGACAGGTGCCGCCGGCTTCTATCGCGACGCGCGCATCGCGCCGATCTACGAGGGCACCAACGGCATCCAGTCGATCGATCTTGTCATGCGCAAGCTGCCGCTTGGCGGCGGCGAGCATGTCCACGCCTATATCGGCGAGTTGCGCGGCGAGGTGGAGATGCTGCGCGCATCGAATCGGCCCGGCTTCGGCCATACCGCCGGCCATCTCGAGCGCGCGCTGGACGAATTGGAGGAAGCGACGCGGTTCATGCAGCGCGCGCAGGCGGACGGACGTGTTTCGGATGCGCTGGCGGGCGCCACGCCCTATTTGAGGCTCTTTTCGCTCGCGGCCGGCGCTGCGCTGATGGCGCGCGGCGCACGCAAGGCGGAAGCTGCGCCGCAGACCGCGCTTTGCCGTTTCTTCGCCGAAAACCTTCTTCCCGAAAGCTCCGCTCTCAAGGACCGTGCGGTGAATGGCGCCGCCAGCCTCGACGAAGCAGCGGCAGCGATCCTGGCATGAGGAAGGAAGGCGAGTGAGCGAACATATCAAGGTCGAGCGCCGCGGCGCGGTGCAGGTGATCAGGCTCGATCGACCGGAGAAGAAGAACGCCATCACACGCGCCATGTATGTGGCGATGACAGAAGCGCTGAAGGCGGGCGATGCCGATCCGGCCGTGCGCTGCAACGTCTTTCTCGGCGTGCCCGGCGCCTTTTCCGCCGGCAATGACCTTGCCGACTTCCTGTCCTATTCCACGAGCGGGAAGCACGGCAGCGAGGCTTTCGATCTTCTGGAGGCCCTGGCGCGTTCCGAAAAGCCGATCGTCTCCGGCGTCGATGGCATCGCGGTGGGTGTCGGCACCACCATCCATTTCCACTGCGATCTCACCTTTGCCACGCCGCGCACCCTGTTCCACGCGCCCTTCGTCGATCTCGGCCTCACGCCGGAAGCCGGCTCCAGCCTGATCGCGCCGCTCCTGATGGGTCGCCAGCAGGCTTTCGCACTGCTCGGCCTTTGCGAACCCTTCTCCGCCGAGCGCGCCAAGGCGTGCGGGCTGATCCATGACGTTGTCGGCGAGGACGAATTGGAGGAGGCCGTCTTCCGGGCTGCGGAGCGCATCTCCGCCAAGCCGCCGGAAGCGCTGAGGATCGCCCGCGACCTGATGCGCGGCGACCGCGAGGAATTGGTGGCCCGGATCCGGGAGGAAAGCCGGCTCTTCGCCGCCCGGCTGGTGTCGGATGAGGCGAAGGCAGCCTTCCAGGCCTTCATGACGCGGAAGAAGCCGGCCTGAAGCGGCCTTTCCTTGCCCGCTGGCCTCTCGTCCATTGGCAAGCTAAGGATGCCAGCGGAAACGGGAACGCGACCATATGCCTGAAACGCGCCGCAAGCTGACGACGATATTCTCGGCGGACGTATACGGCTACTCCCGACTGATGGAGGCCGACGAGGAGGGGACACTTGCCCGGCTGAAGCGCCTGCGGGACGCCATGGCGCGTCTGATCGACGCGCATTCCGGACGGGTGGTGAATACGTGGGGCGACGGTCTGCTCGCCGAATTTTCAAGTGTCGTGGAAGCGGTGCGGGCAGCGGTCGACGTCCAGGCCGAGCTCGCCCGCGTCGACGAAGGCGGCGAGCCCATGCTTTTCCGCATCGGCATCAATCTCGGCGATGTGATCATCGATGGCGACAACATCTATGGCGACGGCGTGAATATCGCCGCGCGGCTGCAGGAATCGGCATCGCCGGGCGGCATCCTGATCTCGCGAACGGTCTATGACCAGGTGCGCAACAAGGTTTCCGTCGGCTTCGATTTCCTTGGCGACCTGGCGGTCAAGAACCTGCAGGAGGCGGTGCCGAGCTATGCCATTCGCCTCGCCGGCGGCGATGCGCAGCCCGGCCGATCCTTGAAGCCGGTCCCGGCGACGCCTTCGGCCGCGGAAGCCCGCAAGACGCGAGAGGGGCCGCAAATGGTCTCGACACGCTTTGGTACGGTACCGCGCCAGATCGCCTCGCTTGCGCTTGCCGCCCTCATCGTCCTCGTGGTCAACCTGGCAACCTGGAGCGGTACTTTCTGGGCGGCGTGGCCACTTCTGGCATTCGCCACGCTTGCCGCGACCTCCTTTGCGCAAAGGCTCGCGCCGGAAATCCGCGGTCCGGCAAGCCTGCTTGTCATCGGGCTGGGCATCGTCGGTATCAATCTTCTCACTTGGCACGGGCGCTTCTGGGCCGTCTGGCCACTCTTGGGCTTTGCTGCCTTTGCCGCGTTTCGCTGGATCATGCAGCCGCGCACGCCAGAGCGATGAAATCTCCGCTCACGGATAAAGCCGTGTCTTCCCCCATCCGCCGCCCTCGCTACGCGTAAAGACAATGCGGTCGTGGAGCCGGAAGGGCCGGTCGTGCCAGAACTCGATCGTCTTCGGCACGATGCGGAAGCCCGACCAGTGGGCCGGACGCGGTATTGCGCCGAGCGGATATTTCGCCGTGTATTCGGCGACCGCCTTCTCCAGCGCGAAGCGGCTCTCGAGCGGCCGCGACTGCTTCGAGGCCCAGGCGCCGATGCGGCTGCCGCGCGGGCGTGAGGCATAATAGGCGTCGGCCTCCGCGTCGCTTACGCGCTCGACAGGGCCGCGCACGCGTACCTGCCGACGCAGCGATTTCCAGTGGAAGCAGAGCGCCGCCTTCATGGATACGCCAATTTCTCTGCCTTTCTGGCTTTCCAGGTTGGTGTAGAAGACAAAGCCTTCATGATCGAAGCCCTTGAGCAGCACCATGCGCACGTCCGGCAGCCCGTCCGGGTCGACGGTGGCGAGCGCCATAGCGTTCGGATCGTTGGGCTCGCTCGCTTCAGCGTCTTTCAGCCAGGAGGCGAACAGGTCGAAGGGCTCGGCGCTCTCGGTGAAGTCATCGCTTGTTAACGGTGCGTTGGCCATAGTGTTTTTCCTTGGTTCTTCGGGAGAATGCCGATTGTTGCGTGGAGCGCAAGCAAAGGTGCTGCGTGGCGTGATGCTTGCCGTGTCGTGGCGTAAGTTTCTGCCGGTTGCCGCTCTGGTCTTGTTGCCGGTGGCCCTTACCGCCTGTGCATCCGGCAATCTGCTGAAGAGAGCCGAGACGGACCGTTCGATCATCACCGGCTCCGTCCGGCCGAACCCGACAACGGCCAATGTCACGGACGAGGAGACGATCCGCAACGCGGTCACCTCGGTCGATCCAAGCGGGCTTGGCTCCGACGGCCTTGCCTGGATGAACCCCGCGACCGGCGCGAGCGGGCAGATCACCGGCCTCACCGAATTCCAGGATAGCGGCCATCTGTGCCGCCGCTTTTCCGCCTCGGTGACGCGCTTCGACGGCGTCGGCCTTTACCATGGGGAGGCTTGCCTCGAAAATTCCGGCGGATGGCAATTGCGCACCTTCGCGGGATCCTGATCCGGAGCGGGTCGATCCTTCGCCGGGCTGGAATTTCTTCCTAG
Source organism: Mesorhizobium koreense (assembly GCF_031656215.1). Taxonomy (NCBI): domain Bacteria; kingdom Pseudomonadati; phylum Pseudomonadota; class Alphaproteobacteria; order Hyphomicrobiales; family Phyllobacteriaceae; genus Mesorhizobium; species Mesorhizobium koreense. The sequence continues at coordinate 4,352,209 of NZ_CP134228.1, read as the reverse complement.
CCGAGCGCATATAAGGACGATCATTTCTATCAATCCCGTCAGGCAGGAAGCATGCGCGATCCATACCAGGTTTTGGGCGTCGCCAAGGACGCCTCGGCCAAGGAGATAAAGTCGGCCTACCGGAAGCTGGCCAAGAAATATCACCCGGACCAGAACCCGGACGATCCGAAGGCCAAGGAGCGCTTTGCCGAGGCCAACCAGGCCTATGAGGTCGTTGGCGACGAGAAGAAGCGCGGCGCCTTCGACAGGGGCGAGATCGACGCGGAGGGCAAGCAGCGCTTCCAGGGCTTCGAGGGTGCGGCCGGCGGCGATCCGTTTGCCGGTTTCCGCCAGTCGCGGCAGGGGCCGGGAGGGTCGCATTTCGAGTTCCGTTCGAGCACGGCGGGCAGCGACGCCTTCGGCGGCGCACACGATATTTTCAGCGAGATTTTCGGACGTGGCTTCGGAAACGGCGGCCCCGGCGGTGGTGGAGGCGGCAGACAGCAGGCGCCGGCCGGCGCCGATCTGAATGCCATCCTCGACATCGACATCGAAGACGCTGTCACCGCCGCCAAGGTGACGGCAATCTTCCCCGGCGGACGCAAGATCGCGGTGAAGCTGCCTAAGGGCGTCGAGGACGGCCAGACCATCCGCCTGAAAGGGCAGGGTGAGCCATCGCCCTTCGGCGGCAAGCCGGGTGACGCGCTGGTCAAGATCCGCTTCCGCAAGAGCGCGCGCTATCGCGTCGAGGGCAGGGACTTGCACTCCGACCTGCCGGTCGAGCTTCGCGACGCGGTGCTCGGCGCCAAGGTGGCGGCAGAGACGCCGAGCGGCAAGGTGGCGGTGGCCATCCCGCCATGGTCGAGCTCGGACAAGGTCTTGCGGCTGAAGGGCCGTGGTCTGCCGGACAAGGCGGGCGGCCATGGCGATCTCTATGTTCATGTGCGCGTCATGCTACCCGAAAAGGGCGACGCGGAACTTGAGGCGCTGATGAAGAAGGCGAGCGTCTGACGCGTCCTACGCGCTTTTCACGCCAGGCTTGTTGTCCTGTAACCGCCGCAAGCTTGAAGGCTTCCGGCGCCTGTGCGATAGGCACGGGACGCGTTTTGCTGCGGAAGCGACCCGCTTCCCGGCATTGTTCACCGAAATGCGGAGAAGGGTGGCATGGCAGTCGGCAATAGCCTGATGGAAGGCAAGCGGGGATTGATCCTTGGCGTGGCCAACAACCGTTCCATCGCCTGGGGCATCGCAAAGGCGTGCGCGGCCCACGGCGCGAAGCTTGCGCTGACCTACCAGGGCGACGCGCTGAAGAAGCGCGTCGAGCCGCTGGCGCAGGAACTCGGCGCGGATGTCGCCGGCCATTGCGACGTGACCGATCCGGCCTCGCTCGACGCCGTCTTCGACGCGGTGAAGAAGAAATGGGGCGGCCTCGATTTCCTCGTCCACGCCATCGCCTTTTCCGACAAGGACGAACTGACCGGCCGCTATGTCGAGACGAGCCGCGAGAATTTCCAGCGCACGATGGACATTTCCGTCTATTCCTTCACCGCGCTTGCAAAGCACGCCGAGCCGCTGATGGAAAAGGGCGGCTCGCTCCTGACGCTCACCTATTACGGCGCGGAGAAGGTCATGCCGCACTACAACGTCATGGGTGTCGCCAAGGCCGCGCTCGAGGCCAGCGTGCGCTATCTCGCCGTCGATCTCGGCGGCAAGGGCATACGCGTCAATGCCGTCTCGGCAGGCCCGATCAAGACGCTTGCCGCGTCTGGCATCGGCGATTTCCGCTATATCCTGCGCTGGAACGAGTACAACGCCCCGCTGAAGCGCAGCGTCACCATCGAGGAAGTCGGCGATGCGGGCCTCTATTTCCTCTCGGACCTGTCGCGCGGTGTGACCGGCGAGGTGCACCACGTCGATTCCGGTTATCATGTCGTCGGGATGAAAGCGGTTGACGCGCCGGATATCTCCGTCGTCAAGGACTGAAATCCTCTCCAGCCGGAGGTTTTGTCAGTGGCGAAATATCCGCTCGCCTATTTCGTGCGCCATGGCCAGACCGACTGGAATGCCTCCGAGCGTTTTCAAGGGCAAGAAGATACCGAGATCAATGCGATCGGCCGGCGGCAGGCCGACGAGAACGGCAGGAAACTAGCCGGCATCCTCGGCACGGCGTCGGGGTTCGACTTCGTGGCAAGCCCGCTTCGCCGCACGCGCGAGACCATGCGGCGCGTGCGCATCCAGATGGACCTGCCGCCGGACGGCTTTCATACGGACGTACGCCTGAAGGAAGTGAATTTCGGCGATTGGCAGGGCTATGTCGCCGACGAGATCGAGGCGCGCGCTCCCGGCGTCATCGAGCGCCGGCTCGCCGACAAGTGGAATTTCCGGCCGTCGGGCGCAGGTGCCGAAAGCTACGCCATGCTCGCCGAGCGCGTGCAGGGCTGGCTGGACGAACTGACGCAGGAAACCGTCGGCGCAATCCATGGCGGGGTCATCCGCGCTCTCTTCCACCTGATCGAAGGCGTACCGGGCGCGGAGGCAGCCGACATGGAAACGCCGCAGGACGTCATTCTGAAGCTCGAGGACGACCGGCTGACGTGGCTGTAAGGTCTTTCTGTGCGTGGTTCGAGGCTCGCTTCGCTCACACCCCACCATGAGGGAGGTTAGAGCCCGGCATCCCTATCCTGAGATGGAGTGCAGCGCTTCAACAGTCCTCATGGTGAGGTGCGAGCGAAGCGAGCCTCGAACCACGCACGGCAGATTTCGCCTGCTCCATCCTACTCCGAAGTCTGCATGTCCGTCACGAGATTCTGGCCATCGACCTTATCATAGGCAAGCACGATATCCATGCCTTCCTTGATCCCATCCATGTCCGTCTCGCCGGGCAGCTTGTAGGATTTGCCGTCGTCAAGCGTGATCGTCATCTTGTCTCGATCGACCTTCTTGATATGGCCTTCGGCTTCCGCGGCCATCGCGTAGGCCGACAGCATCAAAAGCGCCGCCAGGGCGCCGAGAACGGTGCGCATTGTTTTCTCCCCCATCTTTCTTGTCCTTCTTGTTGATTTGCCCAAGGCGAGCAGTGATAGCCGGATTGTGTCGAAAGTGAAGCGCCGGGCCGCCGGCGGCGATCAATAGTTCTTGCGGGCCTGTTTGACCCCTGTTGAAAACGCCGGTAGAGCAGCACCGGTCGTCATTTCGGCAGGCCATGGGATAGTAATGTCGCACAACACTTTCGGTCACTTGTTCCGTGTGACAACCTGGGGAGAAAGCCACGGGCCGGCGCTCGGCTGCGTCGTGGACGGCTGCCCGCCCGGCATCCGCTTCACGCTGAAGGACGTGCAGGACGAACTCGACCGCCGGCGGCCTGGCCAGTCGCGTTTCGTCACCCAGCGCCGCGAACCCGATCAGGTGAAGATCCTTTCCGGCACCCTTCCCGAGGAGGGCGGCGAGACGCTGGTGACGACCGGCACGCCGATCTCGATGATGATCGAGAATGTCGATCAGCGCTCGAAGGATTACGGCGCCATCGCGCGCCAGTATCGGCCGGGCCATGCCGACTACGCCTATGAGGTGAAATACGGTATCCGCGACTATCGCGGCGGCGGCCGCTCCTCGGCGCGCGAGACGGCCGCGCGTGTCGCCGCCGGCGCAATCGCGCGGCGCGTCGTGCCGGGCCTCGTCGTGCGCGGCGCGCTGGTCGCAATGGGCGAGAAGGCGATAGACCGCGCCAATTGGGACTGGGACTTCGTCGGCAATGCCGAAAACCCCTTCTTCACGCCCGACCCGGAATCCGTCCCGGTCTTCACCGACTATCTGGACGGTGTGCGCAAGGCTGGCTCCTCGGTCGGCGCGGTGATCGAGATCGTCGCCGATAACGTGCCGCCGGGCCTTGGCGCGCCGATCTACGGCAAGCTCGACCAGGACATTGCCGCTGGCCTGATGTCGATCAACGCGGTGAAGGGCGTCGAGATCGGCGCCGGCTTCCAGGCCGCGCGCTTCACCGGCGAGCAGAACGCCGACGAGATGCGCGTCGGCAATGAGGGCCGTCCGCGCTTCCTGTCGAACCACGCCGGCGGAATCCTTGGCGGCATCTCGACCGGCGAGCCGGTTGTCGCCCGCTTCGCCGTCAAGCCAACCTCGTCCATATTGACTCCGCGACGCTCCATCGACGCCGACGGCAATGAGATCGAAATCATGACCAAGGGCCGTCATGACCCGTGCGTCGGAATCCGCGCCGTCCCGATCGGCGAGGCGATGGTCGCCTGCGCCATCGCGGATCACTATCTCAGGCATCGGGGACAAACGGGGAGAGGTCAGGTTGGTCAGGGAGCAGGAGAATAGGTTTTTGGACTTGTTCGCAAAGACCTCTTCCGAACGGCTTCTTCTTCCCCTATTCCCTACTGCCTTATTGGCCAACTCCCCTATGGCCTGCGAGTGAAGCGAGCACCATGCCCTACGACCAGAAACACGTCGCCGATGTCATCCGCGCTTTCGAGCGCGGCGAGATGGTCGTCGTCATGGACGATGACGGACGCGAGAACGAAGGCGATCTGATCGTCGCGGCGGTGCATTGCACGCCGGAGAAGATGGCCTTCATGGTCCGCCACACCTCCGGCATCGTCTGCGCGCCGATGACGCGCGAGGACGCTCGCCGGCTGAACCTCGCTCCGATGGTTGCCGACAACGACGCGCCGCACTCGACCGCCTTCACCATCTCGGTAGATTTCAAGCACGGCACCACGACCGGCATTTCCGCGGACGACCGGACGTTGACGGTCCGCAACCTCGCCAACCGCAATGCCGGCGCATCGGATTTCGTCCGGCCCGGCCACATCTTCCCTCTGATCGCGCGCGAGGGCGGGGTGCTGATGCGCTCCGGCCATACCGAGGCGGCGGTCGATCTTTGCCGGCTCGCCGGCCTGCCCGAGATCGGCGTCATCTCCGAACTGGTGAACGACGACGGTACGGTGAAGCGCGGGCCTGAGGTCGCGGCTTTCGCCAAGGAGCATGGCCTGAAACAGGTATCCGTCGCCGATTTGATCGCCTACCGCCAGCGCCAGGAGACGCTGATCGAGCGTGTCGGATGCTCGGAGATCGAGACGCCGGGCGGCAAGGCGAGCGCCTTCGTCTATCGCCTCCCCTGGGACGTGATGCACCACCTCGCCATCGTCTTCGGCGACATCCGCGACGGCAAGGACGTACCCGTCAGGCTGCACACGGAAGATGTCGTCACCGACGTGTTCGGCACGGGGCATCGGCTGGACGAGCTGACGCGCTCGATGGGGAAGGCGGGGCGCGGCGTCATCGTCTATCTGCGCGAGGGCTCCGTCGGGGTGGCGCACAACGCTAGAAGCCGGCCCGTCTCGGACGATCGCGAAGCCCATGCCGAGGCGCTTAAGCGGGAAAGCGAATGGCGCGAAATCGGGCTCGGCGCGCAGATCCTCAAGGATCTCGGCATCTCCTCTATTCGCCTCATCGCCTCGCGCGAGCGCCACTATGTCGGGCTGGAAGGTTTCGGCATCCACATCGAAGCGACTGAACTGCTTTAGCGGGAGTAGACGGCGGGTTACTTGGCCGTTGCTTTCGTGGATTTTGTCTTCGCCTTGCCGGCCGCCTTTGCCTTGGCCGTGGTGGTGGCTTTGCGGGGGCGCTTCTTCGCCTCTGCCTCGATTTCGCGGCTTGCGCGTTCCCAATGCTCGCGGTCGCGTCCGTGCGGCCGGCCATCGACCTCCCAGATGTGATATGCGCGCTCCCTGATCGCCTTCTCGTCAGCCATCGTTCTCACTCCTTGCGGCCGCGCGTCGCGGTCACGCAATGGTAGCGCGGATTACGCCGATTGCCATCGGTTTCGGGGTAGAGGCTGCGGCAGTCAAGGCAACTGCGGTGCTGGCAGCCCAATCCGGGTATCGGTATTCAACCGTGTCCGGCTATGTCATATTTTATTGTGGCCGATTGCATTGGCTGCTACCGACCCATTTCCTTCAAGACAAGGATCGCATTGCGGCAAGATGAGCGAAGTGGTCCGCGCCCGGGGTCTCGACGATGCGGACGCTGATGCGCGTCTTGCAGCGATTGTGGATTCTTCCTTTGATGCGATCATCGGAAAAGATCTGAACAGCGTCATTACAAATTGGAACGCGGCCGCCGAGCGGCTGTTCGGCTACTCGGCCGAAGAGGCGATCGGCCGATCCGTCCTTATGCTCATCCCGGAGCGGCTGCACGGAGAGGAAGACGACATCATCGCAAGGATAAGGCGCGGAGAGAGCGTGCCGCCTTTCGAAACCATCCGACGCCGCAAGGATGGCCGCGATATTTTCGTCTCGCTCACCATTTCTCCTATCCGCAGCAGGGCAGGACAGATTATCGGCGCCTCGAAGATCGCGCGCGACATAAGCGAAGCCAGGGCCAGCCAACGGCGCATCAAGCTTTTGCTGCGAGAGGTGAATCATCGGGTCAAGAACCAGTTCGCTGTGATTCTTTCCATGATCCGGGAAACCGCGAAGCACACCAAAGACCCGAAGGAATTCGAACGCAGCATCCGCGAGCGCATCACAGCGCTCGCTTCCTCGCACGATCTGCTGGTCACGTCCGACTGGTCGGGGGGTAGCCTGCATGAACTTCTTCACCAGCAGCTTCAGCCCTTCGGCCAGGACGGCCAAATTACCCTCCATGGGCCGGAGATGACCTTGCGTCCCGCCGCAGTGCAGGCGCTCGGCATGGCCTTTCACGAGCTTGCCACCAATTCGGCAAAATATGGCGCGTTCGGCCATCACGGCGCCGTTTCGATCTCGTGGTCGCTGTCGGGAGAGCCGGTCGAGCCGATTTTCCAGCTTGATTGGGAAGAGACGGCCGGTAGCATCGTCGAAACCGCGCCTGCCGGCCACAAGGCGCGAGGTTTTGGCTCCGTCGTGCTGCTGCGTGTGGCGCCGCAAACGCTGAACGGCTCCGCCCGCTATGAACGTTCAGGCGGCGTATTGCGCTGGTCGCTTTCCGCGCCCGCCGCGTCGGTGACCGGCGAAGACGGCAACGACACGACGGAAAGCGCCGACCTGTCGTGAAACCCGGGTGTCCCGGTCCACCCTCTTTCCGTGGACGCGGCTCGGCCGAGCCCCTATGTTTGCACGATGGCGACACGGCTTTATACCCACCCGATCTTTCTCGAACACCTTACGCCGCCGGGGCATCCGGAGCGGCCTGACCGGCTGCGCGCCATCGCGCGTGCGCTGGACGACGAAGCCTTTGACCACCTCGACCGGGTCGAGGCCCCGAGAGGGGAAGAGGACGCGATCCTCTACGCCCACCCGAAGGACTATGTCGAACGGGTGAGGGCGGCGATCCCCGAGGCCGGCATAGCCCGCATCGACGCTGACACGTGCGCCAGCCCAAAGAGCTGGGAGGCGGCGCTGACCGCGATCGGTGCCGCGATGGCTGCGGTGGACGACGTGTTCGACGGCCGTGCCGACAATGTCTTCGTCGCGGCGCGTCCGCCGGGTCACCATGCCGAGCACGATCGCGCCATGGGTTTCTGCCTGTTCAACAACGCCGCTATCGCCGCCCGGCACGCGCAGAAGAAGCACGATGTCGAGCGCGTGGCGATCGTCGATTTCGACGTCCATCACGGCAACGGCACGCAGGACATCTTCTGGTCCGATCCGACCGTGCTCTATGCCTCCACGCACCAGATGCCGCTTTACCCCGGCACCGGCGCGGTGGGTGAGACCGGCGCCGGCAACATCGTCAACGCGCCGCTTTCGCCGGACAGCGGAAGCGATTCATTCCGCGAGGCTTTTTCGGATCGGGTCCTGACTGCGGTCGAGGCGTTCCGACCGGAACTCATCATCGTTTCGGCCGGTTTCGACGCACACCATCGCGACCCGCTGGCCGAGATCAATCTCACCGAAGACGATTTCGACTGGGCGACGGGCAGGTTGATGGAGCAGGCCGGCCGCTCCGCGTCCAACCGTCTTGTCAGCCTGCTGGAGGGCGGCTACGACCTCCAGGGGCTGGCCTTCTCCACGGCCGCCCATGTCAAGCGCCTGATGGAAGGCTGAACGATGCCCGAAACGACCCCCGGAAATGCCGAAGACGATATCAGGAACATGAGCTTCGAGGAGGCGCTCGCCGCGCTGGAGCGCATCGTCGACGATCTGGAAAAGGGCGATGTGCCGCTCGACCAGTCGATCCGGATCTACGAGCGCGGCGAGGCATTGAAGAAGCACTGCGATGCCTTGTTGAAGGCGGCCGAGGACAAGGTTGAAAAGATTCGCCTTTCCCGTGACGGCGCACCGATAGGCACGGAACCGCTCGACGGGGAGTAGGCGCCCCCGCCAACTGTCCCTACAGCTCTATAAACGGCACGAAGCCGCCGAAGATCATGCGCTTGCCGTCGAACGGCGCGTCCTTCATGCTGCCCTCGAGCCTGGGATCCGCCATGACTTTCCCCATCACCTCGTCGCGTTTGGCGCGGGACGGATAGACGACCCAGGCGAATACGACGATTTCACCGTCCTTCGCCTGCACCGCACGCGGGAAGGATGTGAGTTCGCCATAGGGCACGTCGTCGCCGATCGCCTCGACATAGGCGGTGGCCCCATGCTCCATCCATACCTCGCCCGCCTTGCGGGCCATCTCCTTGTAGGCTTCGATGTTCTCCTTCGGCACTGCGAGGACGAAACCGTCGACATAGCTCATGGCACTCTCCTTCATCGTGTAGACCCGAAGGACGTTCGGCCCGCCTCCGTTCCTACACCTGGCGAGTCAATTTCCTCAGACGCGGATGATCGCCTCGCCATGAGTTGAATTACCAGTCTCCGTAGCTTATCTTAGCCAGGGCTGGCTAAGGAGGCCGACATGGGAATGGTCAACATGCTTGAGGCGAAGACTTCGCTCTCCAAGCTTGTCGAGGCCGTCGAAAGCGGGGCCGAGAAGGAAATCATCATCGCGCGCAACGGCAAGCCGGCGGCGAGGTTGGTTCCTCTTGGGCAGCCGAAGAAGCGCCAATTGGGACTGGCAGAGGGAAAATACCCTCCGCTGGACTATGAGGCATTTCAGGCCCTGGACGAGGAAGTAGCGGCGATGTTTCTTGGCAAGGAGAAATGAAGCTTCTCCTTGATACCCATGTAGCCATCTGGGCGACGAATACGCCCGAGCGAATACCGGAGAGGATACGCAATCTCATCGTGGAAGATAACAACGAAATTGCGGTCTCCGCGGCGTCGATTTGGGAAATTGCCATAAAACATCAGCTTGGGAGGATGGATGCTCCGCCGCTTTCGGGCTACGAGGCAATCACCGAATTCGAGTCCGCGGGTTTCGATCTTTTAAATGTGACTCCCGCACATGCCGCTCTCGTCGAACGCTTGCCGCCCCTGCATGCGGATCCGTTCGATAGGCTGATGTTGGCGCAGGCTATTACCGAGGATATGCGTTTCGTGACATATGATCGCCAACTCTCGCGCTACGGTGTCGGGCTGATCACCTGGTCCTAACCAAGGATATAGGAAATGTCCTTCTTTCCCGGTCCCGATCCTCTTCCCGGCGACGCCTTTGCCTGTGACGCCATCGAGACGTTGATCATTCCGCGCGCGCACGACATCGGCGGCTTCGAGGTGCGTCGGGCGCTGCCCTCCGCGCGCCGCCGGCTGGTCGGGCCGTTCATCTTCTTCGACCGCATGGGCCCGGCGATCCTGCGCGCCGGCCAGGCGGTGGATGTGCGCCCGCATCCGCATATCGGACTTTCCACCGTCACCTATCTGTTCGACGGCAAGATCCGCCACCGCGATTCGCTCGGCACCGAGATGGTGATCGAACCAGGCGACGTGAACCTGATGACGGCGGGGCGAGGCATCGTCCATTCCGAGCGCTCGCCGGAGGAATTGCGCGGCGGCCCGTTGTCGCTTTCCGGCCTGCAGACCTGGCTGGCACTGCCGGACGATGCCGAGGAGGTCGCGCCGCAATTCGAGAATACCGGCCGCGACGAACTGCCGGAAGGTAAGGGTGATGGCGCCGCTTTCCGTGTCGTCATTGGTGAACTGCACGGCTCGAAATCGCCGGTGAAGACGGCTTCCGATACGCTCTATGCGGATATCCGGCTCGAAGCCGGCGGCCGTTTCCAGATTCCGCCGACAGCCGAGGAAAGGGCGATCTATATTCTCGACGGCGAGGTTGATATCGCCGGCGACCGCTTCCCCTCCGACAGGCTGCTGGTGCTGCGCGGGGGCGACGAGATCGTCGTCGGCTCCGAGCGCGGCGCGCATTTCATGCTCTTCGGCGGCGCCTCGCTCGGTTCGCGGCGCTATATCTGGTGGAACTTCGTCTCCTCCTCGAAGGAGCGCATCGAGCAGGCCAAGGAGGAATGGCGGACCGGCAGGTTCGATATCGTGCCGGGCGACGAGGAGGAATTCATTCCTCTGCCGGACAATTGACGCCGGTGTCGGCGCTATGCGCTTTTATTTACTTTCGGGCCGGCAACGCTTATCTGCATCGGACAGATACGTAGTTCCGTGATTGAAAGATGACACCTCCGCCCGCAACGCCGCTTCTCGATACGATCCGCCTTCCTTCCGACCTGCGCAAATTGCCGGAGAGCGATCTGCCGCAGCTTGCGGATGAGTTGCGCGCCGAATTGATCGACGTGGTATCGCAGACCGGCGGCCATCTCGGCGCGGGGCTGGGCGTGGTCGAACTCACGGTCGCTGTCCACTACGTTTTCAATACGCCCGACGACCGGTTGATCTGGGACGTCGGCCACCAGGCCTATCCGCACAAGATCCTGACAGGTCGGCGCGACCGCATGCGCACGCTGCGCCAGGAAGGCGGCCTTTCCGGCTTCACCAGGCGAGCGGAGAGCGAGTACGATCCCTTCGGAGCGGCGCATTCCTCCACCTCGATCTCGGCCGGGCTCGGCATGGCCGTCGGCCGCGACCTGAAGGGCGGCAGGAACAACGTCATCGCCGTTATCGGCGACGGCGCCATGTCGGCGGGCATGGCCTATGAGGCGATGAACAATGCCGGCGCGCTCGATGCCAGGCTGATCGTCATCCTGAACGACAACGACATGTCGATCGCGCCGCCCGAAGGCGCGATGAGCGCCTATCTCGCCCGCCTCGCCTCCGGCCGCGCCTATCTCGGCATCCGCGACATCGGCAAGAAGCTGACCTCCTATCTCGGCAAGCGTGCCGAGAGCGCGGTCAGCCGGGCGGTGGAGCACGCGCGCGGCTACGTCACCGGCGGCACGCTGTTCGAGGAGTTGGGCTTCTATCATATCGGCCCGATCGACGGGCATAATCTGGAGCATCTGATCCCGGTCCTGAGAAACGTCCGCGATCATGGCGAAGGCCCGGTGCTGATTCACGTCATCACGCAAAAGGGCAAGGGCTATCCGCCGGCGGAAGCTTCCCCGGACAAATATCACGGTGTGTCGAAATTCGACGTGATCACCGGCGCGCAGGCGAAAGCGCCCGCCAACGCGCCGAGCTATACGAAAGTCTTCGCCGAAAGCCTCGTCCGTGAGGCACGCGAGGACGAGAAGATCGTCGCCGTCACCGCCGCAATGCCGGCCGGCACCGGGCTCGATCTTTTCGGCCAGGCCTTTCCGAAGCGCACCTTCGATGTCGGCATCGCCGAGCAGCACGCGGTGACGTTTGCAGCCGGCCTTGCCACGGAAGGCTTCAAGCCGTTCGCCGCTATCTATTCGACCTTCCTGCAGCGCGCCTACGACCAGGTGGTGCACGACGTGGCGATCCAGAGGCTGCCAGTGCGCTTCCCGATTGACCGCGCCGGCTATGTCGGCGCCGACGGTCCGACCCATTGCGGCGCCTTCGACACGACCTATCTGGCGACGCTGCCGGGCTTCGTCGTCATGGCCGCCGCCGACGAGGCGGAACTGAAGCACATGGTGCGCACCGCCGCAGCCTATGATGAAGGGCCGATCTCGTTCCGCTACCCACGCGGCAACGGCGTCGGCGTCGAGATGCCCGAGCGGGGCTCGGTGCTGGAGATCGGCAAGGGACGGATCGTCCGCGAAGGCACGAAAGTAGCGCTGCTTTCACTCGGCACGCGGCTTGCGGATTGCCTGCTTGCGGCAGAAGAACTCGATGCTGCCGGCCTTTCCACGACGGTTGCCGATGCCCGCTTCGCCAAACCGCTCGACGAGGAACTGGTCGCCCGCCTTGCGCGCGAGCATGAGGTTCTGATCATTGTCGAGGAGGGCGCGATCGGCGGCTTTGCCAGCCACGTGCTGAATTTCCTTGCTCACCACGGTTTGCTTGAGACTGGCCTCAAGGTCCGCCCGCTCATCATGCCGGATGCGTTCACCGATCAGGCCAAGCCCGAGACGATGGTGGCCGAAGCCGGACTGGACTCCGCCGGCATCGTGCGCGCCGTCTTCGCCGCGCTCGGACAGGGCACGGCGGCGATAAGGGCGTAGTCGGTCTCGACCTGCGGTGCTGATTACGCCTTGAATCAGCTTCAACGGAAGCAGCGCTAACTCTCTGTTCACGCTCTAATTTCGCATTTCGCTTACCCTCTCTCTTGGCCGAATTTTAGCCCGCCCTGTCTATGATTGCCGGGATCGGACAGGGTCTGGAGAAGAGAGATGAAGTGCCTTCTCGTCGCCGCCATGCTGGCGGCGCTCGTTTGGCCGGCGGGGGCGGCCCAGCGTTACGATCGCAAGCTGGAGGAGCAGGTGAAGCAGATCGTCGCCGCGAAGATCGGCGATATCCGCGGCACGCTGCCCTATGACAGGATCATGGTTTTTCCAGCGGTCGATCAGGGTACGGAAGGATCGTCTTTCCAGACCCTTCAATCGCTTCCACGGACTGGCGAGCCGCATTTCCAGATAATCGAATAGGCCGTACGCCGCTTGCCAACGCGGCCGGCCTTCGCCAATGAAGGCGGATGCAGGACCGCCTCGACAATCCCCGCATGCGGCTTGACGAACTGCTCGTCGCACGCGGCTTCTTCGCCAGCCGTTCGCGCGCTCGCGATGCTATTGCGCGGAGGGCGGTGCGCGTCGACGGCAGGCCGGCGGCCAAGGCGGGACAGGGCGTGTTGCCCGATGCCGAAATCGCAGTGGACGATCCGGCGCGGGACTACGTCTCGCGCGCGGCGCTGAAGCTGATTGCGGCGCTCGACGCCTTCAACCTCGATCCGACTGACACCGAGGCGCTCGACCTCGGCGCTTCCACCGGCGGCTTCACGCAGGTTCTTCTGGAGCGCGGCGCGCGCCATGTCACGGCTGTCGATGTCGGTCACGGGCAGTTGCATGAGCGGATCGCCGGTGATCCCCGCGTCACAAGCATCGAGGGACTGAATGTCCGCGATCTCAAGGAAAGCGACCTCGGCGGCCATGTTCCCGATTTCCTGACCGCCGATCTGAGCTTCATTTCGCTCAAATTGGCGCTGCCGCCGGCGCTTCAGCTCGCCGCGCCCGGCGCACGAAGCGTCTTCCTCGTCAAGCCGCAATTCGAGGCCGGTCGCGAGGCGGTCGGCAAGGGCGGCATTCTGCGCGACGCTGCAGAGGGCGAGCGGATCGCCGGTGAACTGTGCGAATGGCTGGACGGCCAGCCGGACTGGCGCGCCGTGGGTCTTGTTCCCTCGCCGATAGAAGGCGGGGACGGCAATCGCGAATATCTATTGGCAGGAACCAAGGATCGATGAGCGCCGAATTCCGCATCGAGCGCCTCGGTGCACAGGGCGACGGTGTCGTGCTTACGGAGCGCGGCCCGGTCTATATCCCATTCACGCTTGCCGGCGAGCGGGTGACGGCGTCGCGGAACGGCGACCGCGCCGATCTTCTTGCCGTGGTCGAACCATCCCCGCTCCGGGTCGAGCCCGCCTGCCGCCATTTCGGCGAATGCGGTGGCTGCGCGCTCCAGCACATGGAGGAGGGCGCCTATCGCGAATGGAAGCGCGGCCGCGTGGTAGAGGCATTGCGGTCGCGCGGCATCGAGACAGAAGTGGCGCCGCTGGTGCCCTGCCCGCCGAAGGAGCGCCGCCGGGTGACGCTGTCGGCGCGGCGCACCGAGGCAGGCATGCTTCTCGGCTACAACCGCGCGCTTTCTCATACGATTGTCGATATCGAGGAATGTCCGATTGCCCGGCCGGAGATCGTTGCGGCGCTGGAGCCGCTGCGTTCCCTGGCAAAGACAATATGCAGTACCGACAAAGCGTTCCGGCTGACAGTTACCGTGACGGGTTCCGGTCTCGACGTTGCGGCTCACGGCTCCGGCAAATTCGCCGAGAAGACGCGCAAGGCCGCATCGGACTTTACGCTGCGCGCCGGCTTTGCCCGGCTTTCCGTCGACGGCGAGATTGTTATCGAGCCGCGCAAGCCGGTCGTGCTGTTCGGGGACGTGCCCGTTTCGCCGCCGCCTGGCGCTTTCCTGCAAGCGGTTGCCGGCGCCGAGCAGACGATGGCCGATCTGGTTTCCGTGCATCTTTCCAAGGTGAAGCGGATCGCCGATCTCTTTTCCGGCGTCGGCGCATTTGCCCTGCGTCTGGCGAAAGGCACGGAAATCCATGCCGTCGAAGCCGACGCGGCATCGCTTTCCGCACTCGATCGCGGCTTCCGTTTTGGCTCTGGGCTGAAACGGGTGACAACGGAGCGCCGCGACCTCTTCGTGCGGCCGGTGACGGCGAAGGAATTGAATGCCTTCGACGGCATCGTCTTCGACCCGCCGCGCGCTGGCGCCGAGGCGCAGTCGCGACAGATCGCGAAGTCGGATGTGCTGTTGGTCGCCGCAATATCCTGCAATCCGGCGACGCTGGCGCGCGACCTCACCATCCTGATCGAAGCCGGCTACACGCTTCAGCGTGTCGTTCCCATCGACCAGTTCCTATGGTCGCCGCATGTCGAGGCCGTCGCGCTTTTGACCAGGAAGAAGCGGCGCAGGTGAGCGCACTTGCCTCGCCCTTGAATTGAGCGCCATTTGCGCTTATTTTGAGCGCATGGAAGTCAATATAGGATCGGAGAACGTCATGAGCATCGCGGCTCTCGATATGTCTGCCTCGCGCTTCGGCGATGGCAGGGCGCCGTTCCTCTCCGCCCGCCGCGTGGCGGAACTGCTCGGCGTCACGCTCACCGAACTGGCGGGCCTGATCGGCGTCGCCCGCAACACGCTGACGGCGAAGAGCGGCGCGCGCAAGGTCGACGCCGCCTTGAGCCCGGTCGTGCGCATCCTTGCCGTGGCCGACGAGATGGCCGGCGGCGAGGATCGTGCCGCGCTTTGGTTCAAGCACCAGCCGATTCCCGGCTGGGCGGGCAAAACCGCCTACGATCTCGTGCGCGAAGGCAAGGCCGACAAGGTGCTCGCCTATCTGGAGGCTGTCCGTTCCGGCGTCTATGCCTGACGCCTCGACGCGGGACCTGACTCCAGGAGGCCTGACTCTATGGCGCGCCTTCGTGCCGCGTTGGGCCTATCTGCCGCTGTCGGGCGAGGGCGCCGCCCGCTTCGGCGGGCGCTGGAATCCGGTCGGCGAGCCCACTATCTACGCCGCCCGCGAACTCTCGACCGCCTGGGCGGAATACAATCAAGGCTTTGTCCAGCACCCGGCGCTGATCGCGCAGCTTGAACTGACCGGCGCCAGCCTCGCCGATCTCACCGATCCCGTCGTGCTGGCTACGCTCGGCGTGGGCCCGGAAATCCACAAATGCGAATGGCGGGCGCTGCTGGACGAAGGCAGGACGCCCGCAACCCATCTGTTGAGGAAGAAACTGATCGAGGACGGAAAGGACGGCGTCGTCTACCCATCCTTCATGTCGCCGGGCGGAACCTGCGTGGCGCTCTGGCACTGGAACGGGGAAGGCGCGCCAAAGCTCAGGATCGTCGATCCCGGCCACCGTCTGCCGCGAACGCCGGCGTCGTGGCTGTAGAGCAATTCCAGGAAAAGTGGGAACCGGTTTTCCGTTCGGAATTGCGTGAAAATAGCAGCCCAGCGCTACAGGATTTTCGCCAGGAAGCTCTTCGTGCGGTTCCGCTGCGGGTTCGAGAAGAGCTCTTTCGGCGGCCCTTCCTCGAGGATGAGGCCGTCATCCATGAAGATCACCCGATGGCCCACCTCGCGGGCGAAGCCCATCTCGTGGGTGACGACCACCATCGTCATCCCCTCGACCGCCAGCGCTTTCATGACCTGGAGCACCTCGCCCACCATTTCGGGGTCGAGCGCGGAGGTCGGCTCGTCGAAGAGCATGACCGCCGGCCCCATCGCCAGCGCGCGGGCGATGGCCACGCGCTGTTGCTGGCCGCCGGAAAGCTCGTCCGGATAGCTTGATTCCTTGCCCACGAGCCCGACCTTGGCCAGAAGCTCGCGGGCCACCTTGTCCGCCTCGGCAGGAGCGATCTTCTTCACCTTGCGCGGCCCGATCGTGATGTTCTCCATGATGGTCAGGTGCTTGAACAGGTTGAACTGCTGGAACACCATGCCGACATGCTGGCGCAACTGATGGATGTTGGTCTTCGGGTCGGTCAGTTTCATGCCGGCGATTTCGATCTCGCCGCTGGTTGCCGTTTCCAGCCCGTTCAGGCAGCGCAGGAAGGTGCTCTTGCCGCTCCCCGAGGGGCCGATGACGACCACCACCTCCTGTTCGTCCACATGGGTGCTGATCCCTTTCAGGATTTCGTTGTCGCCGAACGACTTGTGAAGGTCTTTAACGTTTATCAACTTGAAGCCTCCTCTCCAGGTAGGACGAGCACTTCGACACCGAGAAGATGAGGATGAAGTAGAGCACCGCGATGAGACCCCAGATGGCGAAGGAGGCGAAAGTCTCCGCGATCACGATCTCGCCCTTGTAGACCAGTTCGGCGATGCCGACCGGCGCGAGCAGCGAGGTGTCCTTGATCGTCTGGGCAGCCTGGTTGACCAGCGGCGGGATCATTCGCTTGAACGCCTGCGGCAGGACGATATAGCGCATCGTCTGGAAGCCGTTCATGCCTATGCTCTGCGCGGCTTCCTTCTGGCCCCGATCGACGCCGAGGATCCCGGCGCGGATGATCTCGGTGACATAGGCGCCTTCGTTCAGGCTGAGCGTCAGTGCGGCAGCGAGGATCGGGTACAGCAATTGCCCGAACCATTCGTTGACCGGCAGGATGGCGGGCAGCCCCAGAACGATGAAAAAGAGTTGCACCAGAAGCGGCGTCGATCGGAAAATCTCGACATAGGCCGTGCCGACCCACCTCAGCGGCGCGATCGCCGACAGCCGCATGAGCGCCGCGATCAGGCCGATCACCACCATCAGCATGATGGCGACGATCGAATACTGGACCGTCAGGCGCAGGCCAGTCAGGATGACAGGTAGGTTTTGCCAGATGGCGTCCATGGACCGTGCCCCGATTATCCTTCTCTCGCATCAATGAATGAGGAAAGCGCGCGGAGCCGCTCTTGCGCCGCGCGCTTTCCAGGTTCGATCTCGCGAATCCACGGGATTTCGACCGGATGCCGGGAGACCCTCAGTCCTTGACCGCGACGTCGGTCGGCTTCTCCACGCCCTTGACGGCGCCGCTCAAATCACCGCCGAAATACTTCTCGAAGAGCTTCTTGTATTCGCCGCTCTCCTTGATCTTGGCCAGCCCGTCATTGAGCTTGGCGACCAGGTCGGGCTTCTTCTTGCTGACGGCGATGCCGTAATATTCGCCCGTCAGGAGCGGCCCCACGGTCTTCACGTTGTCGTGCTTGGTCTTGAAGTTGATGTTGACCGGATTGTCGAAGATGACCGCGTCCGCGCCGCCGGTCTCGAGCGCCTGATAGGCGGCGTCGATGCTCTGGAACTGCTTGATGTAGTCGGACTGGAATTTGTGGTCGGTCAGGTAGTCGACCGAGGAGGTGGCCTTCTTGGTGGCGACCACATGGCCGCTCAGATCGTTAAAGCCTTTGATCTTGGAATCCTTCTTGACCAGGATCGAAAGCCCGGACTTGTAATAGGCATCGCTGAAATCGACGTTCTTCATCCGGCTGGACTTGATTGTGATTCCGGCGACCGCGGCGTCGATCGATCCGGCCTGCAGGCTCGGGATGATGCCGTTGAAGGGCAGCGTCTTCAGGCTGACCGTCATGTTCTCGACCTTGGCGATCGCCTTGATCATGTCGATGTCGAAGCCGGTGACCTCGCCATTCGTCTCGGTCTCGAACGGCGGAAAGGTGGTGTCGGCGCCGACGACGATGTTGGTTGGCGCCGCCCGGGCAGCCGTAGTCACGATCGTTGCACCGAACGAAAGTGCAAGACCGGAAGCCAGCGATGCGGCCAGCGCGATGAGTGATCTCTTTTTCACGTTTGTCTCCTTTTCGGCGGGCGACTATCAGTCTGGATCGTGCCGACAATCAGGAGTGGTGAATGAACCCGCACGCCCCAAGCCCGTGCAGGGTATTTGGATCATGGGTAAACCGCGTCAAGTTTTGGCGAAAGTTGAAACAGCAGGCAGAAGGCAACTGGACCAATTGCCTTCCGTCGTCGCCCGCCGCCTCTTTTACGTCCGCGTGCCGCCAACGGTCATCTGGTTCATTCTCAGATGCGGCTGGCCGACGCCGACAGGCACGCCCTGACCGGCCTTGCCGCACATGCCGATGCCGGTGTCGAGCTTCATGTCGTTGCCGACCATGGAGACGCGGTGCATGGCGTCCGGTCCGTTACCGATCAGCATGGCACCCTTGATCGGCCGGGTCACCTTGCCGTCCTCGATCATGTAGGCTTCCGTACAGCCGAAGACGAACTTGCCGGACGTGATGTCGACCTGGCCACCGCCGAAGGAGACGGCATAGATGCCGTTCTTCACCGAGGAGATGATCTCGGAAGGCTCATAGCCGCCGGCGGTCATATAGGTGTTGGTCATGCGCGGCATGGGCTCGTGCGCGTAGGATTCACGCCTGCCGTTGCCGGTCGCCTTCATGCCCATCAGCCGGGCGTTCTGCCGATCCTGCATGTAGCCGACGAGCTTTCCGTCCTCGATCAGCACGGTGCGGTTGGTCGGCGTGCCCTCGTCGTCGATGGTGAGCGAACCGCGCCGCTCGGCGATGGTCCCGTCGTCGACGACCGTCACGCCCTTGGCGGCGACCTGCTGTCCCATCAACCCGGCGAAGGCGGAGGTCTTCTTGCGGTTGAAATCACCTTCCAGCCCATGGCCGACCGCCTCGTGCAACATGACGCCTGGCCAGCCATTGGCGAGCACGATGTCGAACGTGCCGGCCGGGGCAGGGATGGCCTCCAGATTGGCGAGCGCCTGCCTGAGCGCTTCGTCGGCGGCGTGTTTCCACGAATCTTCCGCCACGAACTCCGCGAAGGATTTGCGGCCGCCCATGCCGTAGGAGCCCGATTCCTGCCGGTCGCCGTCACCGACCACGACCGCCACGTTCATCCGTACCAGCGGCCGGATGTCCCGAACCGTGCGGCCGTCGGCGCGCATGATCTCGACATGCTGCCAGGAGGCGGCGAGCGAGGCGGTTACCTGACGTACGCGCGGATCCTTCGCCCTCAGGAAAGCGTCGATCTCCTGCAGGAGCTTCGCCTTGGCCTCGAAGCCGGGTGCCGCGATCGGGTTTTCCTCGCCATAGAGGTGAAGGTTCGTGCCCTGAGGCGCGGCGGCGAGCGTGCCGGAATAGCCGGCCTTGACGGTCGAGACGGCATCGGACGCGCGCCGCAATGCCGCTTCTGAGAAATCGTTGGCGTGTGCGTAGCCGCTCGCCTCGCCGGCGACCGCGCGCAGGCCGAAACCCTGGTCGGTCGAGAAATTGGCCGTCTTCAGGCGGCCATTGTCGAACATCAGCGCCTCGCCCTCGCGGTATTCCAGGAAGAGTTCGCCGTCGTCGGCACCGCGGATGGTATCGGCGACGATCCGCTTCACCTCGTCTTCGGAAATGTCGAATTGTTCAGTCAGCCTGCGGTCCACGTCTTGGCTCCGGTCATGAGGACATTAGGTCGAATATAGGCGGCAGGCTTCCGCGTTGCACGCTTGTTCGGCTCGAAATAGTAGCAGGAGCAGGAATGAAGGGACCATACTGGATAATGATCGGCGCGGTGGTCGGGCTGTTCGCCGGGTCGCTCTTCGGCGCCACCTATGCGATTGCCGGCGTGGGCATAGGGCTTGCCGGCGGGCTTGCGATCTATGTGGGTATGCGGTGACGGCACTTAAGGACGCTCAATAATGGGGAAATCACGAAAGCGTGTTCACCCACCAAGAGTATATATCTATATAACTATAATATGGAAAAATGATTTAAATCAATGGTTTAATAGAAATCGTGGATTTATAACCGGTTGATTTTTAAATCGCCGCATGGTAGAAACTTCAGAACAGACTCAGTCAAAAGCGGTCGAGAACTTTAAGCGAGCGGACCACCGAGCTTTGCTTAAATACAGCGTGAAGGAAGGAAACAAAGGAATTCATACATACCCAAAGCATCGTCATCAAGGAGGTTTCAATGTCGCGGATTATAAGGTTCCCACCTCTCTCGGCAAAGTCCGGCAAAGATTTGGCCACTATGTGGTATAACGCTTGTAGGAAGTGTGATGAAGGCGATGCGAGAGCGCTTCGGGCGAAAGACAGTATAGAAACCGAGTGGAGGCGTCGGTTCCATTATCTGCCACCTGTAGATTATTCTCCACCTAACATAGGTGTACTTGGGGCGATAGGATATTCGGTAGAGAGAAATACCAGGCTGACGCGCGAGAATCGACAGATGCTGCTAAGATACTTGTTGACGGCCAGCGCGGTACCGGCAGCTCATTCAAAATCATATGTTTCTGCATGGGGCTTTGGAGGCACGAGCAAGCGCTTCCACATCATATGCGACACCTTGGATCGGTTTGCGGAAGAACATCGTGCGCGGATCGGGTATGAAGACGCCGCCAGAAAGTGGGAGGAAGATGCGCGATACGTCCGTGCATTGTGGTTTAGTCGGGGTAGAAACTTAGGATAATTCTCACGGTAGCGCGGCGAAACCGTCGGCGAAGCCGGCGAGGTCGACGGGGATGCCGATCCCCTGTTCCGGCGTCTGGAAGACGATGAAGGTCGCCGACTTGCCGTGCGAAAGCGTGTCGATGAGCTTCTGCTCGAGGATGACCTCGGCATAGCAGCCGTCCTGGAAGCAGCGCACGAAATAGGCGCGGCCGATATCCTTGCCGTCGACATTGAGGCCAAGTCCGTTCGGTAACAATACGCCGAGCGGGGCCAGCACCCGCAGGATCTGCGCCTTGTGGTCAGCCGTCTTGAGCACGACGACGGAAAGGCCGATCTCGGGCCGATCGGAGGCGACGACGTTCTGCATCATCGCGCATTGCTCGGTCTTGGCGCCGGGCGGGGTGTCGCAGATGATCGACCATGCGCCGTGGACCGATTTCACCGTGCCGTTGGCGCCCGGCATGGTGTCCTGCTGCGCGAAGGCGGCGACGGGCGCGACCAGCGTCGCTGCGACGAAGGCGATCCCCGCGAAGGCAATCCCGGCAATGGCGGTCCTCTTCAGCACTGCTCGAAACGGCCCAGCGATCATGTCGGCTCCCTGCGAATCACGGCAATCTAGCCATATGCGCACGCTTGCGGAAGCGCGCGCGGAGGCTTCCGGCAGCGAATTCCACCCGTTCGCGGCAACTGGCGCAACAATCCGTCCGAATTGCGACCGCCGCCCACCTGTGTCGCAAAATGCCGGTAGGCGCGGGATTCGGTGTGCATACGGGCCGCGGCACCGTACCGCTCCCGGATAAAGCCGTCTCGTTTCGCGCGCAAAAATGCCGCATCTTTCGTATGGCGCCTTCCTTGCGGTTGATATCGTAGTATGGTTTGAACGCATGCGAGGGTAGCGGAAGATTCCGTCGCCCGGCGGGCTTGTGGCATCATGGCCCGATTAAGACATTTGCGGGAGACGATGAGAGTGATCAGGAACATTCTTGCGCGCGTCGGCGGGGCAGCGGCCGGCTTCGCGGTAACTTCGGCAATGGCGGCCCCGCAGCCTTGGGAGTGGACTTTCCAGCCCGCCGCGACCGACATGATGCGGCAGATCACCTGGTTCCAGGACTATACGCTCTGGTTCATCATCCCGATCACCGTCCTCGTGATGGTCTTGCTCGGCTACTGCATCTTCCGCTTCAACGCCAAGCGCAATCCGGTCCCCTCGCAGACGACGCACAACACGCTGATCGAAGTGATCTGGACGGTCCTTCCGGTGGTTGTTCTCCTCTTCATCGCCATCCCTTCCTTCCAACTCCTGACGGCGCAGTACAATCCCAAGGACGAGCCGAAACTGACGGTGAAGGCGACCGGCAACCAGTGGAACTGGGATTACGAATACGAGACCAAGGACCAGCTTTCCTTCAACTCGGCGATCCTGGCAGATAGTGACCGCGCCAAGCTCGGCAAGGAGGACCGCACCGAATATCCGCGTCTCCTGACGGTCGATCACGAGCTTGTGGTGCCGGTGAACACCATGGTCCGTGTGCTGGTGACCGGCGCCGACGTCATCCACTCATTCGCCATGCCGCCCTTCGGCATCAAGGTCGACGCCGTGCCGGGCCGCATCAACGAGACCTGGTTCAAGGCGGAGAAGGAAGGCATTTTTTACGGCCAGTGCTCGGAACTGTGCGGCAAGGATCACGCCTTCATGCCGATCGCGATTCGCGTGGTGACCCAGGAGCAGTACGACAACTGGTACAAGATGGCGGTGACCGACCTCCCCGGCGCCAACAAGGCGCTGATGGCCGAAGTCGACCACAACAAGACGAAAGTTGCCGCGGCCGATTGAGCGCGCTGGCATAGAGATAGGGAACGGAGCGGACAAATGGCGGCAATAGAAGCAGCTCATGACGACCATCGGCCGCATGGCTGGGTGCGGTGGGTCTATTCCACCAACCACAAGGACATCGGAACGCTGTACCTGATCTTTGCGATCTGCGCCGGTATCATCGGCGCATTCCTGTCGATCATGATGCGCGCCGAACTGATGGAACCGGGCATCCAGATATTCCCGGGGCTTGCCTCCATGGTCTATGGCGTCAACGGCGACGCCGCCATCGACGCGGGCAAGAGCATGTACAACATGTTCACCTCCGTCCACGCACTCATCATGATCTTCTTCATGATCATGCCGGCGATGATCGGCGGCTTCGGCAACTGGATGGTGCCGATCATGATCGGCGCGCCGGACATGGCGTTTCCACGCATGAACAACATTTCCTTCTGGTTGCTCGTGCCGGCCTTCCTGCTGCTCCTCATTTCCATGTTCATGCCGAGCGCGGCGGGTGCCTGGGGCCCCGGTGGCGGCTGGACGCTCTATCCGCCGTTCTCGACCATCGGCCAGCCCGGACCGGCGATGGATTTGACAATCCTGTCGATCCACATCGCGGGCGCGTCGTCGATACTCGGCGCCATCAACTTCATCACCACGATCTTCAACATGCGCGCGCCCGGCATGACGCTGCACAAGATGCCGCTCTTCGCATGGTCGGTACTGGTGACGGCCTTCCTTCTCCTGTTGTCGCTGCCGGTGCTGGCCGGCGCCATCACCATGCTTTTGACCGATCGTAATTTCGGTACGTCTTTCTTCGCGCCGGAGAATGGCGGCGACCCGATCCTGTTCCAGCATCTGTTCTGGTTCTTCGGTCACCCCGAGGTCTACATCCTGATCCTGCCTGGCTTCGGCATGATCAGCCAGATCGTCTCGACCTTCTCCAAGAAGCCTGTCTTCGGCTATCTCGGCATGGTCTACGCCATGGTGGCGATCGGCGCGGTCGGCTTCGTCGTGTGGGCGCACCACATGTACACCACCGGCATCTCGCTCGACACGCAGCGCTACTTCGTCTTCGCGACGATGGTCATCGCGGTGCCGACGGGCGTGAAGGTGTTCTCGTGGATCGCTACCATGTGGGGCGGCTCCATCGAGTTCCGCACACCGATGCTGTGGGCGGTCGGTTTCATCTTCCTGTTCACCGTCGGCGGCGTGACGGGCGTGCAACTCGCCAACGCCGGTCTCGACCGCTCGATGCAGGACACCTACTACGTGGTGGCGCACTTCCACTATGTGCTGTCGCTCGGTGCCGTCTTCGCCATCTTCGCCGGCTGGTACTACTGGTTCCCGAAGATGACCGGCTACATGTACAATTCCTTCATCGCCCGGCTGCATTTCTGGATCACCTTCATCGGCGTGAACATCATCTTCTTCCCGATGCATTTCCTCGGCCTTGCCGGAATGCCGCGCCGCTACATCGACTATCCGGACGCCTTTGCCGGTTGGAACATGATCGAGTCCTACGGGTCCTACATTGCCGGCTTCGGCGTGCTGGTCTTCCTGTTCGGTGTCTTCGAGGCCTTCTCCAAGAAGCGCATCGCCGGCGCCAATCCCTGGGGACCGGGCGCGACGACGCTCGAATGGCAGTTGCCGTCGCCGCCGCCGTTCCACCAGTGGTCGGAACTGCCGCGGATCAAGTAGGAACGGCAGGATCAAAAGGAAGCCGCCGGCCCGACCGGCGGTTTCACTAATGAAGAGAGTGAACTGGAACTGGAATGGCGCTCGTAGAGCCGACCCGTGACGAGGAAGTCCAGCTTTCGGAAGCGACTGCAGGGGATTACCTCGAGCTTCTGAAACCGCGCGTGATGTCGCTCGTCGTGTTCACCGCGTTCGTGGGTATGGTCGCGGCGCCCATCCTGCCGCATCCGTTCCTTGCGGTCGTGGCGATCCTGGCGATTGCGGCGGGCGCCGGCGCCTCGGGCGCGCTCAACATGTGGTACGACGCCGACATCGACGCGGTGATGTCGCGCACCGCCGGCCGGCCCATCCCCGCCGGTCGCGTGATGCCGGGCGAGGCGCTTTCCTTCGGCCTGGTGCTATCCGTCCTTTCGGTGATGACGCTCGGCGTGCTCGCCAATTGGCTTGCCGCGGCGCTGCTTGCCTTCACCATCTTCTTCTATGCAGTGATCTATACGATGTGGCTGAAGCGCTCGACACCCCAGAATATAGTCATCGGTGGGGCTGCCGGTGCGTTCCCGCCGATCATCGGCTGGGCGGCGGCGACCGGGACGGTCAGCATCGAAAGCGTGATCCTCTTCCTCATCATCTTCCTGTGGACGCCGCCGCATTTCTGGGCGCTGGCGCTGTTCAAGTCGGGCGACTACGAGCGCGCCGGCATCCCGATGATGCCGAACGTTGCCGGCGAGGCATCGACGCGCCGCCAGATATTCGTCTACTCGCTCCTGATCGCGCCGGTCGGCGTCCTTCCATGGGCGCTTGGCTATGCCAGCCTCGGCTACGGGATGGTCTCGGCAGCGCTCGGCGCTGGCTTCGTCTGGTATGCCTGGAAAGTACTCGTCATGCCGGCCGAGGATCGGAAGATGAAGGCGGCCAAGGCGCTGTTCGGCTATTCGCTGCTTTACCTTTTCGGGATTTTCGCGGCCTTCCTGGCAGACGTGCTGATCGGCCGCGCCTTCGGGCTGGCGGGAATATGAGTGCGCTGATGGGTCAGGATACGGTCCCGTTGACCGACGCGCAGAGGAAGGCGCGTCGCAATCGCTCGCTGGCGATCGGGCTCGGGCTCGCCGCGCTTGTCGTGATCTTCTATATCGCCACGATCATCAAGTTCGTGCACCATACGATGTGAATAGGATGGCGGGGAACCTGGACAATAGCGGGAAGAAGGGGGCGCGGCTGAACCTTGCCGTCGCCAGCACCTGCGCTGCGGTCATCGTCGGCATGATCGGGCTTTCCTATGCGGCTGTGCCGCTTTACCGCATGTTCTGTCAGGCCACCGGCTACGGTGGAACGACGCAGCGCTCCGCCCAGGGCGCGTCCAAGGTGCTCGACCAGACCGTGAAGGTCAGGTTCGACGCCAACACGTCGAACATTCCCTGGTCTTTCAAGCCCGAGCAGTGGCAGGTCGAGGTGAAGATCGGCGAGACCAAGCAGATCCAGTATGTCGCGCAGAACCTGTCGAACCATACGATACGCGGTCGCGCCAGCTTCAATGTGACGCCTGAATTCGCCGGGGCGTATTTCTACAAGATACAATGCTTCTGCTTCAACGACACCACGCTGAAGCCGGGTGAAAAGCTTGAGATGCCCGTCGTCTTCTATATCGATCCCGCCATCGTCAAGGCGGAAGAAGCCAAGGGGCTGAAGGCGATCACTCTATCCTATACGATGTTCCAGGTGCCGGGGGAGAAGGTCTCGGCCGCGGAATCAAAATCCAAGACGGTTGCGAGCAACTAATCGGGGACACCCATAAAGCGCAGGGACTGATATGGCAGACACGCACGCGAAACATCACGACTACCATCTGGTTAAGCCAAGTCCGAATCCGTTCATCGGCGCCATCGGCGCGCTGGTCATGGCGATCGGCGGTGTCGCCTGGATGCGCTACATGGAGCAGGGCGATTTCCCGTTCTTCGGTTACAATCTGGCCGAGACGCATTTCTGGATTTTCGCCGTCGGTGTGCTGATCGTGCTTTACACCATGTTCTCCTGGTGGTCGGACACGATCAAGGAGGCCCATGAGGGCTACCACACGCCGGTCGTGTCGCTGCACCTGCGCTACGGCATGATCATGTTCATCGCCTCGGAGGTGATGTTCTTCGTGGCGTGGTTCTGGGCCTTCTTCGACGCCAGCCTGTTTCCGGGCGAGGCCGAGCAGGTGGCGCGCGCCGCCTTCACCGGTGGGGTATGGCCGCCGAAGGGCATGGAGGTGCTCGATCCCTTCCATCTGCCGCTTTACAACACGATCATCCTGCTCCTGTCGGGCACGACGGTGACCTGGGCACATCACTCGCTCATCAACAACGACCGCAAGGGGCTGATCTGGGGTCTCGTGCTGACGGTGGCGCTCGGTGTCCTGTTCACTTCCTGCCAGGCATACGAGTACATACACGCCCCGTTCGCCTTCAAGAATTCGATCTACGGCGCGACCTTCTTCATGGCGACGGGCTTCCACGGCTTCCATGTCATCATCGGTACGATCTTCCTGTTCGTGTGCCTGATGCGTGCGATCGGCGGCGATTTCACGCCGAAACAGCACTTCGGCTTCGAGGCCGCGGCCTGGTACTGGCACTTCGTCGACGTGGTATGGCTCTTCCTCTTCACGTGCATCTATGTTTGGGCATCGCATGGTGCGGTAATCGCGGTGGAGTGACGATTCGCATCTGCGCTCCGATATCTCAGGCGACGTCTGCGGGCGGCTTTGGCAACAAGGTCGCCCGCATTCGTTCTGGTGCTGTAATCGATCGGGTGAGACATCATGGCGCCTGTTGGATCGTGGCGCCGACGGCCGTCCGGGTTTAGGTAGTAGCGATGGAAGAAGACAAGGCATTGTGGGCCCCGGTCGAGCCGATCCAGGCCGGTCTCAAGGGACGCTGCCCGCGCTGCGGCGAGGGTAAGCTGTTCTCCGGCTTCCTGTCGGTGGGTCGGGAGTGTTCGAATTGCCGGCTCGACTATTCCTTCGCGGACGCCGGCGACGGGCCGGCGGTCTTCGTCATCCTCATCGTCGGCTTCATTGTCGTGGGCTCGGCGCTCTGGATGGAAGTAACCCTCGCCCCGCCGCTCTGGGTGCATTTCGTCTTGTGGATCCCGCTTGCGATCGTCCTTTCGCTGGCGGCGCTGCGTTTGTTGAAGGGTGTGCTCATCACGCTTCAATACGCCAACAAGGCAGCGCCGGGCGAGATCGACAGGAGATGACGACGCCTGCCGCCGAGGAGCGAGCCGAGCGCAGGCCGTTCCCCTATGTCGCGGCCTTCCTCGCCATACTCGTCTTCGCGGCCCTTATTGCACTTGGAACCTGGCAGGTGGAGCGGCTGCACTGGAAGGAAGGGCTGCTCGCCACGATCGACCAGCGCATCCATTCCACCCCGCGGCCGCTTAGCGAAATCGAGCGCCTGTTCGCCGAGAAGCATGACGTCGAATATTGGCCGGTGACCGCAAAGGGGACATTTCTCCATAGCGGCGAGCGCCATTTCCTGGCGACGTGGAAGGGCGATTCCGGCTTCAACGTCTATACGCCGCTGAAGCTCGACGACGGCCGCTACATTTTCGTCAATCGGGGCTTCGTGCCTTACGCTCGCAAGGATCCGGCGACGCGGCCGCAGGGTCAGGTCGAGGGCGAGGCCATGGTGACAGGCCTGGCGCGCAACCCGCTTGTCGAAAAGCCTTCTTTCATCGTGCCCGAGAACGACCTCAGGAAGAACGTCTTCTACTGGAAGGATCTGTCGGCCATGACCGCCACCGCCGGCCTGCCGGCAGGCGCCAAGGTGCTGCCCTTCTTCATCGACGCCGGCGCAGCGCCCAACTCCGGCGGCTTGCCTATCGGCGGTGTCACGGTGATCGACCTGCCCAACAACCATTTCCAGTATGCGCTGACCTGGTACGGGCTCGCGCTCGTCCTGCTCGTCGTGGCGGCGACGCGACTGAGGAACCGCTGGCGCGGCCCGCATGAAGAGAGCGGCTCTTGACACCGGCTTCCGGCCAACGGCATTTCCGCCTCGTTAGGAGATTGCTTTGCTCGACCATACCCGGAAACCGTTGACGGTCAGGTTGTGCGGCCCGCGCGGCTTTTGCGCCGGCGTCGACCGCGCGATCCAGATCGTCGTCCTGGCGCTGAAGAAACACGGCGCGCCGGTCTATGTCCGCCACGAGATTGTCCATAACCGCTACGTCGTGGAAGGATTGCAGGCAAAGGGCGCTGTCTTCATCGAGGAACTCGGCGAGATACCGCACGAGCATCGCGACCGGCCGGTTGTGTTTTCGGCTCATGGCGTGCCGAAATCCGTGCCCGCCGATGCCGAAGCGCGCAACCTCTTTTATCTCGACGCCACATGTCCTCTCGTCTCCAAGGTGCACAAGCAGGCCATGCGCCATCATCGTCTCGGCCGCCACGTGCTTCTCGTCGGCCATGCCGGGCACCCGGAGGTCATCGGAACGATGGGGCAATTGCCGGAAGGAGCGGTAACGCTGGTCGAGACGGAAGAACAGGCGCGCAGTTTCGAGCCGACCTCCGACGCGCCGCTCGGCTTCGTGACGCAGACCACGCTTTCGGTCGAGGACACGGCCGGTATCCTGCGCGCGCTCGCGGAACGTTTTCCGGGCATACAGGCGCCCGCCGCCGAATCGATCTGCTACGCGACCACCAACCGCCAGGATGCGGTGAAGGCGGCCGCCGCCGGCGCCGATCTTTTCCTGGTCGTCGGCGCACCGAATTCCTCCAATTCACGCCGTCTGGTCGAGGTCGCAGAAAGGGCGGGCGCCAAGCGCTCGCTGCTCGTCCAGCGCGCCGCGGAGATCGACTGGGACGATGTCGGGGATATCGGCGTACTTGGACTTTCCGCCGGCGCCTCGGCGCCGGAAATCATCGTCGACGAGATCATCGCCGCCTTCGGCGAACGCTTCGACGTAACGGTCGAACTCGCCGAGACCGCGATCGAGACGGAGGATTTTCCGGTCATGCGCGCGCTTCGCGATGTGGAACTGACAGCGGCCGATATGGCGTTCGTCAACGGGAACGCCTGAGCCCATGGCTGTCTATACGGATATCACCGAGGTCGAACTCGGCACCTTCCTGAAGAATTATTCGATCGGCGAGCTCCTTTCCTACAAGGGCATCGCCGAAGGCGTGGAGAATTCGAACTTCCTGCTCCATGCGGGCTCCGGTTCCTTCATCCTCACCCTTTACGAAAAGCGTGTGGAGCGCGCCGACCTCCCTTTCTTCCTCGGGCTGATGCAGCATCTTGCGGCGGGAGGCATCGACTGTCCCGTTCCGGTCCGGCGGAAGGACGGCACCATGATCGGTGAGCTTGCCGGCCGGCCGGCCGCGCTCGTCACCTTCCTCGAAGGCATGTGGATGCGCCGCCCGACCGTCGAGCATTGCCGGCAGGTCGGCGCGGCGCTGGCCGCACTGCACCTTGCGGGCCGGGATTTCGCGCTGACACGGAAGAATGCGCTCGGCCTCGCCGGCTGGCGTCCGCTCTGGAACCAGTCGCGGGCACGGGCCGACGAGGTTGAGCCCGGTCTGGCCGCCGAGGTGGAGGCCGACCTCGGCCGACTGGAGGCAGGTTGGCCATCGGATTTACCCGCCGGCGTGATCCATGCCGACCTCTTCCCAGACAATGTGTTCTTCCTCGGTGAAAAACTTTCCGGTCTGATCGACTTCTATTTCGCCTGCACCGATCTCCTTGCCTACGATGTGGCGGTCTGCCTCAACGCGTGGTGCTTCGAGCGTGATAATTCCTTCAACCTGACCAAGGGCGCGGCGTTGCTCGGTGCTTATGCCGGCGTGCGCCCGCTGCAAGAGGCGGAGGTCTCGGCACTACCGATTCTCGCCCAGGGCGCCGCGCTACGTTTCATGCTGACGAGGCTCTATGACTGGCTGAACGTGCCCAACGGCTCCTTCGTCAAGAAGAAGGACCCGCTCGAATATGTCCGCCGCATGCGCTTCCACCGGACGATCCGCTCCGCCGCTGAATACGGGCTCCAGGGGACGGGACTCTAGCATGAAGGAAGTCGAGATCTTCACCGACGGCGCCTGCTCGGGCAATCCCGGCCCTGGCGGCTGGGGCGCCATCATCCGGTTGGTGAGCAATGGCCACACAAAGGAATTCTCTGGCGGCGAGCCGGAGACCACCAACAATCGCATGGAACTGACCGCCGCGCTGAAAGCACTGCAGGCATTGAAGGAACCGGTACAGGTCGACCTCTATTCGGATAGCGACTACGTGAACAAAGGTATCTCCCAGTGGATTCACGGCTGGAAGCGGAACGGCTGGAAGACGGCCGACAAGAAGCCGGTGAAGAACGCTGACCTTTGGCAGGCGCTCGATGCTGAACGGCAGCGTCACAAGGTCAAATGGCATTGGGTCAAAGGGCATGCCGGTCACATCGAGAACGAACGGGCCGATGAACTGGCGCGCGAGGGCATGAAACCGTTCAAGCCAAAAAAGAAGAGGGCGAAGCCGGCCGCGCCGGCGGGCCAGAAGTAGTTCGGGTCGCGACAGCCGCGCCTTATGATCGCCCCTTGGCGACGGGCATGGCGACCGTCTGCACGGGCTGTTCCGATTCAGGCTGGGGCGCAAGTGAGAATTCGATCAGCACCGGCGCATGGTCGGAGCCGACATCCTCCAGGATGCGGGCCGAATGCACGACGATGCCGCCCTTGACCATGACGTGGTCGATCTCGAGGCCGAGCCACGAGCGCAGCCATTCCGGCGCCTTGCGGTAGAACCAGCTTGCGCCGATCGGGTCGACGATATCGAGGCCGCCGGCCTTCGCCATATCCGTGACGGCGGCACTCCAGGAAACGGCGTTGAAATCACCGGCCACGAGCGCGGGGCTTCGGATCATCGCCATCGGAGCGGCTAAATTCCTTATCTGCCACCATTGGTCCGAAGGCCACGGCCAGCCGAGATGCAGCGCCACCACATGGATCGGCCGCCCGTTCAAATTGACGGCAGCGGTGGCGAAGGTTCCGCGGTCGAAGCAGCGTTCGCCGCTCATCGGACGCGACGACAGGATCGCGCCGCCGCCGATGCGGATATGTGAAGCGCAGATCAGCGGATCCGGATAGGCCGCCTCGATCAGTTTCAGCTTCCCGGCCCACATTGGCGAGACCTCGGCGAGCGTTACGATATCCGGATGCGTCCGCCCGATCAGCGACAGAACCTTTTCGGGCGTTGGATTGTCGTAGCGCAGGTTGAGTTGCAGCAAGCGATAGACGGCTCCCGTTCCGTCCGCCGCCTGGAAGGGCATGCGCTGAGGCCCGGAAAATGGCACCCCGGCGATGCCCTGCGTGGTCATCAGCGCAGCAGCCGCCATGACGAGCGAAACGAGGCCGATGCTCCATGCGCGCGAGGCGAGCGCGAACAGGCCCGCCAGCGCCAGCAGGATCGCGAGATGCCAGCGGAAATGCGCGAAGAGATCGAGCGAATGGTGCAGCCAACCGAAGAAGCCGAATATCAGCGGCATGTAGAAGGCCGCGCACAGAGCGCTTGCCCAGACGGCGCGCTTCTGCCGCCGGAGGTCGGTCGATGCTTCCACCATCCCTATTGAAAGGCCGTCTCTGAGAAGCTTCTGAGCTTGCGCGAATGCAGCCGTTCGAGCGGCATATTGGCCAGTTTCTCCAGCGTGCGCATGCCGATCGTCAAATGCTGCGCGACCTGCCGCTTATAGAAATCCGTCGCCATGCCGGGCAGCTTCAGTTCGCCGTGCAGCGGCTTGTCGGAGACGCACAGGAGCGTGCCGTAGGGCACGCGGAAACGGAAGCCGTTGGCCGCGATCGTCGCCGATTCCATGTCGAGCGCGATGGCCCGGCTCTGCGACAGGCGCTGGACGGGTCCGCGCTGGTCGCGCAGTTCCCAGTTGCGGTTGTCGATAGTGGCGACCGTTCCCGTGCGCATGATCTTCTTCAGGTCGTAGCCGGAAAGCCCGGTCACCTCGGCGACGGCCTCCTCGATCGCCACCTGCACCTCGGCCAGCGGCGGCACCGGCACCCAGACCGGCAAATCGTCGTCCAGCACGTGATCCTCGCGCACATAGGCGTGCGCCAGCACATAATCGCCGAGCGCCTGCGTGTTCCTGAGGCCCGCGCAATGGCCGAGCATCAGCCAGGCATGCGGCCGAAGCACCGCTATATGGTCGGTGATCGTCTTGGCGTTGGAGGGGCCGATGCCGATATTGACCATGGTGATACCGCCATGGTCGGGCTTAACCAGATGATAGGCCGGCATCTGCGGCAGGCGGACGGATGCCTGCGCTTGCGTCGCTTCGCCGGCACGGGTGACGATGTTGCCGGGCTCCACGAAGGCGCTATAGCCGTCGCCACCCTTTGCCATCATGCCGCGCGCAAAGGCGCAGAATTCGTCCACGTAGAACTGATAGTTCGTGAACAGCACGAAATTCTGGAAATGGTTCGGTGTCGTCGCCGTGTAGTGGGAGAGCCTGTGCAGCGAATAATCGATGCGCTGTGCGGTGAAGGGCGCGAGCGGCATCGGCTCGCCACGCAACGTCTCGAAGGTTCCGTTGGCGATCTGATCGTCGGTTCCGTCGAGATCCGGTACGTCGAACATGTCGCGCAGCGGCCGCTTGATGCGTTCGGCCGCCGAGGCCTCGACATAGCTTCCTTCCAGGAAGGCGAAATGAAGCGGGATCGGCGTCTCGGATTCCCTGACGACGACCGGGATGCCGTGGTTGCGCATGAGGAGCCGCAGTTGCTCGGCAAGATAGGTCTCGAACAGGTCCGGCCGCGTGATGGTGGTGGCGTAGCGGCCGGGGGTCGGCATGTGTCCATAGGCGAGACGGGAATCGATCTGCGCGAAGGAGGAAGTTGCGACCGCCACCTCAGGATAGAAGGCGCGGTAGCGCCGATGCGAATCCGGCGCGTCGGCAAGCCCGACGAAGGAGTCGCGCAGGAACGCGGTGTTGCGGTTGTAGAGCGCTTTGAGCGCTTCGACCGCTTTTTCCGGATTGGTGAAACTCTCCGCCGCAACCGGTTCTGGCGTGATGACGGTCTCGACCGTGGGCGGATAGGGATTGTTGTCCATGCCCCATTATAGAGATGACGCCGGACGTTTTCGAGAGGCGCTGGAGCATTCGGCCATCCTGTACCCCCGGGCTTCTTACAACCAGGCCAGCCCGCCGGCCGCTGTCCGGCAGCCATTCATATGGGCGGCGCAGGAAATCGGGACATTGCCGCGCCATTCGGCCGGGTTTTCGGAGGATTGGGCGACGATCCGGGCGAAGCCCATGGCGAAAAGCATGGTCAGCAGGCAGACGATGGTGAAGCGACGCGCAAGCATTGGTTCCGGTCCCCATGACGATGGAGACAATTTTAGCGAATGCCCCTGAACCCGTACTGAGATTGGCGTTCATCTGCCGTTCAAACACCTTAACGAGAGGTTGATTTCCGGCCCGTGCGCATGCTTTCGGCCGCTCCCGGCAGGCCCCATTCCATCGCCCGAGCGCCGGCTTTCCTTGCAATTCTCTTCCAACGTCCGTTTTTCGTGGTGAACAAAGCCTTGCCCGCCGCAGCCTGAATTTTCATCGAATTTTCCTCGAAACCCCGGAGTGCGAGGAACCGTATCCTTAATGAAATCCAAGGTTTACCGATTGTTTGAACTTTGTTTTCCTCAAATTAAGCACGCCATTTAACGACGGATTCAAGCCTCCCCTGCATCCTTCGAACCATCGGATGCGAGCGTTCAAACGACAAAAGAGAACGTGGCTCCAGGAGTAGGACAGGGACAAAGAAAATGGCACGTTATGAGGTTCTGGAAGCGGGTTTGGGGACCGTCGGATCGGGCGCTCAGGCCGACATTCTTTTCGAGATGGGCATGATGTATGCCACCGGCCGCGACTGCGCGATCGATCTGGTGGCAGCCCATAAATGGTTCAACATCGCCGCCATCAAGGGTTCGGACCGCGCCGCGGAACTGCGCGCCGAACTTTCGGCGACGATGAACAAGCAGGAAATCGCCCAGGCGCTGCGCGAAGCGCGCGAATGGATGACGATGCACTGATCTTATCGATCAGGACGAACAATAAAACGAGCGGCAAAAGCCGCCGGGAAGACAACAGGGAAGGCGGCTGTCACGGCGTATGGGGACGCCAGGATGGAAGCTTGCGAAAAGGCCGCGACCGGCGAGGATAATGCCGGCGCGGCTTTTTTGCGTTCAGACGGTCTCTTCTTCCTTGAACCGAACCAGCACCGTTCCGTCGGTCACCTGCGCGCCCTCGCTGGCGATCTCGGTGATGAGACCGTCATGCGGCGCGGTGATGGTATGCTCCATCTTCATTGCTTCGAGGACAAGCAGCGGCTGGCCTTTCGCAACGGCGTCGCCGGCCGCCGCGCGCACGATCTTGACCAGTCCGGGCATCGGCGCCCTGAGGCTCGCCGCTCCGGCGGCCGTATCGACGTCTCGCGCCAGCGGGTCGGGTGCGGAGAAGGTGTAGCCGGACGGCCCGTCGAACACGGTGACGTGGCCCGGCCAGAGTGCGGCGCGACCTGAAACGGCATCGGCGGAAAAGGCGAAGGCAGTGCCCTCGACTTCCACTTCGAAGCGCCCGTCGCCACGCGTCGCTACCCGTGCGTCCACCGCGTCTTCACCGTAGCGGAGCGCCGTGCGCCGAGGGATCGAGTGAAAATGGGCGTAGCCGGTGAGGCTCGACCACGGATCGGCCGATTTACGGCCGCCGCTGTCGGCGTTCGCCACCGCAAGCGCGGCAAGCGCCTTTACGCTCGCGCCCGCCGGCCGCGCTCGCGTCAGTTCCTCCTGCTTGCGCCCGATCAGCCCCGTATCGACGTTGCCTGAGGCGAAATCCGGATCGCGCGCGAGTGCCGCAAGGAAAGGCGTATTGGTTACCGACCCCGCGATCCGCACATGGTCGAGCGCATCGGCCAACGCACCGAGCGCTGCCTCGCGATTTTCGCCGTAGACCACCAGCTTGGCGATCATCGGATCGTAGTAGGGCGAGATGGCGTCACCCTCGCGCACGCCCGTCTCGATGCGTACCGTTCCGCTCTCGGTATGGTCGGGGAAGCGCAGATGATGGAGCGTGCCGATCGCCGGTAGAAAACCTTTCGAGGCGTCCTCGGCATAGATGCGTGCCTCGAAAGCGTGGCCGGAGAGCGTGATCTCCTTCTGGATCTTCGGCAGTTTTTCGCCGGCGGCAACGCGAAGCTGCCATTCGACAAGGTCGAGACCGGTGACCATTTCCGTCACCGGGTGCTCGACCTGCAGCCTGGTGTTCATCTCCATGAACCAGAAGCGGTCGGGCTTCAGCCCATCCGATGCGTCGACGATGAATTCGATCGTGCCGGCGCCCGAATATTTGATCGCCTTCGCCGCCTTCACAGCCGCTTCGGTCATCGCCTTACGCATTTCGGGCGTCATGCCCGGCGCTGGGGCCTCTTCGATGACTTTCTGGTGACGGCGTTGCGCCGAGCAGTCGCGCTCGAACAGATGCACCGCCCCGCCATGATTGTCGCCGAAGACCTGGATTTCTATATGGCGCGGCTTCTCGACATATTTCTCGACCAGCACCCGGTCATCGCCGAAGGCGGCCTTGGCCTCGCGCCTTGCCGCGGCAAGTTCCTCGGCGAAGCGGTCGGGGTCGTCGACCCGGCGCATGCCTTTGCCGCCGCCTCCGGCTCGCGCCTTGATCAACACGGGATAGCCGATCTCGCGCGCCTTGGAGGCGAGCACGACGATCTCCTGCGCCTCGCCGTGATAGCCGGGCACCACCGGTACGCCGGCCTTCTCCATCAGTCGCTTTGCAGCGTCCTTCAGCCCCATGGCGCGGATCGAAGACGAAGACGGGCCGATGAAGACGAGGCCCGCCGCCGTCACCTGATCGACGAAGTCCGGGTTTTCCGAAAGGAAGCCGTAGCCCGGGTGGATCGCCTCGGCGCCGGTCTTCTGCGCTGCCTCGATGATCCGGTCGCCCTTGAGGTAGCTTTCACCGACGGCGGAGGGGCCGATATGTATAGCCTCGTCGGCCATCGAGACGTGGAGCGCGCCGGCGTCCGCATCGGAATAGACGGCGACGGTGGCGATGCCCATGCTGCGCGCCGTGCGGATAACCCGACAGGCGATCTCGCCGCGATTGGCGATCAGGATTTTCTGGAACAATTCTTTCTCCCGGTTTGAGCCCGCCGTCAGCGCTCGGCCAAAGCCAGCTTCGCGCCGAGCAGGACGAACACGGCAGCAAAGCTCCGACGCATCCAGGCGAGCACGCGCGGCCGCGAAACGATATGGTTCCTGACCGCCGCGGCAAAGACGCCGTATGCGACGAACACGACGAGGGTCATCAGCATGAATACGAGGTTGAGTTCAAGCATCCGCGGCAGCGCGTCGGGTGCGCCGGCATTCACGA
Source organism: Mesorhizobium koreense (assembly GCF_031656215.1). Lineage (NCBI taxonomy): Bacteria > Pseudomonadati > Pseudomonadota > Alphaproteobacteria > Hyphomicrobiales > Phyllobacteriaceae > Mesorhizobium > Mesorhizobium koreense. Next base: position 4,315,420 of record NZ_CP134228.1, on the reverse strand, counting down.
ATTGCGGCAGGAACGCGAAGAAGAAGAGCGAGAGCTTCGGGTTCAGGATATTGATGAGGATGCCACGCAGGACGATCCGGAGCCCCGAACCCGGTGCGGTTCGACCTTCGATATTGAGGGCGCCGGTCTCCCTCAGCGTGTTCCAGGCCATGTAGAGCAGATAGATGCAGCCGAGGATTTTCAGCGCCTCGAACGCGACCGAACTGGCATAGAGCAGGGCGGCAAGCCCGGTGATGGCGGCCGCCATGTGCGGCAGGATGCCGAGCGTGCAGCCGAAGGCGGCGAAGACGCTTGCCCGCGCGCCGCGCGAAAGCCCGGCCGAGAGCGTATAGAGCACACCGGCGCCCGGCGCGACGACGACGATCAGGGAAGTGAGGAGGAAGGCAAGCGACATGGCGTGGCACCCGTTCGTTTGAAGATCGTACAGTAGCGGGGCAGGGCCTCAGCGCAAGAGCACGACCTTTCCATTACTACGCTGCCTTCCGGCCCGAGCCGATGGGAGGAACGTGTCAGATTTCTTGTACATGCAACCGGAGCGTGTTACGTCAGGTCATCGGCTGTGGGGATTCCGCCAATGAAATTGCTGTTGCTTGCAACGACCGCGCTTTTGCTCGGCGCCGGAACCGCAGCCGCGCAGGATCAGACCTATGATTGGTCCGGTGTATATGTCGGAGCGCAGATCGGGTATGGCTGGAGCAAATCTACTACCCGGGTAGATATCGTGCCGGTGTGGATAACTGACGTCCACCATAATGCTACTGGCGTGTTGGGCGGACTTTATGCCGGCTACAATTACCAGATGAGCAACAATATCGTGCTTGGGCTCGAAGCCGATATCAACGCTGCCGATCTCGAGGACAAAACAGATGACTGGATCCTCAGCATTGGCGGCGTTTCGGGCACGCTCAGCAACTTCATTCCCACTTCATTCAAAATGTCGTGGAACGGCGCGGTGCGCGGCCGGGTTGGATACGCGGTTGGCCGCTTCCTCCCATATGTCGCGGGCGGCGTCTCATTTGGCGGATATAAACTCCGCTTCCACGACAAAACGGTTGCCACCCATAGCTCGACACGCATCGGATGGAATATCGGCGCGGGGTTGGATTACGCCGTTACCGATAAGATCATATTGAGAGCCGAATATCGGTTTGCAGATTTCGGCAGCGAGAAATTCTCCGTATATTCGTTCCCTAGCAAAAACGATCTCAAAACCCAGGAAGTCCTGTTTGGCATCGCCTACAAGTTCTGAGAGGTCAGTTCGCCCGATCTGACAAGCTCGGCCGAGCCGTCGAGCGAACTTGGCGAGGGTATCACCCCTCTCGCAACCCTATCCGCGCTTGCGGTCGTTCAACCCCCTAGCGCCGCCACAGCACGCCGGTGGAGATCGGCGGCGTAGGCGTCGAAGCAGCAGAAGACGATGCGCGCGGGCTGGTCGTTTTCCGCGATGAACGTCGCGACGGTGCGCACGGCGACATCCGCGGCTTCGGGTTTCGGATAGCCATAGATGCCGGTCGAGATCGCCGGAAAGGCGATGCTCGAACAGCCATACTGGAGCGCGAGTTCCAGCGATCTGCGATAGCAAGAGGCGAGCAGTTCGGGCTCGCCCTTCGACCCGCCGTGCCAGACGGGGCCGACCGTGTGGATCACGTGCCGGGCCGGCAGCCGGTAAGCCCCGGTGATCTTGGCATCGCCCGTGGTGCAACCGCCGAGAAGCCGGCATTCGGCGAGCAGTTGCGGCCCGGCGGCGCGATGAATCGCCCCGTCGACCCCGCCGCCGCCGAGCAGAGAGGAATTCGCGGCATTGACGATCGCGTCGACGTCGAGCGTCGTGATATCGGCGCGCACGACGGAGAGGCGGGTTTCAGGCGTTGCCTGACTGTCCTTTCCGTAAGGCGCGGCGGATGACCGGCTTCCGGTATCGGTGAGGTGTATTCGATTCATGTCCTGCTATTCCTTGGGTGGGATGAAGGGCTGCTGGATTTCCTGGAAGACAGGCAGCGCCTCCATCCGCTCGGCGTGATCCTTGAGCGCCGGCAGTCCGTCGAGCGGCTGGAATTCCGGGTGCGCCTCGCGAAGATGCCTCAGCATGCACGCGACGGTGACATCGGCATGACCGACGCGGTCGCCGAACAGATAACCGCTGCCGGCAGCCGCGCGTTCCTTCTCCAGCGCGGCCAGCGCGCCTTTTATCTGGCTTCGGCACCGTTCCACCCACATCGTCGAGACAGCGCCTTCGCCGTGTAGGTTCTGCTCGTAGTAGAGGGCGACGGCCTTGTCGGAAATGCCGGCGGCAAGCGAAGCGAGCTTCAATGCCTTGTGCCGCGCCGGCTCCTCCTGCGGGAACATCCGCTCTGCCGGCGGCATCTGTCCGTCGAGGTAATCGAGGATGGCAAGACTTTCGATGAGCACGTCGCCACTATCCAGAACCAGGGTGGGCACCCGCAGCAATGGATTGTAGGGCCGGATCTTTTCCGCATCGCCGAAGGTCGACCACGGACGATGTTCGAAGGCGATGCCGTAGAGCCGCATGGCGATGGCGGTGCGGCGCACGAAAGGGGAATCATATTGGCCGATGAGGATCATGGGAGGTTCTCCGCAGGGCGCGCAAACTGGCATGAGCGGGCAGGCTGGACAAGAAGAGCCGTCACAACTTCCTGACACTTGGCGTCAGGATGGGGGCGCCCCGCGATTGCCAAGAGCCGGTGACGCGGCGAACGGAATTCTGTATCGACGCGGGATGGATGATACGCGGCCTGTGAGGAAACAATTGAAGAAAGCGATCGTGGCATTCCTGTTTCTGGTGCCCTTGCTGCCGCGCCCGGCGTCCTCCGCCGAGGTCCAGGCGGCCGAAAAACTTGTACCTTATGCCGTATCGGGCGGTTCGGGCATCGAGCTCTACCGCTCGATCGGCGAGCACGGCCCGAAATCGCGGAATGGCCGCGCCATCGCGCTCACCGATTACCGGCTGACCTGGACGCGGAAATACGTGCCCGAAGGCGGCGATTGCCGACTGACGACAGCTGTGCCGCACCTGACGCTGATCACCCATCTTCCGAAACCTTCCGGCAAGCTGCCGGCGCGGACCGAGGCGCTGTGGAGGACGTTCATCGCAGGCATCACGGCGCATGAACGGGTGCATGGCGAAATCATCAAGGAGACCGTGGACGCGATCCGCTCCGCCACCGAGGGGCTGAGCGTTCCCGGCGATCCATCATGCCGGAAAATCCGAACCGAGGTGACGAAACGCGTGGCCACGCTCGCCGCCGCAATGCGCAAGAAGAACCGGGATTTCGATCAAGTGGAGATGGGCAAGGACGGCAACGTCCAGCAACTCATCCTGGCGCTGGTCAACGGCGACCGGGATTAGGTGCGTCCTTCGAGGCTCGTTTTGTGGGCGCCACTCCGGGTGCTGAACTGAGGCGCTGTGATCAAGGCATCGCTCCCCCAGGTCTCTCAGAATTTGATATCGAACGGCACCAACCTCCCTCATCCTGAGGTGCTCGCGGAGCAAGCCTCGAAGGACGCAACCACAGGCCGCTTCCCTTCGCTACTGCATCTGCGGCTTCTTCAGCGCCGCCGCCCGGTCGATGGACTTCACCCGCAGCCAGGTCTCGCGGCCGTCGCGCACGACACGCAACGGCAGTTCGGTGCCGGCCGGGCCGCTTGCCCAGATGCTGCGGTAGAAATCGGCGAGGCCGTTCACTTCCTTGTCCTTGACGTCGGAGATGATGTCGCCCCGTTGCAGGCCGGCCTTGTCGGCCGGGCCGTTGTCGGCAACGCTCATCACCACCACTTCGCCATTATACTCGGCCGAGAAGGCGCCGAGCCACGGGCGCGCCGGCTTGGCCACCGCGCCGCGCGTCACCAGATCGTCGAAGATCGGCGGCAGGAGGTCTATCGGGACGACCATGTTGATGTCCTTGATCGTATCGCCCTCGCCCATCTGCAGTCTCAGCGACCCGATGCCGAGCAGCTTTCCGTCGTCGCCGACCAGCGCCGCCCCGCCCCAGGAGGGGTGCGCCGGGGCGGTGAAGATGGCGTTTTCGAGCAGATATTCCCAATAGCCGGCGAATTCCTGGCGAGCGACGATCTTGCCTTCGACCGCCCGGCCGGACCCGTCGGCGAGCAGGATCGGATCGCCGGCCTTGGCGCCGGCGGAATTGCCGAAGGCAAGCGCCGGCAGGCCGAGATCGCCGAGCGCCTGCACGAGGCCGAAACCCGTCTCCTGGTCGTAGGCGAGCGCGTGGCCGGGCAGAACGATGCCGTCATGCCGTGTCAGCCAGACCTCATCGGCCTCGGTGATGAGGTAGCCGATGGTCAGCACCAGCCCGTTGTCGCGGATCACCACGCCGCTGCCCTCGCGGCGCGTGCCGAGCGCATCGGCGGTGAAGGCGTCGTCCGGAATGGTCGTGCGGATGGAGACGACGGAGGGGCGGATCGGATTTCCGTTCATTTTTGGCACCGGCTTTGGCGGGGCGCGGAGGTTGCCTCGCGCCCGGAGGTCCCTTCTTGCTCCTATAGATATGGCAGATCGAGCAACACGCAAGACACCCAGGCCGGGCCGGTTGCCGTCAGGCCTTACCGCCTTCGGCCAGCGCCGCTCCCGGCAGGTAGAGCATCACCGGGCGGATCTCGTAGACGGCGGTCGGGTTGGCGCGGCGCATCTCCCGCGCCGCCTCGATCGCCCCGTCGATCGAGGGATAATCGACGATATATAAGCCGAGCAACTGCTCCTTGGTCTCGGCGAAGGGCCCGTCGATGACCATGTCGCCGCTCCCCTTGCCGCGCAGGGTCTTCGCGCCCTCGACCGGTCCGAGCCTTGCCGCCGGCCCGAGATGCTTCCCGGCCACGAGGCGGTCGTTGATCTTGAGAAGATCGTCCATCAGTGCGGCGTCCTCCTCCTTGCTCCAGGTCTCGAAGGCGTCGTCGGCATGATAGGCGAGAATGGCATAATACATGGGCGGCTCCTTGTTGGGGCAAAATGGGCGCCGCCACGCTGCCTTTCGGCCCTGGCCATTGTCAAGAAACCGGGAAGCGGGGCGCGATGCCGTGCCTTCCGAATATAAATACGTGGCGCGACACACGCGCCCCGCCGGCGATTTCTGTTCCCGCCTGTTCCGCTGCTCCCCGAGCCTCACCCTGAACCTGCCGAAGGGTAGTCACTCCGAACAGGTTCAGCGTTCGTCCCGGGGTCTGTGTGCCTTCTACCGGCACGCAGGGGTCATAATGCCCCCAGGGGAACCTCCAGGCGGGACCTCCCCGGCCGTGATGCCACGTCAGCATCAAGGCGGAGGCGCCGGCTCCTCCCCACGCAATCACCGTCATGATCGGTGTTCCCGATGGGAGGAACTGAAAGGGATTATGGAGGATGGGCAGGAGGCGTGGAGAAAAAGGGGAGAAGAAAATACGGAAAGGCGGCAATATGAACGGGTTGGGAGACAAACGGGCGCAGGTTTATCCACGTCCTGTTCGGCCCGGTACCCCTCATCCGACCGAGCTTCGCTCGGCCACCTTCTCCCACAAGGGGCGAAGGGAGCGTGGCCATGACGCTGCTGCTAATCACCGACTCTGGGGGTTGGCGGGACGGCCGGTGCAGCCCCTTCCTCGCCCCTTGTGGGGTGAGGAGCGGTCGGCCACTGGCCGGGGAAAAGCCAACGATTTGGCTTTTCCAGCGACGAACGCCCGAAGCAATAGCGGAGGGCAGATAGGGAGCCCCGGTGAGGCAACGCCGAACCGGCGGGCGAACTTGGTGAGGGGTGAAACAGAGGCGGGCGAGGGCGCCTACCTCCCGATCGCCCTCAGATACCGCTCGGCCGAGCGTTCCACCGCAGCCTTGCCGTCCCGCGCGATCGTCCTTCCCTCGAAGGCACCGTAGATGGCATCGAAGGCGAAGGGGCGGACGGCATCGACGATGCGGGTGATTTCCGCAGCAGCCAGCGGGATGAGGTTCGGATAGGAATACATGAAGGAGACGTGATGCCGGTCGGGCACGACCTGGATCGTGTCGCCCGAGAAGAGCGCACCGCGCCCGCCCGAAAGCCACGGGCAGGAGAGCACCGACGCGCCCGCAAAATGGCCGCCGCAGCGGATCATGGTCGCGGCGCCGAGCGGAAGTCGCTCGCCCGACCAGAATTTCACGGCGGCGTCGTCGCGCTGCACCCACTTGGCGTCGTCCTCGTGGATATGCACCGGCACGCCGCCGAAAGCCGCGCTCCATTCCGCCATGCAGGAATAATAATGCGGATGCGAGATGGCGATATGGGCAAGCCCGCCGAGCCCCTCGATCCGCCGCACCGTCGCCGCGTCGATCAGGCTAACGCAGTCCCAAAGAATGTTGCCGTCTGGATGCAGGATGAGGAAGGCGCGTTGGGCGATGGCGAAAGCCGGCCGCATCTTCAGGCTGAAAAGCCTGTCCGCCTCCTCCGTCCAGCCGATCTCGTGGTCGCACCCAAGCGCCGCCATCTCCGTCCAGCTTTGCCCGCCGGCCGGCACGTACTGCCGCTCGTCCTCGCAGATCGGACAGGCGGTGGGCGGCTCGGTGCTTTCGGGAAATTGCGTGCCGCAGGCGTTGCAGATGAAGCGGGGCATGGTGAAGTATTCTAAGTCGTCCGGAGAGGGCGCGGAAGCCGATTCGCCGTACGCGTTCATTGCGTACGATTCGCGACAATCTCCGATGCTGGTAATTGGCAGCAACATCTTGACTGTCGCCGTCCTGTGCTCGCCGCAGGGACTCACGATTCGCCCTCAAAAAGGAGATTCTTCTGAATAAGTTGTTTTACATCTTGAAACATCATCGTGATCGAAGAAGCCTCTATTGATGATTCGCTCTCTTTAACCCAGCCATTTGGTGTTTCACGATGGATGAGAACACTAGCCTCCTGCGAGAAATTCGCGACCTCTTGTTACTGCTGGCAGAGCCAGCGATTGCCAAGCGAGACGAGAGACTGCGAGAAGCGCTTCGTCAAGTCGTTGGGAAGAGCAAGCGCAAGGCAGATGCCGTCGCCCTGATGGATGGCACTCGCTCACAGGTGGAAATTCGAAAAGAATGTGGAGTTGATGCTGGGGATCTAAGCCGCTTAGTGAAGGCGATGCGGGAAGGGGGGCTTATCGGCGTGGGCGATGAGCAACCCAAGCTGACCTTTCCAACGCCGCTTAGTTTCCTTGAAACTTTGGGGAAAGAACACTGATGAGCGATCATTCTTCGCAGATGCTGGGTGTATTGGCTGAAATGCGTGATCTTCTCAAGTTGATTGCTGAACCGCACCTAGCTCAAAGAGATAAAAAGCCGCGTGAAGTACTTCGTAGTATCGTGGGAAGCGCCGCCGGTAAGAAAGCTAAGGCAGTACCCCTCATGAATGGCACAAGAAATCAGGCAGGTATTGTCGCCGAATGCGGTATCCATAAGGGTGATTTAAGCGTACTAGTGAAAAGGTTGAAAGATGCAGGCCTTTTAACGGGTGACCCTAAGCAACCCCAACTCGCTATTGCTCTCCCTGAGGGCTTCTTTAGCGATGCAGGAGACGCGGATGTCTGACGAAGCCAGTGAAGTTGTTGAAATCCTTCAAAGGATAGAGGCATTACTCAAACTCCTTGCGGAGGATAAGATTGCCGAGCGGGACGCTAGGCAGCGGATGGCTTTACTGGAAATTGTCGGTTCAAGTTCAACGAAGCAGAAATCCGTACTGTTGATGAATGGGACTAGGACTCAAACCGAGATCCATGGAGAAACTTCCGTAAACAAAGGGCACCTTAGCACATTGGTGGGCAAGCTGCATCAAGCGAAGCTGCTTATCGGTGATCCCAAGAAGCCAAAGTTGGCCATTTCGATTCCCTCCAACTTCTTCGAGAGCTATGCAGAAAGCAAGTGAAGAGCAGGTGCTCCAAGTGCTCGTCGAACTTCGAAACTGGGTCAGAGCTGCCGCTCATGGCCAAGTGAGGGTGGCGCTCGAAGCAGCGCTTCCCGACGCCAAATCACGGATGGCCTATCAGATGTTTGATGGTACCGCGACGGTAGCGCAGATACGTATCGCCTGTAAGATGAGCCCCAACGCGGTGGTCGCACTTGGAAATCACTGCGCTTCATTAGGCCTCATGGGTATCAACGCGGATAGGAAGCGCGTGAGGCTATTCGATCTCAATGACTTTGGCTTAGGTGTGACTGGTGAGGACGGAAATACCGAGGCGGACGAATGACTGACAAACGATCTAAAAAGGATGGAATAGAGGTCACGTCGCAATCGCTTAAGGATGAGCTTGTCGCTATCAAAGATCGACTGAGCGCTCTTGAGACTATTCAAAGTATCGCGAATGCTGAAATAGTTAAGAAATACGTTTTGGAGCATCTTAAAACTGAAAAAGGCAAAGCAATTATGAAAGAGTGTGTTGAGCCAAGAACGAAGTCATATCTCGTCTCCGAGTTTGGCTTTAATAGTCCTCAGGCGCTCGACCATCATTTGAAGCCTTTATTGAGGGACGACCTGCTACGCCAGCGTATCGAAGAAGACGGGACCATTACCTTCGAGTGGAGTAATCTATTTAGGCGACTTCCTCGCAGCGTGATCGGGACGATTGTCGGGCACGCGAAATAGATTCGGAAGGAACTGCTAGACAAAAATGGCCGCTAAAACCAAAGCAAAACCGCGTGAACGAAAAAGGCTATCAACTGAAACGCGCGAGCTTCTGCTCACGGAGTGTGGCTATCGTTGTGCAGTGCCTAGCTGCCGAAACATTCTAGCCTTGGACATGCATCATATATGGGAGGTGCACGCGGGCGGGCCAGACGAACCATCAAACCTCATCGCCCTCTGTTCCTATTGCCATGACATGTATCACCGCGGCAATATATCAGCTGATTCCATATATACGTACAAGGCAATGCTCGTTGCTATTTCACGGGCATTCGATATAGATGCGATCGACAAACTCCTATTCTTGAATAGTCACGAGCCTGATTTTTTGGTTGTCTCAGGTGATGGACTCTTGCATTTTGCACGACTAATTGCCGCCGGACTTGCAAGTGGAGAGCAAAAAACAAATAACAACTGGCAGCTTGTGACCTATACCGTGAATATTTCGGAAATGGGACGACAGATCATTGAAGCTTGGAGGGAGGGCGACCGAACACGACTGAAGAAAGTCATTGGCGGGCCAATGCCTGGCAATACTAACCAGGGCCTCACATCCTGAACACCCCGAACTTCGTCTCCTCCACCGCCGCGTTCAGCGCTGCGCTCAGGCTGAGCGCCAGCACCTCCCGCGTTTTCGCCGGGTCGATGATCCCGTCGTCCCATAGCCGGGCGGAGGAGTAGAGGGGGTGGCCTTCGTGTTCGTATTTCATGAGGATCGGCTTCTTGAACTTCTGCTCCTCTTCGGCGGTCCATGTGCCGCCCTTGCGCTCGATGCCCTCGCGCTTGACCAGCGCCAGCACGGTCGCGGCCTGCTCGCCGCCCATGACGGAGATGCGCGCGTTCGGCCACATCCACAGGAAGCGGGGCGAATAGGCGCGGCCGCACATGCCGTAATTGCCGGCGCCGAAGGAGCCGCCGATGATGACGGTGAGCTTCGGCACGCGCGCGGTCGCCACCGCCGTCACCAGCTTGGCGCCGTCCTTTGCGATACCACCGGCCTCGTATTTCCGGCCCACCATGAAGCCGGTGATGTTCTGCAGGAAGACGAGCGGGATCCTGCGCTGGCAGCATAGCTCGATGAAATGCGCGCCCTTCTGCGCGCTTTCGGAGAAGAGCACGCCGTTGTTGGCGAGGATGCCGACCGGCATGCCGCAGAGATGCGCAAAGCCGGTGACCAGCGTCGTGCCATAATTCGCCTTGAACTCGTCTAACTCCGAACCGTCGACGATGCGCGCGATCACCTCGCGCACGTCATAGGGCTGGCGGCTGTCGGCGGGGATGACGCCGTAGATCTCGCGCGGATCGTCAAGGGGTTGAATCGGATCACGAAGGGCAGGCCCTATCGTCTTCTTCCGATTCAGGTTTTTCACGATGCGCCGCACGATCGCCAGCGCATGCGCGTCGTCCACCGCGTAATGGTCGGCCACGCCCGACTGGCGTGTGTGGAGGTCGGCGCCGCCAAGATCTTCGGCCGAAACCTCCTCGCCGGTCGCCGCCTTCACGAGCGGCGGGCCGCCGAGGAAGATCGTCGCTTGGCGGCGCACCATGATCGCCTCGTCCGACATCGCCGGCACATAGGCGCCGCCCGCCGTGCAACTGCCCATCACGCAGGCGATCTGCGGGATGCCGGCGGCCGACATGTTGGCCTGGTTGTAGAAGATGCGGCCGAAATGTTCGCGATCGGGGAACACCTCGTCCTGGTTGGGCAGGTTCGCCCCGCCGGAATCGACCAGATAGATGCAGGGCAGGTTGTTCTGCGCCGCAATCTCCTGCGCGCGCAGATGCTTCTTCACCGTCATCGGATAGTAGGTGCCGCCCTTCACCGTCGCGTCGTTGACGACGATCACGCATTCCTGCCCCTCGATGCGGCCGATGCCGGCGATCATGCCGGCCGAGGGGATATCCTCGCCATACATGTTCCAGGCCGCGAACTGGCCGATCTCGAGGAAGGGCGAGCCGAAATCGAGAAGCTGCGCCAGCCGCTCGCGGGGGAGGAGCTTGCCGCGCGCGACATGGCGCTGGCGGGATTCCTCGGAGCCGCCCTGTTCGACCGTTGCGGCCTTCTCGGCGATGTCGGCGACGAGCTCGCGCATCTTCTCGGCATTGGCTTTGAAGGTTTCGGAGGCGGGGGAGACGGAGGAGGCGAGGGCGGGCATGAAATCTCCAATATCGGCGCTGGCGGCTGGCGCCGGAAATCAACGAATAAGTTCGACCTTACAGGGCAGATCGAGTTCGGCCCAGACGCGATCGGCGGTCATGATCGTCGCTCGCTCCCTCAATGCAAGCGCGATACAGGCACGGTCGCCGAGCGACAGGCCTCGACTGCGCGTTTTGGCCCGCATTGCACCCACAACGCGGGCGAGATCGGCGTCGAATTCGACAAACTGAACCGCTTTGCCCGCCAGGAACCGCTCCGTCTTGTCCACGGGGATTCCTTTGTCCTCGGCTCGGGAAAAGGTTTCGGCGAGATTGACACTGGAAACCATCGCGTTCGCAATGTTTGCACTGGCGACATCCGCACCGGACTCGCCGAGAATGATCGCCAACAAGGCAGAACTGTCATAGACGTAGCGGGTCATTTTTTCTGGTTGCGCGCCGCCGCAATTTCCGCTGCTTCGCGCTCCAGCCGATCAAAGCGTTCGTCCACACGCCGCGCTTCCTCCCGGCGGTCGGCGATGAATTCATCGACTTCATCGACGCCAGGCTGCTTGTGCTGGCGCGCCAAAGCCTGGATTTGCCGCAGCACTATCTCGGCCGAGACGATGCGGAATTCGCCGTTTACGACCTCGGCCGTCACCGTGTCGCCGGGCTTCACCAGCATCGCGGTCCGCATCTCTGCGGGGATCACGATGCGGCCGGCGGAATCGATCTTCAGCCGTGTGTAATCGACGGATCGAAGGCCGCTGTCGTCGTGGTCGAATGGCCGTGGCTCTTCGGCGAAGCCTTTGCGGGCAGGCATGGAAACACCTCCTGTCATTACCCTTTCAATATGGCATTTATCGCCAGAAATGGCAAATTATCCATGTTCTGCCATTTATGTTTGTTCCCCCATCATTTCCCTTCCGATCAGCCAGCGCCTTATCTCGCTCGTTCCAGCGCCAATCTCGTAGAGCTTGGCGTCGCGCAGGAGCCGCCCGGTCGGATAATCGTTGATATATCCATTGCCGCCGAGCATCTGGATGGCGTCGAGCGCGGTCTGGGTGGCGCGTTCGGCGGCGTAGAGGATGCAGCCGGCCGAATCCTTACGCGTCGTCTCGCCGCGGTCGCAGGCCGATGCCACGGCGTAGACATAGGCGCGGCAGGCGTTGAGCTGCGTATACATGTCCGCCATCTTGCCCTGGACGAGCTGGAAATCGCCGATCGCCTGGCCGAACTGCCGCCGCTGCTGCACGTATGGCACGGCGACGTCGAGGCAGGCGGCCATGATGCCGAGCGGCCCGCCCGACAGCACCACGCGCTCATAGTCGAGCCCGGACATCAGCACCTCGACGCCCTTGCCCTCCTCGCCGAGCACGTTCTCGAAGGGCACTTCCACATCCTCGAACACGAGTTCGCCGGTGTTGGAGCCGCGCATGCCGAGCTTGTCGAGCTTCTGCGCGACGGAGAAACCCTTCATCTCACGCTCGATCAGGAAGGTGGTGATGCCGCGCGAGCCCATGGTCGGCTGCGTCTTGGCATAGACCACGAGCGTCGAAGCATCTGGCCCGTTGGTGATCCACATCTTGTTGCCGTTCAGTACATAGCGGTCGTTCTTCTTGTCGGCGCGGAGCTTCATCGACACCACGTCGGAGCCGGAGCCCGGCTCCGACATGGCGAGCGCGCCGACTGCCGTGCCGGCACAAAGGCCGGGCAGATATCTGGCCTTCTGCTCGGGCGTGCCCCAGCGGTTGATCTGGTTGACGCAGAGATTGGAGTGCGCGCCGTAGGAGAGGCCGACGGCCGCCGAGCCGCGCGAGATTTCCTCCATGGCGATGACATGAGCGAGATAGGTCATGCCCGAGCCGCCATAGTCGGGGTCGGCGGTCATGCCGAGCACGCCGATGGAGCCAAGCTTTTCCCAAAGCTCGGCGGGAAAATCGTTCTCGCGGTCGATCTCGGCCGCCTTCGGCGCGATCTCGTCGCGCACGAAGCGGCGGACGAGGTCGCGCAGTGCCTCGATGTCCTCGCCGAGGCCGAAATTCATCGAATGATCATACATCTGCCTTCTCCCGCTCTTTTATCGTTGTCGTTTTCGCGCCGACGAGGCGCAGTGTCATGCCGAGATAGGTTTCCGCGACTTCCTCGACCGAGAGCCGTTCATCGGGGCGGAACCAGACGATGACGCCGGTGATCATCTGGATGATCGCCATCGCCGTCAGCGCCGGCTCCTCTACCGCGAACGTGCCATCCTCCGCCCCATCGCGCAGGATCTGGCGCAACTCCTTCTCATAGGCGGAGCGCAGCCTCAGCATGGACGTCAGCCGCTCGCGCGACAGGCTCCTGAGTTCCATGTTCGATACATGGGTCGAATGGCGCCGTTCGACATGGAAACGGATATGGTTGCGCACGAAAGCGGAAAGCCGCGCCGTCGGAGCGGGAGAGGAGGGGCGCGCCTTCTCCCACGCGGCCAGCAGCCCCTCCATATGCTCGCGCATGAGCGTGAAGAGAAGGTCTTCCTTGGTCGGGAAATAGCGGTAGAGCGCGGCCGCCTGCACCCCCACTTCGGCGGCGAGCTGGCGCATGGTCACGGCGTCATAACCATGGCGCGCCATCAGCGTCAGCGCCGCTTCGCGCAGCGCTCGTTCGGTGCGTTCACCGTCGGAACCCGTCGTCCGTGCCATGATCGAAAATCCTCCGAGGTGAATAATAAAACAAACGTTCAATTAATTCAAGGGCGACGACGAGAGGCTGGGGCGCCGGTCTCTTTCCGCGGACAGCGATTGAATTCAGGGCGGAAAGTGACAGATTGAGGAACTGGAGAAGGCGCAAGCGAAGGCGGGTCGATGGAAATAGAGACGAAGGCCGTGCTTGTCAGGATCGAAGGCCGCGTTCAGGGCGTCGGCTTTCGTGCGTGGACCCTTCACGAAGCTCAGGCACTCGGTCTTGTCGGCTGGGTGCGCAACGAGGCGGACAGCTCGGTGACTGCGCGCCTGGAAGGGCCGCAAGAGAGTGTCGAGCGGATGCTGGACATGCTTCGGGTCGGACCGCCGGGTGCGGCGGTGACGAAGGTTTCCTCCGAAGCCTCGATCCAGGAGGATATGGGCAGTGGCTTCCGGATTGCTCGATAGCCGGCGTTATAGCTTACGGCGGATGTTCCCCCACTCCGTCGCGCTTCGCGCGCCACCTCTCCCCCACTTCGTGGGGGCGAGGAAAGGAGCAAGGCGTTGCGACCGCCACTTCCTCTCCCCCGTCGATCAGGGGAGAGGTGGTCAGCGAAGCTGATCGGAGTGGGGGTCGAACCTCATAGGCGATGACCGCCCAGTAAAAAGGGACACGTTCGGTCCCCGGCGAGAGAGCTTCTTTGCGCTATAGCCCGCCTGTTCCCGTGCTCTAATCGTTCTTGTAAAGCATCCAGCCCTTGCGGAACTCGCCCTTGGCGAGTGAGGAATGCAGTGTGACGCGGTTGCGACCTCCGGTTTTGGAGGCATAGAGCGCCCGGTCGGCCTTGGCGTAGAGGTCGTCGGGCGAGCCCGCTTCGGATGCCATGCACATTCCCATCGAGACGGTGATCGGGCCGCAGGGCTCGCTGTTCTGGAGACTGGAATAGTCGCCGTGCTCGATGGCCATGCGCACCTGCTCGGCCAGCTCGGCGACAGCCTGTTCGCCGCCGCTTCTCGTGAGTAGCGCGAACTCCTCGCCGCCGGTGCGCGCGACGAAGACGCCGCTCGGCGCGATCGCCTGCAGGATCGCGGCGACGTTCTGGATGATATGGTCGCCGGTCGGGTGGCCGTAGCAGTCGTTGATGCGCTTGAAATCGTCGATGTCGGCGATGATGAGCGATCCGGGCAGCATCGCCTTGCTGTGCGCGTAGATGCCTGTCAGTGCGTTGTCGAAGGCACGGCGGTTGTGGATCTGGGTGAGCGGATCGGTATCGGCCAGCCGTTTGTATTCTTCGAGCGTGGATTTGACTTTTTCGAGCTCCGCCGACTTGTCGGCCATCGAGCGCGCGATCTGCTTGCCATGGTCGATGGTGGTGCCGGTCGCGGTCGCCATCACGCCGACGATCCTGGCCAGAAGCTCCTTGGTAAGCGCCGTCCTGTCGCCGATGCCCGAAGAGGTCTCGTCGAGGAACTTGCCGTAGCTTTCCAGCGACTTACGCTCCTTGAGCAGGAGCATCATGACTTCATCGATCTTGCCGGCGATTTCGCTGCGGGCGCTTTCCACGACGTCTTCGGCACGTCCGCGCCCGAGATGCCGGGCGCTGATGGTGTCGAGCCTGGCCTGTGTCGCTTTCGTGCCGAGATCGATGATATCGGCGATCAGCGCCTGGTTCGTGCCCGTATAGGCTTCGTAGAAAAGCTCATAGTTCCGGGGCAGGCCGGGAATGCCCATCTGGCGCAGCGTCAGCGCGATCTTGCTGGCAATATCGAGCGGGCGCGCGCCCGACGCTTCCGACGGCTGCATGCGGTAACTTGCCCCCTCCGGCACCTGACGGCGCCGGGTCCCACTGGCATTCGCTGCCGTGCCCGCCTTGGGCGCGGAGATGCCAAGCCCCTCTTTATTCAACTTAAAGCAGTATTCCTAACGTTGTGTTAATCACTTATTTCAACGTAAAGTAGGTGATCTGCAACGCCGGATTGTTACCTGATAGGAAACGGCGTTAAATGGACGCTGTCCAGCATAATGATGGACTTCGTCCATTAATTTGATATTCTTCGCTTCGATTGCCACGGAGACGACGATGGACAAGACCTTTGCCGCGCAGGTCGCGGATGTTCGCCGGTTCAACCGCTTCTACACCCGCACCGCCGGCTTCCTGAACGAGACGCTGACACAAAGCGCCTTCACGCTTGTCGAAGCGCGCATCCTGTTCGAGCTTGCGCACGGTCCATCTCCCTTCGCCGTCGACATCGGCCGGGATCTCGGCCTCGATCCGGCCTATCTCGCCCGCATCCTGAAGCGCTTCGCGGCATCCGGGTTGCTCGCCGCCGAGCCGGACGAGGGCGACCGTCGCCGCCGCCGGCTGAGCCTGACGGCGGAGGGACAAAAGGTGATGGCGGATTTGTGGGCCAAGGCCGATATCGATATCGGCCGCATGCTTTCTCCACTCAAGGAAGAGGAAAGGCGGCGGCTGACCGCTTCCATGGCCGGGATCGAAAGGATGCTCGGGCCGCAAGGGCAGGGAAACGAGGTCGAGATCCGCCCCTATCGCATCGGCGACATGGGCTGGATCATCCACCGTCAGGCTGTACTCTATGCAGAGGAATATGGCTGGGATATCGGCTATGAGGGGCTGATCGCCGGCATCTGCTCCGATTTCGTGCTGAACTTCAAGCCGGGCAAGGAATATTGCTGGGTCGCCGAGCGCGACGGAAGCGTGATCGGCTCGGTCTTCCTCGTCCGCAAGGACGAGGAGACGGCCAAGCTGCGCCTGCTCTATGTCGAGCCTTCAGCGCGCGGCCTCGGCGTCGGTCGCCGGCTGGTGGACGAATGCATCGCGACCGCGCGCGCCTCGGGTTATCGCAAGCTCGTCTTATGGACCAACGACGTGCTGACCGCCGCCCGCAAAATTTATCAAAAGGCCGGGTTCGTGCTCGTCGAGGAGGAACGCCACCACAGTTTCGGCAAGGACCTTGTCGGCCAGAACTGGGAGCTGGAACTTTGAGGCTGTAAGCCGGCATTCCTGCCGCGCGTCCTTCGAGGCTCGCTCCGCTCGCACCTCAGGATGAGGGAGGTTCGTGCCAAAGCCCTCATCCTGAAGTACAGCGAACTTCAAAGAATCAATTGAAGCCTGCCTGCGAGGTACCCACGAGTACGACCACGCAGAAACAAACATCACTTCCCTTGATATGCGAGCGGAGCGGACTCTGACTCCCTCATCCTGAGGTGCGAGCGGAGCGAGCCTCGAAGGACGCATTGTCGTCCAACGAGCCTTTAATTTCCCCGCGCATCCGCAAGCGCTCCGGGGAATTCATCGGCGAAGATGGCGATCTCATTCTCGGGGCCGCAACTTACCCGGATGGCGCGGTCGAGCCCTGGTGCCATCGATTTCCGAACGAACACGTCGCGCGCGATAAGCGCGTTCATCACGTTGAGCGCGTAGGCGCCGCCGCGACCGCAATCGATCGAGACGAAATTGGTGGCCGAGGGCAGGGCGGTCAGGCCGTTCTCCCGCGCGATGCCGGCGATGCGGATGCGGCAATCCGCGATCTTCTTCAGCGTCGATTTCAAATAGTCTTGGTCGGCCAGCGCCGCCAGGCAGGCTTCCTGCGTCATCCGCGACATGCCGAAATGGTTGCGCACCTTGTCGAAGGCGCGGACCATTTCCGTCTCGCCGATGGCGTAACCGCAGCGCATGCCCGCCAGCCCGTAGGCCTTGGAGAAGGTGCGCATGCGAAGCACGTTCGGCCGGTCCGTGTCGAGCGGTGGCAAGGCGGAGGCCGGCGCCATCTCGCCATAGGCCTCGTCGAGCACCAGCAGCGTGGTATCGGGCAGCGCCTCGATGAAACGCGTGATCTCGCCTGCTTCCCACCAGCTTCCCATCGGGTTGTCCGGATTGGCGAGGTAGACGAGCGGCGCGTTCTCGCGCTTCACCGCGTCGAGCAGGGACTGCAGATCCTCGCGGTCGTCGACATAGGGCACGGCGACGAGGCGGCCACCGAAGCCGGCGACATGATAGTTGAAGGTCGGATAGGCGCCGAGCGACGTCACCACGGGCATGCCGGGCTCGATCATCAGGCGCACGACGAGGCCGAGCAGCCCGTCGATCCCTTCGCCGACGACGATGTTTTCCGGCTTCGCGCCATGATACGCGGCCAGCGCCGTCTTGAGGTCGTGGTTCTCGGGATCGCAATATTTCCACATCTCGCCGGCGACGGCGGCCATTCGTTCCGCCACCTTCGGCGAGGGGCCGAAGCCGTTCTCGTTGGCCCCGATGCGGGCGCGGAAGGGTCGGCCTCGCTGCCTTTCCTGCGTCTCCGGACCGACAAAGGGAACGGTAGCCGGCAGCGACTGGGCAAGCGTTGTGAGGCGCGGACGATCGGGCATGATGGAAGTTCCGTTAGCAGGCGCGGATACGTAGCGGGAAAGGGGAGGACGGGCAATCATGAACTGTCGGCGAACCGCGCGCCGCGCTAGATAGGCGGCATGGAAGAAAAACGATTGCCGGAAATGCCAGATTGGCCGCGAGGCACGATCTTCACCGTCGGTCATTCGACGTTGCCGCTGGAGCGCTTCATCGAGCTTTTGCATGCCTATGGCATCGAACGCCTCGCCGACATCCGAACCATACCGCGTTCGCGCCGCAACCCGCAGTTCAATGCCGATACGCTTCCTGCTGAATTGGCAAAACAGGGCATCGAATACCGGCCGATGCCGGAACTGGGTGGCTTGCGTCATACCCGCAAGGATTCGCCGAATGCCGGCTGGCGCAACGCCAGCTTTCGCGGGTACGCCGATTACATGCAGACCCCGGCCTTCGTCGAGGCGGTGGAGACACTCGTCAAGCTTGGCCGGGAAAAGCGCACGGCGATCATGTGCGCGGAGGCCGTGCCGTGGCGCTGCCATCGCTCGCTCGTCGCCGACGCGCTTCTCGTGCGTGACGTGCCGGTAATCGAAATATTGTCGGAGACGGATTGGCGGCCGCACAAGCTGACCGCCTTCGCCGCTGTCGACGGGCTCTCCATCACCTATCCGCCCGAGCAGCCATCGCTGTTGTAGCTTCTCCCGCCACAGCGGACAGGCTTATTCCGAACTGGGTTCGAGCGTGTCGAGCATCAGCGCCGAATGGGCGTAGGCGCCGCCGGCGCGCATTTCGGAAGCCACCCAGACGGCTTCCATCAGTTCCTGCGGCGTTGCGCCCGCGCGTGTTGCCGCTTTGGTGTGCCCCTTGATGCAGTAGGGGCACTGGGTGACATGGGCGACCGCCACCGCGATCAACTGCTTGGTCTTCGCCGACAGCGCTCCCTCGGCGAAAACCGCCTTGCTGAATGCCTGGAACGCCGCCTCGGCCTCCGGGGCAAGTTCACGGCGCTTCGCCGCGATCTCTCTGGTGGCTTTCGGGTAGAGTGTGTCGCTCATCTGAATGGAATCTCCTGCCATGGCGCGGCCTCGCCACAGGCTCATGCCGCTACTCCTGCTTAACCGCACGAGGCTCCGCGTAAAGCGCCTCGGCGTCGAATCAGGTGAGCCACATGACGACGATCATGCCGATGACGATCATCACCAGCCCGGCTATCAGCATCGGAAGCAGCGTGCTGTCCTGGTCCGTCCCTGACTGGATATATACAGGCCCCGTTTCGTTTCCGCTCTTCTGGCTGCGATCGTCCATGATCGTTCTCCGGTTCCGTGGGCGCTGGCCCGCCGCGGTTGCCCGAGACGGTTTGACAATAAATTGACCGCTGCCACAGCGGACCAAGCACCCCGTCGACGATAGTCGAACCATTAAGATGTATTGTCAATTCATCTTTTTAAAGGTGCGACCATGCGTACCCCGCCGAGACGCGCTTGCAAAACATATACCACAGGGGCATCTTTGGTGCATGAGCCGCCGAGCCGGTGGCAAGGATTGCGGATGCGACTGACAGATTTCTCCGACTATTCGCTGCGCCTCCTGATGTATGCGGCCGCCCGGAACGAGCGGCTGATCACCATCGAGGAGACTGCCGAGCTTTACGGCATTTCGCGCGCCCATCTGATGAAGGTCGCCAACCAGTTGACCCGCGCCGGGTTCCTGAATGCGGTACGCGGCCGCTCCGGCGGCCTTCAGCTCGCTAAACGCCCCGAACAGATACGGCTCGGCGACGTGCTGAGAGTGACGGAGCCTGACTTCGGTCTGGTCGAATGCTTCCGCGGCAACAATACCTGCCTGATCACGCCATGCTGCCGCCTGCGCGGCCTCTTGCATGAGGCGCTCACCGCCTTCTCGGATACGCTCGACCGCTACACGCTTGCCGATCTGCTGCTTGCGCCCGCGGATTTCGGCATAAAGCCAGCGGCATAGGTTTGGAAGGGCAAACGACATGACGGCGACAGGCAGGCTCGGTGTGGTATCGGGAGCCCATTGCACGGCCGCCCAGGCTGTAATCGCCGCGGCGGTCGCCGGCTGGCGGGCGGAAGGTGCAAAGGTCGCGGGCGTGCTTTCAGAAGAACACGGCCTGCCGGACCGTTCCTGCGGCGCCGGCTATCTGCGCGATATCGAGAGCGGCGAACGCTTCACCATCTACCGCGACGTTCCAGCCGGGGACAGCGCATGCCATATCGACGCAAAAGGCGTGGAGGCGGCGTGCGCCGCGGTGCTGCCCCAGATCGCGGCAAGCGATCTCGTCGTTTTCAACAAGTTCGGCAAGCTGGAGGCGGCGCATCAGGGGTTGTGGCGGGCACTCGAAGCCGCCGTCGCCGCTGGAAAGCCATCGCTTCTCGCCCTGTCCGAAAAACATGCCGAGGTTTTTCGGGCCTTCGCCCCCGACGCCACTTGGATGGCGCCTGACCGCGTGGCGCTCGACCGCTGGTGGGATACAGTGCGGGAAGGGCCGCGCATCGGGGAAGAATGATGGATCTGCGATTGGTCCCTTGGCTGGCAAGGTGGGCGCCTGCTCTTACCGGACCGGCGCGTGACGCAGCACGGTGAGGTTTTCGCTGATCACGTTGCCGTTGGCATCCACCACCGCCGTCCAGGCGCGGTTGCCGCAGCGGACGGTCAGGCGCTGTCGGCCTTCATCCTCGCCCATTCCCTGCTCGACCGAACTTCTGACATGACCGGACTGGACGAAATGGCGGAAGCGTTCGGGACCAAGAGCGAAACGCTCCGCCAGAAGCTCCGGATCGAGGATGAAATCGCCCTCGCGGTCGTGCTCCAGCTTTACCTTTGATGCGGCGTTATCGGACATCGATGCGACCCTGTCTCGCGCCCTCCCGTCAATAACATAGATTGACAATATATGTTTTAGCCGGGCATTTACGCAAGAGACCAGATAGGGCGTCCATGCCGGACCGCCATGGAAGAACCTGCACGGGATGGCGAAGGACAGAATGAACGAAAATGACGACCCGAGCCGCAGATACGATCCGGCCAACCGCAAGACGATCCTCATCGATGGTATTCCGCTGCCCGAGATGCTCGACGAGCAGATGATCCACGACGTCGTGCACGGCTTCTACGACAAGATCCGCACGGACGATCTGCTCGGGCCCATCTTCAACGGCGTGATCGACGATTGGCCGACCCATCTGCAGAAGATGTGCGACTTCTGGTCTTCCGGCTTCCTGCGCACCGCGCGCTACACCGGACAGCCGCTCCAGCCGCATCTCATCATCCCCGACATCGGCGAGGAGCATTTCCGCCGCTGGCTGACACTGTTCCGCGCCACAGTCCATGTCGTCTGCCCGGAGCCGGTGGCGGAAATCTTCATAGACCGGGCGATCCGCATCGCCCATTCCTTCAGGCTGGCGCGCGCCTTCCATCACGGCGAAAGCACGCTCGGCATCTGTCCGATCCTCGAGGATTCGCTGTGAACCGGAACGGCTGCGCCCTTGCCCAGGGTAGACGGGAACCCGGATGGCCATTCCACGCGTGAAGCCGGGCCGTTACCCGGCTATTCTTTCCTATGGTTTCCGGCCCTTTTTTCTCGCCGGCGCGCTTTACGCCGGGCTGGCCATCCTGTTCTGGCTGCCCCTGTTCTATGGCGATGTCGATACTTGGAGCACGTTTGCGCCGGTAGACTGGCACGTGCACGAAATGCTGTTCGGCTATCTCGCGGCGGTCGTCACCGGCTTCCTGCTGACCGCGATCCCGAACTGGACCGGCCGCTTGCCGGTGCAGGGCCTGCCGCTTCTTGCCCTGACGCTCCTGTGGCTGGCGGGGCGCTTCGCAGTCTTCTTCTCCGCCGGCATCGGCTGGCTGGCGGCGGGTGTAGTGGACTGCGCCTTCCTTCTCGCGGTGGCCGCCTCGGCCGCGAGCGAGATCGTCGCCGGCCGCAACTGGCGCAACCTCAAGGTGTTGCTGCCGGTGACGGTGCTGTTCGCTGCGAACGCGGTGTTCCACGCCGAGGCGCACTTCGAGGGCGTCACGGACGTCTCGCGGCGTCTTGGCCTCGGCGCGGCAATCGCCCTCATCATGATCGTCGGCGGGCGTATCGTGCCGAGTTTCACCCGCAACTGGCTGGTGCGGGAAAATCCTGGCCGGCTGCCGGCGCCCATCAACCGCTTCGATGCCGTTTCAATCGGGATATCGGTGCTCGCGCTCGCGGCCTGGACGTTCTTCCCCGGTAGCGTGGCGACCGGTGTGGCGCTGATCGTGGCGGCGGTATTGTCAGCGGCGCGGCTCGCCCGCTGGGCGGGTGATCGCACATGGCGCGACCCGTTGGTGCTGATCCTCCACGTCGGCTTCGCCTGCGTGCCGATCGGCCTGTTCCTTGCCGGGCTGGCGGCGCTTGCGCCCGCCTTTGTGCCGTCCGCGGCCGGGCTCCATGCGCTCGGTGTCGGTGCGATCGGCACCATGACGCTCGCCGTCATGACCCGGGCGACGCTTGGCCACACCGGGCGCGACCTCAAGGCCGGTCCCGGAACCTGCCTCATCTATGTTGCCGTGCTGCTGGCAGCGCTTGTGCGTGTCTGCGCGGCGTTCATCCCCGGCCATCCCGTGCTGCTCGACATTTCAGCCGGCCTGTGGGCAGTGGCATTCCTCGGTTTCGCCGCCCTCTACGGGCCTATGGTCTCGCGACCGCGCGTGCCGGCACGGCACCCCAACCGGCCGGCCTCCTGAAAGAACATGTGGACGGCTGAACGTGCCATTTCGGATGCGGCCCCGGACGCTTCACCGTCTGCCATGTCTGGAACTGTGACTCGGACCACGGCGCTGTTGATTGTCGCGCCGCTTTTCTTTATCCAGCGCCGTACCGGAGAGGTGGCCGAGTGGTCGAAGGCGCTCCCCTGCTAAGGGAGTAGGCTCCAAAAGGGCCTCGTGGGTTCGAATCCCATCCTCTCCGCCATCCCCCTGTTAGTGCCTTGATTTGCAAAGATAACCCTTGATTTCCAAGGGATACAGCCCCAAAGCCTGCTACAAAGTTAGCTACAAAAGCGCGATGGGCACCCCATGAAACACGTTCAATTCAGTCGCGGCCGGTATGTAGTGCGCGTCACAGTGCCGGAAGAGTTGCGGCCGATCATCGGCAAGCGTGAGCTTGTCGAACCGCTCGGCGGCGATAAGAAGACGGCCGAACGGAATGCGCATGGCGTAATTGCTGGCTTCCTCGCCAGGATCGAGGAAGCACGCGAAGCGCTGGCGGCTATTCGACCAACAGCGTCAGCAGTGGCAAAAGAATATTATCATGCTGAACTAAATGAGGATGATCGAAGCCGCTTCGAACTCAGCCAGGATACCGTAGTGGGACTAAACCGAGGAACATCCGCGATCATGGCTAGGAATCAGAGGCTTGTTGCGTCGGGTCAAATTACCGGCGAAACATCCGAGGTTTGGGCAGGCGAGCTGGTAGATCTGTGGCGGCAGAATAGTATTCTGCCCAACACGCCGCGGGCCGAGTTGCTAAAACTGGCGGCGCAAGTGGAACTTGACATTTCAGCGGTGATCGAAGCCCGCGACAAGGGCACGGTAGCGCCGCCGGAACCGAAGAGCGCTCTGCTTACGGTCGAGGAGCCGCCAGCACCCGCCCCAGCCCCGCAAGATCGTGGCACCGGCGAAACGCTGACCTCGATCCTGGTCGCCTTCCACACCGAGCGCACGGCCGGCAATCGCACCCTCGCCGACAAAACCATGCAGGAACACAAGGTCGCCCTCCGCATGTTTGAGGAGTTCATGGGCGGCGCTATCCTCGCCAGGTCGATCAAGCGTTCTGACGTGCTCGCATATAAGCAGGCGCTCCTCCAGACGCCGAACCGATATGCCGCACGCTTCCCCGGCCTGACCCTGCCCCGGGCCATCAAGGCTAACGCCAAGCGCGAGGAACCATATCCGACGCTCGACCCGCAAACGATCAACATGAAATGGTTGTCGCACCTTTCGACCATCTTCAAATGGGCGGCGAACAACGGACATATGAACGACAATCCAGCCGCTGGCATCCGCGTTGACGAAGGCAAGGGTTACAAGGAGCCGTCGCGCGTCCCGTTCACCCAGGACGACCTGAAAGCGATCTTCGGCAGCGCCCTATTCAAGAACCCGGCGGAATACGGCTCGCAACAATGGGCGCTCCTTCTGGCGCTCTACACTGGCGCTCGATCATCGTCAGAGATCGCCCGCGTCCGGCTCGCCGACGTTTACGAGGAACAGGGCGTCAACGTCATCAACCTGTCGCTGGCATCGAAGAATGTTCGGTCAAAGCGCATCGTGCCGATACACCCGGCGCTCGTTGAACTCGGCTTCCTCGATTACGTCGCGAAACTTCGTGACAAGGGCGGCCAACGCTTGTTCCCCGATTGGGAACCGGAAGACAAAATCAACCGCTGGTTTCTCCGCACCTACAAGGCCGGAGTCGGCATCCATGACAGCCGGAAGGTGTTTCACTCCTTCCGCCATACCCTAAAAACCGCCCTGGCGCGCTACGGCGTCAACCGCGACGTGTCGGACCTGATTACCGGCCACAAGGATCAATCGGTCGGCGGCATCTACATCGGCGATCAGGCCGTCACCATGGTCAAGGCGATGGCTGAAGCGCTCAGTCGGGTAAAATTCGATCTCCCAATTGCCGCAACGAAATAGAGCCTGAATGCGTCCGTGACGCTCCCCGAAGCTCCCCATTGTCGCGTCGCTATAGATGAAGTGAGCAGCGCATTTGCTGCGCATTCATGAAGGACGGGCGACATGGACAAGAAAAGGCCTGGACGGCCACACGCCGACACACGACTGACCCGGTTTCTGGAAAAGCGGATCCTCGAACTGAGGCCGCGCAAGAGCCAGCTCGAGATCGCCACCGAGGCGGGATTCATCAACGCCAACGTGCTTTCAATGATCAAGTCTGGCACCTCGAAGCTACCGCTCGACCGTGTGCCGGCGCTGGCCAAGGCACTGGAGTGCGATCCGAAGCGCCTCTTCATCATGGCGGTCGAGCAACTCGGCGGCGATACGACCGATCTCGCCGTCCGTCGGATATTCGGGACGCTTGTCACCGAGAACGAGGTCTCCTGGCTGGAGGAAATCCGGGATGCGTCGGATCATTCCGATCCGAGCCTGACCTCGCGCGCAAGAGCGGCCCTGCGCGCTATCTTTGGGAGATAGGTGATGAGCGAAATATCGAACTCGACATCACCTCACGATCGACCGCTCACCGAGAACGAAAAGTTCTGGATCGAGATCATCCGGCTGACGACCTGGGACACAGATCCATCGCCTACGCTGGAATTGACCCAGAAGCTGCGCCAGGTCTTCCGGACCAGTCCGCCTCAAAGACGGCTTTCTCGCTGATCGACATCGTTCGCTTTTCACCAGACCCATTGGAACCAGCCATGCCATCATCTGCAGACCTTCGTCTGGCAGTCCTGTTCGATGCCGAAAACATTCCGGTAATTTCTGTCGACGGTATCTTTGATGAACTCACAACGCTTGGTCGCGCCGTTGTGCGGCGCGCCTACGGCGATTTCGGCCGCCTGCAAACCGAAGCATGGTCGGAAGCCTGTGTCCGCCACGACATCAGCGAGCGACAGTGCCGCGGATTTGCCAGAGGCAAGAATGCCGCGGACCTCCGGCTCACGATCGACGCGATGGATCTGATCCACGGCAAGACGGTCGACGGTTTCGCCGTAGCCTCCAGCGATACCGATTTCGTGCCGCTGGCGGAACGCCTGCGCGAGGAACGGATGCCATATTTCGGTTTCGGGAACGCACGCGCGCCGGAACGGCTCCGTCAGGCGTCCACCAGATTCTACTTTGTCGAAAATCTGGTGCCACCCGGTTCTCCCGGCATCATGAAACGTCAAGCGACGCCTCTGTTGCGGCCCCTGGATCTCGTGCCACTGCTCCGATCGGCCATTGTCGCCTTTCGCGATCAGGACGGCTGGCTGAGCGTGGAGACGCTCCAGGAGAAACTGCTGGAATACGACAGAAGCTTCGATGCGCGCAGCTACGGCTTCCGACAGCTTGCCGATCTCCTTGACCGTCTGCGAGGTTTCGTCGTCGATGGAACGGCTGAAGGCGGTCCGCGGGTGCGCTTGAAGAACAAAAAACGGCGCCGCGCGTTTGTGCGTCAGGGCGTAACCTCGCCTGGCACCGGCTGACACATGGCGAAAGTGATCGGGCGCTCCCGTTGGGTGCCCGCTATCAGGTGCCAGGCTCACCTCAAAATGTGGGATCCCGGACCGCCTCAATCCCGTCCGACGTGTGGAATGATCATCCACTGGCGTTTGCGGAAGTGGCTCGGCGGTTGATGATCTGGACCCGTTCGTCGAGCCAATCTTGCGGTCTGATGGACTCTTCGGGGATCGCCTTCGCCCAATCTATGCCGAACTGCACGCCCACGCCGAACAACGACGACCCGCGCCGCTGTCCGGTCTTCATGGCGGCGATGGAGTGCGCTGCCGGCGTTGTCGCTCCCGTCCGCCGGGGCAACCATGCTGCGATGTCCCCGTTGCGTGAGTGGACGGATCTGAACCAAGTATCGCGAATTCATCAAGATCGACGTCAACCGCCTTGTTGCCCAGGGCCGCCAGTCGAGAAGGCGGAACCCATCGAGCGCCTGTTCTTGGCGCATGCCTGATGAATTAGCGGGCACGAGGGCAGCCTGCGCTAGATCACGGGGAATGGATCGCTCCCCGCCATCGGCGAATTCCATCCCCATACCATGGAAGTCCTAGGAAAATCCGTCCCCAACCATGGGGATGCCTTTTGTCGCCGCGATAATCCGGGGCTCGTCCACCGTTCCCGATGGGAGGAGCAAGAAACGGGTGGCAATCCTTACCAGACGACAAGAATGGCGTTGTTATCAGACCCGGCTTCCCCCAATTTGAACAGATGGCCAGAAGGGTCTTTCGAGGTCGGCTTGGGAATTGACCTTGCTCCAACTTTACATCAGCCTGCGTAAAATCGTGCCGAAAAGCATCTTTCTACGTTCACTCGCATTTTGAATCGGCCGATCCAACGGTTGAGTAGAAGTCAGGCTAACGCACGTGGGCGAGGACGCATCGTGGTGCAAGGAGTATCGAAATCGCCATCGAGCGATCTTGATAAGGCGGACGACCATGTGCGGGGCGACGGCGATCGGCAGCATGGGCCATAAAGGAATGATACGTATCGCGAGAGAGTTTCGGTTACGTAGTGCGGAAAGTGGCGTCGCCTGCAGGCTCGCTGGCGGGTGCCAATCAGCAGCCCAACGGCGATGTCGCGAAAAATGACCAGTCGGTGTCTCCGGCCAGCTATTTCAGGCCGGTTGTCGAAAATCGTGGATCGGCCGAGACGGCGCCGAGGTATAGTTCTGTCCGAGGAAGGGTTTTCCGTGCCACCAGTCTGCCCGGAAGCACTAGCGCGATCAACTCAGGGGTTGAGCCACTGCCATATCTTCGACGCGCGCTATGAGGTCCTTTGCCGTATTGTGGCTCCAGCGACCGCCTCGGGCCGAGGGAAGACCGGCGGCGTTCAAGGCTGTGGCGAGGGTAGAGGGAGAAAGTTTTTCACCGGGCGGCAGCTTGGCCATCTCACTCAGGACGAAATCCCGATAGCGCCTGGCGCGCTGGTCCGCGCAGCGGCGATTGGCGAGAACACCCTTCTTGTAGTTTCCATTTGGAGCCTTGGATTTCTCGGCGCGCGACAGACTAATTCCGGCCTTCACAGCCTCTGATCTTGATTGGGCCGCCCGTGCGGCACTGATGACGAGAGGACGCCGCTCGGCCGCAGTCATCGACCTCCATGTCCGATGCAAGGATGCGTCCCAGATCTCGACATCGAGAGCATCTAAGGCATTGGTGCACTCGATGATCCGGTTCCGTCTAGTGCGTGTCATAAGTTCTTGGATGTCGGCCAAGAGCAGGTCGGCGCCGGCCTCACGTGCCGTGTTGATCGCCTGCCGGAATTTCTCCCTCGAAACGAAGGGAACCGCACGGTAAGTGCTCGAATCAATAATTGTCCTTAATATGTGCCTGCCGCTGGTTTTCTCGAAGGCAAGCTGAATTCCGCGCTGACGCCTGAGCGCGGCGTTGGCGTTGAGTTCGTCGAACGAGTGAAGTTGCCTTCCTACATAGGCAAAGGCGTAGGCAACAAGCGGGCGAGGTTCGTTCATTGAGTTTTCTAAACCTTGCCCAGTATTCTCAATGCGGAGCGTTGGCGAACTGAATTCGCACGAGGGCGCGTCACTGGCTGGCTCCGCTTGCCCGATGCGTCATTGATGCTTCGACAGCATTGGCGCCAGCCCTCGAGCGCCCCTGTGACAAGGGCGAGCGACTGTAACGAACAGCAGCGTCGCTGTGGTGCTGCACTATCGTCAGCAACGTGAATGTCCATCCCGGAACGGGTCGATGGCGCCTGGGGTGGTGTCGCGAGGAGCCGTCCCTCGATGGTGTCGGCGTAGCCTGATGCGTCCTGTCGCAGATCGCCGCAGGCCGCCGGAGTGAGCAAATTTCAGCTTTTCTCCACGGAAATGCGCTCTCCTGGCCGTCATCTGGAACGCTGAACTGCTTGAGGGTGCTGGAATGGACGTCATGGCGCGTATTTTGGCTCTAATAACTTGCTTTATAAAACGCGTATAAGCGAAGAACAGCCTTCTCCGCCACCATACGCATCGAAAGAGAGCAAAGGACCATCCCGTTCTCAAGAATCGCTGGAGGCGGCGCTCTAGGATGGCTATTTCAGCCGCATCCGGTCATCAATGTGATGGAGGGCTTGTATTACCTTTCTCGTGAGCTCGTTGTAATCCATTAACGTGTTGGAGCTTCCGGCCATTATGGATGTCTTCGCTAGAGGCAGGTCGCTCTTGATCGCTTCCTTCCGCGTCTGCTTCTTCTTCCGGCGCCAGGCTTCGTCCCAGGCTTCCAGTCCGACGACACCTGCGTTCAGAAACCGCTGGAGCCGCGTCTCTCGAAGCTGTTCCAGAAACAGCTTCCTTTTCTCTTCCGGCTCGTCGGCGAAATTCGGAAAAGTTGGCAAGACGAACTTGAAGTATCGGCCGTGGAAGCGCTGGAACTTGAAGCCAGCAAGATCCTTGATCGTCCGGATACCCATCTCGTCGAGTTCGTTCTTGTCGACCGTGACCTCGATCCGCACCCTCTTCTTCTCCTCCGGCAGGATCTCCCTGGTGCCAGTGGCGATGTTCTGTTTATCAAGCAGCTTGATCATCGTCCGCCATGCGGATCGTGATCCCTCGGCACCGGCATAGTAGGTGGAGTCGATCGTTGCCGGCCGGTCTTTCGCAGCATCGAGGAGGAAATTATCGGAGCGGTCAGGATGCCTCTTGTCATAGCCGAGCACATAGGCGGTGCCGTCGTCACCCTTCGTCCAGGTAAACCGCGGGCGGTCGAACGGTTCGGCGACGACATCCCGGCTGGGCAGATGGCTGCGCACCAGGACGCCAAACATAAGCGCGCGCGCCTCCTCGGATGGATTACGTGGGGTGAAATCGACGCTGACCTCGAGGCCGACCATCTCGGCTTGCTGCTGCAGATCCCATTTCGACCTGACGGCTTCTTCCGCCAGTAGCAGATCCTTGGTGACCGGCTCCTGGATGCGCACCCGGAAATCCCGGTATTTGCCGTCGTCGTCGAGCTTCTTCTTCTCGACGTAGACCCTCTCCCCGATCGCTTTGTCGATGTGATGTTTGATCCATTTCCACTGGGTATGCTTCACGGTCCGGAACCGGATATCGGCCCAGTCGACGACTGCACCGGCCTTATATGCCTTCAGGTCGATCTGTGGTTGCAGGGCAATTCGGTTCTTAAACCGAGCCTGCTTCATGCCAGCCAGTCGTTCTGTGTAGGTCAGATCGAAGGTCTCGGGGAATTTGACGGCGGTTAGGATGACGGAATGCGAAGTCATACTCGTAGCGGAATCAACGGGCTGGCGGATCAATGAAACCGCGCACATAGCGGCAAGTCGTATCGTTTGACATAGCCACTACGAAATATTTCGAAAGGTTCCGGCGGTTGCGCGAATGACCTTCCCGGGCATACTGAAAAAGGAGGGGGAAGGAATGACGATTCGAAGACACCGTTCCCTGCAACGGGATAAGCGACTATCGATCGAGAACGGAACGGGCCTCACCATATGAGCCCGTTTCTCGAAGATTTGTCCAAACGCCCGCTGACGCAATCGGCGGAGGGGCTTGCTCCGCTCGGCCTCTACATCGGCCCCGGCCAGCTTGGCCTCGAAGTCGCCGTTTATACCAGCGCTGGCCGGCCTTCCTCGGCCGCACTCCTGAAAGCCTGGAAGGAACGCAGGGGCGGTCGCTCGACACCGCTGCTCACGGTTGCGCTCCACGATGGCAAGGCCTGGCTCTGTGGCCCCTCTGGCGAGAACCTGCCGATCCATGCCGCCAAGGAAGCCAACGCCATCGAGCGGCTCTGCGCGGCAGCGCTCAAGCAACCGGACCGGCACGCTGCGCTGCTGTTCCTCGGCCAGGCCCTGCCGTCGCTCGATACGGCCGCGCCTGGCCTGCGCAATCAGGGACTGTTCGCGCTACACGAGCTAACCGAGGATGCGCCGAGGCGCTCCGACTGGGCCGAGCACGAGAAGCGCGCCGGCGCTATCCTCCAGGACGGCGCGGAGGGTCAGGATCTGCTACGCCGGCTCGGCTTTTCGGTCGAGCGACTCGACAACATGACCAGCCTGCTCAAGGGCGTCGACCGGCGGCTGGCGCTGGCTGTTCTGCTCGATCGCGACGAGGTTCCAGAAGCTGGATCGGATCGTTTCAACAAGCTGTCTCCGGTCTCCTACGCCTTCTCCAAGGCAAACGCGGAGAACCTCGACTGGGTGCTGATGCTGCAGGGCGACCGGCTGCGCCTCTATCCGGCGCGGGAGAACGTCGGCGTGGGGCGGCGCGGCCGCACCGAGACCTATCTGGAATTGCAGACATCGCTTCTGGCGCGAAAACATCTCGGCTTCCTGTCGCTGATCTTTTCCGCCGACTCGCTCAGGCCCGATGGTGCGGTGAAGAAGCTGCTCGACGATTCCGGCCGCTTCGCCTCCAATCTCGCCACGCGCTTGCGCGACCGCATCTACGACCAGGTGATGCCGCTACTGGCCAACGGCGTCGCCGCAGCCCGCGCGCTGAAGAACCCGACGGCGAGTGACCTCGACCTCACCTACCGCATGGCGATCACCGTCTTGTTCCGGCTGCTGTTCGTCGCCTATGCCGAGGACCGGGATTTGCTTCCCTATCAGCATAGCGAAGCCTATCGGCGCCGTTCGCTCAAGCAGAAGGCGCATGAACTGGCGGAGCATGCGCGCAAGCTCGTGGAACCCACGCCCGGCACTTCGCACTGGCAGGAGGTGAACCGGGTTTGGACGGCGATCGCCAAGGGCGACATCGAGCTTTCCGTGCCGGCCTACAATGGCGGCCTGTTCACCGACGACCCGGCGGTATCGCAGGCCGGCGCGGAACTGGCCAGGATCGCCTTGCCTAACGCCGTCTTCGAGCCGGCTCTGACGGCGCTGCTGCTGACCGACCTTGGTGATGGACCGCTGGCGCCAGTGGACTTCCGCTCACTCGGCGTGCGTGAGTTCGGCACCATCTACGAAGGCCTGCTGGAATCCGAGCTTTCGGTCGCCGAGCAGGATCTCGTCACCGACAGGAACGGCTCATATGTGCCGCTCAAGGCGAAACAAATGCCGGTCGTGCGCAAGGGCGAAATCTATCTCCACGACCGCTCAGGCGCTCGCAAGGCGTCAGGCAGCTATTTCACCAAGAGCTTCGCTGTCGAACACCTGCTCGACCGCGCGCTGGCGCCGGCGCTGGAGGCGCATTTGGCGCGGGTGGCGGCGCTCGACGAGCCGGAAGCGGCGGAAGCCTTCTTCGATTTCCGCGTCGCCGACATCGCCATGGGCTCCGGCCATTTCCTGGTGGCTGCGGTCGATCGCATCGAAAAGCATTTCGCTGACTACCTGGCCGGCAAGGACGCGCCCGGAGCGGCGGGCGTGCGCGCCGAACTCGACCGGCTGCGCCAGGCGGCGAAAAAGCAGCTTGGCGAACTGGCCGACGAAATCACGATTGAGGATGGCGAACTGCTGCGCCGGCTGATCGCGCGGCGCTGCATCTATGGCGTCGATCTCAACAATCTTTCGGTGGAACTGGCGCGGCTGGCGATCTGGATTCATACCTTCGTGCCCGGCCTGCCGCTCAGCGTGCTCAACCACAATCTGGTCCACGGCAACGCGCTCATCGGCGTCGGCACTGTGGCGGAAATCCGCGAGGCGTTCGAGGCTGAAAGCGGAGAGTTGATCAGGCTCGACGCGGAAGCCTTGCTCGGCAAAGCCGCGAAACCGTTGCGGCGGCTTGCCAACATCTCCGACGCAACCATGGCTGACATCAAAGAAGCGCGCGCGGCTTTGGAGGAAGCGAAAGAGGCGGTGGCGGACACGCAGGCGCTCTGCGATGTCGTGGTCGCAAAGCGCCTCGACCCAAAATTTCCAGTTAACTTCGCAACTTGGGAGCAGGATCGGCGGCGGATAGCCGCGAATGCACAGGCATCGCGCGCCCTTGGTGAACTGCGGCAGCTTGCCATTTTCCACTTTCCGGTCGCCTTCCCGGAAGTCTTCCTGCGCAAGCGCTCTGGCTTCGACGTGCTGCTCGGCAATCCGCCATGGCAGGAGGCGACAGTGGAGGACCATGCCTTCTGGGCGCGGCATTTCCCGGGCCTGCGCGGGCTGTCGCAGGCGGAAATGGAGAGGGAACGCGCAAGGTTACGCAAGGAGCGGCCTGACCTGGCGGCGGAACTTGACGCGGAAGTCACGGAGATGGCCGGTGTTCGCAAGGCGCTCACCTCGGGCGTCTATCCCGGCATGGGAACGGGCGACCCTGACCTCTACAAGGCTTTCATGTGGCGCTTCTGGAACCTGGCCCACGAGAATGGCGGCCGGATCGGTGTCGTGCTGCCGCGCAGCGCCTTCGCCGCCAAAGGGTCGGAACTGTTCCGCAAGGCGATGTTCCAAAAGGCGGCGAGCGTCGATCTTACAATGGTTCTCAATCGTGCCGGCTGGGTCTTCGACGAAGCCGAGCACCGCTATACGATCGCCTTTGTCGCCATCGAGCGGGGTCAGTCTGAAGGCAAGACAATCGGATTGCGGGGACCATTCGCCGCCAAGGCCGTCTTCGATGCCGGCCACGAGAAAGCGCCCGCCCGCTTCGCCGCGGCGGAAATTCTCTCCTGGAACGATACGGCCTCGTTGCCGCTGCTACCCACCGAGCAGTCACTCGAAGTATTCGCGCAACTGCGAAAGGCGCCTCGTCTCGATTTGAATGACGGCAAGAGTTGGCGCGCCAGACCCGACCGGGAATTGGACGCCACCAACCAGCGTAACCTTATGGTTTTTCAGGAGGAGCAGCCGGACGGATGCTGGCCTGTCTTTAAGGGCGAGTCGTTCGACTTGTGGGAGTCTGACCGGGGATCCAGCACCTACTACGCCTGGGCAGAACCGACCGGCGCTCAGGACTTCATCTATCACAAACGACTGCGGGCCGGCCGCTCCTCCCGCGACAGCGTCCATGGCGAATTTTCAGTCGCTTACCGGCAGGACCGAAGGACGTTGGCGTGTCATAGTCCACGCATCGCGGTTCGGGACATCAGCCGCGCTACTGACACCAGAACTGTCCGTGCAGCTCTCGTTCCGCAGTCTGTCTTTTTAGCAAACACCGCGCCTCAAGTCATGTGGCCACGTGGGGACGAGCAGGACCAGGCCTTTTTACTCGCCGTTCTAAGTTCACGTCCGCTCGACTGGTATGCGCGGCGATATGTCGAGACGCATGTGAACTACTTCGTGTTCAATCCACTTCCAGTTCCTCGCCCTCTGCGAACAGATCGGCTCTGGCAACGTGCCGTAGCATTGTCCGGCCGCCTCGCCGCACCCGACGAGCGCTTCGCCGGATGGGCGGAAAAAGTCGGCGTCGAACATGGGCCGCTCGCGCCGGATGTGAAACAGGACATGATTGACGAACTCGATGCCGTCGTCGCGCATCTCTACGGCCTGAGCGAAGACCAGCTCCGCCATATCTTCGAGACCTTCCACGAAGGCTGGGACTGGGAGCCGCGCTTCCAGGCGGTGGCGAAGCATTTCCGCAACTACGAACCTAAGGGCAACCGATTGAACGCGCAGGGGGCGTAGGATGGGATCGCTTTATCTCAACGGATTGAACAAGGAACAACGGGCGGCGTTGGTGCAGCGCCTCTGGGAGCAGCAAGGCGGCAAGTGCTTCATCGCAGACCGGCCTATCGATCTTAAACTCGATGAGGTAGACATCGACCACATCATTCCAACTCGCGACAACGGCAAGGACGATCCTTCCAATTTCGCGCTGACGCTCAGCCACTTCAATCGCTCCAAGCAAGCGGCCGACCTACGCGTAGCGCGAGTGCTGGCGCGTTTCGAACATATCAAGGAAAGCGCCGATAGCGACGACCGCGGCGCCAATCTGAACGATGTGCTCAAGGCTTATGGTGGCGCGTCCGACGAGCTACGGATGAAGATCGAGGACGGGACCATCACTTATGTAGCCGGCGGGGGGAAGGTAGATGTTCCCTTATATAAGGATCGGCTCTCCGGTATGCGGTATTTCTTTGCCGTGCTACCAATCGAAGTGATCCATCACGATGACAAGATAAATCCCCGCCCGATCGGCGCGAATATCCGCGGATTGGTGGAGGAGTTCCACAAGGGCCGCCCACAATTGCACGTGGCGCTCGGCTGGATTTCCTCGGAAAGCCTGCCTGAGGTTGAGGTTCACATCTTCGACGGACAGCACAAGGCGGCCGCGCAAATACTGCTCGGAGCCCGAACCTTGCCGGTGCGCGTCTTCATCGATCCCGATTTCGACGTGCTGCTCACCACAAACACCAACGCCGGCACGACGCTGAGGCAGATCGCTTTCGATAAGTCGGTGCAGCGTCGACTAGGCTCGGCAATGCTGCGCGATCGTATCGCTCGCTTCCGCAAGGAAAAGAACCTCGCAGACGACTTCGAGGGCTTTTCGGAGAAGGATCTGGTTGACTATTTTCGCGGCGAGCAGCGGCAGGTGGCGCGCTATGTGCTCGATGGTGTTCGCGATGCGATTACTTTCTCGCCCAACAATCGTCTACGCGATTTCGTCGAGACAGCAGGAAAGGGGACTGAAAAGCCGTTTTCCTATAGCGCCATCGAGAAGACATTCTACTCAAAGTTCATCAGCCAGAAGATGCTCGAGACGCCTTGGAACTACAAGGAAGAAGAGGGCGAAAATCCGCGAAGCGTGGAAGTTCAGCAGATCGTCCGGCTGATGAGCCTGATCGCGGACAAGATCTACATCGGCAAGTTCGATGAGGAGCGCGGCACCAAGCGTATCGAGAACCTGGTTCAGAAGGGCGAAGATGTGCCCGAGCCGCACCTGAGGGCATTCCGAATGGCCAAGGAAGAAATCCTCTATTGCTGGATCGGCTATGTTGGCACGATTGTCGCGAACCATTTTCTGATGACTGGCCGGGTGGTCGATGGCGGGCGCCTGTTCCAGTATCCTTTCCCCGAGCAGCTATGGACCAACATCGGCCACTTCATCGACAATCTCGCCCGGCTACCACTGTGGGTAAACCGCGACGCATCGCTCACCATTTTTGGCGGCAAACAAACCTATGCCTTCTGGCATCAGATATTCGAATCCGGAGCAAGCCCGAACGGGCAGAAGGTGATGGCTTCCGGCATCGATCTGATGCAGATGATTAAGCCGTAGAATGAGCGGTCCCGAATTCATCGACAATCTCGATGGCAACACGCTTGCTGCCGCGATTCATCGCGTGCTGACGGAGGGGATCGCCCCGCTCGAAGGGGGGATAGGCGAGGAGCCGATCCAGCCCGGCCGGCTCGACATAGCCTCGGCGTTTTTCTCGCCGGCCGGATTCGCCCGTATCGCCGGTGCGCTGGACGGGGTGGAGCATGTGCGCCTGATGATCGGCGCGGAGCCGCCGTCGGAGGCGCGGCCGCCGACGCGCCCTCTCGACGAACCGGAGCCGCGTTTCCAGCGCCGGCTGCTGCGCGAAGGGTTGGACGCACTGGACGACGGACTGCGCGACGAGCGCGACCGCTTTCCCTTTACCCGCGCCGGGCGCGCATCGCTCAAGGCGCTGATCGAGATTCTGAAATCGGGCCGGCTCGAATGCCGCCGCTACGAACAGGCTTTCATGCACGCCAAGGCCTATATCTTCGCGCCGCAAAGGGAGGGCTACGGCAACAGCGGCGCGGGCGTGATCGCAGGCTCGTCCAATCTCACCAGCGCGGGGGTGACGAAGAACCTCGAGCTCAATCTCGGCCGCTTTGACGGCCCCGTCATCAGTCGCGCCCAGGAATGGTTCGAGCGGCTGTGGGAGGAGGCGGTTCCGTTCGACCTGCTGGAAATGCTGGAAGAGGTATTCGCGCCGTGGATGCCCTTCGACATTTTCCTGCGCACGCTTTGGCAGCTCTATGGCTCGGAGGTCGAGGAGGCGGCGAAGACCGATCGGGGACTGCCGCTCACCAGCTTTCAGAAGCACGGCGCGGCGCGCGCCCTGCGGCTGATGCAGGACACCGGCGGCGCCATCGTCGCTGATGAAGTCGGACTCGGGAAAACCTTCATCGCCGGCGAAATCCTGAAACTCTACCTGGAGCGCCGCCAACGCTGCCTGCTGATCTGCCCCGCGCAGCTCCGCGACACCACCTGGCGCAAGTTCCGCTCAACGCATTTTCTCGGGGATGTGGAGTGCCTGTCCTATGAGGAGCTGGCAATCGACCGACAGATCGCCATGGCCGACCCCGACCAGTTCCAGGACAAGCTGGAGCGGCCGCTGCGCGAGTATCAGTTGGTGGTTGTGGACGAGGCGCACAACTATCGTAATCCGCAGGCGGCGACGCGTGCGGCGGTGCTACGCAAGCTGCTTTGGGGCCAGAAGCGCGACGTTCTGCTGCTGACGGCCACGCCCGTCAACAATTCGCTTTGGGATATTTTTCATCTCATCCGCTTCTTCATCCGGCAGGACGCCTTCCTGGCCGATCGTGGCATCCTCTCGATCGAGGAGCGTTTCAGGCAGGCGGCGGCCGAGGACCCGGCCGCTCTCTCGCCCGACCTTCTCTATCCGGTCATCGATGCGACGACAGTCAAGCGCACCCGCCAGTTCGTCAAAAAGCACTATGGCGGTGATCGCATCAAGCTCCCGGACGGCACCGAGGTAACAATCGTCTTCCCGGAGCCGCGCGCAATCAGCGTGCGCTACAAGCTGTCCAACCCGTTGCCGGAACTCTTCGACCTCATTGACGAAGCGCTGGATCCGGACGGCCGCATTGGCGCGATCAGCTTCGCTCGCTATGTCCCTGACACATTTCTTATCGACGACTCGACAGACGATTTGTTCGGAGAAGACGACGCCCGTTCAGCCGCAACGGTCGGCCTATTGCGGTCTGGCCTCCTGAAGCGCTTCGAGTCTTCCTGCGAAGCATTCCGCCGCACGCTGACAAAAATGATCGATGAACATCGGCTGTTTCTATCCGCGCTAGGGCGGGGACACGTCGTGCGCACACGATTGCTGCATGAGATTAGTGCGGTCGATGAGGACGAATTCGACGAGTTGCTCGACCAAAGCGAGGATGCCGCCCCGGCTGGCCTCTACAAGGTCGACAAGCTACGCGCAGCGGTAACCAGTGATCTTCGGAAACTCGAAGCGCTGCTGGAAAAAGCAAAGGCGATCGAGCCGGAGCAGGACCCAAAACTGGCCGCGCTGGTAGACACCTTGAAACACATCGCCGCGGAAGCGGAGGAAGAGGCGATCAGCGCCGAGGATGCACGGCAGAAGCGGAAGGTGATAATATTCTCCTTCTATGCGGATACCGTCGCCTATCTTCGGTCTGAGCTCGAGAAATTGATCGACAGGGATCCAGCGCTCGCACCCTACCGAGGAAGGATCGTCGCCCTGGCCGGCAGCGTGGATGTCGAGCCGACAGAGTTCGGGCGACAGCGCGCCGTCGCCGGCTTCGCTCCAATTTCAACCGAGACCAATGGCGAGGATCTCTTCGACATTCTGATCGCCACCGACGTGCTGGCGGAAGGCGTGAACCTTCAGCAGTGTCGTCACATCGTGAATTTCGACGTGCCTTGGAACCCGATGCGTCTGGTGCAGCGACATGGCCGCGTCGATCGCATCGGTAGCCCACACGCTCGCGTTTTCCTGCGCACCATTTTTCCGGCAGATCGTCTCGACCAACTTCTTGGTCTCGAGGAGCGGATCCTGCGGAAAATAGCGCTTGCCGCGGCGAGCGTTGGGGTCGCTTCTCCAGTGCAGGGCGGAACCGCTGGTCGCCAGGTGTTCACCGAAACAAGGGAAGAGATCGAGCGCCTGCTTCGAGAAGATCCGTCGTTGTTCGAACGTGGCGGCGCCGCTGGTGCAGGTCAGACCGGCGAGGAGTATCGCCAGACCCTGCGCAAGGAAATCGATCGCAACGCGTATCGCTTGGCACGGATGCCGCACGGGATCGGCTCCGGGATGTGCCGAGGTCAGCGGGCTGGCGTATTCTTCTGCGCGGCTGTTGGTGATCGCACCTATTTGCGCTTCGTGCCTGTCGACCAGAACTGGCAACAGCTGCAGAACGAACCTATCATCCGGGAAATCGGCACTTGTCTCCGAATTATCGAATGCAATGAAGCAACCGAGCGACACGTTCCGTTAGTGCTCGAGGAGGCGATCTTCGATCTTTGGCATGCGGCTCGCGCTAACATTCACGAAGCCTGGATGGAAGAGACCGACCCTGCGAATTTGCAGCCGAAGGTCCGGCCCCTGAACCAGCGGGTTGCCGAGTTCATCCGCGCCCATAGGCCGCCCGACGATGATGGTTTTAGGGTCAATAAGGCTCTTGATATTCTCGAAGCACCGTGGCCGCGCCGGGAGGAGATCCTTTTGCGAGAGTGGTTTCACGACGAGGATCGTGACGGCGCGGAGAAGGCCAGGCATATCGTCGCGCTCATTCTCGATACCGGCCTGGAGCCGTTCCAGCAGCCGAAGGTCCTACCACCAATCGAACCGGACGACGTCGAATTGATCTGCTGGATGGGAATTTCCGCAGGTCTGCCTGAGAGTGCCAAGGCGATTGCGTAACTACGCATTCGCGAGGACAAGTGCCGAGATTGTCAGGCCGGCTTGCTGTAAGCACGCAGATCATAAACTTCGGCAGCGCACGAACTACGTCGAGGTTAGAAGATTCCGTTCCCTTCGAAGGGGATGTCTATTGACGCCAGACGATGTGAAAATCCAAAGATGCCTCTCCTCGGAGAAAGACGGCGAAAGGTGAGCCTTGCAATCATCGGCTCGGCATTCCCTTAGGCGGCATTGCGCGTTTCTGGGCGGCGATGCGGAAGGGTGCGTTGGGGCCGCCATAGCCGGCGTAGGAATTGCGGCGCTCGACGATCTCGAAGAAGAAACCCTCTCCGAAATTGCGGCTGTAGAACTGGAAGAACTCGCCGTGCTCGTCGCGGTCGTAGAGGATGTTCGCCTTGCGCAGCCTGTCGACCAGTCCGGGAGCGAGGTCGAAACGGACGGCGAGATCGTCATAGTAGTTCGGCGAGATCTCCAGCGGCTTGAAACCGAGCCCGGCAAGTCGTGCGGAAGTCTCCAGAATATCGCCGGTGGCGAAAGCGATGTGCTGGACGCTGGAGCCAAAACTCTCGGCGACGAAATGGCCGGCGAGCGTCTTGCGGTTCTCGGCGCCGTTCAAGGTCAGGCGCAGCCGCCCGTCGGGGCTCTCGACCACCTGGCTGCGCACCAGCCCGGCCGGATCGACGACATCGACCATCGGCAGCTTCGCCGTCCGGAAGATGGCGGTGTAGAAGAGCAGCCAGGTCAGCATCTCCTCATAGTTCATCGTCTGCGCGACATGGTCGATGGCGATCAAGCCGGCTTCGCGTGCCTGGGGTTCTCCGACCGGCTCGAACTCGACATTCCAGACATCGGCAAGCGTTTCGTCAATGAAGTAGATGACCCCGCCGCCGACGCCCCTGATCGCGGGGATGGAAAGCTCGCCCGCGCCGCGTTGTTCGGCGAAGGTCTCGGCGCCGAGCGCGCGGGCGCGCGCGACCGTCGCCGCCGCATCGGCGACGCGCAGGCCGAGCGCATAGGCGTTGGTGCCGTGGACGAGATAGGAGGAGTGCGCAAAGCCCTCGCGGCTGGTGTTGACGACGATGTTGATGCCGCCCGCATTGCCCTGGCGCCACACGGCGACATCGCGGTTCAAATGCTCGGCGGCGAGCGAAAAGCCCATGGTGGAGAGCAGGGCGCCGAGTTCGTCTGCTTCCGTCTCGTTCGCTGCGAACTCGACAAACTCGACGCCTTCGACAGCAATGCGGTCCGGCATGTCGGGAACCTCGATCCGGATGCCTGGCTCCTCGCGCCTGACCCGATCCATCAACGCGACAAGCGAGCGGCGGCCGTCGACGGCGATCGAGCGGGGCGAGCCGCCGCGGAACTGGTCGTTGAATATCTCCAGCGACAGCGGCCCGCGATAACCGGTCGCCGCCACCGCGCGCATGAAGTCGACGACCGGCAAATCGCCTTCGCCCGGCATGTTGCGGAAATGGCGGCTCCAGTAGAGCAGATCCATGTCGATCAGCGGCGCGTCGGCAAGCTGCACGATGAAGATACGGTCGCCGGGAATGGCGCGGATCGTCTCGACATCGATCTTCCGCGCCAGCGTATGGAAACTGTCGAGGATCAGCCCGACCGAGGGATGATCGGCACGCCGCACGATCTCCCAGGCATCGCGGTGGTCGTTGATGTGGCGACCCCAGGCCAGCGCCTCGTAGCCGACGCGAAGACCGCGCCTCGCGGCCCGCTCGCCGAGCTCGGCGAAGTCCGCCGCCGCCCGGTCGATGCCGCCGAGCGCCAGCGGCGAGACGTTGGAGCAGATAAGCATCAGTTCGGTGTCGAGTTCGCCCATCACGTCGAACTTGCGCTCCGCCCGGTCGAACGCCTTCGCCCGCTGCGGTTCTGGCATGCCCTCGAAATCGCGAAAGGGCTGGAACAGCGTGATCTCCAGCCCGTGGTCGTGCACCATGCGACCGACCTCCGCCGGCGTCCCGTCGAAGGCGAGGAAGTCCGTCTCGAATATCTCCACCCCGTCGAAGCCGGCACTCGCGATCGCCACAAGCTTCTCGCGGAAGTCGCCGCTGATCGACACCGTCGCGATCGACGTCTTCATCACGCTTGCCCTCTCAAACTCTACAGCCCGACCCGGTATTCGGGGCGACCGCGCACGCCGGGATCCAGCACCAGGACACGGCCGGCGAGCGGTTCGTCCGCGCGCTGGCTTTCGTCCAGCGGTTCAATTGCGCTGGTTACGAAGAGACGATCGAGCATGACGCCTCCGAAACAGCAGCAAGTCGGATGGCTTACTGGAAGCTCGATGGTCGCGAGGATTGCACCCGAAGGGGCGTAGCGGACGACCCGGCTGCCTTCATACTCGGCATTCCACAGGCAGCCTTCGGCGTCGACGCAGCTGCCGTCCGGCCGGGCCGGTGCGGCCGTCGTGGCGAAGATGGATTTCTGCCCTGCCCGCGCGCCGGAAAGAGCGCAGGGCGCCGTCCAGATCGTATAGGCGCGGGTGTCGGCGAAATAGATGCGGCCGCGGTCTTTGTCGAAAGCGAGCGAGTTCGGAATGGCCAACGCTTCCGCCTCGACGGTCACCGACAGGTCGGGCGTGACGCGGTAGAGCTTGCCGACGGGCCTGTAGCGGTCCTCCTCGAGCGTGCCTATCCAGAAATTGCCCCATGGATCGGCGCGACCGTCATTCTTGCGGTGGCCGATGATTCCGGGTTCGGGATCGACCAGGAATTTCCGGCTGCCGGTATCCGGATCGTAGGCGTAGAGGCCGCTATCGCAGGCGAGGACCAGGCCGCCTTGTTCACGGAGCGCGATCGAGCCGATCCGCCTGGCGCCGACCGCGTGCCGGCGGCAGGCGTTAGTGGCCGGATCGAAGCTCCACAGCGCGGGTTCCAGAACGTCGACCCACCACAGCATCCGGCTTCGGTTGCACCATATCGGGCATTCGCCGAGGCGGTTAGCGGGCGCGAGGAGCGCCTCGATCTCAGGCCGGAAGCTCCGCATCTTCGACATGACCACCAAGAAAGAGTTGTCCGACGCGCGGGTCGGCAAGCAACTGATCCGCCTTGTCGTGCATGCGCGTCTGCCCGAGTTCCAGCACCAGCCCATAATCCGACATGGCCAGCGCCGCCTTGGCATTCTGCTCCACCATGAGGATGGTGACGCCGCGGTCGCGCAGTCGCTGCAATGTGCGGAACACCTCCTGCACAAGGTTGGGAGACAAGCCTATGGAGGGCTCGTCGATAAGGATCAGCTTCGGATCGAGGAGCAGTGCACGCGCCACTTCGAGCTGCTTCTGCTGGCCGCCAGAAAGCTCGATTGCCTTCCGATCCCGAAATTCCCGCAGCATCGGGAACTGGTCCATTACTTCGTCGATCCGCTGCCGCACCTTGGCCTGGTCGGGAGCGGTGATCCCGCCGAGCTCGAGGTTGTGGTAAACGGAAAGTTGCGGCACGACGTTGCGCCCCTGCGGCACGTAGGTAACGCCATCGGCGATCATCTGGCGCGGGGTCCTCCGGGTGACATTGCGGCCTTCGAGCAGGACTTCGCCGGACTGGATATCGAGCAGGCCGAAGACGGCCTTGAACAGGGTCGACTTGCCGGCGCCGTTAGGGCCGATCACCGTGGTGATCGTGCCGGGCTCGACCCTGAAGGAGACACCGTTCAGGATGGTAATCCGGCCATAGCCGCCATAAAGGTCTCTCAGCTCCAGCAACGGTCAGCCTCCGAGATAAGCGTCGATGACGGTCTGGTCGGCGCGGATGTCCGCGGGCGCGCCTTCGGCGATCACGGCGCCTTCCGCCAACACGATGATGCGTGTGCACAGGCTCATGACGAAATCCATGTTGTGCTCGATCACCACGAAGGTCGTCTGGTGGTCGGCATTGTAGGCGAGCAGCCGTTCCTTCAGGCCAGCGAGCATAGTCAGATTGACGCCGCCTGCCGGCTCGTCGAGCAGGACAAGGCTCGGCCCTGCCATGAACGCCATCGCCGCGTCGACCAGCTTCTGCTGGCCGTAGGAAAGCGATCCGGCCAGTTCATTCCTGAGATGGGAAAGCCGGAAGAAGCCGATCAGCCGGTCGGCCGCTTCGGTGAGGCCGGCGTCCGGCGATCCGAACAGCCTGGACAGCATCGAGCCTCGATGCTCTTGCCCGGCGAGAATGACGTTGTCGATCACCGACATCTGCGGGAAGACCGAAAGCTGCTGGAAGGTGCGACCAACGCCCAGCCTGTTCAGCCGAAAGGCGCGCACGCCGGAAACGTCGCTGCCGTTCACCGAGACCTTGCCGGCGTCCGCGTCGAGCTGCCCGAGGATGCAATTGAAGAGGGTCGACTTGCCGGACCCGTTGGGACCGATCAAACCGAGGATTTCGCCCTTATGGACCTCGAAGGAGACGTCCTTCACGGCCTTGATGCCGCCGAAGCTCTTGGAAAGGTTGCGGACGGACAGGACGGGTGCGTTCATTTCAGCCGCACCCCTTCTGCCAGGTCGCGCCGGGCTTCGCGCGGCCGCAGACGCTGGCGCAGCCAGGCGCCGATGCCCATCAAACCCTTGGGGAAGAAGGCGAGCATGGCGATCACCAGCGCCGAATAGATGATCAGGTAGTAGCCTTGGGTGAAACGCAGGACTTCCGGCAGAAGGATGACGACTCCGGTCCCGACGAACGGGCCGAAGAAATAGCCCGAGCCCCCGACCACGACCATAAGCAGGATGCGCAGCGAGTGGACCAGCCCGAAGGAGCCGGGCTCGATGAACTGCACCAGCGGCGTGATCAGGGCGCCAGCCAGGCCGCCATAGGTGGTGCCGATGGCGAAGGCGAGCAGCGTGATGCGGCGCGTGTCGACGCCGAGGCTTTCGGCCCGAACCGGGTTCTCGCGTAGTGCCTTGAAGGCGCGCCCCCAGGGTGAGCGCACTATGCCCCACAGTATGAGCGCGGCGATCACCGTCACCGCCAGGGTGAAGTAATAGAAATAGAGCGGCTTCATGAAGGAGAGCGAGCCGAAGCTCGGCCGCGGCATGCCCGACAGGCCGTAGGTGCCGCCGGTGAGCCAGTCCTCGTTGCGCAGGACGAGAAAGACTAGCGTGTTGAACGCAAGCGTCACGAAGGCGAGGAAGTGGCCTTTGACGCGCAGCGCCGGATAGCCGAGCAGCAGGCCGACGACGAAGCATGCGACGAGGCCGAGCGGCATGGCCCCGATCCACGGCCAGCCTTTCAGCGTGAGCAACGCGGTCACATAGGCGCCGATACCCATGAAGGATGCCTGCGCCAGCGAGATCTGGCCGGCATAGCCGAGCGTCAGGTTCAGCCCCATCGACGCGATCGAGAAGATGAGCCACGACGTCAGCAGGTAGATGACGTAGCCCTTCTGTCCGAGCGGGGCGAGGATCGCGAGGACGACCAGCGCCACGATCACGATGAGGCGGATGCGGGCTCCCATCAGACGGACCGCCCTTCGGAGGTTCCGAGCAGGCCCTGCGGGCGCACGAGGATGATGGCGATCAGAAGCACCAGGGGCAGGGCGGCGCGGTAGTCGGCGGTGACATAGGTGGCCGTCAGATTATCGAGCACGCCGATCAGCAGGCCGCCCGCCAGTGCACCCCG
Source organism: Mesorhizobium koreense (assembly GCF_031656215.1). Classification (NCBI taxonomy): domain Bacteria; kingdom Pseudomonadati; phylum Pseudomonadota; class Alphaproteobacteria; order Hyphomicrobiales; family Phyllobacteriaceae; genus Mesorhizobium; species Mesorhizobium koreense. The sequence continues at coordinate 4,270,827 of NZ_CP134228.1, read as the reverse complement.
AATCTGGTTGAAGCCACCGACGATGGCGGCGATGAAGGCGATCAGGCCGAGGGTCTCGCCGTTGGAGAATTTGGCGAGATAGACCGGCGTGATCAGGAAGGATGCCAGCGCCGCCAGGACGGCGTTGATGAGGAACGTATAGAGGATCATCCGCTTGACGTTGACGCCGAGGATCTCGGCGACGGCCGGGTTTTGCGCGGTCGCCTGCATGCAGCGGCCGGTCCTCGTGCGGTTGAGGAAAAGCGTCAGCAGGACCACGACGCAGAGCGAAAACACCAGGTCCAGGATGTCCTGGACCGACAACACCGCGCCAAAGAAGTGGAAGGTGCCTCCCGGAAACATTGACGGGAAGGACTGCGCCTCGGCGCCATAGAATTCCTTGACGCTCTCCTTCAGGAATATACCGAGCGCGATAGTGGCAATGACGAGCGATGTGCCGCCGCTTGGCAGGATCGGCTCGACGACCAGCTTCTTGAAGAGGATACCGAGCACGATCACCGAGGCGACCACGCCGAGCAGAAGCGCCGCCCAAAGGGGCATGTGAAAGAAGTGCAGTCCGGCGAGCACGAAGAAGGCCGGCAGCATGACGAACTCGCCCTGGGCGAAATTCACCGTCTGCGCCGCCTGCCATACGAGCGTGAAGCCGATGGCCACGAGCGCATAGATGGACCCGGTGGCGAGGCCGGAAAGCAGGACCTGGAGAAGCTGGGACATGATCTTTCTCGGTGGCCGACCGCGACGGCGAAGCCGCCGCGATCAGACGTATGGCTGTTCTAGTTGGCCGGGACCGTGCCAATCACGACCGCTTTTCCGTCCTTCACCTGCACCATGAAGCTCGGGCGGGACATCTCCCCACGATCATCCCAGCAGGTGTCCAGCGCCATGTGCGGATAATCCTTCGCCTTGAGACACAGGCCATGCATCTTGTCCGCGAAAGCCTGTCCGTCGAATTTTCCGACCATCTCGGTGACATACTTCGTCGCCCACGCGCCGATATAGGCCTTGAGCGCGTCGTGCGTGGGATTGCGGTTGAATTCCTTCTTGAATTTCTCGTCGAAGGAAGCGATCGCGGGGTTGTCAGTCGCCGTCGATGTGATGCCCACATGGGCGAGAGCGCCGTTCGCGGCGGCGCCGGCGAGATCGATCACCTTGGCCTCGGTCAGGGTCACCTCGCCGACGAGCGGCATCGTCAGGTTCTGCTTTCTGGCTTCGATCAGGAAACGCGCCGACTCCTCCTGGTTCATATAGACGAAGACGGCGTCGGCGCCGGATTCCTTGAGCTTCGAGACGTCAGCGGCATAATCCGTCTGTCCTTGCTCGGACGAAACGTCGGCGACGACATTGATGCCGACGTCCTTCATCTGCTTGACGAAGACGTCATGGCCACCCTTGCCGAACTCATTGTTGACCCAGGCGACGGCGACCTTCTTGGCTTTCAGCGTGTCCTTGAAATAGGGCGTCAGCGAGGGAACCCCCTTCTGTGCACCAGAGGAGGTGCGGAAGATGAACGGATTGCCCTTCTCGACGATGGCCGGTGCTTCTGAACCCGTGAACTGCGGGATGCTGTTCTGCTGCGCCACCAGCATGTTGACGATGGTCGATCCGGAATAGACCGTGCCCCAGATGGCATAGGCGCCTTCGTCGATCGCCTTCTGCGCCAATGCGCGCGAGACCTGCGGATCGGTCTGCGTGTCATAGACATTGGTTTTCACTTTCTTGCCGAGTATCCCGCCGTCGGCGTTGATCTCATCGACCGCGATCTTGATCCCGTCGCGCCAGTTGGTGCCAGAGGGCGCACCGGGTCCCGAAAGCTCGGCCAGCACGCCGATTGTGACGGTGTCGTCGGCATGCGCGAGGCCCGCGGGCGCGAGCAGGGCTGCGGTTAATGCAAGAACTATTCTTCGGTTCATCCGGATTCCTCCCAAGCCGAACAGGGCTCGTAGGCGCCGTCTCCCAAGGCGCCACCCTGCACATGTCATCGATCAGGAGACTTGCAGCCTCACCCGGTGATTACCCTTATGCATTTGCAAACCCCGGAGCGAGCAAAAAATCTATCAGCGTCTCGGCTTGCGCCTGAAACATGCCTGCCCCGGTCATCGTCGGGCAGCCGCACCGGCGCGCGGCCTGGATGAGAGGCGGCGTCGCCGGCTTTGTCACTGCGCAAGCAACGAATTGCTCGGCCTTCAACCTCTCGACGAGAATTGGCAACGGATCGGTGGGCCGCATCCCCATCGGCGTTGCGTTCGCGACCAGGTCGTAGCCTGTCGGATCGGCGCTGCCGATGCTGACGCGGCCGGGGAAGGCAGATGAGAGCCTCTCAGCTAGGCGGTCGCGTCGGCCGGCGTCGGTGTCGTGCAAAGCCAAATGCCTGGCGCCACGCAGAAGGATCTCGTTGGCGATAGCGGATCCGGCACCGCCGCTGCCCACGAGTAGCGCCGATTTGCCTTCCACGGAGAAGCCAAGGCACGCGACGCCGTCCATGTAGCCGCAACCATCGGTGTTGTCTCCGAACCATCCGGCGGCGGATTTGCGCATGACGTTCACGGAACCGGCGAAGCGCGCACGCTCGGTGGTGTCGGCGCACAAATCCAATGCTGCTTGTTTGTGAGGTATTGTGACGAGGGCTCCAGGGACGTTTCGGACGCTCGCAAGAGCGCTCATCGATTTGCGGAATTCGGCCGCCGAAACATGGAACGGAACGACGAGGACGTTTTTGCGGCGTTTCGCCAGCAGCCCAGTCAATGCCCCTGGCGACAGAACCTGCTCGATCGGGTCACCGACCACGGGTAGAAGTTCTGTCTTTCCCGAAAGCTGAACCGACTGCACCCTGACCTACCTGCTCCTGGCCTTGGCACCTGCTGGCCTGTCGGAGGCGAACGCAGCATTGTGCCTGCAACCATGCGCGCCGACGATTTGCACGCCTATCCACATCAATGACGGGGATGAAGCTAGCGATTATCGCAGGTAATTTCGCATACCAATTTTCCCTTCATTAGTAACATGATGTTATGGGCGTCTCTTCGCCGAGTTCGTTGCTCACTAACCACCTAGCGAACTGGCGGCGGTCATCTCTGCTCGAAGCAGACGAAGGAACTGTTCCGCAAATGCGGAGAGCGACACATCATTTCGGTAGGCGGCGTAGGTGTGAAAGATGCTCTCGGCGTCGATCGTGAGCCTCTTCAATCCAGGCACCTGGCCGTAAGCCACAGTAAATTCATCGATGATCGCGATTCCGAGTCCCTGCGCAACGAGGCTGCAGACCGTCGTTCCAAATCGCGCCTTTATGTTCATCCGGTATTCCAGTCCGGCATTCTCGAACATGGCGGCCATGATCGCGCCATAGGGATCCTTCGGATTGATGCCGATCAAGGAAAATTCCGCCATCTCCGCCGGTGTGATCCGCTCTCGTGTTCCAAGAGGGCCGTTCTCTGGAACGATACACAGAAGCCGACCGCTGGCGAGAAGCTCGAATTTGATCAGCGGATGGTCGAAGCGGGAGGAAATTGCGACGAGTTCGCCCCGGCCGAGCAGAAGGTAGTCTATGGCCTCCTCGATCTTCAGGATGTTGATGTCGAGCGCGAGATCGGGATAGCGCCGGCGAAGGGCGGCAACGGCCCTCGGCATCATGACGTTGGCGATGCTCGGCACGGACGCGATGCACAGTTCCTGCCGATCGCCGCGGGCCAGGCCATCGACTGCCGACTGAAGGTCTTCGATCTTGTGGTGGACGGTATCGAGGAGGTTGAAGATATGACGCGCCTGAGGCGTGGGCACGTATCGACCAGCGCGCCGGTCGAACAGGCGGACGCCGAGCGTATCCTCCGAATACTTCATCAGGCGGCTTATTCCCGGCGCAGCGACATTGAGCAACCGCGCTGCCCCGGCGATGCTTCCCGTCACCATGATGGCACGGATGACCTCGATCTGACGCAGTGTAAGCATCTGAGCTACCTACTCATGGCCCTGGTTTGGCTGCACCATAGCGCAAGATGGCCGAGCCAGATGGGTTGACGAAGCCGGCCTCGGCGGCGATCGTGATCTGGGTCTTCCTCGGCTTCAGCTCCAGAATGCGCTTTTCGAGATACTTCACGAGCCTGGTGTCCGCATAGGGCTTCCCCGGACGGTTGGTTATCGTCGTCGTTCCTCTGAAATCAACAGCACGGTGCGCTGCTGATTTCGTTATAGCGCCTCATCACGCTTTACCACTCCGTCCGGAAGTCCACTTGAGTATCCGCCCGGCAAAAGCCCGATGAGAATCGACCGCGCCGACGCCCGTCCGTCAAAAGCTAGAGGGCGGAACAAAATAGGAATAAGATCCTTGACGGCATCGCCACCCCGGTGGCAATCTCGCGTCATCAAACAGACGGAGATTCCCCCATGGCCGAACCTGAAAAGGTCGCGGACGGCGAAGCTTTACCCTTGCGCTTGCACTGGCGGCAGACATGGCCAGATAAGGATGCTGATTACGTTGCGGACGCTGACGGCTACACTGGCGGCGTCGGGCGCATCTATCGCCATGACACCGGCCCGCAACAAGGTATATGGTTTTGGGCGATAAACGCGCACGGGCCGGAATAGCAAGGCCGCCGACAAGCTTCACGGCGTTGAGCGCTCACCCCGCGCCGCCGCGCACATGGTCGAGGATGCTTGGTTTGAAGCTATTCGAGGATCGCCCCTTGACCGGCCAGCGCAGACGCGCGACGCCTACGCTATGGCGAAGGCGGGAGAATAGCCGCCCGATCCTCGCCGATCTAGCAGAAGCCCGCCGCTCACCCCGGCGGGCTTTTCTTTCGCCGCTGCATTGTCAATGTCAGTCAACGAACTCTCGCCCGGCTTTCGACTGATCCGCATTCAAACTTGTTTGGCACATCCCCTCATTGTAACCTCGATCTCGAATCTAGCGGGCACTAGCGGGCGGGGAAACGAAGATCGTGTCAGACTTGATATTTGCGACGAATTTTCGTGGCTTCGAGTATGTTGAATTCGATATAAGTAAAAATTGTTTTTTTGTTGGCGACAATAGCTCAGGAAAAACTTCCCTCCTTCATCTTGCTAGTTATGTAAGCCAATCAGATTTACTTGGATATCCAGTCTTAGATGACGAACTCGGAATAGACAGAGACGATTTTTTTTCTCCGTTTTTCTCCTATGCTCCTGTGACAATCGGCTTCAATCATACAGATGATGGCGGTGGTGAAGAGATCACCCGCATAATAACCATCCGCCTTTCACGCGGGAATTATATATCTGTAGATCGATGCACGTTTTCGAATGGGGAAAATATCCTCTCTATACAACGAAGAGGAAGGTATACATATGCGAAGCTATTGAATTCTAATAAAAAATTTGAACTGCAATATATAAAGGATGTTCATAGATCTACTACGGGATTCACAAGAGTAAGAAATGACGATCGTGAGCAAATAAATAGTCAACTCGTCGCTTTTCTTATACTTGGGCAAATTTCGCCCGAATTCGAAAAATCTGGCGGAAGCGTAGCATCAATGATTTTTAGGAACCCTCTGCCAACAAGCCGACATATTGGGCCAGTCCGAGGAATGGGTGAAACTTACTACAAATTCGACCGGCGGATTAAGCCATCGGGGTCACATTTTGCATCTATAATGCAAGATATGTCTGGGTCGATAAGACCGAAAGTTCAAGAACTTATAGATAATTTTGGCAGGGATAGTGGACTCTTTGACAAGGTAATTGTTAAGCGCCTCGCCAAAGATATGCACAATCCTCCTATTTACGTTCAGGTCGTAAGAAATGGAAAAAAATTCCCACTCAATCAGGTTGGCGTTGGAGTTGCGCAAGTAGCGCCGATCCTAGCTGAAACGTTGGGTGCGGTTGGTGGACTGATAGAGGGAAGCACCTTTTTTGTTCAGCAACCGGAACTTCACCTGCATCCCGTCGCCCAAGCTTCTCTCGGGCAATATTTCTACAATTTATCGCAATTGAAGCTGAATTTCCTAATAGAAACACATAGCGACTTTTTAATCGACCGTTTTCGCTCAATGATTAGAGATGGAGAAGCTCCATCTTTGTCCTATATTTACTATTGCTATAGTGATCGTCTAGGGAACCATATGCATAGTATAAAAATTGATAACAATGGAAAGCTCGTCGATCCTCCAGATCGATATGGAGAATTCTTTGTTAGAGAAATTTCTAGGACTATGTTCTGATGGCTAGAATATTCGTTGACACCTCGATTATTGGAGAGCGGTGGTTTGGTGAGGTATTGGGAGAGTTGATTTCGAGCCCTAACGTCAGGTTTGTTTATACGCCATATGCAAAGATGAAGTGTGAGGCAGATCGAGCGCGAAAACTAGGAAATTTATTCAAGCTCGTTGGTGACCGTGGTAAACGAGATGACGTTCCGGCAGACAAGTGTGCCCCTCATGTCGCAAAACTTGAGGGCAAGGCCGAATGGCAACACGAGTCTGCATGCGACGATCCTCATATCTTCGCCGTGGTCTATGAGAAGCCGACGCGCTACGTCTTTTCGCTCGATAAGAGACTAGCGCAGTGCCGCGATTGCATAAACCAAGTCGTAGACTCTCGATACTGTGCCTTTCGACTCATTCGGACGCGTGAAAATTACGATGAGAAGAGGCAGGAAATCCATGGAGCCTCTTAAGCTCCGGACAGTGGAGGTGTGCTACAAAATCGACCTCAGAATCTGCTACAAAACTCGACCAATGAATCCTTGTAACTAATTGAAATTATTGATAATAATTTTCATTCTCCGTTTCCCATCCTCTCCGCCAGCCACCCTTTAGCGTATTGATTTTCAAAGAAAACCCTTGCTCTCCAAGGGATACGGCCCCGAAATCAGCCGGGCCGCCGACAAGCTTCACGGCGTCGAGCAATCACCCAGGGCGGCGGCTCACATGGTCGAGGACGCTTGGTTTGATGCTATTCGAGGATCGTCCCTTGACCGGCCGGCACCGAAGCGCAATGCCTATGCCATGGCGAAGGCAGGGGAATATTAAGGCGAGCGACATTGTCTGTGGCATGCGCTTGACCGCCCGCATATGTGCCGAAATAGTTTCCAGCGCGAATTACGGAGAATCGGGGCGGGGTAATTATGGCTGCATATGACTGGTATGTTGCAACATCGCAGTTCTTTTCAAATCCACTAGTGACGTTGCTTGCTGGATTCGCACTCTCTGTTGTTGCAGGCCGCCTCTCTAATGTTTGGCAAGAGACTGCACGGACCGGCAGCAAGAGAAAGAAAGTGAAACGCCTTTTTAGGCAGGCCGTTCAGATTGCGAAATATCGTGACATTATGGCCCGAAACATTGGGGGCATCCAGATGACCGTGTTCTCTGAACGTGTCATTGTATCCTCTATATTTGTGGTGTTTTCTGCTTTAGCGATAGTTTTTGTGATAATTAGTCATAAAGATAGTGAACATACGGAATATATTTATAAAATAGAGTATGCGTTCGCTTTTTTTCTCGTATGTTTTATTTGGAACTATGCTGACAGTATCATTTTTCAGAAGAGCAATATTCTATAGATTTGTTGTGGATCAAGACGGATTTATTGATAGATTTTGTCTAGATATTGAAAACCAGTCGGAGGATATTGATTCAGAATTATTGGACGATCTAAAAAAATTGGTGTTGTCTGGAGCTAGCACAAAGGAAATCTTAAAAAGGCATCCTCTATTGTCCGGAAAGTAGAGTTGGCAACCTAGCCTACTACGTCCGCTGGACGCCTGCTACAAAATCGACCTCAAAATCTGCTACAAAATTCGACCAACAATTGCCAGTAACTAATTGAAATAATTGACGATAATTTTCACTCTCCGTTTCCCATCCTCTCCGCCATAAAATCTCTTAACGAACTGATTTTTATATTTTCTCTTGGCGACTGATTGATGGCCCATCACTCGGCCCACATTGCGGTTCCGTTTGTTCGGAAAACGGGGCTAGAAGGGTAGTGGGCACAGGCCGAGAGGCTCACGATCTCGGAGACGCCAGCGGGCGATCCGATCAGGCTCGACACGACGACCTCCCGCATGCCGACGCGATCTCGCTCAACGCGGCCCATCTCGGCCGCAGGCATCTCATGAATGTCTGGCGCGGTTCGCTCCACTGACCGGATAAGGTAGGTTTCAAGGACCCCTGGAAAGTGAGACGGCTCCGATTGACGGTCAATAATTTATACGTATTAATCGTATTGACAGGCTTCAGAACAAAAAGGGGAATTAAAATGCACCGTCGCCGTTTCCTTCAATTGTCGTCGATCGCCTCGGCCGCGCTGGCCGCACCCCCGATCCTGCGCACAGCCTTTGCGGCGGATGATGCGATCACCATCGCGGCGCCACTGCCGATGTCCGGCGCTTTCGCCGCCAATGGCAAATACGGGTCGATGGGAACGTCGATGGCCGTCGCCGACGCGGGCTCGGTGCTGGGCAAGAAGCTCTCCTATCTCGAGATCGACACCGAGGGACGTCCGGCAACGGCGGTCCGCAAGATCCAGGAAGCGATGCAGCAGAAGAAGGTGCAGCTTTTCGCCGGCGGCATCCTGTCGTCCTCCGCACTGGCGATGGGCGCGGAGGTCAACAAGCATCAAGGTGTCTTCTTCACGACGGCCGGCGCCGACGAGATCACCGGCAGCAATTGCAACAAGAGCACCTTCCGCTGGAGCGTGCCGACCTATGGCGCCATCAACGAGACGGTGCGGCCGCTGATCGAAAAGATGCCGAAGGCCAAACGCTGGTATACGATCACGCCGAAATACGTCTTCGGCGAAGGCCTGCTGAACGCGGCCAAGGACGTCTTCAAGGAAAAGGGTGTCGAGCTCGTCGGCAACAGCTATCACTCGCTCGACGAGAAGGAGTTCAGCGGCTACATCACCAACGCCGTGGCGGCGCAGCCCGATGTTCTCCTGATCCTCAATTTCGGTTCCCAGTCCAGCGCGACGCTGCGCCAAGCGGTCAATTTCGGCCTCAAGAGCAAGATGACGATCCTCGTTGCCTGGGCGTCCGGCCTTGAACAGTTCGAGGAACTCGGCGCCGATGTCTCGGACGGCATCTATTTCGGCGCACAGTACTGGCACGGGATCGATTCCCCCTTCAACAAGGAACTCGTGGCCAAGGTGCAGAAGGAGAAGGGGATCAATCCGAACTATTCGTTCGCCGGCGCCTATATCATGGCCAAGCTTCTGAGCGACGGGGCGAAGAAGGGCGGAAGCGCCGACGGATCGGCCGTCATCAAGGCGCTCGAAGGCATGGAATATGATGGAATGACCGGCAAGGAAACGATCCGCGCCGCCGACCATCAGGTGATCAAGAACTATTACCTGCTCAAGGGCAAGGCGAAGGCGGCGATGAAGGACAAGGACGACTATGCCGACATCATCAGTTCGGGCCAGTCCTTCCTGTCGCCGGAAGACGCCAAGTGCAAGATGACCTGACGCGAGGGGGCGGGCCTTCGCTCGGTCCGCCCACGCCGACGCCCGGAGAGCACGTGTGATCTATCTCTTCCAGCTCATGAACGGCATCGGGCTCGGGATGCTCTACTTCCTGCTTGCCGTGGGGCTGAGCGTCATCTTCGGGCTGCTGCATTTCGTCAATTTCGCCCATGGCGCCTTCTACCTGCTCGGCGCCTATCTCTGCTATGCGCTGCTCCAGTATGGCGTCGGCTTCTGGGGGGCTCTGGTGCTTGCCGCCATCATCGTTGCCGCCATTGCGGCTGTGGTCGAGACGGGCCTTTTGAAGCGCATCTACCGCCTCGATCATATGTATCACATCGTGGCCACGATCGGGCTCGCGCTGATGATACAGGAGATCGTCATCATCGTCTGGGGGCCGGTCGGCTCGAGCGTTCCGGCGCCGCAGGCTCTCAGCGGGGCGATCATGCTCGGCAATTTCATCTATCCGGAATATCGGCTCTTCGTGATCGGCTTAACCGCTGTCCTCGCGATCGTCCTGTGGTGGGTGCTCGAGGGCACGCGGCTTGGCGCCGTCGTGCGCGCCGGATCGGAATCGACCGAGATGGTCTCGCTGCTCGGCTATGACATCAATCGTATCAACACGGCCGTCTTCGCCCTTGGCGCGGGGCTTGCGGGCCTCGCCGGCGCGCTCGCCGCGCCGATCCGCGGGGTTGATCCCTTCATGGGTGTCGAGGCGCTCGCCGTCGCCTTCGTGGTTGTCGTCATCGGCGGCATGGGCAGCTACACCGGCGCTCTCGTCGCCGGACTCCTCGTCGGTATCGTCCAGAGCCTGATGACGACGATCTGGCCGGCCGGCGCCAGCCTTGCCATCTATATCGCCATGGTGCTGGTCGTGCTCGTCATGCCGCGCGGCCTTCTCGGCCGGGCCTGAGAGCGACGATGGACAAGCCGCTTTTCCATTTCGCGCTTGCAGTACTCGTCGCCGTTCTGCTGCCATTCTTTATCCGGTCCGGCACGCTGGCAACGGAAGTCCTGATCTTCGCCATCGCCGCGGCCGGCTGCAACCTTCTCCTCGGCTACACGGGGCTCCTGTCGTTCGGCCAGGGGATCTTTTTCGGGCTCGGCAGCTATACGCTGGGACTGATGCTCATCCACACCTCGCTGCCGCTCCTGCCTACGCTCGTTCTTGCCATGGTCGTCGGCTGCGTCGTTGCGATCATCATCGGAGCGCTGTCGATCCGTCGTCAGGGCGTCTATTTCGTCATGTTGACGCTCGCCTTCGCGCAGCTTTTCTATTTCCTCGCCTATACGTTCAGCGACATTACCGGCGGCGACAACGGTCTGATCGGCATACCGAGGCGCGGCATCGGCCCGCTGGCGCTCGACAGCTCATGGTCCTTTTACGGTTTCGTCGCCGTCATCTTCCTGATCTCCTTCGCCGCCCTTCAGCGCATCGCGACCTCGACTTTCGGGCGCACGCTGCTCGCTATCCGCTACAACGGCCAAAGGGCGCAGGCGATCGGCTTTCCGATCCGTGTTTTCAAGATCGCCGCCTTCGCGGTTTCCGGCGCCGTGACCGGGCTGGCTGGCGCGCTGCATGCGCTTCTGATCGGCATCGCGCCGCTCTCCGACATCGACTACCATATGTCCGAAAGCCTGCTCGTCATGACGATCATCGGCGGCACGGGCAATCTTTTCGGCTCCGTTCTCGGCGCAGCCTTCTACCTGATCGTCTCGGACACGCTTTCCGCCATCTGGCCGCGCTGGTTGCTGCTTCTCGGTGCGCTCTTGATCGTGCTCGCGCTTTATATCCAGAAGGGAATCTGGGGGCTGATCGAACGCGGCGTGGGCGCCGTATTGGGTCGGCGCGGCGGACCGGATGCCATGGCGCCCGATACGGCCGGGAACGAGCGGCCATGACCGCGGCGCTCCTCTCTACCGACAAGCTCGGCGTGCGCTACGGCGGCTTCACCGCGCTCAGCGAGATGAACCTCTCGATCGAGCCCAATACGATCCATTCCGTGATCGGACCGAACGGCGCCGGCAAGACGACGCTTTTCCACGCGCTGACCGGTCGCGTGCGGCCAAGCTTCGGCCGCATCGACTTCAATGGTCAGGACATCACCGCTTTGACGGATGACAGGCGGGTCCGGCGCGGGCTTGCCCGTTCCTTCCAGGTAACGAGCCTCTTTCATCGCCTGTCGGTGCGGGAAAATCTCAGGCTCGCGGCGCAGGGGCGTACGCCCTGGCAGGCGCTCAAGATGTGGCAATCGCCCGATCGGAACCGGGAGGCGGTGGCCATCGCCGACTCCATCGTGGAACGGCTCGATCTGGGGCGGGTGGCCGGGCGGAGCGCCGAGGAATTGTCGCATGGCCAGCAGCGCCGGCTGGAGGTCGGCATGGCGATGGCCTCGCGTCCGCTCCTGATCCTTCTCGACGAGCCGACTTCCGGCATGGGAATCGACGACATCGCGACGATGAAGCGGCTGATCGCCGATCTCGGACGCGACCACACGGTGCTCTTCATCGAGCATAATATGGGCATCGTGATGGATATCAGCGACCGGATCACCGTCATGCAATCCGGCCGCAAGCTGGTCGAAGGGACGCCAGGCGAGATCCGCGACAATCCGGAGGTGCGACGAGCCTATCTCGGTTCGATGATGACGGGGGGGCGGGCATGACGATGACGCCGCTCCATCTCGAGGAGGTGCACAGCTATTACGGCAAGAGCCACATCCTGCAGGGCGTGACGCTTACCGTCGGGCCGGGCGAGGTGGTCACGCTGCTCGGCCGTAACGGCGCCGGCAAGTCGACGACGCTGAAGACGATCAGCGGGCTGGTCAGGGCGGCGGCCGGAACGGTGCGCTTTCTTGACGCCGATATCACCGCTGCGCGTGCACATGCGATCGCGCGGCGCGGGCTGGCGCTCGTACCCGAAGACCGCGGCATTTTCGGGCTCCTCACCGTCGAGGAAAACCTGAAGATCGCGGTGCGGAAAGGGTCGCTGTGGACGATGGACGATGTCTACAGGCACTTCCCCCGGCTGAAGGAGCGCCGCCGCAATGGCGGCGCGCAGCTTTCGGGCGGCGAGCAGCAGATGCTGTCGATCGCGCGTGCCCTGCTCAACGGGCCGAAGCTCCTGATGCTCGACGAGCCCGTGGAGGGCTTGGCGCCGGTCGTTGTCGACGAGATCGTGGCGCAAATCCGCGATATCCGTTCGAGCGGCGTTCCGATCCTGCTCGTCGAACAGAATCTCGCGGTTTGCACCGAGCTTGCCGACCGCCATTACATCCTCGACCTCGGCCGCATCGTCTATGAGGGCAGCCGTGAGGAATTCATCGCCGATGCCGCCGTCAAGGACCGGTATCTCGGCGTGGGCGCCTAGATCGAAGTCTACAAGCGCCCGTTGCAGGACAATTTTTCAGGAGAAAGAGATTGCGTTTCGTCATTGCTCGGATGAACCACGAGACCAATACGTTCTCGCCGTTGCGGACCCCGCTCGAATCCTTTTCGCCACGCTGGGACGGCGATGCGCGCGCGGCCGCCGAGGGGTCACGCACGGCGATGGGCGCTTTTCTCGATTTCGCCAAGGTGCGCGCGGCGGAGATCATCACGCCTCTCTACGCGACCGCAAATCCGAGCGGCCCGGTTTCCGACAGTGCCTTCGAGAAAATGAGCGAAGCGATCGTCACGGCAGCGAGAAATGGCGCGGACGCCATCCTGCTCGACTTGCACGGCGCGATGGTGACGGAGACCTTTGACGATGGCGAGGGCGAACTGCTTGCGCGCATCCGAAAGATTGCGCCCCAGACGCCGCTTGGCGTGGCGCTTGATCTGCATGGCAACATCACGCCACGCATGATCGACCGTGCCGATATCCTCGTCAGCTTCAAGACCTATCCGCATGTCGACATGTACGAGACAGGAGAACATGTGGTGCGCATCATGGCGCGGATGCTGGACGAAGGGCTGAAGCCGAAGCGGGCGCTGGCCCATCCGCCGGTCCTCGCCCAGACGCTGAGGATGAACACGACCGTCCCCGGCACCATGGCCGACATGATCGCGGCGACGCAGGAGGCCGAGAGCCGCGCGGGCGTCGAGGCCGTCAGCCTATTCGGCGGGTTTCCGTTATCCGATCTGCCGGAGGCCGGCATGTCGATTCTTGTCGTCGCCGATACGACGAAGATTGCGGAAGAAACAGCCACGGAACTGGCCGACACCGTCTGGCGCGAGCGTGCCGGCTTCGTCTATCGCGAGCAGCCGCTGGCGGATTCGGTTGCGGCGGCCGCGCGCGCCGCCGACGGGCCCGGGACCGGACCGGTGGTCATGCTCGACCACGGGGACAATTGCATGTCTGGGGGAACCTGCGACACGACGGATGTGCTCGCGGAATCGCTCCGGCAGGGACTAACAGGGATTCTGGCAGGCCCGATCGCGGACCCGGTGGCAGTGAAGGAAATGAGCGCCGCCGGCATCGGCGCCACCGTTCGGCTCGGCGTCGGCAATCGGATGGCGCTGCCAGGGATCGGGGTCGACAAGCCGCCGCTCGAACTCACCGGCAAGGTGCGCGCGTTCGGACGTGGGGCCTATGTCATCAGCGGCCCGACCTATACCGGTATGCGGTGCGACATGGGCGAGGCGGCGGTTCTCGAAACGGACCAGGCGCTGGTTCTTGTCGTTGAAGAACCGCACGAGCCGTGGGATTTCGGCGTCTTCACCTGCCTCGGCCTTGATCCGTTGAAGAGCCGCTTCCTGATCCTGAAGTCCAGAATGTATTGCCGTCCTGTCTTCGAACCGATAGCGAAAGCGGTGGTGGAATGCGCGAGCCTCGGTGTTACGAGCTCCAACCTGAACCTTTTCACCTTCCAGAAGCTCTCCCGGCCGATCTTTCCGCTTGATGAACAGACCAGATGGATACCGCAGGCCCACGTCGCATGAAAAGTAATCCGCCGGGAAGCCCTCGCGGGCCTGCGGCGCGGCGGCCAAAGCTCAGCAATGTCATCGCCGAGGATCTGCTCCACTGGATCGCGCGCGATCGATTGCATCCAGGCGACAGGCTGCCGAATGAAAAGACCCTCATGGAGCATTATCAGTGCGCCAAGGGCACGGTGCGCGAGGCGTTGCGCACGCTAGAGGTCCAGGGCCTGGTCAAGATGCAGACGGGGCCAAATGGAGGCGCCGTCATCCAGCCCGTGCCGATCGACGCAGTGACGCAGCAATTGCGGACGTTCCTGCATTTCGAGGAACTCAGCTTCGAGCAGGTTTACGAGCTGCGCCATAGTCTCGAAGTGACGCTGGCGCTTAGTGTCGCCGGTCGCCTCAACGGGGCTCAATTGGTGCGGCTTGAAGCCAATATCGAGGAATGCGCGGAGGCGATGGCACGCGACGACCGGCCGGCTGTGCGCCGCGCCGAGCTCGCCTTCCATGACATCCTGTGCGACAGCTGCCCCAATCCGCTGCTAACCTTCATGTGCCGTTTCATTAACGGGCTCCTGCGGGACCTCGTGGAATACCGCAGCGAGCGCCTCGAAGAGCACAATGCCTTCGGCCGTTCGAACATCGAAAGCCATCGCAAGCTCGTCGCCGCTTTCCGCAACAAGGACACCGCCGCAGTCAGCCGCGTGATGGCCGATCATATCCACGAGGCAGAGACATTCATGAGCCGCCTCGATGCGGCCTTTCGGTCGAACATGCTCGGAGGTTGAGGTCGTCGCCTGCCGTCGGCGACACTCCTGCGAGTTCCATCATGAGCGGCAGGACAGGGCCATGGAACGCGTTCAATTCAGCCGCAATCGATATGTCCATGCGCTGCCGCGCCGGAGGATAGAGCAACCCGTTTCCATGGTCCGGGCAAGCGGATACGACCAGGTCAGGAACTTGTTCGGCGGGCCAGATGTTCATACGTCACTTGCCAGGGATCACTCTCGGAAGATCTTTCCTCGCCGATCCAATGGAAGCTGTCAGCGGTGATCTCGGTGAAACGCCATCGGGTTTGTAAACCGCGCGAGTCATCGCCGATCTGGACGATGTCCTTGTCTTCGGCCCGCCCGATCTGGCGCGAGTAATCCTGGTTGAGCGGGTCGGTCCAGATAATATGCCAGCCTTCGATCCCGGGATCGAAGATACGCAAGGTCGTTCCATACATAATGGATGGCGCAGGACGCTTCGGCCTGATCCAGATATCCTGAATCGCGCGGCCTTCGAGCACCCAACCGAAATGGATTTCTCCTGTCGATTTCTGGATCGTGCCGTCGTCGAGGTGGTGGACGGTGTCCATTTCCCAGCTTCCGATCAGCCACCCATACAGGTCCATGTCTTTCGCTCGGTCGGCTGGAGGGCCTTCGGACCCGAGAGCCGTGAGAAAAGGAGAAATCGCCATAGTCATAAAGCCCTTCGCTTTCCGGCAGCGTGGAAGAGAAGTGTCGCACAGTGTTCCTGACAACTGCCCGTCAGGAGGTGCTCGGTCTTCCTTCGCCGCCACCGTATAATTGGGCGATGGTCGGCCGCCATCGACAAAGATTGTCTGCAGGCCATTTGTAAGGCATTGATCTTATTGATTTAATATTCTCCAATCGGCGGGTACCGGTTCATGCATCCGCCTGAAGCTGGCGTGGCGGACCACGCCAGCATTGCCGGAGCTTAAAACGTGGCGCTTGCCAGCTTTTCCATCAGCTTTTGCCGATCGTCGGCGGATTTGAGACGGACCGTCATGTTCTCGCTTTTGACGGGAACCTGAGGCGGCAGGCTGACCTCTATTTCCGGCGTGTGCTGCGCGGCCCATTGCTTGAAGCGGGGTAGCTTGTTAGGGCCGCTGATGGGGAATGTGTGGCTGTATTTGAAGGTCATCGAGGTCCATCCATGGGAACTGGCGACCGGTGGCGGGCGCGCGCAAAAACAGGCGCGGCCGACAAGGCGGGCGCACATATTTTTCTGATGCGGTGAATTCCCTGTCCTGGCGCTGCTCTTGCTCTCGCAGGTAGCAGCGCCAGGCGATCAGCCGATTTGAAGGCTGCCTTTGCGGATGATGAAAAAGGCAAAGGAAAGAGTGTGCATGGCCGATATGTTGGTCAGGCGGCCGGCATTGTCAAACCGGTATTAGCGGGCAGTTCGCCGCATCTGTCCCGGGGGCTCCCCGGAAAGATGGTCCGATGCTTTCAATCCGTTAACGCGATGTGAACGCCTCGCGCTGGCCGTAAACCCAACTTCGCCTAAAAACTGTTCCAGGTGGAGGGCTGTCTGGCAGGAGATGCTTTGCCTTGCAGCACTCTAAGCGAATTATGGTCACCGGCGGAGCCGGTTTTCTCGGCTCGTTCCTTTGCGAACGGTTACTGGATCAAGGACACGATGTCCTGTGTGTCGACAATTTTTTCACCGGCAGCCGGTGGAATGTCGCGCATCTGCTTTCCAATCCGGCCTTCGAGATCATCCGTCACGACGTGACGTTCCCGCTCTACGTCGAAGTCGATGAGATCTACAATCTGGCCTGTCCGGCAAGCCCCATCCACTATCAGCACGACCCGGTTCAGACGACGAAGACCAGCGTTCATGGCGCGATCAATGTGCTTGGCTTGGCCAAGCGGCTCAAGGCCAGGATATTGCAGGCTTCCACATCCGAGGTTTACGGCAATCCCGACATCCACCCGCAGCCGGAAGCATATTGGGGGAACGTCAATCCGATCGGCCCGCGCTCATGCTACGATGAAGGGAAAAGGTGCGCCGAGACATTGTTCTTCGATTATTGGCGGCAACATTCGCTGCGTATCAAGGTTGCGCGCATCTTCAATACCTACGGCCCGAGGATGCGTCCGGACGATGGGAGGGTCATCTCCAATTTTGTCGTCCAGGCGCTGCAGAACAAGCCGATCACGGTCTACGGGGATGGTTCGCAGACGCGGTCGTTCTGCTACGTGGACGACCTCATTTCCGGTCTTGTCCGGTTGATGGCGACCCCCGATGGGATCACCGGCCCGATGAACCTCGGAAATCCGGCGGAATTCACGATGCTCGAACTCGCCGATCTGGTTCGCGAACTGACGGGTAGTCGATCCAAGATCCGCTTCATGCCGTTGCCGGTCGACGATCCGCGGCACAGGCGTCCAGATATCGGCTATGCGGCGGCGACACTCGACTGGGCGCCGGAAACGCCGCTTCGCGAAGGCCTCGGCAGGACCATCGCGTATTTCGACAAGCAGTTGACCTCGCCTCGCGGCCGACACCAGCTCGCCGCTGAATGAAAACGGTTCTCGTCACCGGCGGCGCCGGCTATGTCGGCTCCCATTGCTGCAAGGGGTTCGCCCGGGCAGGGTGGTCGGTCGTTACTTTCGATAATCTCTCACGCGGCTGGCCCGAGGCGGTCAAATGGGGGCCCCTGATCGAGGGTGACATTACCGATGCCGAACAGATCGGGGCGGCGCTCGACCGTCACCGCCCGGACGTTGTCGCCCATTTCGCTGCCTATGCCTATGTCGGGGAATCGGTCGAACGGCCGGAAATCTACTATTGCAACAACAGTTTCGGCACTTTGGTCCTGCTCGATGAGATGCGGAAGGCCGGCATCGGCAGGCTGATCTTCTCGAGCACCTGCGCATCCTACGGGATTCCTGCCTATACCCCCATCGACGAGGCGCATCCGCAAGCGCCGATCAATCCGTATGGGTGGTCGAAATTCATCATCGAACGGATGATCGAGGACTTTTCGCGGGCGCATGGGCTCAGCGCCGTCATGCTGCGCTATTTCAATGCGGCAGGCTGTGATGCCGATGGCGAGGTCGGCGAGCATCATGAGCCGGAGACCCATGTCATTCCGCTAGTGATCGAGGCGGCGCTGAAACAGGACCGGACGTTCACCGTCAACGGGTCGGCGTTCGATACGCGCGACGGAACCGCTATCCGCGACTATGTCCATGTCGACGATCTCGCGCGCGCCCATGTGCTGGCGGCGGAGAAACTGCTCGGCGAGGGCGGCGTCCATGTCTACAATCTCGGAACAGGGACCGGAACAACGGTCCGCGAACTGGTCGAGGCCGTAAGCCGCATTTCGGGGTCGGAGCCGCGCGTTGCCTATGGCCCGCCCAGACCCGGCGATCCGCCGATACTGGTGGCCGCGCCCGGCAAGGCCGAGCGGGAGCTGGGCTGGGTCGCCCGGCAATCGGATATCGACAGGATCGTCGAGACGGCATTCAAATGGTACCGTCGGCAGCCCTAGCCGCGATCACTACTCAGTAAGGCGTCAAGCGCGGTGCCCACCGCCTGCAGCGAAAAATTTCTCTCGACGCGACTCCGTGCGGCGATCCCCAATCGGTGCCGGAGATCGGCATCGTCGCGCAGCCGCTTAAGGCCGTCAGCAATTTTCTCGGGAGCCTCTTGCGGTATGAGCAGGCCGCCTGATCCTTCGCCTTCAGCCAGTATATCGGGCAAACCCTGTGCATCGCTGGCGATAACGGGCAGCCCGCAGGCCATCGCCTCGATCGGCGCGACCGGCATCCCCTCGATGCGGGACGTTGTTACATATGCGTCGGCGGCCGAGAGCCAGCGACGCACCATCGTGCGGTCGGTCGTGTAGCCCGAAAGCCAGAGCAAATTTGGGAAATCGCTTTTCCGCACCAGTTCCGCGAAGGCATCACGGTCCTGGCCCGAGCCGATGATCACCAGCTTCGCCTGCTGGTCATCGGCAAGCGCAGACCAAGCCTGCAGGAGCACGTCGAGCCCTTTTCTGCGGATATCGATGCGGCCGTGGTTGACGGCGATGAAGGTGTCAATTGGCAAGCCGAGAGCGACGCGCGCCTGCCTGCGGTCTGTCGCCTGCCATTCCTCCGCATCGATCGGATTGGGGATATCGGCAATGTTCAGGCGAATGCCCGGATAGGCACGCGAAAGCCTCTCGCGTTCCGCGGCGGAAGCGACGATCAGGCCTCGGCATGCTTGGAGCGACGCCTTCCGGGCTATTCCTTCGAGCCAGGAGAGCGTGCGGTCGCCGCCCTGGAACGTCGCATAGAAAGGCAGATGCATGCGCCATGCGAGCCAGGCCAGCAGATCGAAGCGCGTATATTCATACTCCTGCGCCAGGACCACATCGCAGGCGGCGTTGGTAAGCACCTCGCGAAACGCGGCGAGCGGTGTCGCCCACCAGCGTCGGAAACTGTAGGTGGCGTCGGATCCGTCCTTGTGGGCGCGCTTGCCGGGCACGACCCAGATCGGCGTGCCGGTCGCGGCATGGTGGTATTGCCTCACAAAGTCCACGCGCTCCGACGCGCAGACGATCAAGGGCCTGTGCCCGGCAAGTTTCAGCGCCGCTGCGTAGCCGAACAGCCAGCCGCCGGTCATGCGTTCCACGAAATCCTCGAGACACAGTCCGATCGGATCGAGAAACTCCTCGACCACGTCTCCCCATGGAAAGAGGGCTACGACCTTGGAGGTGCCGCTCATTTGCGCCAGGCGAAGGCCGTCTCGGTGCCGCGCGTGGAGGGGCGGTGCAGCCAGTAGCCGATCGCCGTCAGCGGTGCCGTCAACGCGTAGAGGATTTTGCGCCGCCGCGGGCCAAGACGCGAGAAGGCGATGTCGTGGAAGAAGGCGGTGACCGGGTTGATGAAGGTCGCCCGACGCTCCGCGTTTCTGCCGAACAAAGCGGCGAGCTCCGGATCGCGATAGCCGCGCCTTACGTGGCCCCATTCCCGCATCAGCTCGCTCTCGTGCGGGCAATAGGGCTCCATGGCCTTGTAATAAGGATAGTGCCAGTTGGCCTCAGGCGTGGAGACGAGAACGGCACCGCCGGGCCGGACGACGCGCAAAGCCTCCTCGGCGGCGCGGTTGTCCTCCTCGATATGCTCAAGCACGTCGAACAGCGTCACGACATCGAAGCTGTCATCGGCGAACGGCAGCGAACGCGCGTCTCCGCAGACAAATGAGGACCGCTCCCAGCCCGGCTGGCTCTTAGACAGTTCGAAGTCGATGTCGAGCGTGACGATATCGGCCTCCGGATAAAGCAGGCTCGCCACGCCGCTGCGGCCTCCGCCGACCTCCAGTACACGCCCGCGTCCTTGAAGCTCGGCCCCCTGTAGTTCGGATGGCGCGACCCGATGGATCGCCCGCATCTTCTCGCGGTAGAAGAGGCCGTCCGTCCAGCCATTGGGAAACGGATTGCCGGAAAGGAAGGCGCCGAGGGATGCTTTGCGGCTCATGCGCGCTCTCCGTCGATCAGGAGTCGGGGCGCATGTTTGCCGCGCCAGCCGGGCCGGAACAGGAATTGCAGGCCGGCGGCATATCCCGCGATTTCGGGCGCCAGGGTTGCCGGCTGGCCGCGCCGGCCTTCCAGCAATCCTTTGAGGAAGCTTTTCAGGAAATAGAGCGGAAGCTGCCCGAAGATGCGAACGAAATTGCCGCGGTCATGGAATGCATCATGCTGCACGATAAGCGCCGCGACATGGCCCTTCATGTAGGATCGGATTTGCCGCCTGAGCCCAGCCAGATCCCTGCGGTGATGGTGGAAAACGACGGCGCGGGGCTCGTAGAGGCAAACGCCGCCATTCGCCAGCATCCTGTACCAGAGTTCGGAATCTTCCGAACATCCGGCGGCACCCGCGCCCAGGCGTTCGTCGAACAGACCGATGCGCTCGAACAGGTTGCGCCGGAAGGCCATGTTGGCGCCGGCACCCATTTTCCAGACATGTGCACCGTGTGGCCGCGTCTCGGCGAAGAAGCGATTGTCGAAGCGCAGGGGTATGAATGTCGAGCCGAAGCCGCCCTTGTCGAACTGGAACATGCGCTGCGCCTGCGTGTCCAGCCGGGCCGGAAGGACGAGGCCGGTCAACGCATCGATGCTCTGGTCCGCGAAGGCGCGCCCGATCTCGACGATCCAGCCCGGATGAAGTTCCACGTCGTCATCGGTGAAGGCGATAACATCGCCCCGGCTCATGCGAATCCCGGTATTGCGGGCAATGCTGAGGCCAGGGCGCGGCTCACGCACATGACGGACTCCCGGGAAGCGACCGCATATCGGCTTGGCGCTCCCCTCACTCGAATTGTCGACGACGACGATCTCGCCGGGTGCGCTCCGCTGCGTCGTCACGCTCCTCAGGCATTCGGCGAGCGCCTCTCCACGGTCGCGCGTGCAGATCACGACCGAGATCTGCGTTGCCGGCAGGGCCGGTGCGGCCGCCAGCCGATCGAGTTCACCCACGAGATCGTGTTCGACCAGCAACTGGGAGAGTGCCAGCGCCTGTTTCGGTTTCCCTTCGTGAGTGGCCCTAAGAGGTGCGCCGAGCGCAGGGCTGCGGGCGGAGAGCTGGGCGGCGCCGTATTCGGCTGTGAACTGGCGGAGTTGTGCTTCGCTGAATGGTAGTTCCTCGGGCAGGGACGCCCGCATCCCGAGCGGCAGTTCCTTCCACCAGAATATGGAAAACGCTGCCTCATCGCCCGGATGCGTATCCGCGCGCATGGTGCTGAGGTCGAGATGCCTGATCGGAAGGGAAGGGGCTGTCATCGGTTCAGCTCCCGTATCGCTTTGGTGCGCGTGCATGAGCGATCGTATTCGCCGGCGAGACCGCAGATGCCGCCCCATAGCTCGTTGAGCCCGAAACGCACGTCGCGGCCGCGAAGCGCGCTTGCCGCGCGTACGAGCATTCTGGTCTGGTCCACGAACCACCAGCGAACCATGGCGTCGTGCCGAGAACGCAGTTCGTGGTCGCTGCGGCTGCTCTTGACGAGAAAAGCCATCATGCCCAGCCCCCACGACCAATATTGCCGCCGAAGCTGGGCGATCGTCTCGCGATGTTCGTGATAGACCGCGAATTGCGGTTCGTAGACCATCGTCCGGCCCGATCGCAGGACGCGGTAGAAAATGTCGAGGTCGCCGCCGCCCGGCAATGGCGCGCCCGTGTCGAGCGCCTCGTCGAAACCGCCGAGCTCGATGAGCAACGCTCGCTCGAAGGCCATGTTGCAGCCCGCGCCGAGTACGCCCGAGCCGACCGGGTGGAGCGGATTGTCGAAGCGGGAACCGCGGAACTCGTTGCGATAGAAGCCGCGTCCGAAGCCGCCGCGCCGTTCGAAATAGATCTGGGCTTCGGTGTCGAGCCGGTACGGCAGGACCAGCCCGGTGAAGCCGCCGGCGCCGGGATTGTCGCTGCACGCCTTGGCAAGACCCATAAGCCAGTTACGGTCCACGACCACATCATCGTCGAGATAGGCGATCAGGGCGCCCGTCGCGGCCTGTAGTGCAGCGTTGCGGGCAAAATCGAGCCCGGCCTTCGGTTCGAATACATAGCGGATGCCATCAAAGCTCTCGACCGCCTCGCGGGTTGCCGAATCCGTGGAGGCATTATCAACGACGACGATCTCCACCTGGCCGAACGGAGAATTGTCGCGTACCGCGTCCAGCGAATGGAGCAGGCGCGACAGCCGCTCTGCCCGGTCCTTGGTGCAGATCGCGATGCTGAGCGAAGGCAGGGGCTTATGCCTCGACCCGCCTGCCGTAAGTTCCGCCTCCATCATCGCGATGAGCACGCGGGGCGCAAAACGCTGGTCGGCCAGGGTGCGGAGTTCCTCGGCCGAAAGCGTCGAGCCGGAGTGAACGGCGATCATTTCGAAACCGACCAACTGATCGTTCCAGCGCCCGATCAGCCCGACGCCGTTCTCTTCCGGCGTCAGCTCGATGGCCGGAGGGGGCTTGGACAGTTCGAATTCGACGAGCCTGTAGGTCATCTCACGTCCTGTCGGCCATTGCAGCGGGCCGGGACCCCGCCTGGAGATCGTAGAGCCGCGAGAAATGGCCTGGCCGGCTGAGCAATCGATCCGGGGCACCTGTCTCGACGACGCGTCCTTTCGACAGGACGACGATCTGGTCGGCGGCGCGTACCGTCGAAAGCCTGTGGGCGATGACCACCACGGTGCGGTTGCGCGAGAACTGTTCGAGCGCCAGTTGGAAGGCCTGTTCCGTCTCGATGTCGAGTGCGTTCGTCGCCTCGTCGAGCAGCAATATGTCGGGATCGCGGAGGATCGCGCGGGCAAGCGCTATGCGCTGCCGCTGCCCCCCGGAAAGGCGCATGCCCTGGTCGCCAATGCGGGTGTCGTAGCCTTCCGGCAACGCGCTGATGAAATCGTCGGCCCGGGCGATCCTCGCCGCCTCCCGGATATGTTCGATACCGGCGTCGAAGTCGGCATAGCCAATATTGGCCGCGATCGTGTCGTTGAAGAGGTAGACTTCCTGCGACATGACGGAGAGACGTTCCCGCCAGTGGCGCAGGTCGAACGTGGGTAGCGGTGTGTCGCCGACGACGATCGCGCCGGACGTCGGATCCCGGAAACGGAACAAAAGCGACAGCACGGTCGATTTGCCCGCGCCGGATTCGCCGACGAAGGCGGTCGTCTTACCAGCGGGTATGGAAAAGGAGACGCTGTCCAGGGCCAGCGGTTCGCCGGGCGCATAGCGGAAGGATACGTTCCGGAACTCCAACGCACGGCCGGCAGATGGCGCGGCGACGTCTCCGCCGGTGAGAAAAGGCGTGTCCGTCGCAGACAGGAATTCATCCACGTCGTCGATTGCCGCGCCGATGCCGTCGAGCGCGACCTTCGATTGCAGCAATTCCTTCACCGGCCCCTGCAGGCGGTAGAGCAGAGACAGGAACGCGGCCAGCGCGGCGATGCCGGTCCCGGTCTGCTTGGCAACGAGGATAAGGAAGCCGATCATGATCGCGATCGACATTTCTGCGACCGGCCCGGGAGCCGCCCACAGCATGTCGAGATTCAATAGACGTTGCCGTACCCGATCCGAGATCTGCCTCAGACGCAGGCTCTCGTAATCCTCGCGCGCGAAAGCGCGTATGAGCTGCAGGGAATTGATGCTCTCCCACATGCGCAGCCCGAACTGCTTGTTCTCCTCGACAACCGCCTTGCCGGTCGCGTCGGCCCGGCGCGTGGCGAAACGGATGGCGAAGGCTGCCAGTCCCAACAGGGATAGCGAAAGCAGCGTCAGCTTGACCGAGATCGCAAGCATCAAAACGACGAAAACGGTGAAGGTGCAGGCGCAGACGATCAGACGGTAGCAGAGGCTGAGCCCCTGGCTGAGCTTCCAGGTATTGTTGGCGATCGTCGTGACGATGTCGGCCCGCTTGTTCTCGACACGATAGTCGATGCACGAACTGATCGTCTGGTCGAACACACGGCATCTGAGCTGATGGGCGACCAGCCCGTCGACATATCTGCTCACCCAGGTATTGACGAGATTGACGGCGATCTTCAGCAGGATGCTGAAACACAGCACGGCTATCAGGACAGCGGTGACGTAGTCGGCCGGAACAGGCGACAGGAGACGATCGAAAAGCGGTTTCCACCGGCTCGGCTCGGCGGCGGCGCCGAGGCTCTCGATGAGAGGGATGAAAAGGAACAGGCCGGCGCCTTCCAGCACCGCCGCGGCAAGGCCAAGCGCCACGATGGTCGGGCCGGCCCAGCCCGGCGCCGCAGCCAGGTGGAATATCCTTCGCATCCGTGCCAGCAACGACGGCATCACCAGGCCATCTCGTGATAGGGTGGCCGGGGTTCGGCATTGCGGATGCGCCGCCAACTCGCTTTCACCCATTGCGGCACGAGTCTTGCGCGGCAGTATGTGTCCAGCATGCCGGGCAGGCGGGAGACGGCCATTCTGGGCTCAAGCACGGCCAGCCGCCGCATGAGCTCACTGGCTGCCAGAACGCGGCCGCCGACCAATGCCCTTACGACGAGCCACTCCAGCATATCGACCAGATGTGCATCCAGTTCGACGCTGAACTCAGGGTATTTGTCGCGAAATTCGTCAAGGACGATCTCGCATGAGCGCAGCATCTGTCGGACATCGCTCGACATGTTGGTGTTGGTCATGCGGTAGCCGACGAGGTATTGCGGCACGACACGGAATTCGAATTGCTCGGCGACACGCAGGCATATCAGCATGTCCTCGCAGCCCTGCGCGCCTCGCGCTCGAAGCGAGGGATCGAAGCCGCCGGCGGCGAGGAAGGCAGCGCGCCGCAACATCATGGAACTGCCGTTGCCGATGAAATTGTTGCGGCACATAAGCTGCAGCACGCGCCCTTCGGCAAGCGGCCGGTTGTTCAGCGAATAGACGCGGTCTTCGGCGTCGATCTGGGCGAACCAGCAATAGGCGAGTCCGGCCGTAGGACCGCCATCCACCAGCGCCCGCACTTGCTGGGCCACCTTGGAAGGCGCCCAAAGATCATCGGCATCGATGAAAGCGAGGAACTCGGCCGCGGTCGAGGCCGCGCCAAAATTGCGTGCGCCGGCCACCCCGCCGTTCTTCTGATGCACCATTCGGATGCGTACGTCGCGGCCCGCGTGCTCCGCAACGATGGCTGCCGACATATCGGTCGATCCGTCGTCGACGACGACAATATCCAGCGCGGGATATGTCTGGCAGCAAATGCTTTTCAGTGTCGCTCCTATGGTGCGCTCAGCGTTGTACATGGGCACAACGACACCGACCGCAGGGCTATCGATTGTCATGAAAGGGCAATCCTCGAGCCATCATGTTCACATCCGCCAGTGCGCGATCACGAACTGCGGCGCGCATGAAGTCCCTTCGCTTTGCTCCGGGCCAGCTTGATGTGCCGGCTGCTCAATTCAGTGCCGCTTGCTCCCGAAACGAATGTCGATATCAAGCTACAATGAAGGGCAGCAAGAAGGCCGATTTCAGCAGAAATAATAAGAATTTCTAACAATATGAAACGGTATTTGAAGGCACTGCTCAAGTGAGAGTGTCTTCAAAATCAGCATACCTGCCCTAGGCAATGGGAACGAAACCGGGCACAGCCTTGATTTGTTCTGCCCAGACATGAGACCCAGGCAATTCAGACTTATGTAGCATGCGATATAGGACTTAAGTCCGATGCTGGAGGGGGATTGGTCCACGAGATCAGGAAACGTGGAACGCTCGTCTTCACGTGGCGATTATTGTCACACGAATACTCAACATCGCTCGAGGAAAGCGCAAATGAACAACAGTGTTTATCAGGCCCGTTGGCTGCTTGGATCGGTTTTCCTGCTGAGCTTCGGCGTCCTTGCGGTCGGCTTCGTATCTTGACCGCAACGGGCCTATCGAGATCGGCGTAGCATTGTCCCTTCCTGCGCTGATGCCCGTCAGCCACAATGTCTGACGGGCTATTTTTTCAAGCCACGCACTGGCCAAGTGGCTCTGGCGCGTTACAGATACGAGCGAGCTTTGCTGCGAAGAAGAGCCTTACGGCATGAGAGTTTCCCGGCGAACGATAATCGCGCGACTGTTTGGAGCAGCGGTACTGGGAGTCGCGACCACCACAAATCTCCTGATTTTGGACGGTCCCGCAAACGCTCAGGGGAATGGCAACGGCGGTGGGAATGGTGGCGGCAATGGCAACGGCGGTGGAAATGGCAATGGCGGTGGCAACGGCAACGGCAACGGTGGTGGAAACGGTAACGGCAACAGCGGTAACGGTAATGGGAGTGGCAACGGGAACAACGGCAATGGCAGTCAAGGAGGAAACGGCAAGGGTAAGGGCAGCGTATCGGGGTCAGCGAGTTTGAGCTCCGAAGCAAGTCCGGCCAACCCTGCGAGCCACGCCAGTGTCGTCCATCAGAATGGTATGAGCGAAAGCGTTGCTGGCGGCCGCTATGAGATGCACGATGCAAAAGGCCGCCTGATAATCCGGCGTCAGGCAACGATCGGCGACGTTTCACGGCTCCGGTCCGCACGTTAGCTGCACCAATCCCGCTTTTCCAAACGTCACCTCAACGCACGGCCCCGGGTTGAGGAGGCCTGAAGCTTCATCGCCGCATCCGTTCGATTGCTGGCCTGCAGCTTGGCAAGGATGGCCGTCATATGATGCTTTATGGTCTTCTCCTGCAGGTCCAGCCTGATAGCGATTTCCTTGTTGCTGAGACCTGTTGCCACCAGCTCCAGCACTTCGCGCTCCCGGCTGGTCAGGCTGTGAATCGGATTCGTCACGATGGGCGAATGCTTGTCCGATGAAAGATGCGAGAGCAGGCGCGCCGACAGGGTCGGTGTGACGTAGGTCTCGCCATTCGCCACGGCTACAAGGATTTCGGTGAGTGCGCGAGAGCCGACGCCTTTCAGGACGTAGCCATTGACGCCGCTATTGAGCGCCAGCGCGACGTCCTCCGCCGCCTCCGATACGGTGAGCACGACAATGCGCATGTTGGGGTCACGCGCCCTGATCGGAGGGATTGCGCTAAGCCCTTCACCGGGCATGGAAAGATCGATCAGGAGAATGTCCGGCCGCGCTTCCGCCGCGATCCGGATCGCGTCCGAGCTTGAGCCTCCTTCCCCAACGACCGTGAACCGGCCGGTTTCCGTCAGGCTGCGGATTACCCCTTCCCTGAAAAGCGGGTGGTCGTCGACGACGGCGATTCTCACTCCCGAAGTCACCACTCGTGATTCTCCTCGATGTCGAGAGTCATCGCCAGCTTCGTCCCGGCAGGCGAAGTGTAAAGATCGAACTGTCCGCCGAGGCTTTCGATCCGTTCCCGCATGCCTGCGATCCCGATACTGCCTGCTTCCACCGTGTCGGGATCGAACCCGTGTCCGTCATCCGACACCGAGATGTGCAGTTTCGTCCCGCGACATTCGATGACTACGGACTGATGGGCTTCCCGGCAATGGCGGTAACCGTTGTTCAGCGCCTCCTGCAGAAAGCGGTAGACGCAAATCCTCTGTGACAGAGGTACAGGGATGTCCGCAGTATCCATAGAACGCTCTACCTTGGAGCCCGTACGTTGCTCATACGCGTCGATGGCGCGGGAAACGACATCCCGGAAGTCGGCGGTTTCGATATGCGGCAGGACGAGTCCGTGGCAAAGCGTTCGTATTTCTTGCAGCGCTTCGCCAAGAGATGTCCGGATTTGCTCGACTTCGCTTTCGCGCGCATCGCGAGGCCTGCCGTCGGCAAGCAGCGCCTCGCTGTCGAGACGCAAAGAGGCGAGCGCGATCAACTGGGCCGGGCCGTCATGGAGATCGGCACCCAGCCGCCGCAAGTAGCTTTCGTTCAATGACGTGACCCGTTGGCTTGCCCGCCGGACCCGCGCATGAAGCGCCCGGTTCTGCTCGAGCAGGCCCGTCAATTCCGAAACGCGCGCGGTGAGGTCGCCTGCCTGACGGTCGATCGTGTGGCTGCCGCGCAGCACGATCACGCTGAGGAGGAGGAAGAAAAGCGCGGTCACGGCCGCGACGGCGAACCAGCTCTTCAGGCGGGCGCCGGCAAGGGCGGATTGAAGATCGTCCGCTCTCTCATAAAACTCCAATACGGCGACGACATTGCCCGACCAGGGCTGCAGGATAGGATTATAGATTTCGAGCAACGGACCGCCGGGCCGTGCGTCGTTCTTGTCCAGGGTATCGTAATGTCCGTAGTTTGCGACCATCTCCCCGGTAAAGGCACGTTTGAGGTCTGGCGTGAGTTCGAAGTGCCGACCGATCAATAGGTCATCCTTGGCGTAGAGGATTCTGCCGTCGGGCGCCCACAGCCGCATCGCCACCAACCGGCTGCCTAATGCGCCCTGGCCGAGGGTTTCATCGAGCGCACGCCGCACGACATCGTCCAGCACCGCGTTTTTCTGCATATCCGGAAGGAGCGGAGCGATGATGCTGTCGACGTAAAGCGCCGTCGTGGCTGCCGCGCTGCGGGTGACGGCACGCTCGATCAACGACGTCACCAGCAGACTGACGAGAAGCATGGCCAGGAGTGCGACCAGCCCGCCTGCAAACAGGAACTGGGAAGCAAGGGAAGATCCGTGCCAGGGCCGTGCGATCCTACGGAGGAAATTTGTGCCGACCCGGGATATGCTAGGTCGGCTCGCGACATCGGCGCCGTCGAAGGCCGGTCTGACAGCCACGTCTTGCCTTTCTCCTCCGCGAGGGCACAACAACGCGCCCCGCAGGACCATGTCCTCAAAGCTGTTGTCTTTAACGACCGGCGATCCGATACGTTCCGTCCGTCGTGAATGCGATCTTATCGCGCATCATGCGAGATCGGTATCCTCACGCTACGCTGCGTCAAGCGGGCACCCATTGCGATCGGCGACCAGGTTTCGTCAAGCTGAAACAGACTTGTCGATTTGAAGTAGGAACCCGCTGGCCGAAGCCAGCGGGACCGACGCGTATTGGTGCAGGAAGGGGACGTTGCCACACCAAATCTGTCGATGACATTCAACAATTGAAAGAACGCTGGTGTTCCCCTTCCGAAGCCCATTGGGACCAATGCGTTTTACAACCGGACCAAGGTCCTATTCTGAAATGAACCGACCCGGCCATCTTAAAGAACAGAGGAACTTGGCCAAGTGCCGCCAAAGCATTTTGAAGGGTAAAGCATTTTGATGGGTCTGGAGGAGCAGCATGCATGACAAGCCTGATCCGGATGATGTCAGATTCCGCGATCTTAAGCTTCTGACCGCACCCTTCTGGCTGTGGGTCGTGATGGCCTATGGGGCTACCATCTGGATGATGTGGTGGTTTGCAGCCTGGATCAGTGCCTAAGCCTCCATGGGCTGGCGTCCTTGTGGGGCCGCCAATTTTTCCTGCGCCTGCACGATAATCGTCCGGCTGCCGAAAAGCGGCCAGGCCTTTGTCGTTTGAGGCATGGACTTTGGCCTGATGCCCAGCACGCATTGGTCCCAAGGCGGCACGTAAGAGGAGCAGGACCGTCTTCCGCGTGTTAGCGTCGACAGGTTCGGCGCAGTTTTTTGTCCACTCCCTGCGTCGATGCCCCGCCGTAAGGGAGGCGGCGGGGCTTTTACGTGTCAGGTGCACAGATTCCGCCGCTTGCGGCGGAACCAGCGGCCAATAGCTGCCGACCGTCGTCATATCCGTGGTCCGGGGGGCGCCTTGATGCGAAGTGGCTGGTTGCCGGACCAAGGCTCTGCGCTACATCAGTGGCCGGAGTGGATTGTGCCCCAGGGAGCAAGCCCATGTCGATGCCGGCACTAGAAAATCCCCGAAGCAGCGCACTCACACAGCAGGACCTCGAATTTCTCGCCAAAGTGTATGAATCCGCAGCCGCCAACTATTCGCTCGTGGATGAGGAAACTCAGGAAGAGGTGGCGCGGATGCTACTGCAACACTACCGCGCCGGTCAGCGCGAGCGCTATTTGCTCGTTTCATTGGCCGAAAGCATGATCGGACATCGCATCAACTGATCCAACGCCGGGCAGGGTAACCTGCACAATTGCCTTGTCACGGCGCAGGCAGGCCTGTGGCGTCAGGAAACCTGACTCGACGCAGGCTTTGGAGCTAGCCCGGACCGGGGCGCCGTCCGTGGGCGAGGGCCTGGACCGTCTTGGGTTGGGGTCGCATCAGCAGATAAAATGCCAGCACATGCGTGATCATCAGTGCGGGCACGTAGAGGATCGGGATCCAATAGGTCGCCGCCAGTTCTCCTGCCTGTTGCGGAAGGCCGAACTGGGCGCCGTGATAGTAATTGACGAGGAGATCGGCTGCTCCCACGACGTTGAAGGCAACGACGAATAGCCAGAACAGCGGGCGCACCCGAACGGTCAGCAGTGCCAGCATAGCCAAAATCCCGGTGACGAAATCACCGTAGGCGGCGGACGTTGCGAAGCCCGCGGGCAGATCGCGCCCAACGACGCCCGGGACGATAAAGACCAGCCCGAAGAAGCGGAAGCTGTGCAAGGTAGCGATGGCGCGCTGCACCTCGACATGGTCCATCGACTTCAGCCTGGGTAAGACATAAGTGCCGAGGAAAAGGAGCCACGGCACATAAGCCAGGACGAGCTGGATTCCGAAAATGGAGGATGGTGACATGTGCGCCTCCTGTCGAGACTATCTCAACCGGCATCGATGAGGTAACAATGGTACTCATTGGTACCAAAGTCAAGGAGGAAGATATGGCGCCTGCATCCGGAGCTTCGCCGTCGCCGGCAGGCGTGGAGGCCACCTCCGCCAGAGCGCGCATTATCGATGCCGCTTTTGAAGCCTTCAGCGCGCGTGGTTATTCGCAAACAAGCATGCTGGAGATCGCGACCCGTGCGAAGGTCTCCAAGCGCGAGCTATATGCTCTGGTCGGCAACAAGCACGACATGCTGGTCGCATGCATCACCGAACGAGCCGGCCGCATGCGTCCGCCGGCCGGCATGCCCGAGCCTCGTGATCGCGAAAGTCTCGCCGAAATGTTGGCGGCCTTTGGGGAACGGCTCCTTCGCGAGGTAAGCGACCCGGTTGTCATCGGCGTCTTCCGGCTGGCGATCGCCGAAGCCGAACGGGCGCCGGAGATCGCAGTGGCGCTGGATTCGATCGGCCGGGCGGCAGCGCGCGGGGAACTGGCAGCGATGCTCGAAAAGGCTCAGGCGCGCCGCCTCCTGAGCGGGGACCCCGCCGAAATGGCGAGGCAATTCCTGGCGCTGCTCTGGGGCGATCTGATGATCGGACTACTGCTTCGCCTCGTCGATCCGCCGGCCCCCGAGGAGGCCGGACTTCGCGCCCGCGCCGCCGCCGCCGCCTTCCTGCGTCTGCGGTCGACTGAAAGCGCCAGGGGCCGCTCCGAAGAAGGCTGACGGCCTTGGGGTAGCGTCGGTTCGCGCAAAAAAGCGGTAGCAAGGATATCGACCATGCGATGCATCGGACGCCACGTTTCAGTGACCAGGATGGAGGATGGCGGCTAGCTGCGACTCAGCGGGTCCTTGTGATCAATTGACTGTTGCGATCGCTGGGTGGGCGAGCGAGGTTTCGGATCGCGTCCAGGAAGGCTGCACCGGCCACTTCGAACGGGCCGCTATTGTCGATCTCGATCCGCTCTTCACGATCCGGCAGGACGATGGTGCCGCGCTGCATGCGTAGCGCCATGTCGTTTTCGTTCTCGCGCCCACGATTTGCAAGGCGCGCCGCGATGATTTCCGGACGCGCCGTGATGTGGATGACGAAAACATTTTCGAAGGCGGACCGGATCGCCGGCAACGCCACACGCGATCCGTTGAGGACGGCCGTGCCCCCCCCCGCCAGATGGTCGCGCACTAATACGGGAACGCCGTAACGCAGGCCGTGCGCATCCCAATGCACGGCGAATTTTCCGGCTGCAAGCGCCACGGCGAATTCGTCGGAAGTGAGGTGACCATGGTCTTCGGCCGCAGCGAGCGCCGGCCGGGTCACGATCCGGCGTACGAACAGCATCGAGGCATCGCCGGACAGTTGCTGTTTCGCATAGGCGATCAGGCTATCCTTGCCGACACCACTCGCGCCGACGACAGCCAGAAGGGTTCCGGCGGTATGAAGCGGTTCCTTCCTGGCATCCGCCTCAGGCAACGCGTCGTCCCTCGCGCCAGACCGATCTTACGACAGGCACGCCCCGGTCGCGGCGCACCCGCACCAGATCGGCGCGCAAGCCGGCGTCGATGCAGCCGCGATCGTCGAGGCCGACCGCGCAGGCTGGAGCCACGGTGACCAACCGGATGGCTTCGGGAAGCGTCATGCCGTTCTCGTCGTCGGCAAGCACGAAGGGCGCGTGGATGAGGCTGAAGGGCACATAGTCGGAGGATAATACGTCCAACAGGCGCTGGTCCGCCAGAGCGCGGGCCGAGATGTTGCCGGAATGGGACTTGCCGCGGATCACATTGGGCGCCCCCATCAGGACCGACATGCCGGCCTGATGCGAAGCCCGGGCGGCCTCGATGCTGGTCGGAAACTCGGCCAACCGCACACCGAAGCCTTTCGACTCCTCCACATGCTCGACAGTCGCGTCGTCGTGGCTGGCGAGCGCGATGCCGCGCTTACCGCAGGCTTCCACGATCGCCTTGCGATGCATGGCCGAATAGCGCG
Organism: Mesorhizobium koreense; assembly: GCF_031656215.1. Classification (NCBI taxonomy): domain Bacteria; kingdom Pseudomonadati; phylum Pseudomonadota; class Alphaproteobacteria; order Hyphomicrobiales; family Phyllobacteriaceae; genus Mesorhizobium; species Mesorhizobium koreense. Next base: position 4,237,613 of record NZ_CP134228.1, on the reverse strand, counting down.
TGGAATCTTCCAACCGGCGAGCGACGAAGCGCTCGAACTCGGCATCGCTCAGACCGCGTTTCTTACGGTAATAAAGCGTATATTGCTCCAGCGTCTGGAACTGGCGCTGGCCGGGAGCGTGATCCATCAACGAGGCGAGCTTTACCTGCGGATCTTCCCGGAAATCCTCGAAATGTTCGAGCACGTCGCCCGCCGAGACCTCGCAGCGCAGATGGATCAGGTGGCTGGCGCGCAACCTGTCCTCGGCGGTGGCAGTCTCCAGCGCGTCGGCGATGACGCGCATCTCGCCTTTCTTGAAGCCGCCATCCTCGTCCGAACCGAGGCGGAGGCAGTCGAAGACCGTGGTGATGCCGGAGCCGGCGACCTGAGCGTCATGCGCCTGCAAGGCGGCGATGCTGTCCCAAAGCACGCCGGGACGCGGCGCGTAGTGTGATTCCAGATGGTCCGTGTGGAGCTCGACGAGGCCGGGGACGAGATAGTCTCCCTCCATGTCCTCGCCGACGGCCGAATTGCCGGTATCGATGCCGACGATGAGCCCGTCGCGCAACGTGACGGAGCCGGTGACGATCTCGTCCTCCAGCACGATCCGGGCATTCCTGAGAGTCGTTTCGCGGGACATTTCAGGCGGTCTTTCTGCTTTCGGCCGCGCCAAGGCGATGGACACTTTGGACCGTGAACGGCGCACCGGGTTCGGGCTCGGTGAAGACTGCGACGGAGTCGATTTCGACCGGCGAGGCCAGCAGGGGGGTGAGGATCTCGTGCAGGACCGGCTCGATACGCTCGGCTTCCTTTTTTGTGACCGGACCCGTCAGCGTCATGTGGAAGCGGAATTCTTCCTTCACATAGGGATAGCCATGGCGTTGCAGGTAGGCGCGCTGCCGCTCGCTCAGCCGTTCGGGATTGCGGCGTGTGATCTCGATGTCCGTGAGCGAGGCGCGAAGCAGATCGAAACGATCGACGGCGGTATGGGCGAGAGCCTCCACCTCCGCGCTCGAAGGAGAAGGTACAAGAGCGAGGAAATTTCCCAGCCGCGCGATTTCAAGCGACAGGGCGAAAGGCGCGCAGCTATCGGCGACCGTGTCGGCCGCGAGAAGCACGTCCCGTTCGCTAAAATCCAGGCCAAGCCGGAACGGCGCGACAAGCGTGGCATGGAAGCCATAGCGGCGGGGCTCGGCGGTCCAGTTCGAAAGCTCCGCTGAACCGAGGCCCGACCTTCCGGAGATCGCGAGTTCTCTCCCCGTGAAGGCATCACGGCCAAGCCAGCAGGAACACGCGACGGTCAAGGGATGGTCGTGAGGAGGCGTGAAATAGAGCGCGTACCGCATCACAGGAACAGCTTGCGCATTTGCTGTGACAGGAAATCGAGCACGGAGACCGTCACCAGCATGATGATGAGCATCGCCGATGCCTGCGGGTAATAGAATCCACGGATGGATTCGAACAGGACCTGGCCGATGCCTCCCGCACCGATGACGCCCAGCACCGTGGCGGCGCGCACGTTGGATTCGAAACGGTAGAGTGTGAAGGAGATCCAAAGCGGCATGACTTGCGGCACCACGCCGAACAGGACCTCCTGAATCCGCGAAGCGCCCGTCGAGCGGATGGCCTCGACCGGTCGCGCATCGATGGCTTCGACTGCTTCGGAAAACAGCTTGGCGAAGATTCCGGTGGTATGGACGAACAGCGCCATAACGCCGGCGAACGGGCCGAGGCCGACCGCCACGACGAAGAGCACGGCAAAGACCAGTTCGTGGATCGAACGGCATGCGTCCATGACGCGGCGTACCGGCTGAACGACGTACCAGGGCGCCATGTTTCGCGCCGAGAGGACGCCGAGAGGCACCGCGAACGCGGCGGCGAGAAACGTGCCCCAGAGCGCGATCTGGAGCGTCACGATCATCTCTTGGGCGTAATAGCGCCAGTCGGAAAAATCCGGATGCGAGAACTCCCTGGCATATTGCGCCATGTTCCCGCTGTCGGAGAACAAATGGGGCCAGTTCGACATCTCGGCCGGGCCCCAGCTCCATGCCAGGAGAACCGCGAGCGCGATCCAGCATATCGTCGTCCCCCTGCTTCGCGTCCGGTTGGGCTCGATTTCGACCGGAGCCGGCCTGATGGATGCTGTGTTGCTGGTGTCGGTCATCATACGATCCCGGAAAGGGGGACGACCGGCCGCTATGATAGCGGCCGGCCGGAGCGAAATGCGGATCAGCTCTGCGTCGACTTGAGCTTCTGTTCGTATGCCGTCTTCTCGGCTTCCAGTTTCTCGATCTGGGCCTTCTTGTCCGCATCCGAGATGTTCTTGTCGGCTTCGAGCCTTGCGATCGCCTTGGTCAGTTCCATGACCCGGATCGGGAGAAGCTGCTCATCGCTCGATCCCTTGAACGGGGCCCACTGGAGCTCGGCAAGGATCTGCCTTTCCTTGGCGGCGTCGCCCGACGATTTGTCGGTGCCGTAGGACAGGATGAAGTTCTTGATCTTGTCCTTCATCTCCTGCGGAAGGTCCTTGCGCCAGACGAGCGGATCGGACGGAATGAGAGGCGACTTCCAGATCACCTTGATGTTGGCATAGGCGTTGGGCTGGTTCTTCTCGATCAGCTCCATGTTTTCCGTGTTGTTGGCGGCCGCGTCGAGCTGGCCGTTGGCGACGGCCATCGCATTGGTTTCATGGTTGGCGTTGGTGACCGTCTTGAAGCAGTCCTTCGGGTCGACCTTGTTCGCGGCGAAGATGAACGTGGTCGGAACGAGATAACCGGACGTCGAATTGACGTCGCCCAGGCCGAAATTAAGCGACTTGTCGCACTTCAGGAGATCATCGATCGAAGCGAGCTTGCTGTCCTTCGGCGCGATGATCAGCGACCAGTAGCCGGGATTGCCTTCGACGCTGACGGTCTGCGCGAAGATCTCGCCGCCGGCGCGGTCGACCGCTTCCATGGCGGATTTGTTGCCGAACCATGCGAGCTGGACCTTGCCGAAGCGCATGCCCTCGATCACGCCGGAATAGTCGGAAGCGAAGAACGGCTTGATCTCATAGCCGGTGGCCTTCTCCATGTCGGCGAGGAAAGGCTCCCATTTCGGCTTCAAGTTCTGCTGGGATTCGGTCGAGATGATCCCGAAATTGACTTCTTCCGCATAGGCCGTGCCTGACAGCAGGAGGGCAAAGGCGGCCACCGCCGCGCTCTTTATGATGGCGTTCATGATCTGCTTCCCTGTTGGTGTTGAGCTACGCAAAGGCCGGAGCGCGGCCCACGGGCGCTGCGCGCTTCGGTTTCGCCGGCTGCATCGGCGCTTCCGGCAAAATCAGTTCCTCGGAATTGGACCCGTAGAGTTCGACCAGCATCGGGTTCGTGAGCTCCGACGACGGCCCGTCGAACACGATACGGCCGTCCCGCAATGCGATCGTGCGCGGGCAATAGCGGCGGGCGTATTCGACCTGGTGCAGGGACACGACGCAGGTGATCTCCTGGTCGCGATTGACGGCGGCGAGGATCTCCATGACGCGACGGGCCGAAGAAGGATCGAGCGAGGCGATCGGCTCGTCCGCGAGAAGGATGTCGGAGCGCTGGATAAGCGTCCGCGCGATCGCGGCACGCTGCTGCTGGCCGCCCGACAGGGTCGATGCGCGCTGCCAGGCGACTTCGGGGATACCGACACGCGCCAGCGCCTCGCGCGCCGCCTTCTTCTCCTCGGCGGTGAACCAGCCGAGCGTGCCTCGCCAGGCCGGTATGCGGCCGAGATTGCCGAACAGGACATTGGAGAGCACGGAAAGGCGGCCGACGAGGTTGAACTGCTGGAAAACGACCCCGACACGGCTGCGTATCTCACGCGCCTCGATGGTCAGCTTTCCATCGTCCTGGATGGGTTTTCCAAAAATCTCGATGTTGCTGCGCCCGGCGGAGGCGGTTTCAAGTCCGCATATGTGCCGGATCAAGGTGCTCTTTCCGGAGCCGGAAGCACCGATAAGCGCGACCATCTCGCCCCGCTTTATCTCGATGCTCACTTCGTCCAGGGCCCGCTTCTTGCCGAAGCTCTTGGACAGGTTGCGGACGGAGATGGCGGTCATCGGCTCGCTCTTTCCATGCAATCGAGGGTTCGAAGGTTCTGTGATGCGTATTCACGGGCATTGGGCACCGCGCGGTATCGCGCCGGCCCAGGATCACATCATGAGCCTAGGGTTGCCGGATGAAGCTCAGTTGTCGGAGCGATGTCAGTTTCGTGACATTCCACAGCGGAGATCGGCCATTCGGCGTCTTCGTATTTCTCCAGAAACTCTTCGGCACCCAGCTTGCGAAAATCGTCGAGTGCGAAGCGCAGGCGGGCATGCGGCCAGTCCCACCAGGCAAGCTTGCGCATGCGCCCTGCGATCCGGGCCGGGAAACGCTCGCGGATGAATCTGGCCGGCACGCCGCCGACAATCGTGTAGGGCGCGACATCCCTGGTGACGACGGCACCCGCGCCGACCACTGCGCCATCGCCAATCGTGACGCCGGGGAGCAATGTCGCACCATGGCCGATCCAGGTGTCATGGCCGATGAACACGCGCCGCGCGCGCCGTGCCGCGAAGAACTCCGTCTCATGCTCGGCATCATCGAAATAGTCGGACGCCCGATAGGTGATGTGATGCAGCGTCGGGCGTGACATCGGATGGTGCGTGGCGTTGATGCGCACCGAAGCCGCTATGTTGGCGAACTTGCCGATGGTGACGCACCAGCTCTGGCAATTCTCCATCACATAGGAATAGTCGCCGAGTTCTGTATCGAAGAGGCGGCCGCCTTCCGCCACCTCTGTGTATCGGCCGAGCCGGCAATCCTCGACCAAAGCGGTCGGATGGATGACGGGGGTTTCGGACAAGCGAGCCATGTCATGCTGCCTTTGCCGTTGGCGCGAAGCTGGTTACGTCGACGATCACGTCGGCCACCGCGTTGCGGATTTCGGCGTCGTGGAAGATGCCGAGCAGGGCCGCGCCGGAGCGCTTCTTCTCCGTGATCATGTCGACCACTACGGTCCGGTTGACCGCGTCCAGCGATGCCGTCGGCTCGTCGAGCAGGAGGACCGGGTGATCGGTGATGAAGCCGCGCGCGATGTTGACGCGCTGCTGCTCGCCGCCGGAGAAAGTGGTGGGCGGCAGCGCCCACAGACGCTCGGGAAGGTTCAGCCGTGAAAGTAGTTCGCCCGCGCGCTTGATGGCTTTCCGCCGGTCTACGCCGCGTTCGACAAGCGGCTCGGCGACGATATCGAGCGTTCCGACACGCGGCACCACGCGCAGGAACTGGCTGACATAGCCGATCGTCTCGCGCCGTATTTCGAGGATTGCGCGAGGCTCGGCGGTGGCCAGATCGACCTCGCGGCCGCGATGACGCACCAGGATCCTACCAGCGCTGGCGGCGTAATTGCCGTAGAGCATCTTGAGGATGGAGCTCTTGCCGACACCGGACGGACCCCCGAGCACGGAGCAGGTTCCGGAATGCAGCGAGAAAGCCGCGCGCGCGATGACCGGCAGTTCGACGCCGCCGCGCAGATGCATGATGAAGGATTTTGCGAGGCCGGAAACGACGAGTGCGGCGGGCATGACCAGACCTCAGACCTGCAGGATCGAAGAAACGAGGAGTTGCGTGTAGGGTGCCTGCGGATCGTCGAGCAGACGGTCCGTCAGCCCTTGCTCGACGACGCGGCCTTCCTTCATCACCATCATCCGGTGCGACAGGAGGCGTGCCACGGCGAGGTCGTGCGTGACGATGATGACGGCGAGGCCCAGATCGTGGACGAGGCCGCGCAGGAGGTCGAGCAGCCGCGCCTGTACCGAGACATCGAGGCCGCCGGTCGGCTCGTCCATGAAGACAAGGCGCGGCGCGGTCACGAGATTGCGCGCGATCTGCAATCGCTGGCGCATGCCGCCCGAGAAGGCGCGTGGCTGGTCGTCGATGCGGTCGGCATCGATCTCGACCCGTCCGAGCCAGTCCGTGGCGGTCGCACGGATCCTGCCGTAATGCCTGTCGCCCACGGCCATCAGCCGCTCGCCGACATTGGCTCCGGCCGAAACGGTCATGCGCAGGCCGTCCGCCGGGTTTTGATGGACAAACCCCCAATCCGTGCGTTGCAGGAAACGCCGCTCGGCTTCACCCATCTTCAGGAGATCGCGCATCTCGCCGTCGCGCATGCGGTAGGACACTGTGCCCGAGCTCGCTTCCAGTCTGGTCGAAATGCAGTTGAGAAGCGTCGTCTTGCCGGAGCCGGATTCACCGACGACGGCCATCACCTCGCCTGGCCACACGTCGAAGCTGACATCGGCGCAGCCGATACGGTCTCCATAGGTCTTCGTCATGGAGCGCACCGACAGAAGCGGCAGCGCTTCGCCTTCCATATCCATGACGCTCTTTGCGGGAAGACTGACGGTCATTGCGCGGCCTCTCCGGAGAGTTCGCCGCGGAAGCCTTCGGCGCGGCGCGTCTCGCAGTGGTCGGTGTCGGAACAGACGAACATGCGCCGGCCAGCATCGTCGAGAACGACCTCGTCTAGATAGACCCCGTCGGCGCCGCACAGCGCGCACGATTGTTCGAACCGCTGCACCTCGAATGGATGGTCCTCGAAATCGAGGCTGACGACTTCGGTATAGGGCGGTAGCGCATAGATACGCTTCTCTCGGCCGGCTCCGAAGAGCTGCAGTGCCGCCGACATGTGCATCTTCGGATTGTCGAATTTCGGCGTCGGCGAAGGATCCATGACATAGCGGCCCTCGACTTTCACCGGATAGGCATAAGTCGTGGCGATATGGCCGTTGCGTGCGATGTCCTCGTAGAGCTTCACATGCATCAGCCCGTATTCCTCGAGCGCATGCATCTTGCGTGTCTCGGTTTCGCGTGGCTCGAGAAAACGCAGGGGTTCGGGTATCGGCACCTGATAGACGAGCACCTGTCCTTCGGAGAGCGGGGTTTCCGGGATGCGATGGCGGGTTTGGATGATGGTGGCGTCGGCGGTGCGCGTCGTCGTCGCCACTGCCGCGACCCGCTGGAAGAACTTTCGGATGGACACTGCATTGGTCGTATCGTCGGCGCCCTGGTCGATGACCTTGAGCACGTCGAGCGGCCCGAGGATGGAGGCGGTGACCTGCACGCCGCCCGTGCCCCAGCCATAGGGCATAGGCATCTCGCGGCTGGCGAAGGGCACCTGGTAGCCGGGAATGGCGATCGCCTTCAGGATGGCGCGCCGGATCATGCGTTTGGTCTGATCGTCCAGATAGGCGAAGTTGTAGGTTGGCGCGTTCATTCGGCGGCCTCCTGCACTTCGCCAGCCGGAACATCATCGGGCCGGCTATCCGCCTGACGCGCTGCATGTTCGGCGCGCATCGTGCGAACGAGGCCGAGTTCCGCCTGGAAATCCACGTAGTGGGGTAGCTTCAGATGCTCGACGAAGCCGGTCGCTTGCACGTTGTCGCAATGGGAGATGACGAATTCCTGGTCCTGCGGCGGCGCTACGATATCTTCGCCGAGTTCTTCCGCCCGCAGCGCCCGGTCGCACAGCGCCATCGCCATCGCCTTGCGCTCCGATTGCCCGAAGACCAGCCCGTAGCCGCGCGTGAACTGAGGCGGCGCCTTGGCGCTGCCCTTGAACTGGTTCACCATCTGGCATTCGGTGACCTGGACGCGGCCGAGAGGCACGGCGAAACCAAGTTCCGGGACGAGTGTCTCGACTTCGACTTCGCCGATACGGATTTCGCCGGCGAAGGGATGCGAGCGGGCGTATCCGCGCTGCGTCGAATAGCCGAGCGCCAGAAGGAAGCCCTCGTCGCCACGCGCGAGGCTCTGCAGCCGCATGGCGCGCGACAGCGGAAATTCCATCGGATTCTGATTGATGTCGCCTGGTTCGGCTGGCGAGAGATCGCCGTTGGTCTCGATAAGTCCCTCGGTGCTGAGGATATCGGCGACGCTCGCGACCACCTCGGGCGTTCCTTCACGCGTCCTGCCAGTCTCGACTTCCGGATCGCCGTCCAACTCCTCATCGAGCAGGCGATGCGTGTAGTCGAATGTCGGGCCGAGCAACTGCCCGCCGGGCAGGTCCTTGTAGCAGGCGGAGATGCGGCGCTCGACCAGCATCTGCCCGGTCTCGACCGGCTCGGCATAGCCGAAGCGCGGCAGCGTCGTGCGATAGGCGCGGACGAGAAAGATCGCCTCTATCAGGTCGCCGCGTGCTTGCTTGATGGCGAGCGCCGCCAGCCTGCGATCGTAGAGGGAGCCTTCGCTCATCACCCGGTCTACCCCGAGGGCAAGCTGCTCCGTGATCTGGTCGAGGGTCAGAGCCGGAACCGAGCGGTCGCCGCGCCGGCGGTCGGCCAGCAGGCGATGGGCGTTGTCGATGGCGGCTTCGCCACCCTTGACGGCGACATACATCGATCAGCCCTCCGCCGGGACCAGCCGCGCCGAGCGCGGCAGGCAAGCGAGCGCATTTCCCGCCGTGAGAATGAGGTCCAGGCCGCAAGGAAAGCGCTTATGGTTGGCGTGCCACTGCTCGGCGAAATCAACGGGCAATCCGCGAGGCGCGATCGTCACCCGGTCCTTGATGCCCGGTCCCCGGAAGGTCAGGGGCGCACCGCCATCAAGACCTTCAAGCTGTAGCACCAGCGTGGCGGAGCGATCCGGATATTCCTGCAATCCCTGGGCGAAGCGCTCGAACGGAGGCATGGATGAGGGATCGGCAACCAGTGCGAAGGCAGCCTCGGACATCGAAGCCGTTGAGCGCGCCCCAGTATGAAAGGCCAGCCACGATCTCAGCGCTTCGCCGTCGAGCGGGCCATCCAGCCAGTATGGCGTGTCGGCATCGATCAGCGTGCAGGCGATGGCGCCCGCCGCGCGATCCAGCGGCGCCGGCGGAGTCACCCTTGCATCCATGCGCGCGACGCTGCCCGGCCTCGCCATGGCATCCATCAAGGCCCGGAACACCGATTGTGCGTCGAGCACCGGATTGGAAAAGCCGCCCTCGAGCGCATTCGCCTCGGCAAGCATCAATCTTCTCCCCGGACCATGGTGAAGAAATCGACACGCGTCGCCGCGGTCTGGCTGCGGCGCGTCTCGTCGGAGGCCTGTAGTTCCAGCCTGATCGACTCGATCAGGTCCTGGTCGATGCGGGCGGCCATGCCCGCGTCGTGGCACACCGCGTCGATGACGGCGGACAATTCGGCCTTGGCGGGCTCGCGTCCCAGCATCATCGCGTGGCCGACGGCTCCGTCCTCCAGTTTCACGCTGGCGCGTGTGACGGTCGCCTCGCCGATATTGAAGGCTTCACCTGTACCGCCGATACGGCCGCGCAGCATGACAAGGCCGAACTCCGGTCCGCGTAGCAGTCCATAGTCGGGATCGATGCCGAGTACCGACCAGCGTTCCTGCAATCTGGCATTGGTGCTGCGCGCCAGGACACCCATGCGGTCTTTTCTCGCGGCGATGGTTTCGGCTGTAGTCATGTTCACCAAAATTCATCTATTGATATAGACAATTAGATAAGCTATTTCTTTTCTACCGGCCTTCGATGACGGGCAGATGACAGGTCGGAAAGAGGTGATGGATGGCAGGATCGGCCGGCTTGCAGCGAGGCGCGGGCGTGTCGCTGTGGCGGCAGATCGCCGATCGCATACGCCTGGGCATCGCGGCCGATCTCGCGGACCAGAACGGGCGGCTGCCGCCGGAAACCGAGCTTGCCGAGCGCTTCGGGGTCAATCGCCATACGGTCCGCGCGGCGATCTCGGCATTGGCGCATGAAGGCGTGCTCCAAGCCGCGCAGGGGAGGGGCACCTATGTGCGCAGGCAGAGGCGGCTGGTCTATCCGATCGGAGAAAAGACTCGGTTCTCCGCCGGGCTGGAAGGCCAGAGCCACGACCTCAGGAGCGAACTTCTTGGCCACCGAAGCGAGGCCGCATCGACGGAAGTCGCCGAGGCGCTTGACCTACAGCCGGGCGAGGAGACCGTTCGCCTCGAGGTCCTTGGAAGCGCCGACGGCACGCCCGTGTCCCGCGCCACCTTCTGGTTCGGCGCTACTCGGTTTCCCGACATTGCCGGACATTTCGCCCGGACCGGATCTATTACAGAAGCCCTGACGCGCTCGGGTATCGCCGACTACAGCCGTGCGTCCACGACCGTCGAGGCCCGTCATGCCGACGAGGCGGATACGCGGGAACTGCGATTGTCGCCCGGTGCCATCGTACTCTTCACGCGCGCGGTGAACGTCGATCCGGATGGCTCCCCGATCCAATACTCGCTGACCCGATTCGCAGCCGATCGCATGACGCTTTTGATCCAGCCCCACGACGGTCGGGAGCGGACGATCCGGGTTAGAGGGCAGGCTGACGCACCACGCCTCCTTAGGGCCGATCGTCTTGGCTTTTGCGAGGCCCGTGCCTGTCATTCGCGTGTCATCGCTCGCTGCTGAAAAGCAGCTCATGATCGATAACCGCTCAAGTGATTCGGAAGAGCCCGGGCAGTCCAATCGGTACCGGAGCCTCTTCATCTCCGACCTGCATCTGGGCACGAAGGGCGCACAGGCGGAAGCTCTTCTGGAGTTCCTGCGCGAGCACGATGCCGAGACGATCTACCTCGTCGGCGATATCGTCGACGGGTGGCGGTTGCGCTCTTCCTGGTACTGGCCACAGGCGCACAATGACGTCATCCAGAAGCTCCTGCGCAAGGCGCGAAAGGGTGCTCGCATCGTTTATGTGCCAGGCAACCATGATGAGTTCCTGCGCGAATTCTGCGGCCTGCATTTCGGGGATATCGAGATCGCCGAAACCACCATGCATGACGCCGCCGACGGAAGGCGCTACCTCGTCATGCATGGCGACACGTTCGACCTCGTCGTGCGCCATGCAAGATGGTTGGCGTTCCTCGGCGATTGGGCCTACGTGGCCGCGCTCGCCTTGTCGACGCGCATCAACATCGTCCGACGCCGACTGGGTTTCACCTATTGGTCGTTGTCGGCATGGGCAAAAGCCAGGGTGAAAAACGCGGTAAGCTTTATCGGCCGCTTCGAGGAAACGCTTGCCGCCGAGGCGAAACGGCACGGTGTCGACGGCGTCATCTGTGGACACATCCATTCCGCCGCCATGCGCGATTTCGGCGGCTCCACCTACATCAACACCGGGGATTGGGTAGAGAGCTGCACCGCCGTCGTCGAGCATCGCGACGGCCGCATGGAGATCATCCGCTGGCAGGAGTTCAGTCGCGTTCTCAATGCAAGCCGGACGCCATCAATGGCGCTGCCCTGGCGACGAGCGGCATGAGAGTCGGGGAAATGGGCATCCTGAAGGTCACTGACGCCGGGCACTTCCGGTTCCGGATCAAGGCTCGCCGATACGCATGACCAAAATCGAGGGCAGGAGCAATGACAGCATCGACGGTTGCCTTTGACAGGGGAAGCACGGGCACGCGACTGCATGACGCCGTCCGCCGCAACCCACTTTTCTCGCAGGCCGGTCTCGCCGAATATGCCTTCGCGCGGCTTTTCAGGAAACTCGTCTACACCCAGATCTGGGAGGATCCCGATGTCGACATGGAGGCGCTGGCGATCGTGCCGGGCGACCGCATCGTCACCATCGCATCGGGCGGCTGCAATGTTCTTTCCTATCTGATCGCCGATCCGGCGAGGATCGAGGCGGTGGACCTCAATCCCGCCCATGTGGCTTTCAACCGACTGAAGCTTGCCGCCCTCGGCGCGTTGCCTGGCTACGAGGAATTCTATCGCTTCTATGGCAGGGCCGACGATCGGGCGAATATCGGTGCCTATGAGCAATTCATCCGGCCTATCCTCGACCCAGAGACGCGCTCCTATTGGGAGAAGCGGAGGTTTTCCGGCCGCCGGCGCATCACGATCTTTCATCGTGACCTCTATCGGCACGGCCTGCTGGGTCAGTTCATCGGATGCGGCCATCTCGTGGCACGCCTCTACGGCGTCGACCCGCGGAGGCTGCTCCTTGCGACGACGATGGAGGAGCAGAGGCGCATCTTCGAAGAGACGCTGGCGCCTCTATTCGACAAGAGGCTGGTGCGCTGGGCCACCAGGTGCAAATCCTCGCTGTTCGGTCTTGGCATTCCGCCGCAGCAATACCAGGCGCTCGTCGGCCCTGGACAGGCCGACATGACGACGGTTCTGCGTCAACGCCTGGAACGGCTTGCCTGCGATTTCCCGTTCTCGGAAAATTACTTCGCCTGGCAGGCCTTCGGCCGCATCTATGGCGACGGCAATGGCGCGCCATTGCCGCCCTATCTGTCTCGCGCCAACTTCGAGACGATCCGCGCCAGGGTCGAACGCATTTCGATCGAAAACATATCCGTAACGGAACTGCTCGCGGTCAAACCCGCATCTTCGGTCGATCGGTTCGTTCTGCTTGACGCACAGGACTGGATGTCGGACGTGCAATTGAACGCGCTCTGGTTCGAGATTACCCGGACGGCAGCACCTGGCGCCCGCGTCATCTTTCGCACGGCTGGCGAAGAAAACCTATTGGCCGGTCGCGTTGACGCCTCCCTGCTGCGGCGTTGGGATTATCGCGAGGCCGAGTCGAAAGCGCTCCATGCGCGTGACCGTTCGTCGATCTATGGAGGTTTCCACCTCCACGTTCTGAAGGATTGATCGTCATGGAAGAAGCGCTGGATCATGGCGCGTTGATGGACCGCATCTACCGCTGGCAACGCCGCTACGGCTTCTATGATGCGACGCGGAAATATTACCTCCTTGCCCGCGATCCGATGATCGAAGGGCTAAATCCGCCTGCGGGCGGCACGGCCCTGGAGATCGGCTGCGGCACCGGACGCAATCTCGTCCAGGCCGCGCGGCGCTATCCCGAGGTCGAATTCCACGGCATCGACATTTCGCGGGAGATGCTCAATGCCGCCTGTAACGCCATTTCGCGTCGCGGCTTGCAGGGCAGGGTTCGTCTGGCCCGGGCGGATGCCGCCGGTTTCAATCCGGCGACAACTTTCGGCCGTGCCAGCTACGATCGGATATTCGTATCGTATGCGGTATCGATGATCCCGCAATGGCGGGCCGTAATCGCCGATGCCGCCGGCCGCCTTGCGCCGAGCGGAGAACTCCACATTGCCGATTTCGGCGATATGGCCGGTTTTCCGGCCTGGTCGAAAGCGGCAATGTATGAATGGCTGCGCTGGTATCATGTCACGCCGCGCCCGGACCTGTTCGCGGCTGCCGTCGAAATTGCATCCGCCGTTACGGGCGAAAGCCACGCACGAAGGCTTCACCGCGGCTTCTCATGGATAGCGATCGTAAGGCGGCCCTGATTGCGGCATGGTTGACGCCGGTGGTCGTTGACGCTCTCGATCAAGTGTTCGGCCTGATATTCTGGTTCAGGCAAAACACGTTCGTCGGATCGTATCTGTTCTTCAACTCGATAAGCTGCTGATAGTTCGAACCGTAAGCCGCCCTCACGCGGTCCTGGCCCTCGTCTCCCAGGTTGTTCACGTAGACTGCGCCGCTCGAGTAAGGTTGCATCGTCGCCCACACCTCTCGTACCCAGCCGATGTTCTCCTCGTCCCGGGCCGGGTCGTCCCATATGGCGATCGGAAAGCAGTCGAACTCGGCATCCCGGCACGCATAGGCCGTCTCCGACGTCGGGACGCGGGAGATGGCCCCGCCTACCTGCTGCAGCACCAGGAGCGCGTCGCTGACCGGCGCCTTTTTGTAGGCCTGTAGCAGCGCGTGTATGGCATCGCCGGTGAGCTCGCGCATGAACTGCGCTTTCCATGAGTAGCGGCGCCCGCGTGGAAATATTGCGTCTCCGGCAGATTGCACCTGCAGGTAGGGCACTCGCCCGAGGTGCTGGTTCACTGCCCTGCCGCGCGCATAGGCGAGCAGCGGAGCGATCACTTTTTCCGCTTCCCCGGGCGAGCCCGAATGAAAGATGGAGATCGAGAACATCGGTTCGCCCGCCGACATGACCAGGGCGGCATCGAGGCTGAGTTCGTCCGGCGCGGCTCTGGCGAACTCGTCATAGAATCTCAAGGCATCACGTGCCTGCGCTTCAGGGAAGGTGACGTCGCCTGCGAGAATTTCCGTCCCGATCTGGTGGAGCCGGTACTCGAAACTCGTGACGATACCGAAGTTGCCGCCGCCGCCGCGCAGTCCCCAGAAGAGATCCGGGTTCTCGTCGGCGCTCGCGCGAAGCACCCTCCCATCGGCCGTGACGACCTCCGCCGACAGCAGATTGTCGCAAGCGAGTCCGAAGCGTCGACCGAGCTTGCCAAAACCGCCGCCCAACGTCAGCCCGGCGATACCCGTATCGCCGTTCACGCCCATTGTGGTCGCCATGCCGCAGATCTGCGTCGCGCTATCGAACTCTGCGAGCGTCAGGCCGGCCTCGGCCCAGGCAATCCGTCGCTTGTCATCGACCGCCCTGTTCTTCATCCGCGACAGGTCGATGACGAGCCCGCCCTCGCACACGGAGTTTCCCGCAACGTTGTGCCCGCCGCTGCGGACCGAAAGCGGTATCCCGTTTTCCTGCGCGAAAGAAAGCGCCGAGACCACGTCGTCTGTGTCGACACAATAGGCGATTGCGGCCGGATGTTTGTCGACAAAACCGTTCCAGACTCGCCGTGCCCGCTCAAATCCGGCGTCGGCCGGCAGTACCAGTTCTCCGCGAAGGGTGCGGCGCAGGCGGGCTGTTTCGCGTAAGGCGCCATCTACGGTCGAGATGTGGGTCGTGAGGCTGGACTCCATGTCGGTTCTCCCTCCAATATCTGACCCAGATTCTCACAGTGTGAGCACGTTTGGCAAAATCGAAGAAATCAGGTGATGGATGAGCTCAGCTCATCTACGATAGAGCAATGAGGAAGCTGCCGCCGCTTAATGCGTTGCGAGCCTTTGAGAGTGCTGCCAGGCATCTGAGCTTTCAACTGGCCGCAGTGGAACTCAGCGTCACCCCGACAGCGATCAGTCACCAGATCTGGCTTCTCGAGAGTATCTGCGGCCAACCGTTGTTCCGTCGACACCCGCGTCCGCTTCGCCTGACCGCCGCCGGGGAACTCCTTTTTCCCGTCCTGTCCAACGGGTTCGACTCTTTCGCGGCGGTGCTTGCCAATTTCCAAGGTGCCGCTGCGGGCGGCACCTTGCGCATCACCACGCCCAACGCCTTCGCAAGCCGCTGGCTGGTGCCGCGGCTTCCAAAATGGCGCGAAATCCAGCCTCATATCGCGCTTGAAGTGATCGGCACCGATCGCACCTTGAATCTCGCGAGCGGAGAGGCCGACGTGGCGATCCGTTATGCACGCCGTATGCCCACCGAACACATTGCGCAGGAATTGTTTCGCGATAACTACTTTCCGGTCTGTCGCCCCGAACTGCTTCCTCACGGCAAACCTCTCGCTAACCCGGCCGATATGTGCCGGCTGCCGCGTATTCACTATGATTGGATGAAAACGGATGCCGGGACCCCGACCTGGCGGCACTGGTGGATGAAGGCACGCGAGACGAACCTCGGCATTCCCCGCGACGCGGAGGCCTGTCAGCTCAGCTTCCGCGAGGAAGCGCACGCGATCGCAGCCGTGCTTGCCGGACAAGGGGTGGGGATATGCAGCGACATCATAATGGCGCCAGAACTGGAGCGTGGTGAACTGGTCAAGGCGCACGAGCTTTCGCTACCGGGGCTGGGGTTCTACTTGCTCCACTTGCCCGAACACCCCCAAAAGCCCGTGATCGCGCTTTTCACCGATTGGCTGCGTTCCGTGGTGTAGGTGAAACTCGGTGTGAAGGGCGCCACACGCCGCCTTGCGCGGCCGCTTCTGATGGACAGAACCGGCTCGCGGTTCGCAACTCTGAAAGTGGTGCGCTCGGCAGGACTTGAACCTGCAACCTACGGATTCGAAGTCCGGTGCTCTATCCATTTGAGCTACGAGCGCGGACCGAACTGCGGGACGGTCTAAAGCTGCTCCATCAGTGTCGCCGCGCCGGATGTCACAGCCTTGCCGGGGCTGTCCTCGATGTTGAGCGCCTTCACGGTGCCGTCCTCCACGATCATCGAGAAGCGCTGCGAGCGCAGGCCGAGACCGCCCTTGCTGAGGTCGGTTTCCAGCCCGAGCGAACGGATGAAGTCGCCATTGCCGTCGGCGAGATAGAGGATCTTGCCTTCGCCACCGGTGAACCGCGCCCAGGCGCCCATGACATGATGGTCGTTGACCGCGACGACGGCGATCCGGTCGACGCCCTTCGCGATGATCGCATCGTGGTTTTCGAGATAGCCGGGCAAATGGTTGTTGCTGCAGGTCGGCGTGAAAGCGCCTGGCACGGCGAACAGCACGACCTTCTTGCCGGCGAAAATGTCGGCGGTGGTGATATCCTTCGCCCCGTCCTCCGTCATTGTCTTGAATGTCGCCTGGGGCAGCTTGTCGCCCACTTTGATGGTCATTTCGTTTCTCCTGAGGATCGGAACGGGATTGTCGTCGGTTCGAATAGTTGAAAGGCGTGGCTTGTCCAGCGTTTTGCTTGAAATCCTACGGAAGAGAAACCGTTCCGGCGACAGCCTCGCCATTCTGGACCAGCGTATAGGCCGCCATGGTGCCGGGGGCAGGTTTGTCCGGCTGTTCGTAGACCTGCACCGAAAAACCTGTCTTGCCGTCCTTGCCGGCCAGCTGCCTCGGCGGGCCGAAGGAATAGCCTTCCGGCGCGGCAAGGAAAAGCTCCGCCGCCTCACCCGGTTGGGGAAGCTCTGCCGCCACCGTCAAGGTTTTGCCCCCATTTTCCGCCTCAGCGAGCTGGAAGCCGGAACGCGCCGGCCGGGGAACAGCCTTGAACGCCTGCGACACGATTGCAGCGTCTTCCGGATTAGCGGAGTCGGCGCCCGGATCGAGCTTGAGTTCGGCCTGTAGCGGGATGCAGATGGTCTGGCAGATGCCGAGGAAGACATGCGCGCCGATCTCTTCGGCTTTCCCATCCGGCACCTTAAGGCGGACCGCGAAGCTTACCGGCGCTTCGTAGCCGTTCCATACGGTCCCTTCCTCGCTAAAGCGTTGCGGTACGGGATAGGCGACGCCGGCCAGCGACGCGCCGGTGACCGAAATCGAGGGGGGTACGCCGGTATCGCCCGGATCCCGCCAATAGGTCTTCCATCCAGGCTTGAGATCGATCTGAAGGGCGGCACGTAGCGTGCCATCGGCATCGGGCTCGCCCGAACTGACGAGCCGCACCGCGCCGCCTTGCACGTTCGCCCATGGGCTCGAAGAGGCAACGGCTACGCCCGGTGCCGCGCAGGAAAGAATGGAAACAAGCAGAAAGGCAGGCGTTTTTTTCATGATGCGACTTTGGTTTCGCCTTGTGCCGTTGGCAACGTCGGAAGCCGCCACCGCCATCATTTTTCCGTGAATCTCCCGGACAAATCGACTTTCGGCTGGCTTCCAACGCCGGTGGAAAAACGCTAGCCTTTGAAGATGGACCTGCACGACCTCAAGAGGAAGCCTCGCGGGGCAGGCTATCTGGACGACCAGTTCCTGGTCGCCATGCCCGGCATGCTCGACGAGCGTTTCGCCCGTTCGGTCGTCTATGTCTGCGCGCATGGCGAGGACGGCGCGCTCGGCATCATCGTCAATCAGAAGCAGCAGATGCGCTTTCCCGACCTTCTCGTCCAGCTTGGCGTCGTCAAGGAGAAGGAAGCGATCCATTTGCCGGTGGAGACGCGCGATCTTGTCGTGCGCCATGGCGGCCCGGTGGACAGGAGCAGGGGCTTTGTCCTCCATAGCGGCGATTTCGTCGTGGAATCGTCCATGCCGGTGTCGGACGCGGTGTGCCTTACCGCGACCGTCGACATATTGCGCGCCATTTCCGCCGGTCGCGGTCCCGAGCACGCGCTGATGGCGCTCGGCTATTCGGGCTGGGGCGCCGGCCAGCTTGAAACCGAGATCGCGCAGAATGGTTGGCTGACCTGCCCGGCCGATCCCGAATTGCTGTTCGGCGACGACATCGACAGCATGTACGACCGCATCCTGGCCTCGATCGGCGTGGACGTCACGCATCTGAGCAGCGTCGCGGGCCATGCCTGAGCCTGGCGCGTGCCATAATGAGGCCGTCATAAGCTAATCGTATGACCCGTACCTCGCGCCTTGCGCGATCGGTTCTCAACAAGGGAGAAGTTTGATGTCCTCGTCCGCGCTCAGCAAGATCGCCATCGCCGCCCTCGGTATCCTCGCCTTCAAGAACCGCGACAAGATCGGCGGCATGCTGGGCGAACTTGGCGACAGCCTTGGTGTCACGCCGGGTTCTTCGGGTCCGTCCACCGGCGGACTGGGCGATCTGCTCGACAGCTTCAAGAAGGCAGGGCAGGGCGATGCGGCCGATTCCTGGGTGGGCACCGGCCCGAACAAGACCATCGCGCCGGAGCATGTCGAGAAGGCGATAAGCCCTGCAGTTCTCGACCAGATCGCCCAGCAGACCGGCATGTCGCGTGAGGAAATCCTCGACAGGCTGTCGAAGGATATCCCCGATGCGGTGAACGAGATGACCCCAGACGGCAAGCTTCCGCCCGAACCGGCCGGCAAGGGACCGTGGGCCGCGTAGGGAAACTCCGTTTGTAGTGGTGTGTCCTTTGAGGCTCGCTTCGCTCGCACCTCAGGATAAGGGGCTCAGAGCCTGCCGCGCTTACATTTCAGGATAAAGGAAATCTGCGCTTGGGTCTCCACACCCATGGGTACGACGGAAGCTCGCTTCGATCGAAATCCGCTTTTGTGATCCCCCGCGCTTCCGGATAAGGCTCGTGGCACAAACCTCCCTCATCCTGAGGCGCGTGCGAAGCGAGCCTCGAAGGACGCACCGAACTGCGCTGTCCGCCTTACTCTGCCGCGCCCGATTTTGCGCGGGAAGCCGCGAGTTCTTCCTTCAAAAGCCTGAGCATGGCTTCAGCGGGGCCGGGCGCGCCGAAGGCAAAGCTCTGCACGAATTCGCAGCCCATCTCGCGTAACTGATGTGCGTCCGCCTCGTTCGAGACACCTTCCGCCACCACGGCAAGCCCGAGTTCGTGCGCCATGCTGATGATCGACTTCAACAGCACGGGCCGCTTGGGGCTGGGGTCGTCGATGAAGCTCTTGTCGATCTTGATCGTGTCGAAGGGGAAGCGCGTCAGATAGGAGAGCGAGGAATAGCCTGTGCCGAAATCGTCGAGCGACAGACCGATACCAAGCCGTTTCAGCCTCGCCAGCACATGGGTGGACTGTTCCGGATTGTCCATGACGAGCGATTCGGTCAGTTCGAGCCGGAAGCAGCGCGGCTCGAGATTGGAGCGGGCGATGACGGAACGAACGTCCGTGACGAGGTCGCGCCTCAGAAGCTGCCGGCTGGAAAGGTTGACCGAGACCGAGAGCGGCACGTCGCCGACCAGCTTCTGCCATCCGGCGAGGTCGTCGGCTGCCTGTTGCATGGCGAACAGGCCGAGCGGCACGATCAGCCCGCAATTCTCGGCGATCGGGATGAAGTCGGAAGGTGGTATCGTGCCGCGGCGAGGGTTGTCCCAGCGCAAGAGCGCCTCGAACCCTGCGACCGAATGGTCTTCCAGCCGTACGATCGGCTGATAAACGAGCTTGATCTCGTGGCGCTCCAGCGCCCGCCTCAGATCGGACTCCAGTTGCAGGCGGTCCGAACCGGCGGCGCGGAAGGCGGGCCGGAAGGGTTCAATCCGGTCGCCGCCAAGCCTTTTCGCCTGGTGTACCGCAAGCTCCGCATCCTTGACCATGTCCTCGGCGCTTGCCTGCGTTCCGGTCCAGCTCACCAGCCCGATCGAGGCGGTGAGCACGATTTCCCGCCTCGCGAAAGTGATCGGCGAACGGATCGCGTGGTTGATCGCCTCCGCCACCGAGGCGATGCGGCCCGGCTCGCTTTCCGAGAGCAGCATCAAGGCGAACTGGTCGCCTCCCAGCCGCGCAAGTGAATCGCGCGGCTTCAGGAGCCTGTGCAGCCGCCGCGCGATCGTCAGCAGGATCGTGTCCCCGGCCGAAATGCCGAGGCTGTCATTGACCTGCTTGAAGCGGTCGATATCGATGAAATAGACGGTCGGGCGGACGCTCTCCTCCATCCTCGCGATCGAGATCATCGCCTCCAGCCGGTTGAGGAAGAGCTCGCGGCTCGGCAATCCGGTGAGGTTGTCGTGCACGGCGTCGTGCATCAGCCGTTCTTCGGCCTTTTTCTGCTCCGTCACGTCGGCGAGCGTCCCGACGCAGCGGATGATCTCGCCGTCCGATCCCATCACCGGCCGGGCCCTGAGCGTGAACCAGCGGTAATGACCGTCGGCGCCGCGCAGGCGCAGGTCCTGCGAAATCCTGCCCCGCTTGTGCTCAAGCACCACGTCGAGCGTCGTACGGAACGTATCGCGATCCTCGCTGTGGAGCAGCGGCAGCCAGGTGCGCACCGCGCCCTGGAGGCTGCCTTGCGGCAGGCCGAGCAGCCCGCTGATATCCGGCCGCGTCACGACGCGATCGCGCGCCACGTCCCAGTCCCAGACGATGTCGCCCGAGCCGGTGATGGCGAGCGCCTGCCGCTCCAGATCGCTGAACAGCCCCTGGTGAACGCCGCCGCCGGCCAGCGCGTGCTGCATCACGGTGAAGCCGATGAGGAGAACGATCAGCACCAGCCCGCCGCCGAGCGCCGGCTGGACGATGTCGTTGTTGAGCATCCCGGTGATGGCCATCCACGATCCGCCGAGCCACACCAACACCATGAGCCAGCTCGGGATCAGCATGATTGCGCGGTCGTAACCGCGGAAGCTCAGGAAGGCGATGAGGCCGAGACCGACGATGGCGGTCGCGGCCAGCGAGATGCGGGCAAGTCCCGCCGCCATCTCGGGATCGTAGACTGCCACGCCGGCGATCGCCGCCAGCCCCGCCATCCAGGCGAACACGCCATAACTGAAATGGCCGTGCCAGCGGTTGAGATTGAGATAGGCAAAAAGGAAAATGACGAAGGTCGTCGCCAGGCCCACCTCCGCGCCGGCCCGCCATACCTGTTCGTTGCCGGGCGATATGGCGATGACCTTGGAAAGGAAGCCGAAATCGATGCAGATATAGGCAAGGACAGCCCAGGCGAGCGCCGCCGTCGCGGGAAAGAGCGAGGTTCCCTTGACCACGAACAGGATGGTCAGGAACAGCGCCAGGAGCCCGGAGATGCCTATGACGATACCGCGATAGAGCGTGTAGGAATTGACCGTGTCCTTGTAGGCGCCGGGAGACCACAGATAGATTTGCGGCAGCGTGGGTGCGGTCAACTCGGCCACGAAGGTGACGACCGATCCGGGATTGAGCGTCACGAGGAACACATCGGAATCGGGGCTCGCCTGCCGGTCGAGCGCGAACCCCTCGCTTGGCGTTATCGCGGCGATGCGCTTGGTGCCGAGATCTGGCCAGATGATGCCCGACCCGACCAGGCGGTAATGTGGCGCCACGATCAGCCGGTCGATCTGCTGGTCGGTCGTGTTGGCGAGCGCGAAGACGGCCCAGTCGCCGCTGGCGTGCTGGTCCTTCGCCTCCACCTCGATGCGCCGCACGATGCCGTCGGCGCCCGGCGCGGTGGAAACCTGGAAACTGTCGCCCTTGTCGCGATAGATCTGGACGGCGCGGGAGAGATCGAGCGCCACGTCGTCGCGCGAAATCTTGATCGGCTCCACGGCACGGGCGGACAGGATCGGGAACAGTCCGACCAGCAGGACAAGTGCAAGGATCAATCGGTCGGGATGAAATCTTCGCACTTGATCCGTTCGCCTTCTCACGCGGTATTGCCGGTTCGCCCCCAGGGAGCGGGGAAGTCGCTGGCAATCAGCGCGTAGAGATAGTGATCCTGCCAGCTTCCGTTGATCCTGAGATAGGATTTGAGAAGCCCTTCGCGCGTGAATCGGGCTTTTTCAAGCACCCGTATCGACCGCCTGTTGTCGGGAATACAGGCGGCTTCGATCCGGTGCAACCCGAGCGTATCGAACGCATAGGGGATAACCAGGTTGACCGCTTCGAGCATCAGGCCCCTGCCAGCGTGGCGTTCGCCGACCCAGTAGCCGATCTGGGCGGATTGGGAGACACCGTGACGGATATTGCCGAGCGTGATGCCGCCGGCAAGCGCGCCGTTCTGGTTGAGAAAGATGAAGAAAGGTACCGCGCTGCCACGCTGATAGTCCTCCCGGTAGCGCTGCAGGCGCATGCGCCATGCCTGCCGCTCCAGTTCGTCCGGCGCCCAGCGTGGCTCCCACGGTTCGAGGAAGCTGCGGCTTACTTCGCGTAGCGCCGCCCATGCGGCGTAGTCTGCGCTCACCGGCATGCGGAGCGTGATGCGCTTGCCTTTGAGAACCGGCGTATCGCGTTTGAGAAAAGAAAGCGCGAGCATGCTTGACCAGGGTGGCGACCCCCTCAGCCGGCGAGGCGCCGCACCGACGGCGTCGGTCCCGCGAGCGATTCACGGATCGTCTCGAAGGCCGGCAGCGCCCCCACCGGGCCTATCGCCGCGACGGTCGGCTTGGTAGCGAAGAGCCGCTCGGCAAGGTCCCTCAGACGCTCCGTGGTGATCGCCGAGAGCCGTTCGACAAGCTCCTGCATGGGAATCGGCCGGCCGTAGAGCATGAGTTGGCGGGCGATCTGCGAGGCGCGGCTGGCCGCGCTTTCCTGCGACATCAGAAGGCCGGCGCGGTATTGCGCGCGCGCCCGGTTGAGCTCTTCGGGCAGAATATTCTCGCCCGCGCGCTGCAATTCGTCGAGGATGACCGGCACCAGCCTGGCGATGTCTTCCTTGCCTGTCGCGGCATGTACGCCGAAGACGCCGGTGTCCGAGAAGCCCCAATGGAAAGCGTAGACCGAATAGCAGAGGCCGCGTTTCTCGCGAACCTCTTGGAAGAGACGGGACGACATGCCTCCGCCGAGGACCATCGAAAGAAGCTGGGACGCATAGAAATCGCGCACATGATAGGCGCGGCCCTCGAAGCCGAGCAGGATCTGCGCGTCCATCAGGCCGCGATCCTCCCGGTAGTCGCCGCCGACATAGTTGGCGTATTGCGGCAGCACGCTTTCCGCTTTCGGGCGGAAGCCGCCCAGCCGCGACTCCACCTGCCGCAAGAACTCGTCATGCCTGACGGCGCCGGCAGCCACCACAACCATGCGGTCGGCTCCATATTGCCGGTCCATGTAGGAGCGAAGCTGGGCCGAAGTGAAGGACTTCACCGTCTCCGGCGTGCCAAGGATGGAGCGGCCGATCGTCTGGTGGCGGAAGGCTGTCTCGGTGAACCGGTCGAAGACGATATCGTCCGGCGTGTCATAGGCGGCACCGATCTCCTGCAGGATGACGTGCTGTTCGCGCTCCAGTTCACCCGGATCGAAGCGTGAATCGGTGAGGATGTCGGAAAGGATATCGACGGCGAGCGGCACGTCGTCGGCAAGAACGCGGGCGAAGAAGGCGGTCGTCTCTACGCTGGTCGCGGCATTGATCTCGCCGCCGACGTCTTCGATCTGCGAGGCGATATCCCAGGCCGAGCGCTGCCCCGTTCCCTTGAAGGCCATGTGCTCGAGGAGGTGGGCGATGCCGTGTTCATCGTCACGCTCGTTTCGCGCCCCTGACTTGACCCAGACGCCGAGCGCGACGGTTTCGATGGAAGGAATGGTTTCGGTCGCAACCGTCAGGCCGTTCGAAAGACGGCTAACCTCGACACCCATTAATGAGATACTCCTTGTACGCGCGCCGCCCGTGTGCGTCGCATGACGTAATCTTCCAACATTTTCGGGTCGGAGGGAAGCACCGTGAAGGTTTCCTTGCGCTGCATCAAGTCCGAGAGAAAGGCGGGCAGCGCCGGCGCGACGCCGCTCGCTTCCCTGACGGCCGTCGGGAATTTGGCGGGATGCGCGGTTGCCAGCACGACCATCGGCGCACTCCGATCAGCATTGTCGCGCGCGACCCTGATGGCGGTCGCCGTATGCGGATCGAGGAGATAGCCGTCCTGTTCGAGGATGCCGCGGATGGTTTCAGCCGTTTCGGCCATGGTCGAGCGTCCGGCCGTAAATTCCTGACGGATCGATGAAAACTGGCGTTTCTCCAGATCGAACACGCCGGATTGCTTCAGGCTTTCCATCTCGCGCCGCACCAGCGCGGCGTCGCGGCCTGCCGCCTCGAAGAGCAGCCGCTCGAAATTGGATGATATCTGTATGTCCATCGAAGGCGAGGTCGTCTCCACTACCTTGCGCGTCTCGTATCGGCCGCTGCGAAGCGTGCGCGCCAATATGTCGTTGTCGTTGGTGGCGATGACGAGGCGGTCGACCGGCAAGCCCATCCGCTTGGCGGCGTAGCCGGCAAAGATGTCGCCGAAATTTCCGGTCGGCACCGTGAAGGAGACCGGCCGGTCCGGCGCACCGAGCGAGACGGCGGCAGAAAAATAGTAGACGATCTGGGCCATGATGCGCGCCCAGTTGATCGAATTGATGCCGGAGAGCGAAACCGCATCGCGGAATTGATGATTGTTGAACAGGCCTTTGACGAGCCCCTGGCAGTCGTCGAAATTGCCCTCGATCGCCAGCGCGTGGACGTTGACGGCGGTCGAACTCGTCATCTGGCGCTGCTGCACCGGCGAGACGCGGCCGTGCGGGAAAAGGATGAAGATGTCGGTGCGATCGCGCCCGGCGAAGGCATCGATGGCCGCGCCACCCGTATCGCCTGAAGTGGCGCCGACGATCGTCGCGCGTTCGCCGCGCTCGGCAAGCACATGGTCCATCAGGCGCGCCAGAAGTTGCATGGCGACGTCCTTGAAGGCGAGCGTCGGCCCATGGAAGAGTTCCAGCACGAATTCGTTCGCGCCCGTCTGCACCAGCGGACACACCGCATCGTGCCGGAAGGTTGCATAGGCCTCATGCACGATGGCGGAGAAGGTCCTTGCGTCGATCTCGCCGCCAGTGAACGGCGTCAGCAGCCTGACGGCCATTTCCGGATAGGACAGGCCGCGAAGGGCTCGGATCTCCGCCGCGCCGAAATGCGGCCATTCTTCGGGTAGATAAAGCCCGCCGTCGCGGGCGAGCCCGGCGAGAAGCGTATCGGAAAAGCCAAGCGCTGGGGCCTCGCCTCTGGTGCTGATATACTGCATTTTCTGTCGGTCCGTCGCGTTCCGCCTTCAAGCTCCGAGGGAAAACCGTTTCCCTCGGTCGCATTTCCGATCCGGCGTTGATATAGACACCTTCTTCGCGGCGAGGAAACAGGTTGAGGGAGTTTCGTGTGTTCGAGAGCAGATTTCCAGCTTCATTGTGCGCGGCCGGTCTTATCCTGGCGCTCGCCGGTTGCCAATCTGGCGGGGGTTTGAGCAAGCTCGATCCGGGGGTGAAGGACGCGCCGCCTCCGCCGTCCACCAAGATCAGCGAGAAGGACCTTCTGGCGTATTGCCCGACTGTCACGCTGCGTGAGGGCACGGCCTTCTATAGCCAATATGCCAAGGGCGCCAAGAAGACCAAGAAGGACGAAGACGATCCGCTGGCAAACCCCAATGCGCAGCCGGATAATTCAGCCGGTCTGATCTATCAGGCTTCGATCACCGACGTAACGCGCTCCTGCAACTACCAGGGCGGCATGCTGACCATGACCGTTGCGGTCGCCGGCAAGGTCGTGCCGGGACCGATGGGCAAGACCGGCGCGGTGACGCTGCCGATCCGTATCGCGGTGCTGCGTGACGGCGACGTCATCTACTCCAATCTCGCGAAATATCCGGTGCAGGTGAGCGACACGTCCGAAGCCGCGCAGTTCCTCTACAGCAATGCAAACGTCACCTTCGACGCGCCGGCCAAGCGTAACATCCAGATCTTCGCCGGCTTCGACGGGGGCGCAGAGGCAGGAAAGTCGAAGAAGAAATAGCGTATGGCGGGCGGAGCAGTCCCTACAGCGGCTCCGCCCATTCCGACAGCGCAGCGAGGACGGCCGGAAATTCCGCCCAGCGGCGGATGACGGTCTCCGCGCCGGCTTCGGTCAGCCGGTCGGCATGGCCCGGATAGGAATGCGACGCGCCGGTAAAGCCGATGACCCGCATGCCGGCGGCCCTCGCGCCGGTCACGCCATGCACCGAATCCTCGATGACGAAGGTCTGTTTCGGATCGGCCTTGAGCTTCTCCGCCGCGTATAGAAAGACATCCGGCGCCGGCTTGGTGCGCTTCGAGGGGATTTCGAGGCTCGAGAAGATCAGGCCTTCGAAAAGCGGCATCAGCCCCGCTCTCGTCAGCGAAAGCGTCACGCGCTTCGTGCTCGAATTCGAACAGATACAACGCGGCCCCTTCACGGAAAGAACGGCATTGCGTGCGCCTTCGATCGGCCGCACCTCGCCACCGAGCCGTTTATCGATCAGTTCTTCGGTCCGCGCGATGATGGAGGCCTGGAAGGGCAGGCCGGTCTCGGCCTCGATCCTGAGCAGCATGTCGGTGAATGTCAGTCCGGCAAAGCGCTCGGAAAGCTCGTCTGCATCGATTTCGTAGCCAGCCCTCGTCAGCACCTCGGCCTCGACGCGGGCGGCGATGACTTCCGAATCGACGAGCACGCCGTCGCAATCGAAGATGACCAGTTCGGGAGCCGGCATATCGGGATTCCAATTGTTGGAGGATTGCCGGACATCTATGCATTCCGGCCGCGCGTGGCAACCGCGCCCCGATGGCACACCTCGCCAAGGGCACTCACGATCCGGGCGCCCATTTCATTAAATGTTTACCGAGAAGAGTAACCATAACGATCGGTAAAGAGTAACGCGTGTCTCGGGTACATTCATGTCGTCTTCTTCTAATTTCGCCGAAGAGGTTTCGCCTGTCGCCGGGAGGGCGGCGTGGCTGGATACGATCATCAAGGGCGACTGCGTTGCGGCGCTGGAAAGGCTGCCGGAAAAATCGATCGATATCGTCTTCGCCGACCCGCCTTACAATCTCCAACTCGACGGCGATCTCCATCGTCCGGACCAGTCGAAGGTCGACGCAGTCGACGATGCGTGGGATCAATTTGAAAGCTTCGCCGCCTATGATGCCTTCACCCGCGCCTGGCTTCTTGCCGCCCGCCGCGTGCTGAAGCCCAACGGGACGATCTGGGTGATCGGCTCCTACCACAACATCTTCCGCGTCGGCGCCATCATGCAGGATCTCGGCTTCTGGTTCCTGAACGATATCGTCTGGCGCAAGACGAATCCGATGCCAAATTTCCGCGGCCGCCGCTTTCAGAACGCCCACGAGACCATGATCTGGGCTTCCCGCGACGCCAAGGCGAAGGGCTATACATTCAATTACGAGGCATTGAAGGCCGCGAACGATGACCTCCAGATGCGTTCGGACTGGCTCTTCCCGATTTGCACCGGCGCGGAGCGCCTGAAGGGCGAGGACGGCTCCAAGGTACATCCCACGCAAAAACCCGAAGCGCTCCTGGGCCGTATCATGATGGCTTCGACCAAGCCCGGCGATGTCGTGCTCGACCCGTTCTTCGGTTCCGGCACGACCGGCGCGGTGGCAAGGCGCCTCGGCCGCCATTTCGTCGGCGTCGAGCGCGAGCAGGCCTATATCGACGCAGCAACGGCACGCATTGCCGCCGTCGAGCCGCTGGCGGAAGGCGACCTGACCGTCATGACCGGCAAGCGTGCCGAACCGCGTGTCGCTTTCGCGAGCCTTCTGGAAGCCGGGCTCGTACGCCCCGGCACCGTGCTTTACGATTCACGCCGCCGCTTCGCCGCTTCGGTCCGCGCCGACGGTACGCTCTCCGCCGACAGCCGCGCCGGCTCGATCCATCGGCTGGGCGCCATCGTGCAAGGGCTCGATGCCTGCAATGGCTGGACCTTCTGGCACTACGAAGAGAAGGGCAGGCTGAAGCCCATCGACGAGTTGCGTGCGGTGGTGCGCCAACGGCTGCAGGTCAGCGCGGCGTAGACTGGATCATATCTCGATCCCGTAACCCACGAGGTCTTTGCGAAGCGTTTCGGCGTTGGTGAACAGCACTGCGTTCCAACCCGCCGCGCGTGCGCCTTCGACATTCTTGGCGCTGTCGTCGATGAAGATCGTGGCCTTCGGATCGAGGCCGAAAGCTGTGACGTGGTGATCGAAGATGGCGCGATCAGGTTTGATCGCCCGGATGTCGCCGGATACGGTCACGCCGCGCGGCCTGGCGAGAAATGTAAAGCGCTCTCGCGCCTCGATGAATGTGTCGGAGGCGAAGTTGGTCAGCATGGTAACGTCGTAGCCCTGGTCGATCAGCGTTTCCATGATGGCGACGCTCTCCTTATAGGCATGCGGCACCATCTCGTGCCAATTCCGGCGAAAGCCACGGATGTTCTCCGCCTCGTCCGGATAATCGGCGATCAATAGCGCCTCGGCCTCTTCCCAGGTGCGGCCGCGATCCTGCTCGATGTTCCATTCGGGCGTGCAGATTTCCGCGAAGAACCAACGCCGCTTCTCTTCGTCGGGGATAAGGCGGCGGTAGGGCAGTTCCGGATCGTAATGGATCAGCACCTTGCCGATATCGAAGACGATGTGGCGGATTTCGCTCATGCTTTTCTCGCTTTAGGAGGATGCGGACGCTTCGTCGCTCCGGGAACGGCCGCCTCGATGGCCTTTTTCATGATTGTCGGCAAGGCCTCGTCGCATATTTCACCCGCAGGCGACCACCAATAGTCCACCGGCGCGGCAAGGTCTTGCGGATCGGCCCGATAGACCTGCAGTTCCAGCGCGAAATGCGTGAAGACATGGGTGATCGCGCCGGCATGTTTCCAGCCGGCGGCAAAAGGCGCGGCATCGCTGCCGGTGGCCCCATCCTGCCGCGCCGTCCATCCGGTCGTGGGCACTTCGGTCATTCCGCCGAGCAGGCCGGTTTCCGGGCGCCGCCTCAGAAGGATGGCGCCGTCCGGCCGCACCACGACAAAGGCGGCGCCGACGCGCCGCGGTTTTTCCGAGCGGATCGCCGGCACCGGAAAGCGCTCCGGTTCACCCCTTGCAAGTGCTGTGCAATTCTCGCGTAACGGACATAGAAAGCAGGCCGGCCTGCGCGGCGCGCAGATGGTTGCGCCGAGATCCATCATGGCTTGCGCGAAATCGCCCGGCCGATCGGCTGGCGTCATGGCATCGACGATTTCGCGGATTTCGCGCTTGGCCTCGCGCACCGGAAGCTCGATGGCACAAAGCCGCGCGACGACGCGTTCGACATTGCCGTCCACCACCGCCGTCCTGAGATCGAAGGCGATGGCACCGATCGCGGCCGCCGTGTAGTCGCCGATGCCGGGCAGTGACTTCAGGCCGGCTTCGGTCGAGGGGAAGATACCGCCCAACCGACCGGCCACCTCGTCGGCGCATTTCTTGAGGTTGCGTGCCCTCGAATAGTAACCGAGGCCCGCCCAAGCCTTCATTACGTCCTCGGTCGCGGCGGCCGCGAGCGCCAGCACGTTCGGCCATTTGCCGATGAATTTCAGGAAATAGGGTTTGACGGTCTCGACTCCCGTCTGCTGGAGCATGATCTCCGAAAGCCAGACATGATAAGGGTCCGGCCGGTTCCCGTGCCTTAGTTCGGCAGGCGGCGTACGCCACGGCAGGTCGCGGTGGTGACGGTCGTACCAGGCGAGCAGCGCCGGGGCGATAGCGGCTTGCTTTTCGTCTGTGCGGTTGATCGTTCGGGCTGCGGGTGGCATGGATTTCTGCGGAAGAGAACTTGTAAGACCTAACCACTATCATGGAGCGAGGTCATGGCAGGCAAGAGGCAAGGAAGGCACGCCGTCCCCGTCGGCGACCTCGCCACGTCCATCCTCGACCCGGTCATGCGCAAGCGCGCTGGTATGTCGACGGCGCTTCTGCAGTGTTGGGACGAGATTGTCGGCGAACGGCTTGCGCCGCACACCCGGCCTGAGCGTATCGCCTGGCCTCGCCGCCACGACGAGGACGATCCGTTCGAACCGGCGATGCTGGTCGTCGCTTGCGAGGGTGCGGCGGCGCTGAGACTACAGCACCAGACAGCCGAAATCATCAGCCGCGCCAATGCTTTCCTGGGGTTCGCCGCCATCGGCCGGGTAAAAATCGTACAGAAGAAGGTAACGTACGCCACACCTCCGGAAAAGCCGTCGCTGCGCGCGCTGACGGACAGGGAGAGGGCGCGCGTCGCATCTTCTGTCGGACCGATCACCGACGACGCGCTGCGCGCCTCGCTCGAACGTCTCGGCCGTTCGGTGCTGGCCTCACGGCAGCCGAAATGACCGGAGTGCTCGCAAAATGGTGAACGGAGTGTCTGTCTCGACCGTGGGCACGCGTCCCGCCCATGCCATAATTCCCGAGAAGTCTCGCTTTCCTTGCATTTCCCATGTCAAATTCAGGCAACCGACAGGTGATTCGTATGAACCGTTCCCTCGACCGTAGAAATGTCCTTCTGGCGCTGGCGGGCCTGCCGGCCGCAGGGCTTCTCCTTTCGGGCAGCAGCGATGCGTATGCCGCCACCCCGGCAGCAGCGCCCCAGCCGGAAGGCTCGGTGGATGTCGCGAAGCTCATGCAGCCCGGCGCCTTGCCGGACATGCAACTCGGCAAGGACGACGCGCCGGTGACGATCGTCGAATATGCGTCGATGACATGCCCGCATTGCGCTCATTTCGACGTCGTGACGCTGCCGGAACTGAAGAAGAAATACATCGATACCGGAAAGGTAAGGCTGATCCTGCGCGAATTCCCGTTCGATCCCCGCGCCGAGGCCGGTTTCATGTTGGCGCGCTGCTCCAAGGACAAATATTTCGCCATGGTGGACGTGCTGTTCCATCAGCAGGAGAGTTGGGCGCGCGCGAACGATGCTAAGTCGGCGCTGCTGCAAATCTCCAAGCTTGCCGGTTTTACACAGGAGTCCTTCGAGGCCTGCTTGACGGACCAGAAGCTGCTGGACCAGATCAGGGCGGTCAAGAACCGCGGCGAAAAAGACTTCG
This sequence comes from Mesorhizobium koreense, assembly GCF_031656215.1. Lineage (NCBI taxonomy): Bacteria > Pseudomonadati > Pseudomonadota > Alphaproteobacteria > Hyphomicrobiales > Phyllobacteriaceae > Mesorhizobium > Mesorhizobium koreense. Next base: position 4,206,742 of record NZ_CP134228.1, on the reverse strand, counting down.
GCGTCGACGCTACGCCGACCTTCTTTGTCAACGGAAAGAAATATCCCGGGGCTTTGTCGATTGAAGAGATGTCGGCGATCATCGACCCCTTGCTTTAAGGGGCTGACCGGCGCGATCCGCATCGCGCCCGTTGGCGGGCGCGTGCGATGAAATTCTCGCGCCTTCGTCTGCTCGGCTTCAAATCCTTCGTCGAACCTGGCGAGTTCGTCATTGAGCGCGGCCTGACCGGCGTGGTCGGGCCGAACGGCTGCGGCAAGTCGAACCTCGTCGAGGCGCTGCGCTGGGTGATGGGCGAAAGCTCGTTCAGGAACATGCGCGCGTCGGGCATGGACGACGTGATCTTTTCCGGCTCCTCGACCCGGCCGGCGCGCAACACGGCCGAGGTGACCCTTTTCCTCGACAATATCGACCGCAGCGCCCCGCCTTCCTTCAACGACGCCGACGAATTGCAGGTGTCGCGCCGTATCGAGCGCGAGGCCGGCTCCGTCTACCGCATCAACGGCCGCGAGGCACGCGCCAAGGACGTGCAGCTTCTTTTCGCCGACCAGTCGACCGGCGCGCGTTCGCCCTCGATGGTGGGGCAGGGCCGCATCGGCGAACTCATCCAGGCCAAGCCGCAGGCCCGCCGTGCTCTCCTGGAAGAGGCGGCGGGCATTTCCGGCCTGCATACGCGCCGTCACGAGGCCGAGCTTCGCTTGCGCGCGGCGGAACAGAACCTCGAACGTCTCGACGACGTGGTTGGCGAACTGGAAAGCCAGATCGAGAGCCTGAAACGCCAGGCGCGGCAGGCATCACGCTTCAAGAACCTTTCAGCCGATATCCGCAAGGCAGAGGCGACGTTGCTGCATCTGCGCTGGACGCAGGCAAAGGCGCAGGAGGCGGAGGCGCAGTCCGCACTTTCCGCCGCCACTTCCGTTGTCGCGGAAAAGGCGGCCGCCCAGATGGAGGCGGCAAAGGCGCAGGCGATCGCCGCCAAGGGCCTGCCGGGCTTGCGCGAGGCGGAGGCGGAGGCCGCCGCCGCCTTGCAGCGCCTCACCATCGCCCGCGCCCAGATGGAGGAGGAGGCGGAACGCATGCGCGCCCGCCGCGACGAATTGCAAAAGCGCGTCGCCCAGCTTGACGCCGACATCGAGCGCGAGCGCCGGATGGTCCGCGATAATGCCGAGACGCTGGCGAGGCTCGATGAAGAGGACAAGTCGCTTGCCGAAGAAGAGGCTGGCGCCTCCGGCCGTGAGGCGGGACTGAAGGAAGCGCTGGAGAAGACGGCAGCGACGCTTGCCGCGAGCGAAGCCGAATTGACGACGGCGACCTCCGGCCGTGCGCAGGCTTCCGCCGAGCGCGCACAGATCGAACGCAATCTGCGCGAAAGCGGCGAGCGCCGCGATCGGCTGGAACGCCAGCTAGCCGATCTCGACCGCGAGACGGCCGAAATCTCGGAGCGTATTTCGGCGCTCGCCGATCCGGCGGAAAAACGGGTGCTGGTCGAAGAGGCGGAGACGGCCGCTAATGCGGCGGAGGCCGCCGCCGCGGCGACGGAACGAGAGGTCGAGGAGAAGCGTGCGGCCGAAGCGTCGCTGCGTGCCCCGCTGCAGGATGTGCGAGCGGAACTGAGCCGCATAGAGACCGAAGCGCGCACGTTGGCGAAGATCATTAACGCCGCCTCCGGCGACCTGTTCCCGGCGGTGCTCGAAAAGGTGAAGGTCAATCGCGGCTTCGAGGCCGCGCTCGGCGCCGCGCTTGGCGAGGATCTGGACGCGCCGCTCGACCGGAGCGCGCCGGTGCATTGGGGCGAAGCGCCGCCTGCCGGAGCCGATCCGAACCTGCCGGATGGTGCCGCGCGGCTTGCCGACATGGTGGATGCGCCCCGAGAGCTTGCGCGGCGGCTGGCGCAGATCGGCGTTGTGGACGCTGCCGATGGCGCGAGACTTCAGGCGCTTTTGAAACCCGGGCAGCGGCTTGTCAGCAAGGAGGGCGGTCTCTGGCGCTGGGACGGTTATACGGCAAGCGCCGATGCGCCGACGCCGGCCGCGCAGCGTCTCGCGCAGAAGAATCGGCTGGCGGAACTCGACGGCGAGGCGGTCGAAGCGACAAAGCGCGTCCGCGCGGCGGAAGAAGCGCTTGCCGGCAGCGAGAAGGCCGTGCGCGAGGCGGTAGAGCGGGAGCGCGCCGCGCGCGAGGCGCAGCGCAATGCGCAGCGCGCGTTCAGCGATGCCCGAACCGCGCTTGCCGAGGCGGAAAAGGCGGCGGGTGCCCTGTCGAGCAGGCGTGCCGCATTGACGGAATCGCGCGACCGCATCGTGGAAAGCCGCGACGAGGCCGTGCAGTCCTTCGCGACAGCGGAGGTGGCGTTGTCGCAGGCGCCCGACCTGTCGGCGTTGGAAAAGGTGATCACCGAGGTTTCTACGCGGGTCGCGGCGGAACGTGCGGCCACTGCCGAGGCGCGCGCGGCATATGAAGGCCTGCGCCGTGAGACCGAGATGCGCCAGCGTCGTCTGGCCGCGATCGTGACCGAACGCGAGAGCTGGCGCTCGCGTGCTGAAAACGCCGATCGCCAGATCGCCGCGCTGTCAGAGCGACGCACCGAGGCGTCGGCCGAGTTCAACAGGCTTTCCGATGCGCCCGACGAGATCGACGCCAGACGGCGTAAGCTGATGTCGCAGCTTTCTGAAGTCGAGACGCTGCGCAAGGCCGCTGCCGACCGCTTGCAGGAAGCCGAGAACCGCCAGGCAGAGCTCGACAAGGCGGCAACCGCCGCGATCCAGGCGCTGGCGGACGCGCGCGAGGCGCGCGCGCGCGCCGAGGAACGCCTGACGGCGGCTGACGATAGGCGGCGCGACGCCGAAGTGCGTATCCAGGAGACGCTTGGCACGCCTCCGCATCTGGTTATCAAGCACACCGGACTCGCGCCGGGCGATCCCCTGCCGGACGCCGATGACATTGAGCGGCGGCTTGAGAAATTGCGGATCGAGCGCGAGCGGCTCGGCGCCGTCAATCTACGCGCCGAAGAGGAGCAAAAAGAACTTTCCGAGCGGCTGGAGACGATCGTTTCCGAGCGGGAAGACATTATCGAGGCGATCCGCAAATTGCGCCAGGCGATCCAGAGCCTCAACCGTGAAGGCCGTGAGCGGCTGCTCGAAGCCTTCGGCGTAGTGAACGGCCATTTCCAGAAGCTTTTCACCTCATTGTTCGGCGGAGGTACGGCGGAACTTCAACTGGTCGAATCGGAAGACCCGTTGGAAGCCGGGCTGGAAATTCTGGCCCGCCCACCCGGCAAGAAGCCGCAGACCATGACACTTTTGTCCGGCGGCGAGCAGGCCTTGACGGCGATGGCGCTGATCTTCGCCGTCTTCCTCACCAATCCGGCGCCGATCTGCGTGCTGGACGAAGTCGACGCGCCGCTCGACGACCACAACGTCGAACGCTTCTGCAATCTCATGGACGAGATGTCGAAATCGACCGAGACCCGCTTCGTCGTCATCACCCACAACCCCATCACCATGGCGCGCATGGACCGTCTCTTTGGTGTCACCATGGCAGAGCAGGGCGTCAGCCAGCTCGTCTCCGTCGATCTCCAGACCGCCGAGCAGATGCGCGAGGCGAGCTGAACTCTCTTCTGCCTTTTACTCTCCCCACACCGCCAGTTCATTCCCTGCCGGATCGGTGAAATGGAAGCGCCGCCCGCCAGGGAAAGCGAAGATAGGTCGCACGATCTTTCCGCCGGCCGCTTCCACGGCGTCCTTTGTCGCCTCCAGATTTTCCGAATAAAGCACCGGCAGCGCTTCTCCGGCATCCGCCTGGAAGCCGCCGTCGAGTCCTTCCGAAAAGGCCGCATAGGTCGGGCCGTAATCCGTGAAACTCCAGCCGAAGGCGCGGCTGTAGAAGGATTTTGTCGAATCGAGCGTGCCGCCCGTCGCCTGCATTTCTAGATAGTCGAACTTACCTGTCTGTCGCATCGGAAACCTCATATGTTCCCTTTTTGTTCTAGTAGATCACACCTTGAAAGGCAAGCCGAAAATCCAGCGGCAAACTTAATCGATTGGATGAAGCGGAACGTGTCGGGTCGCCTTGCGTTTGCCGATGTGCCACCCTATCCGTCTCATTCGATGGCGATCAGGGCTGGCCATACGCGATAATCTGCGAGGGATTTCATGACGAAATGGGTCTACAGCTTTGGCGACGGCAAGGCGGAAGGCCGCGCCGGCGACCGCAACCTCCTTGGCGGCAAGGGCGCTAATCTGGCGGAGATGTCGAGCCTCGGCCTGCCGGTACCCCCTGGGTTCACCATCACCACCGAAGCCTGCAACACCTATTTCGAGAAAGAAGAGAAATATCCCGAAGGTCTCAAGGACGAGGTCGAGAAGGCGCTCGCCGAGGTCGGCCGCATTGTTGGCCGTAAATTTGGCGATCGGCAAAATTCGCTCCTCGTCTCCGTGCGTTCGGGTGCACGGGCATCCATGCCCGGCATGATGGACACGGTCCTGAACCTCGGCTTGAACGACGAGACGGTGAAGGCGCTGGCCGAGGAATCCGGCGACGAGCGCTTCGCCTATGACAGCTACCGCCGCTTCATCCAGATGTATTCCGATGTCGTGCTCGGCGTCGACCACGGAAACTTCGAGGAGATACTGGAGGACGAGAAGGCGAAGCTCGGTCACGACCTCGATACGGAGCTGACCGCAGCCGAATGGCGCGCGGTCATCGACCTCTATAAGGCCAAGGTGAAGGAAGAACTCGGCGAACCTTTCCCGCAGGAGCCGCAGGCCCAGCTCTGGGGCGCGATCGGCGCCGTCTTTTCAAGCTGGATGAACCAGCGCGCCATCACCTATCGCCGCCTGCACGACATTCCCGAAAGCTGGGGCACGGCCGTCAATGTCCAGGCCATGGTCTTTGGCAATCTTGGCGACGATTCCGCAACCGGCGTCGCCTTCACCCGTAACCCCTCCACTGGCGACAATCAGCTCTATGGCGAATTCCTGGTCAATGCGCAGGGCGAGGACGTGGTCGCCGGTATCCGTACGCCGCAAAACATCACCGAGGCCGCGCGCCAGGCCGCAGGGTCCGACAAGCCTTCGTTGGAGAAGGTGATGCCGGATGCCTTCGCCAGCTTCGTGGATATCTCGAGCCGGCTGGAATCCCACTACCGCGACATGCAGGACCTCGAATTCACCATCGAGCGCGGCAAATTGTGGATGCTGCAGACCCGCAACGGCAAGCGCACGGCCCGTGCAGCGATGAAGATCGCCGTCGACATGGCTGCCGAGGGGCTGATCTCGAAGGAAGAAGCCGTCCAGCGCGTCGAGCCGGCCTCGCTCGACCAGCTTCTGCATCCGACCATCGACCCGGATGCGAAGCGCGATGTGATCGGTATCGGCCTGCCCGCGTCACCCGGTGCTGCCACCGGTGAAATCGTATTTTCGTCGGAAGCCGCGGAAGAAGCGAAGAAAGCCGGCCGCAAGGTCATCCTCGTGCGGGTCGAGACGAGCCCGGAGGACATTCATGGCATGCATGCGGCCGAGGGCATCCTGACCACGCGCGGTGGCATGACCAGCCACGCCGCCGTCGTCGCGCGGGGCATGGGCAAGCCCTGCGTCTCCGGCGCGGGATCGCTACGCGTCGACTACCGCAAGGGCGAACTCATCGCGGCCGGGGCGACGCTCAAGGCAGGCGACCTGATCACCATCGACGGCGGCAACGGCCAGGTCCTGAAAGGCGAGGTCGCCATGCTTCAGCCCGAGCTTTCCGGCGATTTCGCCGCGATCATGGAATGGGCCGACCAGATCCGCCGCATGAAGGTGCGCACCAATGCCGAAACACCGGCAGATGCCCGCACCGCGCGCTCCTTCGGCGCCGAGGGCATCGGGCTCTGCCGCACCGAGCACATGTTCTTCGAGGGCGACCGCATCGTCGCCATGCGCGAGATGATCCTTGCCGATACGGAGGAGGGCCGCCGCGCGGCACTTGCCAAGCTGCTCCCCATGCAGCGCTCGGACTTCGTCGAGCTTTTCGAGATCATGGCCGGGCTGCCCGTCACCATCCGCCTGCTCGACCCACCGCTGCACGAATTCCTGCCGAAAACGGAAGAAGAGATCGCCGAGGTGGCGAAGGCGATGGGCGTTTCCGCCGATAAGCTCCGCCAGCGAACCGAGGCGCTGCACGAGTTCAACCCGATGCTCGGCCATCGCGGCTGCCGGCTGGCGGTCTCCTATCCGGAGATCGCGGAAATGCAGGCGCAGGCGATCTTCGAGGCCGCGGCTGAGGCCGCCAGGAAGACCGGCAGCCCGGTCGTACCGGAGGTCATGGTGCCGCTGGTCGGCATCGTCAAGGAACTCGAATACGTCAAGCAGCGCATCGACGACGTGGCCAAAAAGGTGATGGAGAAGTCGGGCAGGAAAATCGACTATCTCGTCGGCACCATGATCGAACTGCCGCGCGCGGCATTGCGCGCCGATGCGATCGCCAAGGATGCGGAGTTCTTCTCCTTCGGGACCAATGATCTGACGCAGACGACTTTCGGTATTTCCCGCGACGACGCGGCCTCTTTCCTGGAAGTCTACCGCAAGAAGGACATCATCGCGCAGGACCCGTTCGTCAGCCTGGACGTAGAAGGCGTCGGCGAACTGGTGAGGATCGCGGCGGAGAAGGGCAGGGCGGCCCGCAAAGGGATAAAGCTCGGCATCTGCGGCGAGCATGGCGGCGACCCGTCCTCCATCCGCTTCTGCGAGGAAGTCGGGCTAGACTACGTCTCCTGCTCCCCCTTCCGCGTCCCGATTGCAAGGCTCGCTGCCGCACAAGCGGCGGCGAGGAGTTAGCAGGCTCCTTTCCTCGCCCCCATGTCGGACATTGCGCTGACTACGTCCGCATCCTGCAAGCGGCCATCGTTTATTCCCTCGCTTGAGGCCGCTTTGCGCAGTGAAGCGGCCTTCTCGAGCTGATGCAGATAGGCAGCGGGCAAACAGGGCGTGAATGCCGAGTGACTTCAGCTAGTCCGGAGTCTAGGCTCCAATGCCCTTATGCCAGCATGAAGAGCGCGCCCTATGCCCCGCTTTCTCGCCGTCTACACCATGAAATCCGAAGACCTCGCCCGCTTTCGCAACCTGCCCAAGCCTGAGCAGAATGCGATCGACACCGCCGGGTTAAAGCAGTGGGCGGACTGGGAGGAGAGGAACGCCGCATCGTTCCCCGATCGTGGCGGCATGGTCGGGAAGACGACGCGCGTGACCAAGGACGGTATCGCCGGCGCCGTGAACCCCTTCTGCGGCTACATTGTCGTCGAGGCCGAAACCATCGAGGCCGCCGCCCGCCTCTTCGAGAACCACCCGCATTTCTCCGTATTTCCTGGAGACGGCGTGGACATCATGCCCTTCCTCACCGACCCCGCGCCCTCCGCCTGAGTCGCATAGGTCACGACCCGATGACTGTTCGGCTACTGCTTTACATCGTACCTGAGACGTAGCTCAACGACATCCGCTTCGCACCCTCATGTCAGCCGTCCAAGACCCCGTTTATACTGCCTGAAAGCGGACATTGCCGGTGATTATGCCTGAGATCATAGTCGCGCTACGCATGATCAGTTGCGTCAAACCCTTTGGATTTATGCCCGAAGGCTCCGAGGTGCGCCCTTCGCTGTTGTTAGGCGTCCTTTACATCGGCGGCGTAATGCCGTCATGGCCGACAATCACACGCTGAGCGCTGATTTTCGTGCCGTCCTTTTTTGCGCCCACGAAAACGGGAGCATTGGGCTTGAGGTCTGATTTCTTTGCCGGGGCGAAGGTCACGACAGGCGTCTTGTCGGTGATGGTGATCTTCCTCGAGCCGCCACGATACGCAACGGTGACGGTCTGGCCGTTGACCTGCTTGACCGCCTTCGCCACGGTGCCGTTGGTCATGTTGCTCTTCGGTTTCAGATCCCAGGCATAATCGCCTTCGCCCGCCCCTTTCATCGAAGCGGGAAAGACCACCACCTCCAGCGCGCCATTGTCGCCATTCTTCTTCGAAACGGAGGCGATGCCGACAAAATCACCCGGCTTGATATCGTGAATGGATGCCTTGGTGACACCCGTAATCTTCCAGTCGCCGCTGAGGTCGATCGTGTCCGTCGAACCTTCACGCGTCTTTACGGTCATCGTCTGGCCGTTCACTGCTTCGATCGTTCCTCGGACATTGATGGCGGAGGCAGCCTCAGCGGATATGGCCGACAGAGCGAGAGCGGAGGTGACGAACACCGCGGTTGAAAACCTGGAAATCATGAGTGGTTCCTTTTTTTAAAGCGTGAGGAAAACACCGGGCAAGAATAGTCCCGAACAAACGCCTCCCGTTCACTTCCGCCTTCAAAAGATTTTGACGCCACCGTCATCCGAAACTCCGTTGACCGACGAGAGGCAGGACTTTCTACCGAGATCAGCTCGCTCGTCGGATTCCTGAGACTGGCTTGGCGACACCTCGTGAAGCGGGCCAGTGCTGCAAGCGGATCCTCATCCACCAATATGTCGTCTGCGTCGTGCGATGCGACGAGAGCCGCGTGTACCGTCTCCGGACCGATCTCGCCCGTGCCAATCCTAAAAGAGGGCATACGCCTCCATCGCGCTTCGATCCTTGCAGGCGACCGACGAGACCTCCAACCGAGGAGACCTAGTTGATGCGACCGCTGCGTTAGTCGCGCATGACCAAGATCGCGGCTTTGTGCCCCTGGCACGCCTACAGCACTCACGACCATGCATATCGCTCTATCAATACGCGCAGCTGCCGCAGCGCCGCGGCTGTTCCCGATCCCGAAATCGATTGGAATGCGACCGTGCGCGACAGGTCTAGCGTATCGACCGGGCGTAACGTCAGACCGTCCACGATTGTCGACCGCTCGGGTAGCATGCAAACACCTGCGCCCTCTGCCACGGCTTGTTGAATCAAATCCTCGCGTTCGGATCTGAGCCGGGGGATCATGATAATCGCGCGCTCGTGCAGATGGTTCTGCACGCGCGTGCGGAATTCGCATTGGAGCCGATCAAGGTACGGTTGCTCCGCAAGGTCCGAAAGCGACACCCACGCCTTGTTTGCCAAGATGTGTCCTTGCGCCATCGCCAGCAACAGTCGCTCGCGGAACATTTCGACTGTAGCGATCTTGATGTTCCCGGCTATCGGATCCGTGCAGAAGCACCCGTCGATCCGGCCGCTGAGGAGGCACTCCTTTCCCTCGTCGCGCGTGATTGGCTGGAGAACCAGTTCGAGCATGGGCATCTGGAGAAGGGCATGATTTAGGAATCCGGTAATCAGCGATGGTGCGATGGTGTTCACAACGCCCAGCGTCAAGGTTTCGCGGCGGCCGTGAACTTTATTGAGGGATATCGCCCGAACCCGCTGCTCGCGGTCCAGGATCGCCGTGAATTCGGATCGTATGTCGCGGCCGAGCGTAGTTAGGCGACTATCTTTTCCATCGCGATAGACCAACGTTCCGCCCAGTTCTTGTTCGAGTCGCTGTATCGAGCGGGTGAGCGTGGGCTGAGACACCCCGCTCCGCATGGCTGCTTCGGTGAAGTTGAGAGTGTCCGCCAGGTTCAGGAAATAGCGAATCTGGTTGAAATCCATTGTTCTCCCTTCACGGCTTCCAACAACGTCCTTCAGGCCGAGCAAGCGCTGTCGATCGCAGCGATTAACAAGCCGCATGGAAACTATACATGCCGGCTATTGGAAATTTTCGCTCCGCATTGCGACATCCGACATCGACGGCGAACGCTATCCATAGGCTTCGACATGAGATGCCGAACGGCCTTTCCGTGCAAGCAGCATTTCTACCTGCGAAACAAATGACCGAGGAGACAATTCCGATGAAAGCAATCGTAGTGACGGACCAGGCTGCGGGGACGGCCGGGATGAAGCTGGTGGAGCGGCCCGAGCCGCAGGCAGCGATAAACGATGTCGTCGTTCGGGTTCATGCGGCGGGTTTCGTCCCGACTGAGTTGGAGTGGCCTTCGACCTGGGCCGACCGCCGCGGTCGTGACCGGACACCATCGATCCCTGGGCACGAGCTGGCCGGAGTGGTCACCGCTCTAGGCTATGGCACAACGGGGCTGTCGGTGGGACAGCGGGTGTTCGGCCTCGCGGACTGGCACCGCGACGGCACGCTTGCTGAGTACGTCGCCATGGAAGCACGCAACCTCGCGCCACTGCCGGGCGATGTCGACTTCACGGTGGGCGCGAGTTTGCCGATCTCGGGCCTGACGGCGTGGCAGGGACTATTCCAGCACGGCCGCCTTCAGGCGGGCCAGAGCGTCCTGGCTCACGGCGCGGCCGGCGCGGTCGGTTCGATGGTGACGCAACTCGCCCGGGTGGCCGGAGCCTATGTCATCGGTACCGGACGTGCTGCCGACCGTCGGAAGGCGCTCGACTTCGGCGCAAATGAATTCGTCGATCTCGAGAGCGACGCGCTGGAAGATGTTGGCCGCGTCGATCTGGTATTCGATGTCATCGGCGGCGAAATACAAAAACGGTCCGCTGCCCTGATCCGGGCCGGCGGGACGCTGGTGACCGTGGTCGGGCCGACCGAGTCACGGCCCGACGACGGCCTGGCCGTCGACTTCGTTGTCGAGGCCGATCGCGCTCAACTGAGTGAGATCGTCCAGCGGGTGCGGGATGGACGATTGCGGACGAACATCGGCAAAATCTCGGCCCTCGACGATGCCGTCGTCACCTTCAACGCTACCGAGCGCCGCGCGGGGAAGACGGTCATCCACGTTCGACCCTGAGGATTTGGCGAGAACCGCTGGAATCGCGGTAGGTCTAAGCGCTCGCGGGGCTCGTCAAGATTTCCGAGCGCATCGCCGCCCTCGCGGAAACCGATGCCTTCGAGAGGCAGCGGAGAAGCGACGAGGAACTCGCCGGGATGCTGGAGAAGATCGACGACCGCATCGTCTATCTCGCCTACGGCCGTGCGCAGCGTATCCTGGCGCAGCACGGCATCGTCGACAAAGAGGTGGAGCGGCGACTCGCCACCGTCGTCGCCGAGAGGACGCACTGCCCGGACTGACTGCTCGCCGCGTATTTGACGGCTGAGGTCAGTCCGCCTTACAGCGGCGGAATGCCTCTGGCTTTTCGGCGGTCCAGAAAAAGCCGTGCAGCGCCACGTCGATCCTGTCCGGCCCCAGATGCCTGAGGGTCGCGGTGCCGGAACTGACCGGGCTACCGCCCTTCCAGCATTGCGCGGGGAAGGTGACGGCGTCCTTGCTGGTACGAGCGGGTTTCTTCACCTCGCAGCCGATCTCGTAGAACTGGAAGCCGGATTTCACCACTTCGAGCATGTCCACCTCGCCGTTGATCTGCTCGCAGCGGTTCGGGTCCGTGGACCAGTGGCCTATGAAATCGTCGGGTACCTGCGCGGTCGCCGTGGCCGGCAGGGCAATGGCGGCTGCCAGTGTGGCAAACGCGGTCAGCCATTGTCTCGGTGCGTTACGCTCAATCGCGGCCGTTCGTTGAGCAAAATGCATCCGGATATCTCCTCGTGTGATGCCACCCTGTTGAAGCAATTGGCGGGGTCGCGCGGCAGGCCGGCGCCTGCGGGGAAAGGCCGCCGGCCGCTCACGCCAGGCCCTTCTCCTCGGCGTGCGTTGCCTCTTCAGTTTCCCGCGCCAGCGCGGCGCTCTCGCGCCGGATGGGACCGCCGACCGGGCAGATTTCCTGCACGAAGCCGGTGAGCGTGGAGGCCAGCGTGTCGGGCACCTGGCGGTAATAGACATATTTGCCGCGCTTCTCGCTCCGCACCAGGCCGGCATGTTCGAGCAGTTGCAGATGTTGCGAGATCGAAGGCTTCGACATGTCGAAGCGCGAGGCGATCTCGCCTGCGTTCATCTCGCGATGCGCGACATAGGCAAGGATCTTGCGGCGAACGGGTGAGGCAAGAGCCTCGAAGATGATCTGGATCGACATGAGGTCACTATATACTAAGTCAGTTAGGCAATCAATTAACCGTTGACAGATAGACGATAAGCTGATTACCTAAATGATACGAGTTGCGCCGACGTCTTGGCAGGGCCGATCATTTGGCAGGACGGGCGCGATCGAGGCGCTTTTCGGTGCTTCACATTCCGGGGCTGGATTTCAGGGGAAGGAAGGGCGGCAGGAGCAACCTGCTTGAGGCTCGGCGAGCCTCGGGCCGGCATGAAGGATCGAAGGATGCGCCCCTTCTGGAAAACCGTGCTCAGGCTAGCCGCCGATGCCACCGCCACCATCGGCTTCTTCTATCTTGCCATCCAGCCCAGCGCGATCGCGACCGGGGCAGCCGTCGCCAGTGTCGTTGTCTTCTCTGACTTCTTTTGGGGCATCATGGGCCATGCGAGGTCCGGCGCGACTTCCTTCGTCAGCACGACGTTCCTTGTCGCCTGGATGTCGATCTATGTGCTCTTCATCTTTGCCGCCGTAATGGAGGTCATGCGGCGCCTGCTCCGTCAGGAGAAACTGTCGACCTATCTGGCCTCGGCCGCGCTCGGGGTTCCGATCGCCCTGTTGCTGGCCGGCTATTTCGGACCGCTCCGCCCCGGCGCGGAAGGTTTTGCCGGCACGGATGCCATCGTGATCGTCGTCCTGGCCTTGGCCGGGGCGGTGGGAGGAACCGCCTACTGGCTGATAACCGTCAAGCTTCGCGCGATCCTGACGCATTTCTTCAGGCGTCTGCTGTGCGGCGTCGAGCCGCGGGCAACTTCATGTGCATTTTCCTGAGGAGGTTGCGATGACTGTATCCCGCTTTTCCAAGGTTGGCGGATTTTATGCCGCTATGTCGATGGCCATTCTTGCGTCGCCTTTTGCGGTCGGAGGCACGGCGGCTGCCCCGGCGAAGGATCTGCATCAGCACTGTCGCGAGGCGGGCAATGACGACACCATCCGGGAATATTCCCACGCCCTGTACCATGGGACAGTTGAAGCCTTCAGGACACTGTTTCCCGATGCCAAGGGGGCGCTGAGCGATTCCGATTTTCAGACACAGGCGCAATACCGCTGCATGAGCGGAAAGATCATGGTCTGCTTCGTGGGAGCAAACCTGCCCTGCGTGAAGATGAATGCGGATCGGCACAATGCCGGGGCGGAAGCGTACTGCCGTAGTGCCCGGGATGGAGATCATGTTTCCGCCGCGGCTGCCGGTCATGACGCCGTCTATTCCTTCCAGTGCCGTGGCGGCAAAGCGGAAATCGTCGGCGAGCCGTGGGCGCTCGATAAACGGGGCTTCGCAAGCAAGCTTTGGACCGAACTTCCCGATCGCTAGTCCGTGGCGCAGATCGTATGAGAGCCGGGAACTATGACCGACCCCGTCACTGGAGATGAGGGCAAGAAGGCGCTTGCCATCTACATCCTTCTGATCGTGTCTATGATGGCAGTGGGTGTCCTGACGATGCCTGTCGCCGTCATCATGACGTGTTTCGGGCTGATCAAGCGGAGCACACCACGATGGGTGCGTTCGCACTACTGGTTTCAGCTTCGAAACATCCTCGTTTTCGTGATCTCGATTGCAGCCATATTCGCGATGCTGCCCGGCGTGGCGGCCGAGGTGCGATGGGCGGGTTATGTTTTCCTGGCTGGTGTTATCGGTCTCGCGCTCTTCATCGTCCGGTGTTTCTGGGGTCTCGTAATCCTCAACCGGCGCCAGCCGATCCCACTCTGGCTGGTTTGAGCAAAAGATGGATTGGTTGGCCGCAAAGGCGCCATCTTTTCGGCGACAGAGATCGGCCGTTGAATTCGGTGCGATCCTCCATGCGCTTTCCTCGTCTTGTCTTGCTCGCTCTGACTGTTTTCCCGGCTAGCCTTCCTTCGATGGCAATGGCGCGGCCGCATCTGCCGGCGCTGGTTGAGCCAACCCTGCATATTGCGTCAGGCGGCGAAGCCGGCCCGCTCGTCGCGCTCACCTTCGACGCCTGCATGGGCCGAACCGACATGCGCATCCTCAACACGCTGATCGACAACCGCCTGCCGGCGACGATTTTCGTCACTGAGCGCTGGATCAGGAGCAATCGCGGCGTATTCGAGACGATGCTGAAGCATTCCGACCTCTTCGAGATCGAGGACCATGGCGCCAGGCACGTGCCGGCGGTCGACCGGCCTATACGCGTCTACGGCATAAAGGCGGCCGGTTCGGCCGAGGCGGTGCGGACGGAGGTGGCAGGAGGCGCCAATGCCATTCTGGAGGCGAGCGGCCGCCATGCCGGCTGGTTCCGCGGTGCCACGGCGAAATATACGCCAAGCGCGATCGCCGAGATCAGGGGCATGGGCCTTGAGGTCGCCGGCTATTCGCTGAACGGCGACGGCGGCGCCACCTTTAGCGCGCACCTGGCCGAAAAGAGCGTCGCGGCGGCAAAGGATGGCGACGTGGTCATCGCCCATATCAACCAGCCCGGCAGGTCGTCAGGCGGCGGCGTGGCCAAGGGTATCCTCGATCTGAAGACAAAGGGCTATCGTTTCGTGAAGCTCGCCGATGGCGGTGCCACAGGATCGGACGGCACGACCGGCGGGGCGAAGTAGAGGCCGGCTTCAAACAGGCTCATCCCGGCCACGGAGGGATGCTGTCGCCCGGCGTTTCTATGGGGTCCTGGCCCCCGCGTCGATCACGACCCGGTCCGGATAGAAGGCGCCGTGATCCTTGATCTCCAGCATCTCGTCATAGGGATGCTGATAAGCCCACATCACGTCGTTCGCCGCCTGGTCTTGCCCCTTCACCCGCCAGTAGCTGGCGTCGCCTTTGAAGGGGCAATGCGTGGAGGTTGCCGTCTTCTCCAGATGGACGAAATAGATGTCCTCGAAGGGGATGTAGAGGACCGGCTTGTAGTTTGCTTCCCGCAAGAGCTTGGCGTGGTCGGTCGAGGCGATGATGACGTCGTGGAATTTCACGTTCACCACGCCATCGAAGGGCTCGACGGTGATCGTGTGCTCCGGATGGTCGCGAAAGCCGGGGGAGGGGTTCACTTCGAGATTCGGCATGATGGCGTCTCCTTGATCCCGAAGATAGGTTCGGGATCAAGGCATTCCAGCCTCAGGCCGCGCGAAGTTCCTCCTTGCCGACCCAGGCTTCCGCGTCGTCGAGCGCTTTTTCCGTACGGTCGAACAATTCGTTCAACTCCGCCTCGGTGATGATCATCGGCGGGCAGAAGCCGATCGTGTCGCCCATGGCGCGCAGGATGGCGCCGTGGCCTTCGGCGAATTTCGCCATCTGTGCGCCGACGCCCTGTGTCGGGTCGAAGGAGCGCTTCGTCTTCTTGTCGGCCACGAGTTCGACGCCGCCCACCAGCCCGCAATAGCGCGCCTCGCCGACAAGCGGGTGTTCGCCGAGCCTTCTCATCCGCTTCTCGAAAACCGGCGCGAGCGAGCGGACATGACCGATGATGTCACGCTTCTGATAGATTTCGATCGCCTTGACGCCGAGTGCGCAGCCGAGCGGATGCCCGCCATAGGTGAAGCCGTGGCCGAACGTGCCGATCTTGGAAGTCTGGTCGACATAGGCGTCATAGATGTCTTGCGGCACCATCACCGCGCCGAGCGGCGCATAGGCGGACGTCATCTGCTTGGCAGCGGAAATCGTCTTCGGCGTCATGCCGAGCGTCTGGCTGCCCCACCAGTTTCCGGTGCGGCCGAAGCCGTTGATGACTTCGTCGTCGATCAGGAAGATGTCGTACTCGTCGAGTACTTCCTTGATCGCCGGGTAATAGCCCTTGGGCGGCACGATGACGCCGCCGGCGCCCATCACCGGCTCGGCGATCATCGCCGCGATCGTGTCCGGGCCTTCGCGCTCGATCAGGTCGCGCAGCGATTGCACGATGCGCGCCGTGAACTCGGCCTCGCTCTCGCCGGCCCGGCCGAAACGGTAATAATGCGGGCAGTCGGTGTGTAGCACGCGATCGACCGGCAGGTCGAAGGCTGCATGGTTGGCCTGAAGGCCGGTCAGCGATGCCGACATGATGGTGACGCCGTGATAGGCCTTCTGGCGCGAAATGATCTTCTTCTTGTTGGGTCGGCCGAGCGCGTTGTTGAGATACCAGGCGAGTTTCACCTGCGTGTCGTTGGCTTCCGAGCCCGACGAGGTGAAGAACACTTTCGAGATCGGCACCGGCGCGATCTCCTTCAGCTTCTCGGCAAGCTCGATCGCCGGCTCGATGCCCTTGGCGCCGAAGATATGGTAATAGGGAAGCTCCTTGAGCTGCTTCGCCGCCGCGTCGATCAATTCCTTGTCGCCGAAGCCGAGCCCCGCGCACCACAGGCCCGACATGCCCTCGATATAGGCCTTGCCGTGCGTGTCGTAGACGTAGATGCCTTCACCGCGCTCGATGACGAGCGTGCCCGTCGTCTTCAGCTTGTGAAGTGCTGTATAGGGATGCAGCACCGCTTCGATGTCGCGGGTCTGCAGATTGGTAAGGGGTCGCGTTTCAGCCATGATCGCCTCCGAGGGAAGGCGTGACTGTAGCGGCTCCGGCGACAAGCGTTAAGGGTCACGATGCCGCTGGTGCAAGACGCAGGCCTCGCTTGGTCCGATCAGGCCGCGACCGCCAGATGGTCCATCAGTCCGACATAGGCGGCGACGATGCCGGCGACCGGATGGCTGCTTTCCTCGACCGTCTCGACGCGCAGTGCCTCGCCGTCCTTCGGCAGCATCACCAGCACCAGCGCCCGCTCCTCGCCGGAACCGACCGATACCGCCGCCACGCGCTGGCAGTCCGTCTCCGCCGGCAGTGGCATGTCGAAGAGCACTTCGCCGCCGACGCTGTCGACCGCCGCCGTCACCGCCGCCTCGAAACCGGAGGATTGCAGGTCCTGCAATTGCAGCGCAAGTTCGAAGCCCATCGTGTCCGGCTTCTCGGCAACCTGCCCATCGTTATTTGCTGATACAGCGGGTGTTTCGCGGGGTGCTTCGTCCGCCACTACGTTCGACGCGTCCATCGGAGCCTCATATCGCTCACTCGCCCACGCCACCCATTAACAGACCTTAACGGCGAGAATGGCTCAATTGTGGCAACGGGAACGCTTGGCTGAGACGAAACGCCAATGGTCAAATATGTTGAAACGCTGGACTTTCGATCCGTTCGCGACACAATGGGTCAAGATCGGTTTCGGGAGGAACAATATGCAAGGACTGATGCAGGAATGGCCGTTGCTGTGCAGCAAGATCATCGACTATGCGGCACGTCAGCATCCACGCCGCGAAATCGTCTCGCGGTCGATCGAGGGGCCGATCGTGCGGACGACCTATACAGAGGTCCGCGACCGGGCGCTAAGGGTGGCCCAGCGGCTCGATCGTGATGGCTATAAGAAGGGCGACCGCATCGGCACGCTTGCATGGAACACCGCCCGTCATCTTGAGGCGTGGTACGGCATCATGGGCATGGGCGGCATCTATCATACGCTGAACCCGCGCCTTTTTCCGGACCAACTCGCCTGGATCATGAACCACGCCGAGGACAAATGCCTCTTCGTGGATCTCACTTTCGTGCCGCTGGTCGAGAAGATCGCGCCGAACATCCCTTCGCTGAAGAAAATCATCATCCTTACCGACGCGGCGCACATGCCCCAGACTTCCCTGCCTGCTGTGCCTTACGAGGAATGGCTGGCGGAAACGGACGGCGACTACCGGTGGAAAGACCTCGACGAGCATGACGCCGCCGGCATGTGCTATACATCGGGCACGACGGGGGACCCGAAGGGCGTCGTCTACAGCCATCGCTCCAACGTGCTCCATGCACTGATCGCGGTACAGCCCGACGCGATGGGGCTTTCCTCGCGTGATACGATCCTGCCCGTCGTGCCGATGTTCCACGCCAACGCCTGGGGCCTTGCCCAGAGCGCGCCGATGGTCGGCGCGAAGATGGTCATGCCCGGCGCGAAGATGGACGGCGCCTCGATCTACGAGCTTCTGGATACGGAGAAGGTCACCTGTTCGGGCGCGGTGCCGACAGTATGGCTCATGCTCCTTCAATATCTGGAGGAAACCGGAAAAAAACTGCCCTACTTGAACAGGGTGGTGATCGGCGGATCGGCCTGCCCACGCGAGATGACCCGCAAGTTCCGCGACAATTATGACGTGGACGTCATCCATGCCTGGGGCATGACCGAGATGTCGCC
This sequence comes from Mesorhizobium koreense, assembly GCF_031656215.1. Lineage (NCBI taxonomy): Bacteria > Pseudomonadati > Pseudomonadota > Alphaproteobacteria > Hyphomicrobiales > Phyllobacteriaceae > Mesorhizobium > Mesorhizobium koreense. Next base: position 4,188,664 of record NZ_CP134228.1, on the reverse strand, counting down.
GCTCGGCACGCTCGGCACGATGAAGCCGGAGTATGCCTCGCTCGCCGGCGACGACCAACTCGATATCAAGGTCAAGCAGGGCTACCCGCCCTTCGGCGTCGAGATGAAGGTCACCGACGACGAGGACAACGAACGGCCCTGGGACGGCAAGACGTTCGGAAGGCTCAAGGTACGTGGGCCGGCCGTGTCGCGGGCCTATTACGGCGGCGCCGGCAAGGATCAGTTCGACGAGGACGAATGGTTCGACACCGGCGATGTCGCCCATATCGACCAGAACGGCTACATGCAGATCACCGACCGCGCCAAGGATGTGATCAAGTCGGGCGGCGAATGGATTTCAACCATCGACCTGGAGAATCTCGCGGTCGGGCACCCGGACGTGGCGGAAGCGGCGGTGATCGGCGTCAGACATGCACGCTGGGACGAACGCCCGCTTTTGGTGATCGTCAGGAAGCAGGGGAAGAACCCCTCGAAAGAGGAACTCCTCGGTTTCATGGAAGGCAAGATCGCCAAATGGTGGATGCCCGACGACGTGGCCTTCGTCGATGAAATCCCGCATACCGCGACCGGCAAGATCCAGAAGACGACGCTGCGCGACCGTTTCAAGGACTACCGCCTGCCGACGGAGGAGGCGGGAGCCGCGTGAGTTGAAACTCCAGAGACCCTGGTTTACCGGGTGATAGTACGCTTTGAACCGAAAACATCCGGCGCGGCTTTATGGTCGCGCCGGATCGCCTTGTTTTCTCTAGTGCTTTTTGTCGTGTCTGCGCTCGGCCATCGCCAGCAGTTCATCGACACTTTCGATTTCCTCTGGATATTGCTGCTGGTCGCGGCTCTTACCGTCGCGGCCCTTCTGCTCGTGGCGGTGAGCTTTCGCCGGGTGTGGGTGAGAGGCGATCGCGGCGGTGGCGCGGTAGTTGTTGCCGTTCTGGTCTCCCTGCTGGTACTGGCGCCGTTCGCCGTCACAGGGATCAGGGTCTTCTTTTATCCCCGTTTGAACGACATTTCGACGGACCTCGTAAGCCCACCGGTGTTTGCCGTGGCGGCAAAGGCGAGGCATGACCACATGAATCCGGTGCGGCCGATCGGTAGCGAGGCGGCGGCCCGTCAGGTCGCCGCCTATCCCGAAATCACCGGTCGTCGCTATAACGCGTCGCCTGATGATGTATTGAGCGCGGTGGATCAGGTGATCGCCGGCAAGGGGTGGAAAATCGTCTACCACCCGCCACTTGTCGACGGGGAGAGAGAGTATACGCTTGAGGCCGTGACGAGGACTTTCCTGCTCGGTTTTCCTTCCGACGTGGCGATCCGCCTCACTGACGAAGGCGAATCGACCTATGTCGACATGCGCTCGGCCTCACGCTACGGCGAGGGCGATTTCGGCTACAATGCCGCCAGCATTTCCGGCTTCCTCGGTGCGCTCGATATCGAGATGGCTGGTCAAGCCAATCGGTAGATCGAATCGATGGCGACTTCGCCCTCGGTTGCCACCTCCCCGCGCCCCACCAGATCCTCGAGATGCGCCAGGACCGAGAGCCCGGCCGCGCCGTGCAGGCGCGGATCGGTGCTGCGGTAGATCGTCTTCACCATTTCCGGAATGGTGCGGTCGCCTGCCTGCAGCCGTTCGACAATGGCGCGTTCACGCATCTTGCGATGGCCCTTCAGACCGCGCACGAACTGGGCCGGTTTGGCGACCGGTCCACCATGCCCCGGAAGATAAAGCCGATCGTCACGGTCGAGCAGCCGGTCGAGCGAGGCCATATAGTCCGACATGGCGCCATCCGGCGGAGCGACGATCGAGGTAGACCATGCCATGACGTGGTCGGCCGAAAACAGGATGCCGGTGCCTTCAAGAGAAAACGCCATGTGGTTTGCCGTGTGACCGGGCGTGAAAACGCCGCCGATGGCCCAGCCGTCGCCGGAGACGACTTCGCCGTCCGCGAGTTTCCGGTCGGGCCGGAAGTCGGTATCGGCGCTGGCGTCGAGCGGATTGGTTTCGCCGATGCGCAAAGGCCGGGCAGGGCGGTGCGGACCTTCCGCGACCACCGTGGCCCGGGTCGCCTCCTTCAGCCGCGCCGTCAGCGGCGAGTGGTCCCGGTGGGTATGGCTGACGAAGATGTGGCTGACCGGCCGTCCGGCGATCGCCTTGAGGAGTGCCTGGAAATGCGCCTCGTCTTCTGGGCCAGGGTCGATCACGGCAAGCGTATCGCGGCCGACGATGTAGCTGTTCGTGCCGTGGAAGGTGAACGGGCTCGGATTGTTCACTGTGAGCCGCAATATATCGGGCGCTACAGCGACGGCCTCGCCATAGGCCGGCTCAAAACTCATATCGAATTCCAGCGCCATCTACGTTCCGCACCTATCGCCGCCCGATGCTTTCATAGGCGAAACCCTGACTCTCGATCTCCGTGCGCTTGTAGATGTTGCGCAGATCGACCAGCGCCGGCGTCTTCATGCTCTTTTTCAGCCGCTTGAAGTCGAGCGAGCGGAATTCGTTCCACTCGGTAACGATAACCATGCAGTCGGCTCCCTCCGACGCCTCGTAGGCGCTGTCGGTATAGTCGATCGGCGGCAGCAGGTGCGCCGCGGCCTTCATGCCCTGCGGGTCATAGGCGCGGACGCGGGCGCCCGCGTCGACCAATGCCTGCACGACCGCGATCGAAGGCGCCTCGCGCATGTCGTCCGTATTGGGCTTGAAGGTGAGGCCGAGCACGGCGATGGTCTTGCCGCGCACATTGCCGCCGCAAAGCGTGATGACCTTGCGGCCCATCGCCCGCTTGCGCTGGTCGTTGACCGCGACCGCCGTCTCAATCAGCCGGACCGGCGTGCCGAGATCCTGCGCCGTCTTGACGAGCGCCATCGTATCCTTCGGGAAGCAGGAACCGCCATAGCCGGGACCGGCGTTCAGGAATTTCGAGCCGATGCGCTTATCGAGCCCGATGCCCCGCGCCACGTCCTGGACGTCTGCGCCTGCCTTTTCGCAGAAATCCGCCATCTCGTTGATGAAGGTGATCTTCATCGCAAGGAAGGCGTTGGCGGCGTATTTGATGGTCTCGGCCGTGCGCCGGTTGGTGAAGACGAGCGGCGACTGGTTGAGGTAGAGCGGCCGGTAGACGCGGCTCATCACGGCGCGCGCCCGCTCCTCGTCAGCGCCGACAACGATCCGGTCTGGCCGCTTGAAATCCTCGATCGCCGCGCCTTCACGCAAGAATTCGGGGTTCGAGACGACCGCGACGTCGGCCTTTGGGTTGGTCTCGCGGATGATCCGCTCCACTTCGTCGCCGGTGCCGACCGGCACCGTCGATTTGGTCACGACGACGGTGAAGCCGCTGATGGCCTTCGCGATCGAGGCCGCGGCGGAATAGACATAGGAAAGATCGGCGTAGCCGTCGCCGCGTCTCGACGGCGTCCCCACTGCGATGAACACGACCTCCGCTCCGACGACCGCCTCGGCGAGGTCGGTTGTGAAGGAGAGCCGCTTTGCGGCCACATTGTCTGCCACCAGTTGATCCAGGCCAGGCTCGTAGATCGGGATCACGCCCTGCCGGAGTTTCTCGATCTTCGTCTCGTCCAGATCGACGCAGACGACTTCATGGCCGAAATCCGCAAAGCAAGCGCCGCTGACGAGGCCGACATAACCCGAGCCGATCATGGCAATCCGCATGCGTCAGTCTCCAAATTTGTTGGGGGGTTGTTTCGTGAGAAGGGCTCGTTATCACTGAATGGGCCGTGGTGAAAGGTTGGGCGAAGGCTGAAGGTCTCACACTTGATTGCAGTATGTGCATTTATAGCTTAGCCGGTCACGGCGAGCGGAGAATCCCATCGAAATGATCCAGGGTACGTATAGATCGAAACGTATCCTGGATGTCGCGATCTCGGCACTTGGGTTGCTCCTTCTGTCGCCTGTCATCTTGATTGCACTCCTGGCGATACGGTGGACATCACCCGGACCGGGGGTCTTCTCGCAAACGCGAGTGGGTCGAAACGGCGTCGAGTTCCGCTGTCACAAATTGCGGACCATGTATGTAGGTACGGCCTCGGTTCCAACGCACGAGGTATCGACCTCGCGGATCACACCCATCGGCCGGTTCCTGCGCCACACGAAGCTCGATGAACTTCCTCAACTGTGGAACGTGCTGAAAGGCGAGATGAGCCTCGTCGGGCCGCGACCCTGCCTGCCGGAGCAGACGGTCCTCGTGGAGGCAAGGCGGCGGCGGGATGTCGCCGCGCTGCGGCCGGGGATCACGGGGCTGGCGCAGCTTCGTGGCATCGACATGACTGATCCGGAACGGCTTGCTGAAATCGACGCGGGCTACCTGACGGTCGCCTCGTTGCCGACGGATCTTGAAATACTGATCAACACCCTCATCAGCGGCGAGGCGCGCGGCGACAGGGCACGGACCTGACGGAGTTGGCTGTGTTGGTAGTCCTGAGCGGACCGGTCTCCGGCCGATTTTCTCCGGGAAAACGGGAATTTTTGCGCATTTTCGGCCAAGAAGGTCAATTTGCCGCCCAGATAGATAAGTCTAATGAATATGTTAGAAGGCGAATTCCCGTTTACAGAAATACGGGAATTCTAAGCGCCAGAAACGCGAATAGCCGGTCTCAGCTGCGGGAATTCTGTCCTTTCGCGCGTCAAATGCGGCATCCGATAAAGAGCAGATATCGCGCTGCGTAAACGTTGAATTTTACACAATATAACTGGCAATAACGAATAGTTACTACGCGACGTACCGCACTGGCGTCTGGAGATTACATGAGGGATATCTAATGTATGATTTCCTCTTGCCGAGCCTTATATCGGCCGCTTAAACTTGTCGCCAACCAGCTTGCTTTTGCCTGAGTGACACGGGACGTGCACGGAGGCGGAAGGCCGGAAATGGGGCGGAGCGGCTGGCCAGTCCTGGGCGGGATGCCCATCGATGCTGCAGCTCGAGAGGGAGTCTCGCTGCAGTTCTTTTCTGGAAAATTCAAAGCCCGTTTCGGCGGGCGTAGTCAGCTCATGGAGCGGAACATGCGATCGACTCGTATCGAGCGCCGCGATCTGCGGCGGCTCAAGGAATGGCCGGACAATCCGCGCGTCCACCCGCCGCGACAGGTCCGGCGGATGAAGAAAATTATCAGAGAACTCGGCTTTATCGGCACGCTAGTGGTTGATGAACACGGCGTCATCCTGGCCGGCCATCTTCGGAGAGTAGCAGCCTTGGCCGAAGGAATAGTGGAGGCAGACTGCGTCGTCGTCGAGGGGCTTTCGGAGGCAGAAAAACGTGCCTTTATCCTTGCCGACAACAAGCTGGGTTTGGGCTCGACCTGGGACATTGAGCGCGTGCAGTTGATGCTCGACGAAATCGTCCGGCTCGATGTTGACCTGGACCTTCCATTGACGGGTTTTGATGCCGCGGAAATCGACCAGCTGAAAATGGATCTTGCTCCGGAGGAGAAAGGACCGTCGCCGCGCGATGAGGCGATGCCGGAGCTGCGCAAGGGCCCTGCCGTATCACGACGCGGCGACATCATCAGGATGGGAACACATCGGCTCGTTTGCGGGGATAGCCGGGATCCTGAGACCTTTCGGACGCTGATGGGAAGAGAGCAAGCGGCGATCGTCATCAGCGACGCCCCCTACAACCTTGGCGCCAAGCAGATCGGCGGCAACGGCCGCATAAAGCACCCCGACTTCGAGATGGGCGTCGGCGAGATGGGGCGTTCAGATTTCACCGCGTTCCTTGCCGCCACCGTCGCCAATGCGGTCACATTTTGCCGAGACGGCGCCATCCATTTTTACTTCATGGATTGGCGGCATATGCGCGAGATCCTCGACGCTGGCGAGCAGGCAGGTCTGGGACTGAAGAACCTGGTCGTCTGGGACAAGATGGTCGGCGGACAGGGGTCCTTCTACCGCTCGCAGCACGAGCTGATCTTCTGTTTCCGACAGGGGGACGCGCCGCATCAGAACAATTTCGGGCTGGGCGAAGGGGGCAGGTATCGCACCAATGTCTGGAAATATCCCGGTCTCAACACTGGTGGGAAAGGGCGGTTGGAAAGCCTTGCAATGCACCCGACGGTGAAGCCTGTAGAAATGCTGGCGGACGCCCTGATCGACTGCTCGACTCGCGGCGACATTGTTCTCGATTTCTTCGCCGGCTCCGGTTCGACGCTCATTGCCGCGCACAAGACCGGCCGACGAGCCCGGCTCATCGAGATCGACCCGCATTACGTCGACATCATCGTGCGGCGCTGGGAGGTCTATGCACAGGACGACGCGATCTTCGAGGACACCGGTGAGACGTTTCGAGAACGGCAGGAGCGGCGAGCTCAGGAACGAATGACTGTCCGGCCTGGCCGGACGCCGACGTCGCGCGTGGTCTACTTTCCTGGGAGGGCAAGCATATGAGCCGCAAAAAGGACGATGAAGGCCTTGAGCCGGGTGGAGACGGCCTTGGCCGCGACGACATGGCGGCCGATGGTAGCTATCAGGTGGGCTACGGCCATCCGCCGCTTGCGACGCGCTTCCAAAAGGGTAATCAGGCGGCCCGTAAAAAGGGCCGCCCCAAGGGCCGAAGGAGCAATGCGGTCATCCTGAAGGAGATATTGGACTTCAAGGTCGATGCGACGTTTCCCGATGGTACGCGGAGAAAAATATCGCTTTGGGAAGCAGCCGCCAGAAAAATCGCGTTGAAAGCCGTCCAGGGCGATCTGAAGGCCTGGACTGAACTCAATCGCCTCTCCGCAGTCTACGGCATTAACCTGCTGGTTCCTCCGCTGCCGGAGGAACCCGTCAGTGATGAAGAGGCAAACGAGACGCAACGATTCTTCGGCGACTGGGTAGTCTTGAACCCCGCCCTCGCGCTGATGATGCTAAAGGCAACGCCTTGTCCTCCGATAACCTCAAAGATAGAGGGGCGGCCGACGGCGCGCCGGATCGACTTCCGGCTTGCCGGCTGGCCGGGCGAGGAGGCACGATGACGGTTCATGTACCGGTCACGCCTCGCGCCATCCATGACCATGTCCTACGGGCGGATTTTTTTCGATTTGTCGAGCGCGTCTATCGCGAGCTCAGGCCCGCGGATCCCCTCGTCTCGAACTGGCATATCGAGTATCTTTGCCGGGAGGCGATCGACTTCCTCGAAGGCGAGGACCTTCACCTCGTCACCAATCTGCCACCTCGGTCCCTGAAGTCCATCATCCTGTCGATCGCCCTTCCTGCCTATCTCCTCGGCCTGAAGCCGCACCTGCAGATGATCTGCGCTTCAAACAGCCTGGCCCTGGCGGAGGACCTTGCGCTGAAAACGCGGCAGGTCATGAACGCACCATGGTACTGCCGTCTCTTTCCCAGGACATTTATCAGCCGGGGCAACGAGCAGGGGACATTTACGACAGCGGGCGGCTATCGCCGTACGGCCTCGGTTGGCTCCGCGATCACCGGCATCGGCGCCGACATTGCCGTCATTGACGACGCAATGAAGGCGGACGAAGCGGAGTCGGACGCGGCGAGGGAGAAAGCGGCCAACTGGATCAAGTCTTCGCTTCTCTCGCGCGCCAACGACAAGCGCAAGGTAAAGGTCGTTCTGGCGCAGCAGCGGCTTCATGTCGATGATCCCGCGGGCGTCGTTCTGGAGATGCCAGGCACCCGGCACGTCCGGCTTCCGGCGATTGCTGACCGGACGCAAATCTTCCCTCTTGGCGGAAAGCGCATTTACACATGGAAGGAGGGCGAGCCGCTGCAGGCGGTGCGCGAGCCGCTCGGCATCGTCCTTCGCGAAAAGGAACGCATGGGCGCTCGCCGCTTTGCCGCCCAGATGCTGCAGGAGCCGGTGCCGCTGGAAGGCGGCATCTTCAAGAACAGTTGGTTCCACTATTACCTGGAACGACCGGCGATGAAGGCCGGCGACCGGCACATCTTCAGCTGGGATACCGCTATGGTGGATAGCGATAGCGCCGACTACAGCGTCTGCCTTGAGGTACTGGTAACTCAGACCGGCTACTACATCCTGAACGTCATCCGGGATCGCCTCATCTATCCTGACCTTAAGCGCAAGATCGTTGCCCAGGCAGCGGCCCACCCTTCGGCAATCATTCTGATTGAGGACAAAGGATCCGGAATCTCGGTGGCGCAGGATCTTCGTCTTCAAGGGGTGAAAATCGTTTCGTTCAAACCGGAAGGCCCGAAGGGAATGCGCGCCTCTTTGGCCTCCGACCAGTTCGAAGCCGGAATTGTTCACCTTCCTAAAAACGCCAACTGGGTGGGTGAATACGAGGCGGAACTGCTTGCTTTCCCCAATGGACGCAACGACGACCAGGTCGACGCTACCTCGCAGATGATCATCTGGAACGAGAAAAAGAAGCGCAGGCCCCCCACGACCATCTTCGGCAGCTATTGATAACGGTAGGATCTATCCGGATACTAGCCGCCACGGCTAGGAGCGGCGTTAGCGGCCCTCTTGGCTTTACCGTCCGTCCTGACATGAACCGCGCCTATACCGCCTGCAATTCCCATCAACCTCGAAGGAGGCCCGTGAATGAACCCAGCCGGCTACGCCACTGGTAGGCTTGTCACTGGACCACCCTAAATGGAAGCGGTTAAAGCGACAATGACATCGGAGAGGGCTACGCGAGGCCCCTTCCCGCAAGCCATCGGCTGAGGACAGCATCTCCCCACATTCAACAGAGACAAGGAGAAGCCGACTGATGGCGATGACGATTGAGGAAAGACGGGCGAAGAACCGTGAGTACATGCGGCGGTGGCGGGAGGCCAATCCTGAGAAGGCGCGGAGCCAGACCCGAGAGGCCGTGAGGCGGTACGACCGGGAGCATAGAGAGGAGAATCGTGAACGCGCGAGGCAATATCGGGCAACTCCAGAAGGGCAAGAGGCAAGCCGAGAGGCTGTGAGGCGGTACCGCGCCGAGACCGTCAGACCTCGCGTTCAGCGAGTGGCCCGGACCATCGAGATCGTGTTCGGCTTCCTCCCCGAGGAGCGCAAGCAGTCCTACAGCCTATGGCTTCTCGACTATGCGCACGAAGACCGGAACATAGGGCGGGCCCTCCGCCTCCACCGCGTGGACAGCCTCCTGGCAACCTACAGCGGCTTCTAGGAGATACGTGGAAGACACCGCCCCGTTGCACCTTGAGGACCTCGAGTTGTTCGCCAAGCGGGCGGCGCATCTTGACGAGTTGTGGGCAGACGCCCCCGAGCCCATCCACATTGACCGGCAGCTTTTGGCCCTCGCCACCGCTTGACATGAGGTACACCGACGGGCCATCATCAGGTACACTGTAATGGTGCTGCTGCCCCGAGGGAGCCCTTACCGCCAGCTAACAGATTTACCTTATCATTTCCTACCCTATCAACGGCAGCTCGATTTCGCTAGAAGGCCGTCCCGGGGAGCCAATTTTTCCAAGCACTTAGCAGAGTACGGAAAAGCCGAAAAATCGGCTGATCTACAGCATATCTACACAACTCGGCTTCGCTAGGCGCGATCTACACAAGGGATCGCCTCGGCTAAGGAGAGTGCGCTATGGAACAGGTTCCTGATGATTTGATCAGCGTCCTGCAGGCGCAGGCGAACTAGGATTGGCGCCCAATGGCACTGATTTGGGCCCTTCACCTTGCCGGCAATTTGATGACAGGCATCGCCATTGGGCTGGGCGTTGCCATCGGGCTCGTCTTTGCCGCGTAAGAAAAAGCCCGCATGGCGAACCGGACGGGCGATAAGCAGCGTCACTTGCCCGTCATCGCAGTTCCAACGCTTCCGGGCTTTCACTTTGGCGAGCATTCCGTCGACGCTCTTGGCTCGCTTTGCCATAATCTCCTCGAAAAGGTGGAACCCCTTTTTTGTCCGGCGTGCCTCGCATGTTACCGGGATTGCTCGGTGCCGGTGCGACCGGTTGTCCGGGCGCCGGAGGAGTGAAGCTTCGGTCTGTGCGCTCCAGGCTTGGATCCGGAGTTGAACTGTTGCAGCCGGCCGAATTGCCTTTGAACGAAGGAAGGATGTCCCTTGATCGGGAGAGAAGGGGAAACAGGTTCCGCCGCTGCTCCGTCAAACCGGCCACACTGCCTCTCCGCAGAAAACCGCGGCTGTTGAAGGTTACGTACTGGCATAGGGAGCGCACTATCTCGCACTTACCATTTCGCGGGCATACCCCGCTATGCCTTTTTGAAGAGATCGACGATATCGACCTTCAGCGCTTTCGCAATCCGTTCCAGCACATCCACAGACGGATTGCGACGTCCACCTTCAACCTGGCTGAGATAGGTCTGATGGACGTCGGCGCGCTCGCCGAGCTCTTCCTGTGTGAAGTCGAGCCTACGGCGTAAACGCTGAATATTAACCCCAACTCTCTTTCGGGCCTCCATCCGGCCAGAAAGGCGGCGTTAGTGGTGAATTCTCCATAGACGATAAGTAATAATCGAGCATTGCTGCAGGAAGTGGTCCGGTGCTGTCATGCACAGCGAGGGCAGCCAACAAGCGACGCATCATGGAGATTGATATGACTTATAATCTAACCGCCGCACCACAGGCACTACTCTGCCCTGACAAGTTGATACCGGTTTCAATGCTACTCAAAGATTCAGAAACCGTCCCAGCAGAGGCTGGGATTTATGCATGGTGGTTCCGGGGTGAGTTGGCTATTGTCCCATTGGAGGGAACATTAGGAAAAGATGAGTATCGACTTCTTTATATTGGTATTGCCCCCAGGCGCCCGAGCCGAGCAGGCAAAGAAAGCCGAAGCAATTTGCGCAAACGCATTGTGGGCAATCATCTCGGAAATAGTATCAGCCACTCGACCCTTCGTCGCTCGTTGGCCTGCTTGTTGGCGGAGGTAATGGATTTCCGCATCTACCGCGGCTCAGCTGGGAAGATGATCATGTCGCCGGAGGATGAACAGATTTTAACCAAATGGTTGAGCGACAACGCCGCAATATCTTGGCTCTCTGATAATGCGCCATGGTACCTAGAAGACCATCTCCTCGGCAGCAGGCTGGCCCTGCCGCTAAATATCCAAGGATCCAAGCACGGCTTCCGCCGGAAGCTCAAATCGCTTCGAATGGAAATAACGGTGAGCTCATAAAGCGGTTGACCTATTGGGCTTGGGCTCAGCAACGTTGGGCGGGACTCCAGCGGCGCTGACGGGTTCTGTTGTCCTTGGGCCAGTCAATTACAACGTGTCGCGGCTGTGAGACTTGGCCAGAGCTCGCCACTACAATCTTCGGCAACTATAGGTGGGTATTCGGACACCCAGATGACCGGTTGTTCAGAGAATCATCAACGCATTTTGAGAGCTGGAATAGATGCCCGTTCAGGTGGACGACGGCGTTACCCATGCATCGGCTCGGAATCTGGCCAAGCCGTGATAGGCGGAGTGTTCCTCATCAAGCCGTACCTCGTGGTAGTCGGGCCGCCACGAGGAGATGGAAACACCATTCACAATCGGGGTTTCGGCGAATATTACCCACGCTGCATCGATCAGAGTCGAAGCGGCCTCCTTTCCGGTGCTAATCCTGACGTGAACTGTGGCTATGAGGTCGATCGCACCATTTCCGGCACCAAAGGCCGTCGCGCCGATCCAGGCTGCTGGCTGATCCCGTGGCTCCGTCGCGAGTATCCTATCAACTCGCGCAGAAAAGACTGCATCGGCCCGAAGGCGCTCCACCATCGCCGCTTTCAGCTCTTCAGCTGGGTTACCCAAGGCAGTCTCCCCAATGGGCCAGAGGAGCTGTTTATCCCAGATCAGCGCTACAGGCGATGGCACCAGTTTCGGGTATCGCGATAATCCTTCCGCCCCGCCAGGCCCTTTGAAACAAGGATGCGGCCGGCAGTAGTATCGCCCACGGCTATCATGGCAAGTGATCGGCGATAGCGGTCCTTGATCTCGAGATCACGAACATGCGTGTCTGGCCGGCCGAGAAGCTGGCGCAACTCATCTCGTGCCTCAACCCCATGCGCGTCTTCGATCTCGATCGCATCCACACATGCCAGGCGGTATTTGATGCATCCTGCCACCACGTATCGCCATCAACGACGCAGGTGACGTGACGCGCGGCACGGTTGCCGCCATGGCAGACAGGCCATTCTGCGGCACCCGCAGGCATGGCCACGGTGCCCAGCACGCAAGCGGCAGCAATCGCGAGAGCGAAACGTGACATGGCCCCTCAGCCCGGAAAGAACGCATATAGCAGGGCAACAATACCTGCCGCGCCGATGAACGCAATTTGCGTCAGGCGATCGACCGTGCGTCGCCGGCACGCATCCAGGCGACCGTGTGAGAAGGCTAGAGCAATCGCTGCGGCACCGCTCAGCACGCTGAGAACGAGGACCGATCCAAGAACGACATAGAAAGGCAGCATAGAAAACCTCCGTGTGCATTGGAGGTATTATGCGGGCTCCAGTCGGGGGGTGGATAAGTCGGAACGAAAGTGATCAAATCACCGTCGCATATTCCGGGACCCGGTGACCAGTCAGCGCCGGGACGTTCAAGATGATTTTTGAGATGGCGGCGTAGAGCTGCAATCGACTGCGGCATAGGTCGTGTGAAATGCATTCTGCACGGTCCCGGCGATGACAGGGCACTCGCTAGCCTTCTCGATCGCCCTCACGTTTCTCTCATAGATCGCCGGGTCGGGTAAGAGAGAAGCGGCCGACGGAATGTTGGGTGTAGCCATCCACGAATTGTCGCTGCTCGTCTTTATCTTTCTGGCCATGTATTCCGCCCTATCAACGACGACCACTTGAGAGCCTGGATAGTACTCATTCACGGTGCTGCACCCAGCCATGGCAAACAGGCTTGCGGCGGCAAGAATTCGATATTTCATGGAATACGGTCACCCAACCTGGAACGGATCATGAAGTCACATGGCGGCAGAGTCCGGCGAGCTCTTGTATGGGTCATTCGCAGCCGGTGCGTCCACGCGGCGGCACCCACCACGTCGTACGGCTTCTCGGCGAACGCCCCGTCGTTGGGCAGCTTGAGCTGTGCGAGCGCTGACGTTGGCCGGGACTCGAGCGGCCGATGACCTCTGTCGTCTCCTGGCCAGCCAATTATAACGTCTCGCGGCTGCGAGGCTGGGCCAGAAGTTGGCTAAGCAATACGTCCGGATCACAATGTTGAAGCTCGGCGATCTCTTTGGCGGCCTCCTCCAGAGAGACAACATTGAAAAGTTTGGGGCCCTTTCCGGGCATAGGCACCTCGCAGACGTAGCTGTCGGTTCCATGGAGAATGTCAGGTTCGTAAGGAGATAGCGCGTAGATTTTGACGCAGGCGTCATTGTCACCGTTAAGTGGCAAGCGGTGCTTTAGGCGAATTAATTTTTTGATGCGCATTCGCGATATCCCGATCACGGACCCGCCGGCCCGTTCTAGCGAAAGATCATTGTCTGTTACTTCCCTAGATGGTGCCATTACAAGTCCTTTCTCAATCAGAAATCGAAATTTAAATAGAAAAAATTCCGCTACACATTAGGAGTTGAATGTAAGATGAATCGGAGCAATCATTCCATCGGAACGGAGCTGGTATATGAGTAAAAATGTAGAGTGCGTATCGATTGAAGAGGCAAGGGTATCATATGTCGATATTACTGGCACATCTGCGCCAAGAAGCCTAAATTTAAATCTTCTTAACCGAGCAATCTGCTGGCATAAGCAGTGCATTTGCCATAATGTGCCCATGCGGCACAAAAATATCCATGTGAGCGCTAAGCCGGCCCTCATAAAATCGATAACCGTCGGTCCTCCGCCTGGCAGCTTGCTGTTGAAGGAATGGCAAGGCACGGTCCACGAAGTGCGCCGAACGACAGAGGACCAGTATGTCTATAACGGCAAGAAATTCTCCAGTCTCACCGCCGTGGCCAGCTTTATCACGGGTTGCAAGCGTCCTGGACCGAGGTTTTTTGGTCTAGCGGATCAGATCGAGGGGCATCGTCGATGAAGCGTTGCGCAATCTATACGCGCAAATCGACTGATGAAGGATTGGACCTCAAATACAACTCGCTCGATGCTCAGCGAGACGCCTGTCTTGCTTACATTAAGAGCCAGAGCCACGAGGAGTGGGCTCCCGTCGAGGAGCAATTTGATGATGGGGGCTTCACAGGTGGCAATCTCGAGCGTCCGGCCCTCAAGCGACTGATCCGCGAGATCGAACGCGGGCACATCGATGTCGTGCTGATCCATAAAATCGATCGCCTTACCCGATCGCTGATGGATTTCGCCAAGCTTGCCGAGATGCTTGATCGGCACAATGTCTCATTCGTGGCCGTAACTCAGCATCTCAACACGGCTGATTCAGTTGGTCGGCTCAGTTTGAATATTTTGCTCTCGTTTGCGCAGTTTGAGCGCGAAATCGCATCGGAACGAATACGGGAGAAGATCCTGGCTTCAAGGCGGCGAGGGCTTTGGACGGGCGGCCATCCACCGCTTGGTTACGATGCCAAGGAGGGCTCACTTCTCGTCAATGAACAGGAAGCCGAACACGTACGCCATATATACCGCCGATATGTAGATCTTCGATCGGTTGATGATCTAAGGCTCGAGCTTCAGCATGATGGAATTCGCTCCAAAATCCGCCCTTATGGGAAAGGGGGAAGGGGAGGCGGCAAACCTTTTTCGCGCGGTGCTCTCTATGCCATTCTTCGCAATGTTCTCTACAGAGGGAAGATTCGCTGTGGTGACGGCGTTGTCGCCGGAATTCATGATGCAATCGTCCCAACAGATCTGTGGCTGGCGGCGTCGAGAGCCCTTGAAGCTGGGCGGCGCAGGCACGGCCCGGGCCGAAGTTCTTCGCCTGCAGTTCTCCTGGGGAAAATTTTCGATGCTAAGGGACGACGGATTACACGCTCATCGACGTTCAAGAAGGGAAAACAATATCGCTATTACGCGACCGCAGCATCACAACGGCTGCCGGTCGGCGAACGCGTACGAATCCCCTGTGATAAGTTAGATCGAGAAGTGTCCGAGGCTGTCGCGGCAAGAATTGCCGATCACACATGGCTCTTTGCCAATATTTTGACGTCCGCCAGCGACCGGTTGAAATACGCTACAGAGGCCCGCCGCGAGAAGGCTCTTCAGAACAATTGTGCTGCCTCGGAAGGTAGCCAGAACATGGCAGATGCGATCTCAAAGGTGACGATCGGAGATCAATTCACAACGATCGCAATCTCCAAGGCTAAACTTCGAGCCGCGCTGCTCGGCGCATCAAGCCGCCGTGAGAACCAGAATAAAAATGATATTGTGACAATCCAACATCCCACTGTTTTTCGGAGAAAGGGCAAGCAACTATGCGCGATTGTGCCCGGCAGACGCTCAAGGAGGCAGCGCGCCGATGATATTCTCGAAGAGGTTGCTCGAGCAAAAAATTGGTATGCCGGCCTTTGCAACGAAACGTTCCGGAGCCTCGCCGAGATTGCCGTTACTGAGAGAGTGTCGCCTTCGACGATAAGCAGACGAATTACACTAGCGTTTTTGAGCCCAACTATCGAGAATCGAATACGTGCGGGAAAAATTCCGGACCATCTTGATCGGCAGTTGGTCCTCAACAATTGTCCGCTTCCAGGGGATTGGGAGCTGCAGGAAAGGCTATTGTCAGAAAGTGTATTGACTAAAGAGTGACTTTAAAATTTTTGTACATCTATGAATGAAGAAGATTACTACATACAAAAATATTTATATACTCGCGATCAGTCAGCCGAAATTGGATTGAACATAGTTCTATCATGCCTAAGGATGCGCTCCCTTGGTAGGTATCGACCTTATACCGATCCCTTGAGCATTTCGAGTAACGAAATAATGGTCTTCGATAGGGTCAAAGGTCGCCTTTTGGCAGTTTGTGTCTCGGTCGCTTTCGCAAGCCGACGAATAGCACCGCCTCATGTGCGTTTTTCCTTTTCGTTTTCAACTCTTCCAGGTTCACTCCGAAAGCTGGCGTTAGGCGCTGTCGTTGACCCTACGGATGGACTTCTCTGGAACGGTTGGCTTGTACCGGCCGAAGAGATGAAAACCATCAAACAGGTTAGCATCGGGCAAGGGAAATGGCGTGCCACTGTCCGGCTAACGTCCAAGGATGTTTTCGAGCGCTGGAACTGCAGGAGTGCTCGGGAGCTCGTCGAACGATTTGGAGAGGTGTGAGTGGGAACGATCTGGACTGTGGTTAGCACGCTATATTAAGAGGTTGGAATGGGATGCTGATTTCGACTACTTATCTATGAATTTGATCAGCAGGATATCCATGTGCTCACAATTTATCCGAGGCAGGCGTTACAATCTGTGCCTTGGAGCATCGGTATGACTGTATTGTCTTCCTGAAGCTAATGGATCGGAGGTAGCAGGCTGTGAAAGGTATAGTTTTGGCCGGTGGTAGCGGCACACGACTCTATCCTGTGACGTTGGCCGTCTCCAAACAGCTCATTCCGATATATGATAAACCTATGATATACTACCCGATGAGCGTGCTGATGCTTGCCGGTATTCGGGACATTCTTGTAATATCAACCCCACGAGATCTTCCGGCATTTCAGGCACTGCTCGGCGACGGCTCCGGATTTGGCATTAATCTGTCCTATGCCGAGCAGCCACACCCCAGGGGTCTCGCTGAGGCTTTTGTCATCGGCCGCGATTTTGTCGGCGGCGATAGCGTGGCTATGATTCTTGGTGATAACATCTATTTTGGCCAGGGGCTTGCCGAAATCTGCCGGTCTGCCGCAATGCAAACCGAAGGTGCGTCGGTTTTCGCTTACTATGTTGATGATCCAGAAAGATACGGTGTCGTCACTTTCGATCGCGCATCAGGGAGGGCGCTAAGAATCGAGGAGAAGCCGATTGAACCAAAGTCAAACTGGGCAGTCACCGGCCTCTATTTCTACGATAATGAGGTGCTCGATATCGCCTCTGGAATTAAACCTTCTGCTCGCGGCGAACTTGAGATTACTAGCATTAACAACGTCTATCTCGAACGCCGCAAGCTGCAGGTTCATCGGCTAGGTAGAGGATATGCGTGGCTCGACACAGGCACGATCGATAGCCTTCAACAAGCTTCGTCCTTTGTCAGCATCCTAGAGCACCGCCAGGGTATCAAGATCGCATGCCCCGAGGAGATTGGCTTTAATTCCGGCTGGCTCAGCGCCGATCAGGTGATGGCGCGTGCAACACAGCTCGGGAAAAATGAGTACGCCGCTTATTTAAGGCGCGTCGTCAGCGAAGCAGGCTAAGTCGATATGCTTGAAGTCAAGGAACTCGGCCTGGACGGTGTCGTTGAAATTGTACCCCGACGCTTTTCGGACGCGCGCGGCTTTTTCTGCGAGACGTATAACGCCAGTACCTTTGCCGATGCCGGTATCTCTATGTCCTTTGTGCAGGACAACCACTCCTTTTCCGCGGTAAAGGGCGTCCTTCGCGGCCTGCATTATCAGTTGCCTCCGCGCGCTCAGGACAAGCTGGTGCGCGTGACCAGGGGGGCGATCCTGGACGTCGCCGTGGATATCCGGAGGCACTCGCCGGATTTCGGCAAGTGGGTTGCACTCGAAGTCTCAGCGGAAAAATGGAACCAGATCCTGGTACCGAAAGGCTTTGCGCATGGCTTCGTGACGCTAAGCGACGTCACCGAAGTGATCTACAAGGTCACGGATACCTATTCGCCGGGCCACGATCGTGCAATCCGCTTCGACGACCCCGACATAGGCATCGACTGGCCGCTACCGACAGCGGCGCTTGTCCTGTCGGACAAGGATCGTAATGCACCGCTCTTGCGGGCCGCCGATACGTTTGAGTGAGCGGGAGAATAGCCCGATGACGAACTTTCTTGTAACTGGAGGCGCGGGTTTCATCGGATCGGCTGTCTGTCGGCACCTTTGCGCGAATTCCGCAAATCACGTGACAAACGTCGATAAGCTGACCTATGCGGGCAATCTAGCGTCGCTGCGGCCGATCGAAAATCACACCAATCATCGCTTCGAGAAAGCCGATATCTGCGACGGCGCACGCATCCTTGACGTCCTGAGAAACGACAGGATCGACATCATCATGCATCTTGCGGCAGAAAGCCATGTCGATCGATCGATCGATGGACCGGGCGCGTTCATTGAGACCAATGTCGTGGGAACGTTCAGGCTGCTGGAGGCAGCGCTGGCCTATTGGCGCGAACTGCCCGAGCCAGCCAAGTATCGGTTTCGCTTCCATCATGTCTCGACCGACGAGGTCTTCGGCGACCTGCCGTTCGACAACGGTTACTTTACCGAGGAAACGCCCTACGCGCCCTCGTCGCCCTATTCCGCCTCGAAGGCAGCGTCCGATCATCTGGTCCGCGCATGGCATGAAACCTATGGGCTGCCCGTGGTCCTCTCGAATTGCTCCAATAATTATGGGCCGTTTCATTTCCCTGAAAAACTCATTCCTCTAGTCATTCTGAATGCGCTCGACGGACGGCAGCTGCCTGTCTACGGGACCGGCAACAACGTGCGCGACTGGCTCTTCGTGGAGGACCACGCGCGGGCATTGGAACTCGTGGCTGTCAGGGGTACTCCGGGGCAGGGCTACAATATCGGCGGAAGCTCGGAGCGTACCAACCTCGCAGTTGTTGAGGCGATTTGCGACACGCTGGACCGTCGCCGGCCACTCGCCAACGGGCGCCGCTATCGTGACCAGATCACGTTCGTCACCGACCGGCCCGGACATGATCGGCGGTATGCGATCAATGCATCCAAGATCGGGCGTGAACTGGGCTGGACTCCATCGGTCACGTTCGAGGAGGGTCTGTCGCGCACCGTGGACTGGTATCTCGACAACGAATGGTGGTGGGGGCCGATCCGGCGGGAGCGCTACACCGGAAATCGTTTGGGCACGGTGAGGCAAGGCGCGGCGTGAGGCTACTGGTCACCGGCAGGGCAGGGCAGGTCGCGTCGAGCCTGGCCGAGCGGGCGTCAACGATGGAGGACGTGGAGATCATATTCGCCGGGCGTCCCAGACTTGACCTGACCCGCGTAGAGACAATCGCGCCGACGATCGAGGCTGTGAGGCCTGATATCGTTGTTTCGGCAGCGGCCTATACCGCCGTGGACCAGGCAGAGCACGAACCCGAACTGGCCTTTGCCATCAATGCGACTGGCGCCGGCGAGGTGGCGCGGGCGGCCGCATCAGTGGGCGCGCCGATCATCCAGCTATCGACGGATTACGTTTTCGATGGGGCGCTCGACAGACCCTATAGAGAGGACGATGCGCCCGGTCCGCAATCCGTGTACGGAGCCTCGAAACTGGCAGGCGAGGAAGCCGTTGCTGCGGCCAATCCCCGCCATCTCGTTCTGCGTACCGCCTGGGTTTACAGCCCATTCGGTAAAAACTTCGTCAGGACCATGCTGCGGCTGGCGGCGAAACACGATGAGGTCTCAATCGTTTCTGACCAATGTGGTAATCCGACCTCGGCGCTGGATATCGCGGATGGAATCCTGGCCATCGCGCGGCAACTCCGTGAGAGGACGGACTTCGATCAGTGGGGCATTTATCACCTTGCCGGCAGTGGTGCGACAAACTGGGCAGACTTTGCCGTGGAGATTTTTGGCCTCTCGCGCTCCTTAGGCGGTCCGGCCGCGCGGGTAAGACCAATCGCCACGAATGACTATCCGACAATAGCGCGACGCCCTGCCAATTCACGACTGGAGACCAAGAAGTTGAGCCGGGTATTCGGTCATTTCATCCCTGATTGGCGTGGATCATGCCGATGTGTGGTCGGACGATTGTTGCAGCAAGAGAAATGACAAGCGATGCGCTACGCGCCTTCGCTCGTTGCTCAGCCCGCGTCCTACGGCGTAACAGAAACGGACGAGTGTAAGCTGCGGGTGCTTTCGGGACACCTCGTATCGTGATCATAGCTTCTCACGAAGCACCTCGTAAGGCGTCTTTCCGTTGAAGGCGCCGTGTAGTCTGGCGAAGTTGTTGAAGCGTTCCTACTCGTTGAGTTTTGCCACCAGATCGACGTCGCCTTTGTAGCTGAGCAACTGGTAGAATCCCTGTTTGATCCGACCGGTGCGAGCGTTCGATCTTACCGTTCAGCTGCGGCGTGGCGCGCTTGATGTAGGCGTGGCGGATGCCGTAGCCCTCTACCTGCCAGTGGAACTTCGCCTGGAACTGATGGCCATTGTCGGTTCTGATCTCACGAATGCGAAACGGTAAGCTCTTGATGATGTGGTGCCGTTGAAGCCATTCGTTAGAAAATTGGGCTGACATAGCTGTTTCTCTTGCTGAAATGATACAGCTACCGCGCCAAGATGCGAGGATGGCCCACGGCGCCTTCCGAAGCCATTTTCTGGAGAAGAGTGGTAGAGGCAGAGATGTGACGGCAGCGGTTTGAACTTTCTGTTCACCGCCGGCGAAAAGGCCTGGACACCTTCCAAATAGCAGGAAGGCCGCGTATCAGCGGTCTTGGCCCCCGTAATTTGCGATCCGGCTGTGGGCTGGCTCAGCCGGAGATTGACAAGCCACTTCGCGAAACCTAAGCACGGGCCACTTACGGGGTCGGGAGGCTCGGCAGCTCAAGGAGACCTTCTTGAAGGGAATTGCCCTTGTTGGAATCAGAGGAACATCCCTTTGTTCAGTAACATTAGCGACACCTAAGAGAAAACGGCGGGCCGCTCAAATGGCCTTGATCTATGGCAGGCATGCTAGCCGCGGATCCGCACTTGCCGTTGTGCCGTCACAGGCTGCGTAAAGGCGATGTCCCTTTGCTTAACCTGCGCCAGGTCAACTTTCTTCGGGGAGGATGGCGAGCGGTGACTTTGAAGTTTGGTACCAGTGGACTGCGTGGTCTTGTCAATGAGCTTCAAGGGTCGCCGGCATTCACCTACACCCTCGCTTTCGTGCGCATGCTGATGGGGCGGGGCACGTTGCACGAAGGTTCGAGGGTCTACGTCGGCGGTGACCTGCGCGCATCCAGTCCGGATATCGCCCAGCTTGTTCATGCTGCGATCGCTGAGGCCGGCCTGGTTCCAGTCGACCGCGGAGCATTGCCCACGCCTGCGCTTGCGCTTCACGCTAACAGCAAGAGCGCTCCGGCGATAATCGTCACTGGCAGTCACCTCTCCGAAGACAGAAACGGGCTCAGATTCTACCGGGCTCAAATCTTGGAAGGTTGAAGTTTGATCAATATCGTTCCTGTTATCATCAGTGGCGGTGTAGGTTCTCGGCTCTGGCCGATTTCTCGTGCCTTGCATCCGAAACCCTTTATCCCTCTGCCGGAGGGAGGGACGCTCATTCGCAAGACTTATGCCCGCGCCGTAGAAATCGAAGGTGTCGATCATGTTGTGACGGTCACCAACCGCGACCTACTGTTTCTTACCGCGGATGAATATGCGGAGGTGGCAGCGCCAGGCGTGAAGAATACATTTCTGTTGGAGCCGTTCGGCCGCGACACCGCAGCCGCGGTTGCGCTCGCGGCATTGCATGTCACACGACAGGACCCGGACGCCATTCTCCTCGTGCTCCCGGCGGACCATCTGATAGTGGACCATGCCGGTTTTCGCGCGAGCGTGGTGAAAGCGGCGTCGCTTGCGGCTTCGGGCCAGATCGTCACGTTCGGAGTGAAGCCTGACCGCCCTGAAACAGGCTTTGGCTATGTCGAGGCCGAAGGGGATACGGTCCTTCGGTTCGTGGAAAAACCAAATGCGGCCGCAGCCGTCCAATTTATCGCCAGTGGCCGCTTCTTTTGGAACTCAGGCATGTTCTGTTTTACGGCTGGCTCGATGATCGCAGCCATGCAAGATCTTTGCCCGGACGTCTTGTCCAGCGCGCGCACAGCGCTTGACAAAGGCAGGACCAACGATGCGAAAGATCAGCTTATTGTTGAGGTAGACAGGGAAAGCTTCGCGGCTGTTCCGGCCGTTTCCATCGACTATGCGGTGATGGAGAAGGCAAGCAATGTGGGTTTCGTGCCCTGCGGTTTCGATTGGTCGGACATCGGCTCGTGGTCCGTGCTATCCGAGCTTGTTTCGGCTGACGACAGCGGCAACCGAGCCACCGGCGAGGCAATCCTGCACGACGCGGCGAACTGCTACGTGCACAGCGAAGATCGGCTGGTAGGCCTTGTCGGCGTCTCGGATCTTTTGATCATCGACACGCCGGATGCGCTTTTGGTCGCGCACAAGGACAAGGCGCAGGAGGTGAAGGACCTCTACAACCGCCTCGGGGCGGAGGGGCACGACACCGCGACGATGCATCGCACAGTACACCGCCCCTGGGGTACCTACACCGTCCTGGAGGAGGGCCATCGATTCAAGATCAAGCGGATTGAGGTAAAGCCGAACGCTCGACTAAGTCTTCAGTCTCATCATCACCGCTCTGAGCACTGGGTCGTGGTGAGTGGAACCGCGAAGGTCGTCAACGGTGAGAATGAAATCCTGCTCACGACCAACCAGTCCACCTATATCCCATGCGGCCACAAGCATCGCCTGGAGAACCCCGGTATCCTGCCGCTTGTGATGATCGAGGTGCAATGCGGGGAATATCTAGGCGAAGACGACATCGTGCGCTTTGACGATGTTTATGGTCGGGCATAGCTCGGTTAAGGTGATGGCGACACTCTCGCAAATGGCTGACGCGCTTTGGCGCAAGGTGAGCGTTTTGCGGGTTCTTTCAGAAACGAAGATTAAATAGAAACGGCCCAACTATGGCTTCCAAGAGAGCATTTATTACTGGTGCCACAGGGCAAGATGGAGCCTATCTCTCCAAGTTTTTGCTCGAGAAGGGATATGAGGTCCACGGCCTGCTGCGACGCAGCGCTTCAGCCGATGTGGTCGGGTCCCGGCTAAAATGGCTCGGGATCGCGGACAAGATCGAGTTGCATGACGGCAACTTGACCGACTTGTCTGGCCTTATTCGGGTGCTAGGGGAGGTTCGTCCTGACGAAGTCTACAATCTTGCCGCGCAATCTTTCGTCAAGTCGTCGTGGCAGCAACCGTTGTTGACAGGCTCGGTGACCGGCCTTGGGGCGGCCAAAATGCTGGAAGCAGTGCGGATAGTGCGTCCGGAAGCCCGCTTTTACCAAGCATCCTCTTCTGAAATGTTCGGGCTTATTCAGGAGCCCATTCAGTCGGAACAAACCCCCTTTTATCCGCGCTCTCCATATGCGGCAGCTAAGCTCTACGCACATTGGATGACAGTCAATTATCGTGAGAGTTTTGGGCTCCATGCCTCGAGCGGGATTCTCTTCAACCATGAGTCGCCGTTGCGAGGTATCGAGTTCGTTACGCGCAAGATCACCGATGGTGCAGCACGTATCAAACTAGGGCTGCAGAAGCAGTTGGCCCTCGGCAACCTGGATGCCAAGCGCGATTGGGGTCACGCACGTGACTATGTGAAAGCCATGTGGTTGATGCTGCAGCAGGATACCGCGAGCGACTATGTTGTCGCCACTGGCAGCACCCAATCGGTCCGGGAGTTCTGCAAGCTTGCATTCGAGCACGTTGGCCTGAATATGGAAGACCACGTCACGATCGACGAACGTTTTCTGAGGCCTGCGGAAGTTGAAGTCTTGCATGGCGATCCAGCGAAGGCCAAAGAGAAGTTGGGCTGGGAAGCGGAAACGAGCCTCAAGGAGCTTGTCGTTGAAATGGTCGAAGCCGACCTTGAGCGTGTCAGGCGTGACCAGCACCTTTGAGATGGGCTAGCGAGATCGGCATGCGGGTTTTGATCACGGGTGCGCGGGGTTTTGTCGGTCCCTATGTTTTTGATGCGCTACACAGCATTTGCGGCAGCGACATAGCCGTGATTGCGACCTCCAAGGATGGAGGACTGCATCCCACACTCGGCCAGATCGAAGCGCTCGACGTGACCGACAAGATTGCCGTCCAAGAGGCGATCGTTCATCATGGACCGACGCATGTCGTTCACTTGGCTGCCGTCGCGGCGCTTGAAGCCGCGCGGGCCGACCTCGAAAGCACCTGGCGCATCCATGTGCAGGGCGCGCTCAACGTAGCCCACGCCATCCTTGAAAAGGCACCGAAGTGCTGGCTGCTTCATGTAGGATCGGGCTTGGTATACGGCGAAAGTGCAAAGGCGCTCCTTCCGCTCGACGAGAGCGCGTTGCTTGCGCCTGTCGACGACTACGCCGTCACCAAGGCGGCGGCCGATCTCGCGTTGGGAGCGCTCTCGCGTCGCGGTCTCAAATGCATTCGCCTGCGCCCCTTCAATCATACAGGACCGGGGCAAACGGAAGCGTTCGCTGTGCCGGCCTTCGCCATGCAGATCGCGCGGATTGAAGCAGGCCTGGCTCCCCCCGTCATTCGCGTCGGCAATCTGGATGCGGAGCGGGACTTCCTGGACGCGCGCGACGTCGCCGGCGCCTACGCGCGCGTGGTGCTGAGCAGCTCTGATCTGGCACCGAATACGATTTTCAATGTAGCATCCGGCATATCTTGGCGGATGGGAAATATTTTGGAGCGGCTCTTGGCGCAAAGCAGCGTCAAGATCGCCATGGAGCAAGACCTCCTGCGGCTGCGGCCCAGCGACCTGCCACGCATCGTCGGAGACGCAACCCGCGCTCGTAAACAACTTGGCTGGGTGCCCAAACACCGCTTCGAGGCGACCCTTGATGCGGTTCTGAACGACTGCCGCGCACGCGTAACCCAAGCATAGACGGCGTTGAATTGGCTTATAGCAGGCTACACAACTCGCCCCGATCAACAACTTGAGAGTACGAAATCATGAACGAGGTAAGCTATCACGCCATCGAGGCCTGTCGTGTCGGCAAGGACAAGGACCTCGTCTCCGTGCTCAATCTTGGCGAGCAGGCGCTCACCGGTGTGTTCCCCAAATCGGCGTCCGAACCCGTGACGGAAGGACCACTGGAACTGGTCTGGTCACCCTCCAGTGGACTTCTGCAGCTTCGGCATTCCTATGAGCCGAGCGAGATGTACGGCGATAACTATGGTTATCGCTCGGGCCTCAACCAGTCGATGGTCGATCATTTGATGCATAAGGTCCGGTTCCTTGAAAGGCTTGCCACTCCGCGCAGTGGCGACGTCGTTCTCGATATCGGCAGCAACGATTGCACGACCCTCAAAGCCTATTCGGCCGCAGGGCTCACGCGGATTGGCATCGATCCCACCGGCAGGAAGTTTGTGCAGTATTATCCGAATGATGTGAAACTGGTACCGGACTTTTTCTCGGCCGAAGCCTATCGTGGCGTCTCCCAAAAGCGCGCAAAAATCGTGACGTCGATTGCGATGTTCTACGATCTTGAAGATCCCATGGCGTTTGTCCGCCAGGTGGCTGAGGTCCTCGCCGAGGATGGCATCTGGCATTTCGAGCAAAGCTACATGCCGTCCATGCTTCGCCTCAACTCCTATGACACGATCTGCCACGAGCATATCGAATATTATTCTCTTGGAGTCGTCGCGAAGATCCTGGAGGCGGCCGGCCTCAAGATCGTCAATGTCGTCATGAACAATATCAATGGTGGCAGTTTCGCCGTCACCGCCGCCCACAAGGGCAACAAGAGCCTCAAGGCGGATCAAGCGGTCATCAATTGGCTGCTGGAACAGGAAGACCGCATGGGGCTATCCACACCGCGGCCGTTCCGCGACTTCGAGGAACGCGTGTTCCGGCACAGGGACGATCTGTCGCGCCTTATTCAGGCACTCGTCGCCGACGGCAAGAAGGTACTGGGCTACGGTGCTTCGACGAAGGGGAATGTTGTCCTGCAGTTCTGCAACTTCACGGCAGCCGAAATTCCAGCGATTGCCGAAGTTAACCAGGAAAAGTTCGGCCGCATGACCCCCGGAACGCACATTCCGATCATTTCCGAAGCGGAAGCGAGAGCGATGAAGCCGGACTACTTTCTGGTCCTGCCCTGGCATTTCAAGGATAGCATCCTGCGCCGGGAACGTGAATACCTCGCAGACGGAGGCAAGTTTATCTTCCCGCTCCCGGAGATAGAGATCATCTAGAAAAAGGAAATAACTTGGGCGCGGCGAATGATAGTTTTCGTCTCTGGAATGCCTCGAAGCGGATCTACATATTCCTTCAATGTAGTTAAGAGAGCGTTATTGCGTCGAGGGAGTGTTGCTTCTATCCTTGCCGATAAGCGCGAACAGCTCACGTCGGGTGAAACTACCCATGCTATCTATAAGGCGCACGATGCGGACGATGATCTGGTCCGGATGCTGCGCGACGGATTGGTGAAATCGGTCTGCACCATTAGAAAGCCAGAAAATGCTGTTCTGTCGTGGCTCAACACTTTTGGGGGCGAGCCGGCTGAGGTCGTCGATACTGTGATGCTGCCTTGGATGCGTCTCTTCGAACGTATCGCAAAGCATTCCCTTGTCATCGGTATGGAAGAGATCGAAAGCCGCCGTCTTCGTTCAACGTGGAAAATCGGGCGCTACACCTGTGCTAACTATAGTCCAGTTGAATGGATGAACGATTGTCGCCAGCTTAGTAAGCGGCGCGTCTCAACCTTGTTAACGAACATCGAAAATAAAAAGAGAAATATCATCGATCACGGTTGGACTTACTACGATGAGGAGACTTTTTTTCACCGACGTCATATTTCGGATCGGAGGAAATTTGAAAAAAGGTCAGAGGTATTGTTGGAGATTCGGTGCCGCCTCGCTCCATGGTTAGATCGCGACGGCAATCTCGTGCGTTTAGCCTAGAACAAGTGGCAAAGACGGTTCATCAACTTGATGTCACTAAGCCAATAATGTATCGCCTTTCGCGCACAGTCGGGGCCTGGGCAGAACACGCATGATCGGACATATGCTGCCGACTCAGACAGGCTTCCTCACAGAGGCATTCGCCGATATAGGCGTTGCGCTCGAAAAACATCACCTTGCGACGACGTTCAGTTGGCAGGACGTGGCGCAGCGTTACCGACGCTCGCGGGTCGGGGCGTTTTGGCTGACCATCAACATGGGTGTCATGATCGGCGCGCTCGGGTTTGTCTTCGGCACGCTTTTCCGTTCGCCGATGCAGGAGTATCTTCCCTACATCTGCGTCAGCCTGATTTTCTGGGGGTTCATCGCGTCGTCGATCAACGAGGGATGCACTGCCTTCATTGGCGCCGAGGGCGTTATCCTCCAAGTACGCATGCCGCTGTTCACTCACGTGTTGCGGACGCTATACCGCAATGCGATCATTCTTGGTCACAACATTCTCATATACCCTCTGGTCCTCGTGGCCGTCGGGCGCATTCCGTCATGGCACGTTCTCTTTGCGCTGCCTGGCTTTGTCATTTTGGCGCTCAACTTGCTCTGGATCATGCTTATTCTGGGGGTGCTGTGCGCCCG
This sequence comes from Mesorhizobium koreense, assembly GCF_031656215.1. NCBI lineage: Bacteria > Pseudomonadati > Pseudomonadota > Alphaproteobacteria > Hyphomicrobiales > Phyllobacteriaceae > Mesorhizobium > Mesorhizobium koreense. Next base: position 4,161,407 of record NZ_CP134228.1, on the reverse strand, counting down.
ATATCGCGACATGACGCAAGTGATGCAGAATCTCCTGCAGGTCGTTATGTACCTGACCCCGGTGATGTGGATGCCACGCACGCTTCCGGAAGGCTTTTCGCGGCTCCTGCTGGATCTTAACCCTTTCTACCATCTCATCAGCGTGGTGCAGCAACCGCTTCTGGGGGGGAGGCCGTCCACGACCAATTGGGCGGCATGCATAGCGTTCGCGGTCGTCGGCTGGACGGTCGCGCTACTCCTGTTCGGCCGCTACCGTCACCGTATTCCCTATTGGCTTTGAGTATCCTATGGTTTCCATCACTTTGACCGGCGTCTCGGTCGAATTTCCGGTGTTCAACGCGGCAAGCCGCTCTCTCAAGAACCGGGTGCTTAGCGTCGCGACCGGAGGCGCAATCGACCGCCGGGGGGACGGCCATGTCATTGTACGCGGGCTCGAGAATGTCAGCCTTTCCTTGAAGGAGGGGGACCGGATCGGCCTCGTCGGCCACAACGGAGCCGGCAAGACGACACTGTTGCGCGTACTGTCGGGCATCTATAAGCCGACGGGCGGATCCGCGGAGATTCACGGCGAGTGCGTCTCGCTTATAAACATTGCGCTGGGCATCGATCCGGAGGCGACGGGCCGCGAAAACATCAAGCTCCGCGCAGCCATGATGGGCATGCGGCCGGAACAATTGCGGGAACAATTCGACGAGATCGCCGAGTTCACCGGATTGGGTGAATTCCTCGATATGCCATTCCGGACCTACTCGTCCGGCATGCAGCTTCGCCTAGCTTTCTCGACTTCCACGGCGATCCGGCCGGAAATACTCGTCATGGACGAATGGCTCTCCACCGGCGACGAGGATTTCAAGCACAAAGCCGACAAGCGGCTGCGCGAGATCGTCGACACAACCAAGATACTGGTCCTTGCCAGCCACTCGCGCGAGTTGCTGCAGAAGAATTGTAATCGCATTTTGTGGATGGAGCATGGTCGCGTGCTGATGGACGGCCCTACCAACGAGGTCTTGTCCGCCTATTTTGGTTGAGCTCGCCCTGGAACAGACGTAAGCATGAAGAGGTGTAGGCGATGCCAATCGCGGAATCTTACGTTTATCCAGGTCGAGACTCAACTAAGCTGTCAATGGAATGAGACGGTACGATAAAAAGCTGGATCTGATTCAAGGCGTTTGACCCGTTGTCTGTATGAAGTCAACTTAGGAAAAGACGGGATCTGGCAACGGTGGAGTCAACTTCGATGGTAGAGAGTTACACGCGACGGTATCTTCTGTGACTTTTATTTCGTACGCTCAAAACTTTGAAGATGTTATGCTCTGGCGGGCTTTGAAGCACATTCCGCACGGGTTTTGGATTGACGTGGGCGCGGCGCACCCAGACGAATACTCTATCACGCGGGCCTTTAGCGACCGTGGTTGGCGTGGGATTAATATCGAGGCCAATCCACCCTATGTAGCTCGCATCGCGGGAGCACGCCCCCGGGACGTAACTTTGGGCGTCGCTGCCGGCGCCGACACAGGGAGCACACGTTTCTTTGAAGTGGTCGGCACCGGCATGTCGACTATGGATCGAGACATTGCCGAGCAGCATCGATTGGCCGGATTCGAAGTCCGAGAGCACGAGGTTCCGTTACGGACATTGGCCTCGATCTGCACCGAGCACGCTCCAGCAGATATTCATTTCTTGAAAATAGACGTCGAAGGAGCTGAGCGCGACGTTCTGGCCGGGGCTGACTTTACGAACCATCGGCCTTGGATCGTCTTGGTTGAGGCGACGAAGCCGAATTCGCAAGAGCAAAACCATTTGGTGTGGGAGTCATTGCTGTTAGTTGCGAACTATCGGTTCGCGTGGTTCGATGGCTTGAATCGCTTCTACATTGCCGCAGAGTCCTGGAATGATTTGTCGCCTGCGTTCGAGACGCCGCCAAACGTGTTCGATGACTTTGTTCGCGCGACTGACACCGAGCATCTCAACAGGATCGTCGGTGCTGAGAAGCGAGCCGGGCAGGCCGAAGAGCGGGCGGGGCAGGCGGTGGCGCATATCGCGCTGGCTGACGCGCGTGTTGCCAAGGTAGCGGCTCGAGCGGCGCGAGCGGAAGCGCGTGCGGGGCAGGCGGTGGCGGAGGCTGACGCGCGCGCGGGAGAGGCGGAAACACGTATGGCGCGGGCGGAAGCGCATGCGGCAGAGGCAGAGGCTCGCATTGCGCAGTCAGAAGCGCGCGTGGCAAAGGCCGAGGCTCGCATGGCGCAGTCAGAAGCGCGCGTGGCAGAGGCGGAGACACGTACGGCGCAGGCGGAAGCGCGTGCAACTGCACATGCGGCTGAGATGAAAGCGCAATTGTCTCAATTGCGCGCCAGCACTTCCTGGCGAGTGACGGGTCCAATCCGTGCCGTTCGCGAACTCATGCGTGGTCGAGTGGGGCTCGCCTTGCAAGAGATAGGCATGGCACAGTCCACGGTGCAGCGCCTGAAGGGCATCATGTGTGAGGTCAATCGTACCCCCAAGAGAGCTGGGCGGACCGCCCTCAACTTTATCGCTCGTGCAACTTCCCCAATGGCAGCTCCGATGACGGAGCAGGATGTGGCCACGATTGCTTCTGGCCGCCCCTCAGCGTCGCTAAGCGGGCATCGCAGGGTCGGATGGATAACGACATGGAACGTCAAATGTGGCATTGCCGCCGCGGCGGCACATCTCATCGATGGCTTGCCGCAGGAGGATGTGGTTGTCTATGCCGCCCATCAGGAGCCTCGCATCCGGCCTGATGCACAAAACTGCCGTAGGATCTGGTGGCCGGGCAAGGGTGTGAATGGCCTCGCGGCCATACTCGTGAATCTAGAGCAGGATGAGGTCGGTGCGCTGGTCATCCATTTCAATTATGGCTTCTACAATCACGCCGAGCTTGATGCCTTCATCGAAGAGGCAGTCGCCCGTGGTATTGTAGTCATCATGGAGCTGCACTCCACGGTTGACCCTTCAAAAAAAGATCCAGACTTTCAACTAGCTGGCCTAATCTCCGGCCTCAGGAAGTGCCACCGCCTGCTGGCGCACAGTCAAGCCGACATAAACAGACTAAAGGCGCTGGGCTTGGTAGACAATGTGACGCTCTTTCCGCTCGGCATTATTTCCGGAGCGGATCGCCCAGTCGCGGCGCGACAGAACCGACACAGCGCGCTTATTGCTTCATTCGGGTTCTGCCTGCCCGGGAAGGGGCTTCCCGAACTTGTGGAGGCCATGGGAATTTTACTTGGCCAAAGGGTTTCCGTGCGCCTTCTGATGCTAAATGCGCAGTATCCTGCCGATGTCTCGGAAGCTGAGGTGGAAAAGGTAAGAGGAACGATCCGCCAACTCGAATTGGAGGGCCAAATCGAGTTCCGAACAGACTATCTTCCGGACGAAGAATGCTTGCTTTTATTGCAAGAGGCGGATCTGATCGTGAATTCCTATCAGGCGACAGGCGAGGCGGCGAGTGCCGCGGCACGGTTCAGTCTGGCGTCAGGCAGCCCCGTTCTGGTCACTCCGATTCCCATCTTCGATGATCTTGGAGATGCCGTTTTTCGTATGCCGGGTGTCTCGCCGGCCGAGATCGCGCAAGGGATCGTGGAGACACTCCATCATCTGGAACAAGATACGTCGCAATGCCGCTCGGTGCGCGCCGCTGCCGTACAATGGCGGAATGCACACGACTTTAGGCATCAAGGGGCAATTCTCATGGGAATGATCAAGGCGCTCAGTCACGACCTTGGACACGGGCACGCTTAGAGGAGAGTTTGGTCGTGGTAGATATATTGGCTCCCATATCCGTGGGAGAACTCTTTGATAAGATCAGCATCCTAGAGATCAAGTTGAAGCGTCTGGTCGATCCAGAAAAACTTGCGCACGTCCAGCACGAGCTAAGTCTACTCCTGGGGATCGCCAGCCAATCGGGTGTTGCGGATACCGAGGGGATTGCCCCTCTCCTAGCAACGCTGAAGGGGGTTAACACCGCTATATGGGAAGGGGAAAATCAGGTTCGTGATCTCGAGCATCGAGGCGTTTTCGGGAAAGCTTTCCTTGATGCGACTCTTGCTGTCCATCGTCTCAATGACGAGCGCGCGGCCACCAAACGAGCAATCAATATCCTGACCTCATCTTCCATCGTCGAAGAGAAAAGCCATGCTCGGGTGCGGTCGAAAGTAGTGCTGTGATGACGAAAATGAGTAGAGAGTCCGGACGCCGCACTCCCCGAGGCGCTTTCATCAACACGGCCCGGGCCAACTGCAGCATTTTCGAAAGCGGCAGGATGATCTACGAATGCGTTGCGAAAGATGAAGACTATTGGCTCGACTATCTGTCGCTCGATATGTTCGACGTTGATCTTTTTGCCAAGAAGGGAAAAATTCATCGTCTGTCGGCGGATGAGGTTGATGAACCGGCCGATGGGTACGATTTTTGGGTATTTAACTGGCATTTCTTTACTATGGGCTCGATCCTACCTATCGAGGTACTGTCACGACTTGCCGGCCCAAAGTTTTGTATTGTTCTTGAACTCGACCCTCAGGACCCTCTCAAGCTCACCCCGAAAGGTTTCGACGGCTACATCGCCCTCGATCCCCATGTAGAACGGACGTCGAGAATTTTCCCATTCCCACGGCCACTTGAGCACGAGCCCCGTAAGCCCTTACCGTCCGTTACCGACCGCCCACCTGTGATAGGCTCCTTCGGTTTCGGAACGCCAGGCAAGGGTTTTGAACTCTTGGTCGAATTGGTTAACCGAGAGTTCGATCGTGCCACGGTTCGGATCAACATTCCTCCGGGCACATATACCCATTTCTATGCTATCCACGACCAGGAATATCCGAAACACATTGAAGCCATGTGTCGGAAAATCGCCAAGCCCGGTATCGACATTGTTTTCTCCTATGATTTCCTAGATACGGACGCCCTTGTCGATTGGTGTGCAGCGAACGATCTAAACTGCTTTATGTACACGAGGCAGCAGACCGGCCTCTCTGCAACAACTGATCAGGCAGTTGCTTCCGGTCGGCCCCTTCTCACTTTGGCAAATGACACGTTCCGTCACATTCACAGTGACATCCGTCCCTATCCGGAAACCGGGCTCCGAGAGGCGCTCACGAGTACAACCGAAGGCGTGGCGCGGTTGCAGCAGAACTGGTCGCGCGAAAACTTCCGACGCACCTTTCATGAGATGTTGGAGAGCTTCGGGTTACCGCTGCCTGCCTCGAATGCGGCGGCACCCCGTTCCGCGTCCCCGTTAGCGCCGATCGAGGTTCTGCACGTCCATTTTGACAAAGACGAAGGCGGTGATCTTCTCAGCTATAGCCATCGGCTGAGCAATTCGCTCGCGCGCACCGGCGACTGGCGCGTTAAAACCGTGCGAATCGCGGCACCTGTCGATCTTCCGCTGCTCCTGGCCGACACCGAACCGGACGTGATTCTGTTCTCAAAGGCCGATGAGCTAGCTCCGACTGAACTTATGGAAGCTGTGGCGGGCGTGCCAGGCGCCAAGCCGGTGATACTGACCGACGATCCTGCCAGGTGGTCAGGCGGGCCATTCACCGTGCTGGCGAGGCAGCCAATTATCCCCTTTTGCACGGTCACGTCCAGTCTTCGGAAGGGACCTCCGACAATCTGGCTTGTCGGATTCGGCGATACGCGGTCTGAGTTGGAGAACGCGGTCCTGAAGATCGCCTCGGAACTTCCGGAGGCGTCCATTCTGATCGAGGCGGTGCCGGCTCAGCAGGCCGGTCTAGCTGCTCGCTTGGATGCTCTGCGAGCGCAACTTGTTGATAAGCCCTCTCTGCAACTGACCATCCAGCCCTTGCCATCGACGGGCACGGAGTTGATCGAGGCTGTCGGCTCGACTCACCTCACGGTCATCCATCACGACCCGGCCCGCGATGCCGAAATCGAGTCCTACGCGTGTCTCGCCATGATCACCGAGAGACCTGTGGTCTTTGCACGCGCGGCTAAGCAGAACTATGCGGGGAAGGGCGTGATCTTCGAGCAGTGGACCATGCGCGAGCTGTTGAAACTAGGAAACTCCGCGCAGATCAAGCTTCTGGCTGACTATGGTGAATGGAATCTCGCCGCAAATATTCGGGCTCTATGTCCAGTATCGCGGCGGAAATCAGGGAGCACGCTGCGGATGATGCCCAAGAAGGTTCGTACAGCAGCCGAGATATTGGCGGAGTTGGACGATCAGGCCTTTATCCATACAGCCTATGAGACTGTGTTGGGGAGAGCTCCTGATCCGAGTGGCACCGCAGACAATCTGTCACGGCTCGAACGTGGCGAATTTCGGGGGGCGGTGCTTTTGAGCATTGCCCGATCGCCTGAGGCCCGGCAGCGCGGCGTGGACATCCCGGGGATACCGGGACTTGCATGGCGGATGCGACTTCTTCGGATGCCTG